>CAVRZF010000010.1:0-112354 GCA_963725715.1 Candidatus Bathyarchaeota archaeon
CGAGTCGGCCGGCGAGTCGAAAAATGTGAGCGGGGCGATCGTCGCCGCCCGGACAATGAACGCGGTCCAACGGATACCCCTGCCGGCGGTCGAGTCGGCCAGCGTGGGCACCACGATGTTGTAGCTGCTCTCGCCGTGTGCCGGCACCGCGGCGACGAAGTCCCACCCGGCCAGCTTGGAGGGCGACGTGCCGGGCGCGGGACTGGAAACGCCCGCGGCTTTCAGCAACGGATTCACGCGGCGCAGCACCTCGTAGTTGACGATGGGTGTCACCGCGCCCGCCTGGTCCTGCCCCGACCGCGCAAAGCGGATGCGCACCTGGCGTCCCTGGTCGTTGCGCACGTCGAGGATGCTCAGGATATCCGGCGCGTCGACGGAACCGCTGGCTGCCGGCTCGACCCCCGCGCGGATGATCCGATCCCGTGAGCCCGAACAGCCCCGACTGGAACCACCCCGGCACCGACGGCGTGTAGATGAAGTTCTTCGATCCTGGATGTTCCCGTCGTTGTCGCGCGCCACCGACGGCAGCCCCGCGTGCTGGAACTCGATGCCCACCCGGAACTGTCCCAGACCAGGACATTGTTCCCGATCAGGTCGATCTCCTGCATCGCGGCGTCGGACCCGATCAGTTGATAGTCGCCGAAATACAGCTCTGTGCCCGGGGCTGCGGTGCCGGCAGTGTCATCCCAGATGTGCAGGGTGATGGTCTGCGTGGACGTGGCCCCCCAACAACAGTGCACGCGATTGACCCGCCATGGCGCGGTGCCGGTGGGAAGAAACCGCGAGGCGGCTATTTCCCCCTCGACGAATCCCGGTTGGAACCCCGCCTGCCCGCCGTTGATATAGCCGTCGTTCTGGAGGATCGTCTCGACGGCCGCCGCTGGGCTGCTCGACAGTGCGGCGGCCAGCAGTCCTGCCGCCATTCCCGAAAGCAATTGGGTGGTTCTCGTATGGCATGCCTCCAGAAAGACGTGGGTCCGACGCTCGAGGGGTCCGGTCGAGGGGCGTGTCGTGTGACCGCTCTTGAGCGTACCAGAGATTCGCGAGCCGGGCGATGGGGCGCGGCCAAGACAGCGCGCCCCGCGGCGGTGTATCGTCGAGCTTTCCCCCCGGGTGCCCCGTCGACGAGCCCCGTGTGAGGCCTTCATGTTGCGCGCGCGATCGCAACGCGGACCGAGATTGCTGCTGCTCCCGACCGTGGTCGCCGCGTGCGCGGCACTCCTGGCGCTGCCGTTGGCTTGGGCATCGGCCGATCCCGGAAGCGCCCCCCCTGACGACGGGCCCAGCGGCCCGTCCGCGAGCTCCTGGACCAGGGGCGCCTGGTGGAGGCCGAGGCCGCGGCGCGCGCCCTGCTCGCCGAAACTGCCCGCCGCGATGGTGAGGACACGGCGCCTTGGGCGGCCGCCGCTGAATTGCTGGCGAAGACGCTGCTGCGCCAGGAAAAGACGAACGAGGCGTCGCTGCGCGACCTCACCGAGCGCGCGCTGCGCGTGCGCGAACGCGCGCAGACCGAGGCCCCCGGCGAGCTCATCGCCAGCCTGCGCACCTTTGGCGACGTGCTCGTCAGCACGGGGGACTCCGCCGGGGCCAAGGCGGCGTATGAGCGAGCGCTGGCGCTCATGGAACAGCCCGGCATCGGCACCAACCGTGATCGGGCTGGCATCCTCAACGACCTGGGGACGGTGCAGCTGGACACCGGCGAGCGGGACAAGGCCCGCGCCAACTGGGAGCGTGCCCGGCAGCTCGGGGAAGCCCAGCTGGACCCGCGGGATCCGGAAGTGGCCATGACCCTCGAGAGTCTGGCGACCCTGCAGCGGCGCGACGGCAACCTCGAGCAAGCGCAGCAGCTGTACGCGCGCGCGCTGCGACTGCGACAGCAGGCGGCGGGCCCCGACAGCCTGGCCGTCGCGGGCTCGTTGATGCGGTTCGAGGAGCTGTGGGTCACGTCGCGCGACTTCGGCCGTGCCCGCGCCGTGTGCGAACGCGTGCTGACCCTGCGGCAGCGCGCCGTGGGTCCGGACCATCCCCTGCTGATCCGCCCGCTCATCAGCCTGGGGTTCGCGCTGTGGCAGGTGAGCGAATTCGACGCCGCGCGCGCTTCGTACGAGCGCGCATTCGACCTGCTGCAACGCTACGGTGCGCCCAACGACCGGCGGCGGATGTTGGCCGCCAACGGCCTGGGCCAACTGTTGGCCATGCTGGGGGAGTATGAAGAGGCCCGGCCCTATCTGGAGCAGGCCGTGGAGTCGGCGCGCGCCACATACGGACCCACCCACCCCAACGTCGCGGCGGGGCTCAATGGCCTCGCCTCGCTGGCGCAATCCATGGGGGACTATGCGACCGCGCGCAGCTTGTTCGAGCAAGTCGTCGCCATCGACGAGCAGACCCTGGGCCCGGAGCATCCCTATCTGGCGGGCTCGCTGAACAACCTGGGCGCGGCGACGATCGCTCTCGGAGATCCGGCCAAGGCGCTGGAGCTGTTCGAGCGCTCGCTCGCCATCACCGAAAAGTCGGTGGGGCCCGACCACCCCACCGTGGGGCGGCGCCTGCACAACGTGGCCGCTACGCTGCAGCACATGGGCGAACAGGACCGCGCCGAGCAGGCATTCGCGCGCTCCATCGCGCTGCTCGAGAAGGCCGGGCCGGATGTGGCCGCCGAGCTGGCCATGACGCTCAGCGATCACAGCCGGCTGCTGATCGATCGAAAGCAGTGGGCCGCCGCTCGCGCGGACATCGAGCGCGCGCTCGCCATTCGCACGCAGGTGTTCGGCGCGGAGCACTCCGAGGTGGCCCAGAGCCAATACGACCTGGGCATCTTGCTCTGGCGTACTGCCGACCTGCCCGCGGCCCGCGCCCAGTTGCAGCGCGCCGCTGATCTGTTCGAGAAGACCCTGGGGCCGGCCCACCCCACCTTTGGGCGGTGCTTGCAGGACCTGGCGCGCGTCTGTCTCGAGCAGCGCGACTGGCCCGCGTGCGTGGCGGCAGCCACGCGCGCCGAACAAATCGGCTGCGATCACCTGCGCTTGCTGGCCCGTGGGCTCTCGGAGCGTGAAGCGCTGGAGTATGCCGCGGTGCGCGCCAAGGGGGCCGCCATCGCGGTGGCGGCCGCGGCGGCGGCACACGATACGGAATTGACCCGCGCGGCGTGGGACGCCGTGCTCCATGGACGCGCCCTGGTGCTCGACGAAATGGCCGCCCGCCGCCGCATGGCGCAGGCCAGCGCCGATCCGCAGGTGCGCGCGCGGGCCGACCTGTTGCAGCGGGCGCGTACGCATCTGGCCAGCCTTGTGGTGCGCGGTCCCGCGGGGCCGCCCGAGCGGGCGCGGGACCGACTGGCCCGCGCGCAGGTCGACAAGGAGCGGCTCGAGCGGGATCTGGCCGGCCAGCTGGGCGAGCTCCAACGGCAGACCGCCGCCGACGCCACCGGGTTCGAGGATGTGCAGCGAGCACTCCCGCGGGGCGCGGCACTGCTGTGCTATGCGCGCGCCGAGGTTGCGGCGGACTCCGCACGGATGTGCGCGTTCGTGGTACGCGCCGACCGCCCGCAACCACGCGTGGTGGCGCTGGCCCCCCCCGAGCGCATCGCACAGCTGGTGGAGGCGTGGCGCCGCGCCGTGCTCGATGGCGCGGTGCCCGCCGGACCCTTGCGGCAGAACGCCGAGCGTGCGGTGCGCGAAGCCGGCGAACGCCTGCGCGCGACCGTCTGGGATCCCATCGCCGCCGAACTGGCGGGGGCCTCGACGGTGTTCGTCGTGCCCGACGGCGCGCTGCAGTGGGTGAACCTGGGCGCCCTCCCGGAGCCCGGCGCCATCGGCTATCTCATCGAGAAGGTGCCGCTGTGCGTGCTGACCTCCGAGCGTGATCTGCTGGAGGCAGGTCCGCCGGACGCGACCCCCGCGAGCCTGCTCGCCATGGGTGGGCCGGATTTCAACGCAACCCCGCAGGGTCGGGACGGAGTCCCGCGCACGCGGGGCGGTGTCGCCACGTCACGGCCCACGCCTCCTGCCCCGGCGGCGCCCGTAGCGGCAGCCCGATTTCGCGGCGCCCGCTCCGACTGCCAGGAGCTTGCAACCCTGCGGTTCGCGGAGCTGCCGGGGGCAGCCAAGGAGGCCGCCGAGGTGGCGGCGATCTTCGCGCGCGGCCGGCGGGGGCGCGGGGCGACGGAGATCTACGCGGGGGCCGAGGCGAGCGAGACCAGGCTTTGGGCCGAAGCGCCGTCACGGCGCGTGCTGCACCTGGCAACGCACGGCTTCTTCCTGAGCGACAGCTGCGCGACTGCGGGCGCGCCTCCCGAGAGCCCGCTGCTGCGCAGCGGATTGGCGCTGGCCGGAGCCAACCTGCGCGACCAGACCGCCGCCGACCACGACGACGGCATCCTGACCGCCGAGGAGATCGCGTCGCTCGACCTGGACGGCGTGCAGTGGGTGGTGCTGTCGGCGTGCAATACGGGGCTGGGGGAGGCGGGCGCCGACGAAGGAGTCCTGGGACTGCGCCGGGCCTTTCGCATTGCGGGAGCACGCACGCTGGTCGTCAGCCTGTGGCCCGTGGACGATCAGGCGACGCGGCGGTGGATGAGCGCCTTCTATCGGGCGCGCTGCGCCGGAAATGTCACCACCGCCGCCGCCGTCCGGAGCGCCAGCCTCGCCGTGCTGCACGAGGAGCGCGCCGCCGGGCGCGGCACGCCCCCTCTGCTGTGGGCGGCCTTCATGGCGGTCGGGGCGCCCCGCTGAGCCGCACGATCCGGTGGCACGCCTGGTGGATGCGCACCGGCCGGCCCAGCGGGTATACTGGCCGCGCCCTCTCCCCCACCGACGGGCCACGCGCACCCTCGCCACGCGGCTGCCGTCCGAGGAGTTCCATGCGCCGTGCACTCGCCGCCGTCGCTTCGGTGGGCTGTCTCGTCGTGCTGTCCGCGCAGCCCCACGCCTTCGCAGTCGCCGCCCCCGCCACCTCTTCGATCACCCTCGAGGTGGACGCGCGCGACGTCGCCAGCCGCGTGCTGCACTCCCGCATGCACATGCCGGCGCAGCCCGGCCCGCTGACGCTGTTGTATCCAAAGTGGCTCCCCGGTGAGCACGGCCCCAACGGTCCCATCGCCGACCTCGCCGGATTGCGCATCACCGCCGGGGGTAAGCCGCTGGCCTGGCAGCGCGATGCCGAGGACATGTACGCATTGCACGTGGACGTCCCCGCCGGCACCGCGGCCATCGACATCCAGTTGGACTACCTCGAGCCCCCCGATCAGCCGGGGTATTCGTCGGGAGCCTCGGCCACCGAGCATCTGGCGCTGGTCAGCTGGAACACCGTACTGCTGTACCCCCAGGGAGCAGGCAGCGACGACCTCACCTACGCGGCGTCGCTGACGCTGCCTGCCGGCTGGAAGCACGGCACGGCCCTGCCGGCGGCGCAGTTGGGGGACCAGATGGTCGCCGCGGGAGACGGCCCCCTGCACTTCGCGCCGGCCTCGCTCACCACGCTGGTCGACTCGCCGGTGCTAGCGGGCGACCGCTTCCGCACCCTCGAGCTGGCACGCGATCCCGCGGCGCGCATCTGTATCGCGGCCGACAGCGACGCCGCCCTCGAGGTTTCCCCCCAGCAATTGGAGGGGTGGAAGCAGTTGGTGCAACAGGAGCTGGCGCTGTTCGGCGCGCATCACTTCCGCGACTACACGTTCCTGCTGACCCTGTCGGACCACACCGCGCACTTCGGCCTGGAGCACCATGAGTGCAGCGACAACCGCGTGCCGGAGCGCTCGCTCATCGACGACGACCTGCGCCTGCGCATGGCGGGACTGCTGCCCCACGAGATGGTCCACTCATGGAACGGCAAGTACCGCCGTCCGGCCGAGCTGGGGATCGGCAGCTTCGACAAGCCCATGCACGGCGAGCTGCTGTGGGTCTACGAAGGCTTGACCACGTATCTGGGAAACCTCCTGCCGGCGCGCAGCGGCCTGCTGACCCCGCAGCAGTACCGCGACGCCCTGGCCGTCACCGCCGCCAGCATGGAAAACCAGAAGGGGCGCGCCTGGCGCCCCTTGCAGGACACGGCGGTGGCCGCGCAGGTGCTGTACTCGTCGCGCGACGATGGGTCGTGCTGGCGGCGCGACACCGATTTCTATGCGGAGGGCTCGCTCATCTGGCTGGAAGCCGACACGATCATCCGCCAGCAGTCCAAGGGGGCGCGCAGCCTCGACGATTTCTGCCGCCGCTTTCACGGCGGCGACAGCGGCCCGCCCAAGGTCGTGCCCTATTCGTTCGAGGACATCGTCAAGGGGCTCACCGAAGTCGCGCCGTACGACTGGGACGGCTTCTTCCGGCAGCGCATTCAGACCATCCAGGAGCACGCCCCACTGGGAGGGCTGGAGCGCGCAGGGTGGGCGCTGGCGTACACCGACTCGCTGCCCGCCTGGCAGAAGGCCCAGGAGGACTCGCGCAAGCAGATCGACCTGCGCTTTGCGATCGGCATCGTGGTGCGCGAGGACGGCACCATCCCCGACGTCATCCCCGACTCGCCCGCGGCCCAAGCGGGGGTGGGGCCCGGCATGAAGCTGTGGGCCGTGAACGGCCGCAAGTGGACTCAGAAGCTGCTGCGCGAGGCCCTGCGCGAGACGAAGACGCGCAGCCGCCCGCTGGAGCTGCTGGTGGAGAACGGCGAATTCTTGCGCACCTGCAAGCTGCAGTACGCGGGGGGCGAGCGCTATCCGCAGCTGCGGCGCGTGGCGGGCAAGGACGATCTCCTGGGGGCGATCGTTGCCCCGCGCGCGGCGGGGCACGCCGCCCAGGCCGGGGGCTGACCGCAGGGCAGGCGGGGCGCCGCCCGCAGCATTTACCGGCCTTTGACGCGCGCGCGCTCGGGGCGTGCGTAGACTCCTGGGTGCGGCCCTTGCACCGGCGATCGGCTCTGTCGCCGAAAGGCGTTGCCGCTCCCATCCCCGCGAGGTCAAGCCGTGCTGCACGCGTTCGTCACAGGCATGTCGATGCGCCGGGCGCTGGGCATCGCCCTGCTCGCCGCCCTGGCCATCGGCGCCCTTCCCGCGCGGCCGACAGCGGCGGGCAGCGCCCCGGTCGACCTGACCCTGCTGTATCTGGGAGGGGTCGAGGGCAAGATCGACAAGTGCGGCTGCAAGGTGAAGCAGCTCGGCGGGCTGGCCCGCCGGGCGGCGCTCATTGCGAAGGCGCGCAAAGAGCACTCGAACGTGGTACTGCTCGACGCCGGCGGGCTGTTCGGACAGCGCAGCGCACTGGAGCGCGAGCAGACCGAGTTCCTGTGCACCGAAACGGCAACGCTCGGCTACAAGGTGTTCGGGGTGGGCGCCACCGACCTCAACTACGGGTTGGATTTCCTGCGCCAGATGGAAAAGACGCACGGTTTCTTGTGGGTCAATGCCAACCTGCGCGGTTCGGCCGACGGCGCGCTGCTGTTTCCGCCGTACACCATCGTCGACGCCGGCGGGGTCAAGCTGGGGATCACCTCGGTGGTGGGCAGCGCGGCCCGCTTCGTCACCATGTCGGCCACCGCGGACGACTTCGCAGTCGACTCCCCCCGCGACGCACTGGACCGCGTACTGCCCGAGCTGCGCAAGAAGTGCGACGTGGTGGTGCTGTTGGCCCAGATGAGTAGCACCGACACCCGCGAGCTGCTGGTGAGGCTGGGGGACGCGGCAGGCATCGACATATGCGTCGAAGGGGAGGATGTCCGGCAGTACCGGCGCATGAACAAGATCGGCAACACCGTGCTGCTGGCCGCCAACAACGAGGGTAAGTACCTGGGCCAGCTCGACGTGTCGGTGGACAAGCGCGCCCACGCTCTGCAGTTCGGCGAGGTCACCATGATCGAGCTGGACGAGAAGTCCGAGGAGGTCACGGCCGTGCGCGACCGGGTGGCCGCGTTTCTGGACGCCGCGGCCAAGCAGGCCACGACGCCGGTGCCGGCCGACAATCACCCCCGCCCGCTGGGGGCCGCCACCGAGAAGTTCCTGGGGGCGGCCGCCTGCTCCCGCTGCCACACGGACGACTACAAGGCCTATTCCGCCACGGCCCATGCCCGCGCCTGGCAGACCCTGGTCGACAAGGGGCAGGACTCCAATCCGGAGTGCATCGCGTGCCACGTGGTCGGATACAGCCACGTGAATGGCTTCGACCCCGCCAATTCGGAGGACGGGCGCAACGGGCTCTTCAATGTCCAGTGCGAGGCCTGCCACGGCTACGGCACCTCGCACGCGCGGGACGGCAAGTGGGTGGCGGCCGCCAAGGCCTCCTGCACCACCTGCCACAACCCCGAGAACAGCCCGCACTTCGACTACGCCAGCTACTGGAAGCGGATTGCGCATTGAAGCGCTGCCGGCGCGGGCGGGCGACGCGAGCTGGGCGATTCTGACGCTCCTGAGCGACCGTTAAAGCATCTTGGTCATTTTTAATTTTGACGATACTATCGTTATATTTCTGCGTTGCATCATTAAGTTTCTGCCGAGCTTCTGCGGCTGCAACACTATTTTCTCCATCCTTTTCGACCGCTTTCTCAAGCGCAACCGTGGCAGCTGCAAGATCACGCCCCGCCTTATCCCCAACATGCTGCGCATCCACCAAAGTCTGAGTACTCCTTGCTACAGTCAGATTGGCTTTGTCAAGTCTAATGTTGGCGTTTTCAACATTGTCAAAAGCTTGATACAAACCCATTGTAGCGGTCCCTAAATTATTGGCTGCCAAAGCGTTGTTCCTAAAACTTACCGAAGTCTTTTCCACAGCGGAAGAAACCTTAGTAGATGAAGTGCTGACAACATCAGAAGCATATCCGGCACTCGTCTCAACCTTGGAGAAGCATTGAGTAGCGCTTTCACTAACCTCATTGAAAACGCTTGACGCTTCATCAAACGCCGTAATATTAAATTCAACATTGGCACTCAAGGATTCTCAAGCTTCCGAATTAACTTAATTCCTTCCAAAAAAACCTGAATCTGAAGACGACTAAGCCGCCCAGCTCTCTCTAAATCATAGGCTGGGTAATAATGACAAATCAAAATTAAGCTTTGGAGTTCACTAGAGCGGTCGAACCAGGCTTGAACGTCTTCTTCGGGGGCAAAAAACTGGCATTCAAAACCGTTTCTTGCAGTGCACGAGATACATCGTAAGGCAAAGCTCTAAGCTTCTCAAGCGTAATCTCAGCATCCGCGGCAGCCATAGATTTAAACAAAGCCTGTAAATTCCTTTCTCGAGCATCCTCAGGGTACTTTTTCGCCATTTCACTAATGTCAGTTTCAGTAAGCAGAACGAAACGGACTTCGCCAAGGTCCTCAATAAAAGCGCTCCTGAGTTCCTTAGCTTGACGGAGAACCTCATTAATGCTAAATTTACTAAGTCTCTCTCTTAGCTTTGCTTCGTACTCTTCATACTGATGTTTTAATCGTTCGAAACCTTCTTGGTCAAACTTTTCTTCACTCATCTTTCTTTCAAACTCTTTTTTTTGGTTTTTTACCGATTTGCTATTAATTATTAAAAGAACGCTGGAAACAAAATATGAAAAAATGGCCACTATGGAAAAACACTAGGTGCGCCCAAAATACCCTTGGCTGAAAAGCTGTCACTAACCGCGCTCTTCTGATCCCACTTCAAATCTAACTGAGTAATGATCGCATTGTTAACTGTGTACTTCGGTTTGCCATTTGCTGTGCCTTGAGGACCTACAATAATCGTTACTGCAGTCCCAGCACTTGGTCCAACTGCATTAATCATAGCATTGTCAGTCCAAAGTTGCTCTGCTTTAACTTCTACATGCTGGTTAGTATTCGCGAGTAACGCAGGGGTATTCTGGCCATTGCAAACATATTCTTCAACGTTATCGTTTTTGATGCTTAAAGTCGCGTTCCTTAAATTAGCGATCGCTAAACCGCCAACTTGAACTACACCATTCATGCCAACACTTAGAAAACTCATAGCTCAATTCACCTCCCCGTTTACTCTAAACTATAAAGAAATTGTCCTTCAGTTGCTGCAGTTGCCTCTCAACTTCCTGCGGATATTCCACGGCATGCTGCTCAATTGACCTGGATAAGAAGAACCGCGCAGCCATACGTAGAGTGCCAAACTCAACCATCGGAGCGTAAGGCGCTGTTGCGAAAAACGTCACTTGAAAATCAGTATCTTGACGAAAACCCAAAGTTGACTTCAAGAAACCCGTCCGCACCGGCACCAAAACGTTACTCGTCTCCATTACACGCTCAGAAACAGTCTTCAATGCCGAAGAAATAGCCCAAGGATATTTCTGAACATAACCCGCCAAAGCGCATTTGAAACCCTGTATTTCGCCAGTAACCTCAAGCCCAACACTCACAGCGGCAACACCTCAAAATTCGAAACAACGACTTTAAAAGCCTCCCTTTGAATCTGAGGCAGTTCACCACGCAAATACTCCCCTTCAACCACCATCTGATCAGCTCCAGACAACAAGTTCCAGTTAGCATGAATAACCTTCAAAATCTGCGCCCGAATCGCCTCACGAACGCCAATTGTTGCATCTGTCGAGCTAAAAGCTGCAGTATGAAGGATAATATCAACAACAATAGTCTCTCTAACTAAAGCAGTTTCACGGCTAAGATGCTCAACGACCACAGGATTAGTCGGATTATACGTTGAAATAATCGCCTTCTGAGACACTGTTTCAACACTATTCATAGTTTCAAACTTGTCATGGCTCCAAGCAATATCACTGACAACTAAACCAGTCCCTGCACTCCAGTTAGACTGAAGGAGATTACTGATTTTTTCAGGAAAATTATCACTTGGATTAACCATTCAATTCACCTAATTAACAACTAATTAGCAAGCATCTCAAGCAAAGTGTAAAAATTCTTCCGAACAAACAAAAACCCTCTCGAATAAGTTTTGCCCGACTTAACTTCCATTCGCCTACACTGGGTAGCCAGAGCATTAAACAAAACCTCTTTAACTGCTAAAAAGCGGCGGCGAGGATCACGAAACAGCAAGTAACTCCGGTCTTCATTCAGCCAAAAGACATCAGGCTCAGGAATCCCGAAAGCAACTTTACCATCCGCCCCTGTCTTAGGAACCAAAGGAAGAACAATTCTCATGTAGCGGTTGTAACGCCAAAACCTGCGGTCAAGTTTCCCATAATGCCAGCGTCTAACCCTACAATAAAGGCAGGTCCAATGCGGCCTCCATGTAGTGTGCGGATACTTGCAATAAACAAGGCAGCTCATCATGGCGCCGGAAAAAACGCAATTAACTAAGCGTTTAATCCAAGTCTTGCCAATAGTCGCCATCTTGTTTATCCTGCTTATCCTTGTTCTTTCTTTTTTTCAACCTAAAGACCACCCGTATGAACCTAAACAGCCCTTTTGAGGCACCCTATCGCCCAGCTTAACCTTCGCAGACGCCACTGCCGAAGTAACGTTCTGCAACTCTTGCTTGGCGCTTTGACGATATCCAGCAATTGCTTTCTCAATCGCAGATGCATAAGGACCCGCCCGGGCAACACGCATATCACCCAAAGAATAATCGTACGTCCCAACCAAAGCGCCGCCGATACTAGTTACTAAAATGCCTAAGCAAGCTAGATCTGTTGCAGCAAGTTCAGCGCTAACCCATCGTGGATCCGTCGATATCTGCAAGCTGGGAACAAGCGAAAAAAGATACTTATTCGCGTGGTTAACTTGCGCCTGAACTGCATCTGCTGAAATCGGTAGGCCATAAACTGTAAATTTGTTTTGGCTGTCAGGGCCAGTTGCGTTTAAGTGATCAACAACTTCATCGATACTTGTGAATTCTGGGTACTGTTGAGGAAAAACAATGTTTAGGTCGCTGCTAACAGGAAAAGTCTGCGTTGACCCTGTTGGGTAAATTACGGTGAAAACACCTTTGCAGGACCCGTAGTAATTTGTGTTACCTAGCTGCCAGTCATAACGGACGATACCATTGGCGGCATTTACTATTACAGCAGGGTTTCTTACCAGAACCACACTTCTCTGAGTCATCGTGAAAATTACAGTTGCCCCAACTAAGTTAGCAGGTGTACCATCAGAGGTTAGAAGTGTCGCTTGCAAACTTGGCTGCAAATCACCCGTATTCATTTTGAAAACAGTTGACATAATAATACCTCAATTATTGTGCTCTAACAGGCGCCCCATCACTACGAAGGACCACTTGCCCACCTTCAACACGCAAAGTAACAGGCGCCCTGTCGCCTACAAGAGTGACTGAGCGAATAAACGGATGAACTGGTATAGCCCTAACAGCAGCGCCTAACTCTGTGATATATAAACCAGCAATTTCGCCGTACTCAGTTATTCCGTTGGCTACGATTTCGCCATATTCTGTAATCGCTACAGACAAGATTGAAAGCTCCTTAAACAGTCAAACCGTAAAGATAACGCCAACTGATAGAAGACGGCAGAAAATTTTTTCGGTAATAAGGTCGATAACTTACATGCGTATAAATTACAGCGGAATCTTGAGGAGCGTAATCACCAGTATAAGTACGAAATAGATAATATGGTGAAATTAGGTTCAAACAATTTACTGTTTTTGTCGCATTAAGTCCAGCGAAAGCAGTACTGCTAACGTAGACGTTTATTTGTTGTGTTGATGTAGCAGTAAAGGGATTTCCAAGGGTTAACGCTGGGTATCCAGTAGAAATAATGTAAGTTATTAAATAAACAGACTGTTTAAACTTGGTAGTTGATGGCTGAACTCTTGAAGGCTGAATCATGTAAGCATTATAATCCCAATTACTATCAGCTTGGCTACTCCACAAGTAAATAGTTAAGACATCATCAACGAAAACTCCAGAACTACCAGCACCTAAACCGTTACAAAACCCCGCTATGATTGTGTAATATGTGTTTGCGGCTACTATTTGCGTTCCTGTTGCAACATTTATTCCATTCCGCTTCATGCGCCAACTAATAGTAGCAGTTGTAACAACCTTTCCAGCAGCAAAAATCAAAGCAATCCAGATATTATTTGCAGGAGTGAATCCGGTAAAAGTTGCCAAATCTCCACTTGCAACAGTATAACTTATTTGCGGCGTTTCAGGCTCAGACATAGGCAATGTCGTTGGTGTACCCTGCAATGTTTCCTGCGGATCCTGATAAGCGATGTTAAGAGTGTGAAGAGTCGAAACTCTCGGAGACAGTCTTGTCATTTATACTCCAAACGCCTCCTCAAGTGTGGGTTACTATTCCATCGGCAGTGATTACTAAGTTGCCACCGCTGACGTTCTTCACATAATACCAGTAAGTTGCAGTGCAATGAAACGCGAAGGTTAACCAGCCACCAGCTGAAGTATCAGTATCAACCTTGGCATCGTTGGTACCATCCGTTGCATGCAACTCGACAGCACCAGCATAATTAATGTTATGAACAACAACTGCCTGAGTACCCGTCTGCTGAAGACTCAAACTCGCGTTATTAACGATTGTCGCGCTTTGAGTGTACGTATCCCCGACATTAACCATAGTTTATTTCGCCTAATTTTAGAAGACAAATTTTAATTACCGGCTTTACGGACTCAAACTTAAAAGATTGAGGCTAACAATTTAACTAATAGTGAGACAATTTTAGTTTGTTGACATCCCAGTGATTTCGCAGATGCAGTAGCCGTTTGCGATGTAGGGTGTTTTGCGGTAACTTGTAAAGGGTATGATTTTTCTGAGACGTTTCTGGATGTCGATGTCTGTGGTGATTTCTTGCTTTGTCACCATGAAGCCCATTGGAGCATAGTTGTTGTTAGGATTTTGACCATCGCTTATTGTTAAGACTGTACCTGCAGGGATTAGGTTGCTAACTAGCAGAGTCCAGATGCCGATTTTCTGTTCAACTTCATTAGTCAAGGGGTTGGTTACTTCGCGGAAGATGTTGGGATATGGTAAATTGCGCAGTGATTCTTCTTGAACTGGATTGCATGCGATGTACTTCATGATGAAGTTATGTTGCTTTATCAGTCTATTTGCCTTGTTTAAATCCTCAAGTCCACATCCGCCACTTACAGTAATTTCGGTGCCTGTTACGCTGATTGTTTTTCCTGTCGCGTCAAATGCTAACCCGTTTGCGTCTCCTGCTGCCTTTAATGCAGTATAGCTATCTAGCTCTATTTGGTACATTGTGCGGAAAGCCAGGCGCATCATCTGGGTATCCATAACGCCGAGTTCGAAGTCAGTGATCATTTCAATTGGGATTTCAACTTCTTCACCGTAAGTTTCAGGTGTAATGCTGACGCTTGTTAGAGGCGTAAAGTCCATTGCTGCTGGCGCTGAGATACCTTTCCGTTGAATACCGATTGCGACGTTGCCTGCCTCTTTTACATACGTTCGTGTGCGACCTTTTATGATTGGGTCTGGAATGAAAAGCTTCGCAAGGATCATCGCGCTTGTAGCCATTTGCAAGATTTTTTGATGAAGCTCTGGATACAGAATAGCTGGACTATCATCCATTGTTAGTTGATCGGGAGCAAAACTCATATTTTTTCATTTCTCCTATTTTTCACTTTTCTGATTATTTAAAAACTGCCGACTTTACGGTTCCAAACTTAAAAGATTAGAGTTAAAGAGAAATTATTACGGCTGTTCCACCGCTAGATGCACCTGTATCACATATAGCTTTTCGAGCTGCTTGATCATTAATCGATGTTGCAATGCCGCCACTGTCACTTTCGTCTCCTTCAACTGCAGCTGCTAATGCCTGAGCTAATCCGTTAGGACCAGAAACAACAGAATCACCTGCATTAATAGTTCCATACGCCGTTACCCGAAGCTTTGCCTTACCAGTAATAACTGTGCATAGTTTGCCTGCAGCAGCGCCAACTTTTACTACGCCAACCCAGTTCTGTATGCCTGTAGTCGGAAGAACAGTTCCGTTTGCACTAACATAGACTAGCTGTCCCGCTGTTACTCCACCCGCGCCTGCAACAAATGAAAGGTCACTTGAGGACGGCTGCATCACTAACGGACCAGAATTTTCGAAAGACAATTTAGCTCAAGCCTCCCTGACGAACCTGCGCATCAAAAGTCTTCTTTTTTTCTGCTGCAGCAGCCAACTCCTTGAAATATGCCGGTACAGCGACCATTCCTGGCTGCAATCTTTGTGGTTCTAAATGTTCATCCAAGTTGCCAACTGTTCCTCTTCCCGGTGCTCGACCTTTCAATGCTACCTTAATTGAGTCCTCAAATTTTGCAGCTAAACCCGCAATTTCAAGCTTAACTGCATCTTTGGCGGTTTCAGATGCCTTCTTTATTGCTTCAGCTGTACTCTGGTTGCATATCTCGGCTAACATCTTTGCCTGTTTATCAAATGCTTCTGCTATCATTGCTTTAACAACTTCTGCATCTAGTGGTTTATCATTTGAACTCATTTTCTTTTTTACTCCTACCTGTTGGTTAACCCCAGCTTGATGACTGGAGCGTACCTGTGATGTACAATCCAAACAGTCAAAAGACAAAGCGCTCGCGCACATCTCACAAACACTTTTCCCCTTGCCTGCCAATGATCCCCTAATTTGATCCTGCTGGTTAGCATTCATTGCAGCTGCAAAACCTATTGGCCTAAACTTAGCATGCTCGTAAGCACCCCTCGAAACAATACTAAGCTCAATCAACTTGGGCTTACGCATAACTTCCCAAGCACCATGGCAAATATGCACTAAATTCATGTTATCATTACGAGAACGCGAACCACAACTGCTGCAGTGAGCTTCCCCAAGAACTCGAGGACTAACACTGTTAACATATTCACGTTCAATTTTGGTAAGAAATTCTTCATCACCGATTACTTCACCCTCAAATTGAACGGTTATTCTACCATCTATGGTAGGTTGAGGCTCTCGCAGAATATTGATGACGCCTTTAACGTCTTCCACTCGGTCGCCATGGTCAACGCGAATCTGCGCATTCTGGCTGACAGCAACAAAATAGGGCATTTCTTCCTCTGGAACCTGCCACTTATTTTCGTTCACGGTATCGTCGAGTGCCATTCCTTCAATAAGCAGAATCTTACCGTCAGCACTACGTTTGAATTTAGCAGGCACAATATAGTCTAGCTGAATATTCGGTTTTGAAGACATACAAATAACCTATTGTTTTAGAACTTGCTCGTAAAAGTAATTCATTCTTAAGGCAGACTATTTTCTAAAATTCTCTAAACTTTTTTCAAAAAAGAGAAAGTTGATTGGAGTATGCAACCTTTATGTTAAGGTGTAGATTCAACAGTTGTAACTACTCTGTATACTCCATTCGATGAAATAAGACTCCAATCAAAAACACCGTTCGAAACGCCAGTTGGGCTCGTATATACATCTAAGGCTCCATATGACGGTAGAGTGATAGTTGTTTGCGAGGGAAGAGCGCTGCCATCAGTCCAGGTATTGTCTCCAGTCTTTTGTTGGAGTATCCAAGTTATTGTTACAGTCTGTCCAGCATATTGACTTCCTCCGTCAATTGTAAGTTTTGTATACCATTGACTGCCAGAATCTGGTAAGCAAAGAGTGGGTGAATATGTTTCTTTATCTGTGCTGTATGTGATTGTACCTGTTGTGTCACCTCCGATAGTTACTTCCCCACCTGTGAATGTGGCAATCAAAACGGCGTAGGCAGTACTAACTGAGGCTATTGCTACAATCGTCACTACAGCTAATGCGAGAAGCCGTTTTCGATGTTTGCTTTCATAATTCAAGTTATTTCACCACCGTTACTTTCCTTTTTTTGTTGTCTATGAACTTTCATTGCCCAAGGATTGTTCATAAACAGTGTTTCGGAATATGATACATTACGATTTTTGATGTTTAGCGGTTTTTAGCTTCTCTCCACAGTCCTTGAGGAAAGCATCAACCACTTTTTTAGCAGTTAGCGCACGTTGGACAAACTAACAGATCTTGCTTAGTTTTCCATTTATTGTGTGCATTAATCCTTAACCCAACTAAATTTTCCAAGCGTTAAACTATAAAAAAGCATCTAAAACCTCCCGGTTTACCTGCTCACTTAACAGCAGTAACGACATACGATTTACCCTTCGCCTGCAATTCCGTCGCAGAATTACTTACGGCACTCTTTGGCATACTCTGATTAAACTGAGGTCTACTTACTACATTGCCCCAAATCTCTTCAGGCCAACCAAGCTCTGTACGCGCCTCTTTATCACCAAGCAAAGCAGCCTGATACAACGCTATCGTTGCATTGGTTCGTTCTGCAGCTGAAGGCTCCCAAATCGGTCGCCACTTAACTTTAGGAATTTTGTCTGGTGTTATAAATGAATCTGGGAAATCGCCTTTCAGAATTGCGGGAAAGAGCTCGGTTTCATTAGTGTATTTCATATGTTCCTGGCTCATTCGCAGACGTGTTACGAATTCTTGCATAACGACATCGGCGGTAGCACGATTTGTTCCTTCACTCTGGCCCAGAAATATCTTTGGCACACCAAGTTGAGCATCACGTTGAAGCTGCAGATAATTAAGCCACCACTCAACGCGCAACCCGCGCGTCATACTATCTATAGGAATAGGATTAACATCGTGTTTAAATGCAATATCAGTTCCTTGTTGACGCTCAGCCATGCCTTCAATAAAAGTCTGAAGTTTACTATCAGACCACGCAGCTCTTTCTGTGCCGCATTGGTATGCAATAATTGGCTTAGTATAGATCTTCATGATAGTAGCCATATCATGCTGAAAATCATCCATCAGCGCCTGTATCAATAAAAGGCTTCGAAGCAAACTGACACCATACGCACTGTTGAAGCGTCCAGAGCCTTGGTTATGTAGAGTTCTCATGATGCCTTGAGGTTCAAAAACTGCTGGTGGAACTGACAATAGTTGAATATAACCGAAAATGTTCATGTAAGCATCTCGGCGAACTCTCATATAGAGAGGATCAAGCGGTTTGAGCCATTCAACCCGCTGATTATCTTCATCACGACATAGTTCTGTAACGCTAAACCCGTTAACCAAAGCATCATGCTCTTGAATGCGAGTTACCGAAGGCACATTATGTGACTGAAGCCACTCCGTCAGATAATCGTTAAATGTTGAATTGCCGCCTTCTAGCTCAAACCAGTTGCTAACAGTCAAATTTACCCGTACGTCGACTGCGGCAGCAATATATGGATTATATTCATAGAGCGCTTGAAGCTTAGGCAGGTCATCAACTGGTGTAATACCCCAAACTCTATCATACAAACTACTAAAAGGAGATGAAACAAAGCCAATGCCTGCACTTTTAAGTGAATACTTATTAAAGTACCCCTGCAGAACCGCATCTCTTGTCGACCGAAAAGAAATTTCCTGATCAATCTGCTGCTTAGCTGTCTCTTGAGACACATTACGTGTGGGATTGGGCATGATGATTGCAGGCAATACCTTATTTGCAACTTGATTAAACGCCACTTTAAAATTTACCATTATGACAAACTCCTTAATTTCGTTTAGGAAATGCGATTCCCACACCTGAAGAAGGTAGACCGCATGTTACAGAACCATAAACACCTAATGCAATAGCCCAAAAAACATCATCATGACTATCTTCAGGATGACTAAAACGCAAGTGACCAGTCTTCATCATTTCAAATCTTTCAATATTCAACTCAGATGTTAAGTCGATGTTAGTAACTCTCTTGCATGGGACATAGGGAATTTTGAACTCTCCATTACGCATTTTTTCCCTGAGAATTGTCGCCATCTCTTCTTTTGACTGCACAGTAAAATTAATGCCATTTACATTTTGAATGCCACTATGAATCATATCTTCTACAATATAGTTCCCGACCCCTGTAATGTCAGCATACACACCCCGAATGGTTTTCCAACGATCTTGAAGACTCTTAATGTAGCCAATGACGCTGGAATATTCTGTATGCAAAGGAAAACGGTGTAGGTGAACTATTAGAAGCAGTGAATCTTGTTTTTTAATTACTGAGATTATGCTAAAGTCTTGCTCTTTCCCAAAATCAACGCCAATATAAAAATCGCCTTGAGATTGGTCTTGAAATTCGTAAAGTTCAAGTTGGCCGTCAATGCAACTAATGATAAGACTCTGGTTTAGCCAAGCGTCAATATCCTCTACGAATTCAGCCATGAATTCTCGCTGAAAACGTTCAAACGGCAGCAGGGAGCTCATTTCGTCAATAAAGCTTTGTTTAACCAGTCCGCTTTTTACGACGTCTTCACAGGTTACAGTGTGACGACTGAATTCAGAGCTTTGACACATACGGTGGAAGACACTGTCTTTGCTCCAAGGCGTGCTAATTGCTATTAAAGTGCCGTCGGTAGTGCTAAGCATTGGATATAATACATTATAAAAGACAAGTTTATCATCCTTGAAGAAAGCAGTCTCATCAGCAATACATTGATTTGCCGTGTAACCCCTTAACATTTGAGGACTGTTGGGCAAAGCTACAATCTTGCTGCCGTTCTGAAAGCGGACGGTTGTACGCTGGATTTTCTCGAAGAGTATTGATCTTTTGTCTCTAGGTACGCTTGCCTAGAAAGTCTTGGATACGGTCGGACATAATCATGCTTTGTCGGAGGGTGGGAGCCACTATCAAGGTCAATGTCTTCGGGTAGGCGCATGCGAACCAAATCGCCCGCAAAGCAATGCAGGTAGTTTTACCTGCTTGTCTGCTCCACCGTACCACGATGCGTTTGCTCTTGTCCCGGAGAAGGCTGGCCTGGTACTCTTTGACCTGAAATCCAAAAAAATCTCGAGCGAAAACTACTGGATCTTCAGGCACTATAATGCTCACAGGAGCTGTTTCAGGTGCCTTCTGACTTTCTTGGTGGTTCCCCTCCAGACTGCGAAACCGAAGACGTTGGCGGTGTTCTATGAAGCATTGCCTCCAGTTTGTCTAAGTCCTCATCTATTTGGCGTATATCTATTCCTTTAGCTATGCTGTTGATTGTTTGGGCTGTGTAGGCGGCTATTCGGGCGTAAAGTTGGCGTTCGATTATTGTAAGGGGTCGCTCTTTCTCATTCTCGTCAACCACTTTTTCAATTTTCCCCCGCGCGTAGTCACTTGCAATTTGGAAAATCTCCTCAAGTTGGTTTATGAGGTGTTCGCGGGTACTTTTGGTGTCTACGTGGAATGTTCGACGGGCTTTTCCTATGCGCAAACTGATTCGCTTTTCAAGACTTAATCTGTAATGCATTCAAGTCACATCGGAGGAGGGAGGGAGGGGTATACTATTTACAACAAAATTCCAGTGTAAATAGGGATTAAACATCGGGCCTCTGCATGGACCCGTCTCCGCGAGGATCGATGAGGACTTCGCCTTTTTCTATGTCAGGTATGAGGTGAACTTCAACTGGTTCTTTGAGCTGCGCCATCACATCGATGCGGGTAATGGTAGATACCGTTTCGCTTTTGTTTTTGTCTTGGAAGCTGCCGCGTATGATTATGCCGCGGATTTTTCTTTCCTGTTTTTTGATTTGTTTTCGTTTGTGCACCATTAGAGTCACCTTTAACGCCACGCTTGGCGGCGAAAAGAATCGGAACGACAGGGTTGTAGGTTTAGGGGTTTTTTGTTTTTGTTGATAAGAAGGTTCGGACGGCTTCTTTGACAAGTTCTGCTCGGGAAGTGTAACCGAGTTTTTGTTTTTCGAGGACCTCATCGATTTGTTCTGCAAGTGTTTTTGGAAGTTTAACGGTTACATATTTTATCATTGGTGTGTCACTGTTGATACATACATGGCTTGATTCATATTTAGGGATTGCGAACACCAACTACTCAATCGCTTTTCTAAAGAACCGTCCGTTAGACACCATTAAGTTTAAATCTGCCTGATTCATAATTGAATCATGTGTGTGTTAATTGGCTCCTGAAGAAACTAACTCTGACGATTATACAACTGTAAGGCTCCCAAACGAAATCATGGAAGAAATAGACCAAATTATAAAACGCAAAACTAGAGGATACAAAAGCAGGGCAGAATTCATAAAGGAAGCCATAAGAAAAAGATTCGAAGAACTACAAAATCTGCCAGAACTGCCAAACCTAGAACACTTTAACATAGATGAGGAAGGGGTAAGAATTCTTGACCGCACTCTGGCTAGCAAGACATCAGCCGGAAGAATAATAGACGTCTACTTTAAGCCAGACATGGTTTGGTGCGATTACTGCCAATCAAACAACTGCCAACATACCAAATTCGCGCTAGATCTAACCGCAGTCAAAGATATCCTAAACAAAAAAGGCTGGACAATAAAAGCGAAAAAAGTTAGCTAAACCTTCAACTGAAATCTAATTATTATTAAAATGCCATTTTTGTCTTAGTATATAAGCAAACTTTTTAAATTAACCCTTGGATGTCAGAGCCCAATGGGGACACAACTAGAAGAGTTAACCCAGCGCATAGAAAAGTTAGAAGAACAAAATAAACAAGAAATTCTAACTCTAATTGAGTTATTGTCAAATGCAACATTTTTCGGCGAAGCAAAAAAAGCAAATTGTGAACACGCCAAAAACGGACAATGTACCTTCTTTACAGTAAAAAGCGAAGATAAATACAAAATTCCAATAGTCACGAAATGCCGGACTAAAAATTGTATTGAACAATCTGCGCATTGCCATATAGAATTGTCAAATATTACCTGTACGCTCTGTCAAAAACAGGTAATGCAAGAAAAAATGTTTATTGATTCTCTTAATGAGAACGCAGAAAAAATTGAAAATAGCTCGATCTTTTCAAGAAAAAGAGGAAAGAGAAAAAATGAATAAGAAAATTATCACTTTTACTTTGGTCTTAATCGTTTTAGCGTCAGCATTTGTGATAGTTAACCAGACCTCTGTGGGGGCAGCTGGCGCTGTCAACCTCAATATTTACATGAGTCCCAGTAGTGTTCTTGCAGATAACAGTACGTACAACTGTATTTTCGTGCAATTACAAGATTCCAATGGGTATCCTTACAGGGCAGCACAAAACACAATCATTAGTCTAACATCTTCTCTTACAAATATAGGAACAGTAGATTCACAAATCATTATACCCAAAGATGCTACATACGCATCTGGTAACTTCTCATCAACCTTCACACCAGGAAGCACTGCAATTACAGCTTCCGCAACAGGCTATGAAACCGTCACTGGAACAATGATCACCAAAGGACCAGTGTCAAATGCAATCGCAGTATACGGAATCCCATCCACCCTACCAGCAAACGGAGGCACATATAACGCCATAATGGTACAACTACGAGATTCAAGCAACGGTTATCCAGCAAGAGCCCCTAATGGAGGCGTACAAGTAACACTTTTTAGCTCAGACATAAGCGTGGGCACGGTCGACTCATCTGCTACAATCGTAGCAGGCCAAACTTATGCCATAGCCAGTATCAGCACAACCATAACGGCAGGATCAGTCGATATCACTGCAGTCGCTCCGAACTACCCACTCGTTAAAACAACTATAAGAACGGAGAGCATAGGAGCTGCACCAGCCCAGTTTGAGGTCTACGGGCCAACAGTAGTTCCTGCGGACAACAATGCGTATAATCAAATTGCAATTCAATTGCAAGACTCTGCAGGCAAAATAGCAGTAGCTCCTTCAGACTTAACAGTAAATGTGTTCTCATCAAATCTGGGCGTTGGGACAATAGATTCACAAGTAATGATCCCACAATCACAAACCTATGCACTAGCAACTTTGAACACAACCTATTTACCAGGTACAACGACCATAACAGCAGTAGCTACAAATCTCATAACTGGTCAAGCTTCAATAACAACAACTGGTTTTACTCCATCAAAATTAGCGGTATATTGCATCCCATCGAAATTACCTTCAGACAACGCAACATACCAAACAATTCAAGTACAACTTCAAGATTCACAAGGACAACCGGCAAAAGACCCAGAAGGAAACGTAAACGTAAACTTGTTCTCATCACAACCAACAGTAGGAAATGTTAGCTCAACACTAACCATACCCTTCGGTCAAACACAAGCCACAGGAGCCTTCACCGCAACAAATAACCCCGGCCAAACCACAATCACCGCTCAAGCATCAGACTACTCAACAGGTCAAGCAAAAATAACAACCTACCTCATTGATTACGCACCTCTCCAAATAACAGTAACAGCCAACCCAACAAGCGTCAATAACGGATACACAACATCAATAACCGCTTACGCAACAGCGAACGGAGGTCCAGTGACGGGCGCAACAGTTACACTCTCATCAAGCAACGGCGGAACATTCGCCGCAACAACAGAACAAGAAAACGGCTACTACAACACAACCTTCACAGCACCAAACTTCGCACAAACAACAACTTGCACAATTACCGCCAGCGTCTCAAAAATAGGTTACTTAAACGGCCAAAACACAACACAAATAACCGTACAACCAGCCCCAGCTCCGACAGCAACTCCTACGCCAACCCCGACGCTGACACCTAGTCCGAGCCCCTCCGCCACGCCTACACCAATTCCAACCAGCGACTCAGGAGCACTAATGTTTTTGATCCAAGACAGCCAAGGAAATCCAATAAACAACGCACTTGTCTCTTCAACCATCCAACCCCCAGGAATCAACACGCTACTTGATCTTACAAATGCAACAGGCTACGTGACATTCGACAACCTAACAGCCGGCACATACAGTTTCAAAGCAATAAAAGATGGACACCCACAAACAAATGAAACAATCAACTTTGATGGCACCCCATTAACACTAACAATAACCCTGGACGACAACATTATAACTGGCAATGCGACGGGCAACACGCTAACCATAATTGTAGTTGTTATTGTGGTAGCTGCTGGTATTGCAATAGTAAGCGTGATGCTTGTGCTAAGACGCAAGAAATCATCAAACATTCGAAATCTACAAGAGATCCAAAAACAACTAAGAAACAAATATGAAACTCCAAAAAAAGCCTAAAATTATTTGGGTTTTGATTGCCTAGCCGTCAGAAGCTAGAACAATCAAATGCTTTCTATTTATTCAATAATTCTTCGGGTTTTGGCAAAACAGCTATTGTCGAACTATCGAATACAGGAATTTCGTCCTTGTTAACAATTTGTTTGTAGGAAATAAAATAATCCAGCAGCCTTGCAGCTTCGTCATTCTCGAATACCGTTAGTAACTCCTTCATTCTATTCGCCTTTAAATTGAGCGTTTATTTATTTACAATTACCAAGTTAAAACACTTCATAATACCCTCATATATCGCTCACTAGTTAAATCAATAAACACAGCAGTAAATAATGAAAAAATAAACACATAATTGACTCAATTATCTAATAAATTAAATATAAAAAAAATAAAAAAAATCAAAAGAGTAGTCAAAAATGTCGAGCTTAACCATGCAAAACAAGCAATAGCTCACTACTCATGAAGCCCACAAGGACAATCGCCCATTTTGTTCTTCCTCACATAGCAACTGTCTTTAAATCTGCATTCAACTTCTTCGATTGTCCGGTCGCATCGTTCATTCATATAAATGTCTCCGGCAACATCATCTATTGATCTAAGTTTTTTCAAATACTCCCTCTTGGAGTTCATCGAGTTTACTCATAAACGTAGGATTATCATTGCCTTCACACACGTGCCTTCACCTTACCCCTAACTTGCTTCTGAAAGAATTAATAGATAAAGCTTTTCCGTTTATCGTTAAACCTATCTTCATCAAAAGGAAACACCCTCAAGAAGCCTCCAAAACAAATCTCAAATGCCAAATTGCTATTTGGAAAGACATTGCTTAAGTTGTATGAAGCCAGCCCCGTCCACCTTTCTTCGATTGTTGTGCAGCTTGTTTGCCAGGGCTTTTTTCAGATGTATCAGAAGTACTATGCTTTTTCCGTTGAGGTCTATTAATGGCAATTTCAGTTTTTATGAATTTATTCCAGCCGCCTACATGAACATTTGGAGGGATGAAGCGTTCGGGGTTTTCAACCATTTTCTGTTGTAAAATGTCTCTAAAACTTAGTGCCTTAAAATTTCTGGTTGCATGAATAATCAGGCCTCTCTCTACTTGCAGAATGTCATAGTCGTTGGCAGATACCCCTTCAGCCGCCAATTTATCATCAAAGCGCTCACTCCACAAAAGTTTCCATTGAGCCTTAAGCGATTCAACTAATTTCTTCTGCGCCTCAATTGTGCTCTCATGAGATCTGCAAACTGAAGCCTCCGATGAGCTGCCATTGATCACTTATGACTCCCTCCGCAATTCACCTAACCTGCATTGAAGTATTTAACAATTATTCTATAATTGAACTTTGGTTATTCAGGATAAGTTTTTGAGTTAAACAAGTTGAAATTGGTTGTATTTGTGAAGAACAATTCTTCAATATTCACCATTCTAAATAATGTTTATTAAGTCTTAATATACAATTTAAGAGATTGAGACAGGTGGAAACAAAAAGTTGCAAACACCCATCATCCATAAAACTTCAAAAATCGCAGTACCCATCTTAATAGTGATCGCGTTAGCACTAACTGCAACAACAGTAGCAGTCCTAAGTGTCAATCAAACCCTCGCTGCCAATGGAACCATCACAACATCACCTAACATTGGAGTATTCTCAGATGCCGCATGCACAATCAACAAGACTTCAATAAACTGGGGATCTGTGGCAGCTGGCGGAAACACTACTCAAACCGTTTACATTAAGAACACCGGGACTGGCACGATGACTCTAGCCTTATCCGCATTTAATTGGAGCCCAACAGAAGCAAGCACCTATCTAACAGTAAGTTGGAACCAGCAAGGAACCCAACTCTCAACAGGACAGTCGGTTACTGCCACAATCACATTAACCGTATCGCCTAGCGTAAATGGCTTAACAAACTTTAGCAATACAATCAGGATTATTGGCACTGCATAGATAATTTTTTCTTTTTTTTCAAGTATGAAGAGTCTTAACTTTAGTCATTTAGCAAGATTGTTCGTTTTTTCCAACTTATTTTTTCATAATTATTTTGTTTTTAGCTCAGACCTGTATCGGTCCTATTATGCTTGTTTTTGCAGGACTGGATATTAGGGAGCGTTTTAAAAACTCCTTCATGGCTACTGTTGATCGCAAATAGAGGACAAAACTCATTAGAGAAAAAATACTATTGAAATTTTCAGAGTTGCCACTTGGATGCCAGAATTGTATACTAAAATTTAGTTTATATTCAATTGGCAACAAAAGAGCGGTTAAGCTTACTCTTTACTATCCGCTTTCAAAACATCTTTAACCAGATTCATCTTTTCTTTATTCGTTATTTTTTGGCATTCTTCTTCGATTACTTCATTGAGACAATTACGGCATTGAAAATATTTACGATTACCATGCGGAGTATCCAGATATAAGCCATGGCGAGGGCATTTTACTAGGTAAACAGGTACAGCACCTGAATAGCCTTCAGGCTTAACCCAAAATAGAAACAAATTTCTGAAAACTTGAATGCGCAAACGCTGAAGAACGCTTAAATCTGGAATCGTGCCGAAATCGACTTTTAACTGCTTTCGCATCAATGGTTCTTGAGGCATTAAGGTTCCTGTTAGCAAACTAATTGGTCTTTTGAACCTCTCATGATTTCGAGGATCCATCCCAAAGCACCAATATGACACATGTCATAAGTATCTTATACACTTTTCCGTATCTAAAAATCGCAATCACTATGGAAAAACTAGCGTGCGCTAAGTTAACAAAATCATTAACAAAAATGTTCAGTTAGTATCAAACCACAATGGGTTTCGTAATTTAAGAACAGGTACAAACTCGTCTTCGCAAATCATGCGAAGTTGCCTTCGCAAATTTTAGGCGTCTTTGACAAGCCTGCAAAGTCTCGTTCTCCGAAAAGGCTAAATAAATTTTTGGCATAGTTGCTTGCTAAGCAAGTGCAGGGAGAGGGAGAAAAATAGTAAGAAGATCTATTCTTGAACAAATATTCAAAGAAATAATGACTATGCGTCAGCGTCTCGACAATATAGAGAACAACTTCTCAGGCTGGAGTCCTCAGCCGGTACAAGTGCCTGAATCTTCATTAATCATTTTGCCAGATCATTTGAGGAAAACCTATCTAGTTGTAGCTCACAAAGGAGAATGCGATGCTGTGCAAGTATCAAATCAAACAGGTAGGTGCCGCGCGATCGAAAGCAATTATTTAAATCAACTCTTGCGGATGGGCTGGCTTAGCAAACGTCGAATCTCTAAGACCGTAAATTTCCGTCCAATATCAAAAATGCAAGTTGAGAAGCAATTCCTTTTAAATAAAATAACTCAGGGCACTTTGGATTGAGAGAACTTTGCGGTGTTATTTAGTAGCCTAGACAAAGTGATATTTGGCCCAATACAGTACCATCTTGCTTTTTTCAACCCCATCACTCTTGGTCTAATGGTGAAAGACCATTTGTCACAAAAAAAGGATTCACCATTTATCTCACATAGAACGTTATGAATGTAAATTCACCTTCATTAATTTCTTATGAAGACCCCTACAATTTCTCGGGTGTAATTATTCTACATCTATTAATTTCTCATTAATCATTCTTTGATGAAAAGTTGGTCTTAATAATAAAACCATAGCCGCTAAAAATTTTGTAAAATGCACCCGCCCGTATTCCTGTCTTCCAAATATCAACGAAATACTGTCTCCTTCTTCTCCTTGTACTTTTATGACGATGCTATACTGAATCAAAAAAATAATGTAATTAGGGTTCTTGTTCATATTTTGATTCGAGTTCAGACTCTGATTCTGATTCGATTTCAGTTGACTCGTATTCTGATTCTGGCTCGTATTTTGATTCGGGTTCATACTCTGGTTCTGGCTCGGGTTCTGATTCTTTTTCGATTTCTCTCGACTCATATTCTGATTCTGGTTCAGGTTCTGGTTCGGGTTCTAGTTCGTTTTTTGATTCGGGTTCATTATTTGGTTTTGTTTCTGGTTCTGGTTCGATTTCTCTTGACTCATATTCTAATTCTGGTTCAGGTTCTGTCTCAGTTTCTTCGAGCTTAAAATCGGTTTGCACTTCTAAATTTCCTGCATTTTCTAAATCTGCCAGCGTTCGTTCAAGTTCACTTGTTGACGTGCTTAACTCGCTAGTTATTATTTCAGTTCCAGTTAATTTGAATTTTTCCATGAACGCTAATGATAAAAATTGATCCTTGAAAATTTTTCTGCTACTCTGAATGTGACCTTCAAAATCATTTTGGGGAATTACTTTATCTATGCTTATCTTAAGTTCTTCCATGTTAACTTTAAAGTTGCTTTTGTCCGCCAAGATTTGTAAGTAACGTTCTAGTTGATGGATCTTCTGATTGTTTTCTGCCTCTCCGACCACTTTGTCAAGTAAAAGTTCATTTAACATGAAATACGATAAGATTATTGCCTTTGCAATGAGGAAATTCGGAACATGATCTTTAAAGTCATCATCAAGACTTAAGTTGTCAAAATAACTACGGATGACTTTTAGAATATTGAACGCTTCTTTTGAGGTCTCTTCGGAATTTTTACTTTTTAAGGCTGATGAGATCTTGGTATAATTCACTTTAAGCGAAGGTATCGATTTTCCTGTGAAACTGAAGTTTGACCAAGAAACGTTGAAGTGATCTTCTAACCTTTCCCATTTAGTTTGCTTTTTTTTCAGTTCAATTAGTATATCGAAGGACAAATCAACAATGCCCATCGAAGCGCTAATTACTCCTAACAATTCACCTTTTCTTAAAAGGACATTTTCATCGTTTTCGATTAATCCTTGTTTTGGCTCGCGGGCAGGTAAGTTTGTCTCTTCTAGTATGGGTTCTTCATTAGATGGCAAAGGTTTTCGTGGTTCTTCGAGCATACGCATAATTTTGTCGCGCAGATAGGTTAGCAAAACCAAGCGGTCCCTCATGAAAAACAGGTTAGTAACACCATTCCACGTTATGCTCAACTCATTTTCAAAACTCTCAATATTTGTTATGTCGTAGATAGATATTTTTCTAATTAGAACTCGCCTTTTTTTAAGAGGTCCTTTTACATCGAATAGCTTTAATGTGCCATCGGGTGAAAGTTCATATTCAGACATGGCAAAGATTCTTCTCGAATAGAGCGATTCTTTTTCCTCGTGTTCAGGTGAACGTGACAATCAGTTCATGCTCCATATCTTTTCGCGTAATTGGCTTACTATTGAAAAACATTCTCTTTGAAAACAAGTTAGCAACAATATCCATGTTTTGCTCAACTGATTCCCAATCCATCTCTAATATTTGTTTTCTCATTGATAGACATTTCTTCTAGAAAACTCCGATTTTGTGAAAAGACCTCATACTCTAAAAGAATTGAGGATAAAAAACCAATCTTCTCTCTGGCGAACTCACAACAAAGTTTACGACTACTTACGTTTTCACTCTCCCACGCACCGCGTGCCTAATCAATTCATGTTTTAGACTGGGCACAAAGAGAGATATTAAAGTAAAAAAAATAATGGAGAGGATTTTTAATCCTCTTTGGGTGGTTTATCTTTTCCTTAGGATCAGTACGCCAACTATTGCGATTGCAATAATTATGACGACTACAGCGATTGCAAGGGGTGTCATCAATTGACTAGCTACTTCGCCTGCTGTTGGTGCAGAAGACCCACTGGGTCCCGCTGTTGGTGATGCTGCTGCTGCTCCAACTGTAAAGGTAGTTGCCGCGCTGCTGCTGCCGTATGATTCATCGCCTGCGAATGAAGCCATTATAGTATATTCGCCTTGACTTGGAGGTGTCCAAGATGAGCCAAAGGTGCCGTAGTATCCGTTTGTCGTCACTGTGCCAATGTCTGTAACTGTTCCGTCAGCTGCTATTGCAGTCAGGGTAACTGGAACACCGGTAAGGGTTTCGTTGCCCCACACGCCTGCCTGTGGCATCTGCATATGGATTGATTCCATCTGTAGAGTCATTGAGTCTTTGCTAACACATGGCGTATTAGGTTGTGCCGGAGATAGGTCCATCACTGTTCCTTTGATGTGGATAATTGAACCTTGTGCAACAGCTTCTGGTGAAACTGATATTGCGGTTGTGCTTTTTCCTGGGCCAAAAACGTACATGTATCCGTCGTACGAGTTGCTTGCCGTTAGGTATCCGTCTGCGACTGCGCCTGGAACCATTGGGTTATGTATCTTCCAGACTAACTCACCTGTGGTTCCGTTGATAGCATACATGCTCCAGCCTCGGTCTCTTGGATAGCTTGCAGTGTGCTCACCGTTATAGGCAAAGATTTTTCCGTCAGCTGATATCTGCCCTGTGAAGAATGGTTCTGCATCATAAGGTCCTTCGTAGGGAACAGCGAAATTGGCAGTGCCGAAATGCCAAAGTATCTTTCCGTCTGCCCAGTCTATTGCATATACTCCTTCGTAGGTGCTTGTAATGATTACGCCGGTTGTTTCATTAATGTCGAATGAAGCTGTGTTGTATGGGAACCATGCGCCCCACGGATACTCTGTCTTTTCACTTGTCCATAGTAGTTTCCCTGTTCGTCCGTCAAAGCAAACCCAGTGTCTACCATGACCGCCATATGCGAGTTTTCCATGGTCCATTACGAATGATGATGGACTTTGTGCGTTTTGGGAAACTGTGTCGTTTGTAGTGTAGGTCCATAGCAATTCTCCGCTTACGATGTCACATGCTTGTATTGAAACACCAATACACCATTGAGGTCCCGGTGGACTAGCCCAACTGCAGACTGCAGCCAACCCAGCTTCGTAGTCAACAACGCCTAAACTGCTCAAAGGATAGCTTATGTTGCTTGCAATTCTCGAGGCAAAGTTGTTGCTATTCCCAAAGGTTGTGAAGTTGATTAATCTGTATCGCTGGTCAGCCGGTATACTATTTCCAAGATTTTGAATTCCCAAAGCGTATCCTGGCATGTAGTAAGTTGCTGATGTGAGTGGCGATAATGAACAGTTAGCAGTTATTTCTCCGGTTGCTGGGTTAAACTTGTATAGATATCCTCCTGGAAGTGCTATTAGGGATATTGCCCATCCTTGATCCGCTAAGGTATCTCTTGCGATGCTTGTGGAACCAACGGCGTAGTTTGTGCCCGGTGCCATATATTCGATCATTGTTGGGGCAACTGCGGTTGTCGCGGGTCCAAATGCGCCCTGTGTTGTCATTGTTGAGATTGGTCTTTCAAAGTAGATTTCTCCTGTTCGTAGATCATAGCATTGAAGAACAGTGGCTTGTGTGCCATTTTCAAAAACCTTTGTAAAAGTTTGGTAGCATCGCCCTGCATAGATTATAGATGGTGTGCCTGCGTTAGGTGCTAGTGAATAGTCATATGTGTATCCTCCTAGCATGCCTGCTGGACCGATTGCATCCAATGTTCGTTTCCAAAGAACATGTGCACTGTTGGGTGCTTGGACGTAGGCTGTGAATTTGTAGTTGCTTGGATAGAGAACGCGTCCGCCTGGATAGTAGTAGACTGTGTTGAATGGATAGTCGCCAATGTTTAGACCCCATGTTCTCCACATTGGGTTAATTGGTCGATTCCAGTAGCTATTAGTTGGGAATGGCTGTTGTGGGAATGAAGCTACCATGTTCTGCTGGACTGTTAGGTTTTGCCATTCAGTTTCGTCGCCTGTGTAGTAAACTGATGCGCCAAGGTTAAAGTATTTGCCAGGGCCAATGAAACCACCAGTTTCAGATCCGGGGGCATCCCAGTACTGTCCGGCTGGAATATACATTCCTGGATAGTGGAACTTGAATTGATAGGTTCCAACTTGGTCTGGAATGACTTCAAACCATGCGGTTGCATCTCCGACATAGGTGTTGAATGGACCGACTGTTGTTGTTGTTCCATCTGGTGCTTTGATGTCTACGAAGTAGTTTGTCATTGCAAAGGCGTGGTACATGCCTGGCGAGCACCATACGTTAACTAGAACGCTTTGGCCAACGCCCACTGGGTCAGGTCTGAGACTTAGGTAAGCAACGGTTTCGAGTGTGTATTGAGGAGTGACGCCTGCTGGGAGTGTGCCCAGATTCGCAAAGCCTGGGGTATTTGGATCTGTTTGACCGATTTGTCCGATGGTCAACGCTGCTTTTGCTGGCTGCACTGTGACGGCTGAGATCGATAGAATCATTAGAATTACCATTGTGGTTGCAAATATTTTTTCTATTGTTTTCATTTTTTTTCCTTCTTTATGAAGCCTTAAGGCTTCAAGCTCTTCTGTTTTGCTTTACTATGCATATAAGATGGTGTGGAAAGTAGACACTTCATACACGTATTGTATTCACAGACCTGTGCTTACGCCAGTATAACCATTATCTACGAAACAAATAATCCTCATCTAATTTAACTGAAACAAGCACCTAAACTATTAAAAAATGCTTCAATTACAAGAACGCAAACTCAAGGTTCAGGGGCTAGCGCGAAAATCCCTGATAATTATTAAATCAACCAAATAGTTCGCTGAAAATGTAAATTAGACATAGGAGTTAATAAAAATGCTTGATTTAAGGAAAAGGGAAAAATCCATAGTAATTAACAGTGCAATTCATGAGTTCCTAATGTCATTGGAACGGGTAAGCGATAGTTTTCTCTGCAAGATTTTACTAGATTCGCTTCGAAAGCTTCTTTTTTGATATTTAACGAGTTTTCGATTTGATTAGAGCTTCTGGTTGTTATGAGGTGACAATAAAACTTGATCAGAGACGGACTGAGTTACAGGTTGACCGAGAGACAGACATTAGGCACTTGTTCGCGTGCATATGAAAGTAGGCGAGAGCGTAGTCTTTGATGTACGCATTCGAGAGAGAGAAAGAGAAAAACCAATTAATACATTAGGGAACTCAATTTCTAGCCCATAATCTCTTAGCAGTTCTTGGTCCTATACTTTTTAGGCATTGAATCAAGATTCCTCCGCAGGAAACCAGAAAAGGCATAAAATAATAGGCCATTTCGCTATTCAAATGCTATGCAGAGCTTCCCTTCCACCGGGTTAAGATTGTAGAGAGAACCTAGAAAATCTCTTAAATATGTTACTCGCAGTTCGTAAACCCATAATAAAAAAGGGGTCGGGATCATCTGATGAAAAATATGCTGTTTCCTGAACGCCCCTAAAGGCATTAGCCACTTCGTCTACAGACTTGTCTGACAAGCTGTGATTAAAGGTAGAAAGCAAGTAAGAGTCTTCAACCAAAAACTTTCTCCCATTGACTATCTCGCTCGTAGGCACAGGTTGTCCTGTTAAATCCATATATGCAACTTGCACAACATCCAATCCATTATCCCCAACAAACAATCTGAAAGTTAATCCAACACGGGGATTAATATCCAATATTTTATACTTACCATCTCGTCTGTCATAACGATAGTCAATATCAATCATTCCCTTATATCCCAGACTCGTTATGAAACGTTTTGATGTCTCAAGAATCGTGTCATTTCTTTCACAAACACCCAGCGAGGTTATCCCTGCTCCAGGGGGAGATTGACGGATTTTTCTCCCCGTCATGCCAAAAAGACATTCTGACCGTTCATTAAAATACCCATTAAACATCCAAGAGGACTCATTACCACCTGGGATATATTCCTGAACAAACAAGTTTGGATTGGACAAATTTTCATATTGATCATACAAACTGAAAAGCTGTTCTCTCGTCTTTACGAGATAATTGGTTCCTCCTCCAGTTCGCGAATGTGAACAAATTGGTTTTAGCATTATTGGGAATTTAGCAAACTCAGCATATTTTTCCAAATCCAATTTTGACTCAGGAAAACACGCTTCCGGTGAATGAACATCATTTCTTTTTGCCAGAAAATGCATTTCCTTCTTATTTGATACCGACCTCACAATTTCAGGTGAAATATTAGGAAAAATGTAATGCTCTCTCAACTTTTCAGCATATTTTGAAATTGTATTTGCATTCTCATCAGAATAGGGAATCAAAATTGAGCGCTCTCCTATCTTTTCAGCAACTTCCAACAGGTAGTTGACGGTTTTCTTCGGTGATGTTGCAGCGTCTGTCCAAACGAACTTTCCCCGACAATACTTCGAATAAAAAACTGGTGCCGTAACATTTGATTCGTGAATATGAACATTAACGCCTAGCCGCCCCAGGGTCCGAGTGATACTAAGACTTCCGTAGTGATTCGATCCCAAGACTAAAACGGGAGTAGAAGTATCTGCAAACCTAACTTTTGTCAAGCAAGTCACTTCAGACAATTAGCTATGGAACCCTGCTATTTAGTATCTTTGGGAGATATACTTACAGAATTGAAGCTTATCCCTCAATCAGCGCTTTTAAAGCAAAATATAAAAAAAAGTAACTAAGCCAAAAACAATCGGGAATACGTACATAAGATAACTATACCAGAAAACACGACGGCAGCCATCGTATTCTACACAAAAAACCCAAAAAAGTTCTCAAGGAACAGTTTGATTTTTCTTTTGTGTTTTGTCAATTTCCCGGTCGATAGCCTCCAAGATGCTACTACTTTCTTTTGTTTTGAATTTGCGTGCAAAAAGTTTCCCGCTTTTCTTCAGGGTCTCAAAGTCGGCAATGGTCAGATTTTTTGGGTGAGGTTCTCCTTCGGAAAAATCAGAGTATTTCTTACAGTCGTTAACTACTTCGGACTTGAAGGGAGAGTTCATCAAAATAGTTTCAAAAAACATTTCGTCAGGAGCGAAAGTATGTTTGAAAAACTTCCTAATACATGGATTAGCCTTTACGAACTGTAAAATGTAGCTAACGTGCCTTTTGGGCAAGCAGAACCCCCCATGTCCGCCGTAAAGTTCAAAATTACAGGGCAGTCCTTTTTTCAATCGTGGGAGCTTAAATATTCTTACGTATGGATAACTTGAACGTGGTATGAAATAATAGCTGTAGTTTATTCTATTTAAACCGCCCTGCCACCAGTTTTCATATGGCAACTTGAAAAACTCCATAAAAGCGCAGTTCTTCCCGCTCAATGCTTTCTTAATCTCTTCTGGCGATTTTAGAGGGTAGCAATCTCCGCTCAGAGGAATAAAGTAATCATAATCGTATTTCTCAAAATACGTCATAGCACTCAAATAGGCGTCAACGGAACCGATTGACCCCCATTTACATCGAAATTCAGATACAATATTGATATTTTTGTTTGGGCATCTTGTTTCAATGAGCTCTTTCCACTCTTTGAGTTTCTCGAATCCTATAAGTTTATCAAAATGGATATTTACAAAATCTGAGCTGGCTTGAACACGGTTCACTAGCCTTGCCACCCGATCGGGCTCCTTGTAAGCAAGAATATGATAAGCAATTCTTGTCAAACTTGACCATCTAAATTAATTTCTTGGTATTTCATGTACCAATTCTCACATGTAACCTTATCTATTGTTTATTCAATTTCTATTACATTGTATTTGGACTATATGCCAAGTCTGGATGGGCTAAATTGCTAATCGGTAAAAATCCTGCATTACTGCCCTTGCTCCAAACCCCTCTTTATGCCTGAGCAAGCCACCATTCAGAACTTGACCGAGGTTTTCGGTAGAGCTCCCAAAATCAAAGAACTTCTTATTTTTGTAGTACTCAGTGATAAGGTAGTCAAACACCAAATCCAGCGCCCCCAGATCCCAACCCTCGTTTGAGTCAGCTGCGTATTGAGCGTGAGCCACATTATTGCTTTCGAAAATTATTGAGCCTGCAAGCATCGAATCTTCTTTGAATGAAGCAAACAACTTGATGTTGTCAGGAAATCTCTCTGCAAGGCGTATTATCTCATTAACTCTATGCACTGGTCTTACTCCGTGTCGTTCAAGCAGTACCTCTTCCTCAATTTTCATGAAGGCTTTAAAGTCAAAGCTCTGCTTGACAACAATATTGTGGCTTTTTGCTTTTTTGATTGTTCTTTTTCTTTCTTTTGTATAATTCACGTTTAGCGGCATTTGTATTGAAGAGATTATGTTTCTTCCGATTAGTCTTGCATTGTGGCGGAACAAAGCGTATAAATCTTCTTCCGCTGGAATTTGATGATATATGTAAGGTATAGTTTTGTACAGTAGCTCTGTGAAACCTTCTTCTTTACAGTGATTAACTATTTTTTCGAAAATTTCGATCATTATAGGCGTTTTCATTTCATTATCTGATATTACCCCGCCAAAAGTTAGTCCTTCATGACTGTTTAGAATGTCATTGTTTATATTGGCTGGCATCAATCCGATTAACTTTCCATTTTTGAAGAACAGAAGGGAATGGTCGCGGAATCTGTCAGAATGATATTCCATGTAATCTCTGTATAATAAGAAAACGCCGTTTTTTGACGTAGAAACGAAATTATCCCATTGTGTCTTGTATTCGGGGCTGTATTGGACTAAATTAATAGTCTGTTTGCTGAGCCCGAAATCAGAAATTCCGAAAGTGTTCGCGCAAATGTCCATTGGTTTTACCTTAGGTTGCATTCGCAAATTGTACTTATAAAGTATATTACGAATACAGATATAATTCGGCGAGTCCACATTTACTCAAGTCCTCGCAAGTCATGTATTCCACTCGGGATAGATAAGCAGGGTGAATGGTGACAGTTTGCGTATTTTTGACTTGTTATCTTTTCAGCCGCAGAGAGAGTTTCTTAGCTCTTTTAGACTTGTTTTGGGTAAAAAAATTGTCTCCATTAGGTTAGTTTCATAAGTCAAACCGATCATTTTCAATATAGCCATCAGTTGCCATTTTCCTAATCTTCGTGTAATCAACAACTACTTCTTTCCAATACCTCAGGATTGCCACTTCTTTTATTTTGAACAATGGATTTTGAATACCCTTTGAAACGTAGTCACAAATCATTTTAGGCTCATTGAATCCAGCTAGGGCTCGCATTGCAGTTGTCCCAGAGCAACGAGCATTAAACTCAAAAATATAGGGAGAGCCTTGTCTTAACCTTAGCTGAACATTGCATGGACCAAAAGGCTTCAATACATCGACAACATTCTTCACGAAATTTGCAAGTTTTTCATCTTGCACCACAAAGGCCTTATACGTATTGCCAAAACGAAGCTCACGTTTCATTAGAATTGTCCCGACGGATTGGTTCCCAAAGGAGACCGTTCCACATGTATATTCATCACCTTCGATAAACTCTTGAACAACATAGTTATCCAAATCTACAGAGCCCACGAATGTTTCAAAATCCTTGAGGTTTTTAGCCAGAAAAAGACCTTGCGAAGCTTGTCCTCCCGTTCTGGGCTTTAATATAATTGGAAAATCAAGTTCAAATGAATAATTTCTTAAGCTGAAAGTTTCTGGTGCCGGAAAATGGTTACTTTTCAAAAATTCAATGGTTTTCAGCTTGTCATCGCAAAGTTCAACGACCTCGGGGTTACTTACGACAGGAAATACCCCATTTTTCTCCAATCTGTTCTTGTTCATTGAAAGATGGATTAACTCTGCGTCGAGACCTGAAAAGACAATTTCACAGTTTGCATCACTGCAGATTTCAATCAGTCGATCGATGAATTGCGGATCTTCGGCGTTTTTGCCGATGTAAGATTTCTTTGTGGCATATAAACCAGCGCCTAACACTTCACTATTGATGCCAATCACTGAATATTCCGTATTCTGCAAAGCCTTGATAATGCTCTGTCCTATTACTCCACCAACAGCTGTCACGGCAACTCTCATATAATTGGCTCCAAACGTGCAAAAGTTACTTCTCCAACATTCATGAGCACATATCCTCTCTGTAATCCTCGTCTGCCCTTAGTAATTGAACCTGGGTTAATTATTGTTTTTTTGTTTCGGCTAATTAGAACTTGCTCATGCGTATGTCCAAAGAAAGCATATCTCGTTTCTTCCCGCATTTTCTTGAATAATTTTTCGAAATCATCATCTGTCCTCAAATAGTCATCATTGATCGAGTGTGTTACGTAGAGGTCTTCATACCAAATTTCTTTTGGAAGAGAAATCAGCAATTCCTTTTGCTTAGAAGTCAACTTGTTCCTATTGTAGAGAGTTGATTTCTGCACCGCTGGAGTCTGATTGCTTATATCTTCTTCTGAAAAAGCCAACCGTTCATGGTTTCCGAGAACAACAAGATCTATATTATTGAGCACAAAATTAATGCAGAAATCTACGTCTTTTCCATAGCCAATGATGTCCCCGCAGAAAATACTCAAGTCTACATCTTTGAGAACGGGTACTATGTCTTCAAGCGCTCGTTTATTTGCGTGCAAGTCTGCAAAAACAAGAATGTTTTTCAAGCCAATCTCACATCGGTGTAGCGCTCTATAGCCTCAAAAACCAGTTTGTTTTCTATTTTTATGTTTAGCTAACGGCTTATCTGAGGATCAATCTATACATCTCTTATGACCATGCAAAAATGTCAATTTTAAGATTTATAGAAATATCGACTAGAGATTCGTTTAAAAAAATGGCTAAAGTCTTCTCACCGAATTATTCAAAAATTTTGTTTTCCGGACCTTTGTAGTGGTGATTATTCAAATCTAACCGGTTTTGTCGAAATAAAAAAGAAAGAAAATTTTTTCGATTTGTTATGCTAACCTACGTCATTTAAGTTGAGCCAGTAGTCAATAGCACTTGCTAATGCTAAACCTTGTGCTCTGCCTTCAGATCTTGGCAGGCATGTTGGGTGGGTATCTAGCCACGCGAACGATTGGTCTATTAGTTTAGGAAGTGTAGCTCCTCCCATGGGCCCTCCGGCGTAATTAGGTGTGTATGACCAACCTGTTATGTCATCGGCGGCTATGCTAAGTATAGCTGCTATTACTTTCTGTTGCAGATTTATGCTGGCGTCACCGCGAACTGGTGTATTCAGTATATCTAATGCACCTTGAAGTGAACCTCCAGGTAAAATCCAATCATACGTGGTGTATGGGGATACCTCAGGGTCTGAATAGGTAATAGAAGCGGATGCTGGCCAAGCTTCAGGGTAGTGATTTTTCCAGTAGCCAGGGGTACGTGTATCGCAAGCAGATGCCATTGAAATTCCTGAAAAGAATACTAAAGACAGTAGAATAGCTATTGTTTTCATTTTGATATTCATTTTCAAAGCCTTCAAAATAAAATTTGTCAAGTTAGCGCTAATAAGGGTATTCCGAAAATAGTAATAAATCAAACCCTGAAAGCGCGCTCCTTTTCATCGTTCTTGAATGAACATGATTTGGGATCTGACAATTTATATGAGGAAAGACAAACGTTCTTATTTTGTTCGGTTTCGATTGCGTACCTTATTTGAAGGCGCATTTTTTGTCACTCTTGCAGGAACCCCTAGGGCTACTTTGCCATCAGGAACGTCATTAGCCACAACAGCACCTGCTCCGATTAGAGCCCCTTTACCAACAGTATTACCACCAATAATCGTTGCGTTCGCACCTATTCGGGCGCCAGACTTGACTATCGGACCTTCCCATTCCCCCGAGGTCATGTACTTGTCATTTGTACTCGCAACAGCCCCTCCAAAGAAAACATGATCTTCAATGATCATATTGCCAGTAATCTGTGAATGCGTCATAATTCTTGAATACTCGCCCACGGTTGTTTCATATTCAATAGTCACTACTCGCCCAATTATAACATGGTCTTTAATTATGCATTTTTCTCTTATAGAAGCGAGGTCGGCGATAAAACAATTCCTTCCTATTTTGGTGCCAGCATATATTATTGCAGCAGTTCCTATAATTGACCCTTCCCCAATTTCACATGGAGAATATTCTTTGTCTATCCTTCTGGTTAGGGTTGATATTTTAGAGGGTTGCTTGCCAATTACAGCGTTATCTAGGATTGTAACATTATTCGCGATTTGCGTGTGTGGATAAATGACTACATTGTGGCCTATGTTTACGTTTTTTCCAATGTTTACCTCTTCCATTACGATACTATTATGTCCAATGCTGAAATTTTGACCAATTTTCGCAGATTCATCTATTATATTGTTCATTCAAATTACCTCACTTTTTCTGTTCAACTAAGTTAACAGGGCAACTATCTAAGCATTTTAGCTCAATCGTTTTCGTTACCTTAATTTTTGCGAGTATTGACTTATCTTTTCTGAGATTTCAATAACTTCGCTTTCGTTTAGCCAAGGACTAACTGGTAAAGAGAGAATTTTGTCACAGATTTTTTCTGTAATAGGTAGCCTATCAGGTCTGTTGTATGCTTTCTGGGCGTGCACAGGAGTTGGATAATGTATTAAGGTTTGGATTCCTTGGCTAAGGAGATACTGCTGCAGCTTGTATCTCTGTTCATGTTGTATCACGTAAAGGTGGTATACGTGTTTTGCGTATTCCTTTTCTATTGGAGTTATTACTCCAGAGCTTTCCAGAAGTTCGCTGTAGAGCTTAGCGAGTTTTCGTCTCTTTTCGTTCCATTGGTCGAGATATCGCAGTTTTGTTCTAAGTATAGCTGCTTGCAACTCGTCCAAGCGACTGTTAACTCCTACAAAATCGTAATGATATTTTTTGGTGGACTGTCCATAATTTCTTAGTTTCTTTAACTTATTTGCTAAATCTGCATCGTTTGTGACTATCATGCCTCCGTCGCCGTAGGCACCCAGATTCTTGGTAGGATAGAAACTAAAACATCCAATCTGGCCTATTCCACCAACTCTTGAGTTATTGTATTCGGAACCGTGAGCTTGACATGCGTCTTCTATTACATACAACTTGTGTTTCTCCGCGATTTCCATGATTGGCTTCATGTCTACTGGGTGTCCATAAAGATGTACTGGAAGTATTGCTCGTGTTTTGTCCGAGATTTCAGATTCCACTCTCGAAGTGTCCATAAGATATGTTTCAGGGTCAACATCCACGAAAACAGGTTTTGCACCATTTCTGCTAATTGCATCAACAGTAGAAATCATGGTATGAGAAACAGTAATTACTTCGTCACTATTCGATATTCCGAGAGCTTTTACAGCCAAATAAAGAGCATCAGAACCAGAGTTAACACCAATTCCAAATTTTGCCCCAATATACTTTGAAAATTCTTCTTCAAACTTTTCAGTTTCTCCTCCAAGCACATACCACCCGCTTCTAAGAACTCTCTGAATTGCTTGCGTAACTTCTTCGCTTATTGCTGCATATTCTCTTTCAAAATCATTAAAGAGTATCATATTTACTCAACCTTTTTCGAATTTTCAACCGTTAACTTGTAAATGTCATGCATTACTGCTCTTGCGCCAAAACTTTCCTTAAAGTCTATTAGACTGACATTCAAGAATTGTCCAGTTTGTTCAGTAGAAATTCCAAAATCAAAATACCTGTTTTCCTTAAACAGGTCGTTAATCAGATAATCCAAGACTATGTCTAGGGCACCGAAGTTTCGACCTTCGTTCGAATTAACCGTATACTGAGCATGTGCAACATTTTTGCTTTCGTATATTATCGCTCCTGCTAACATAGTCTCGTTTTTGAAGGAAGAAAACAATTTTATGTTATCAGGAAATCTCTGAGCTAAGAGTTCAATTTCTTGGAAAGTGTGAACTGGTTCCACTCCGTAACGTTCCTTCAATACGTCTTTAACTATCTGCATGTAATTCTTGAAATCGTAGCTTCTCTTCACAATCAAATTATTCTTTTTTGCTTTATTGATCGCACGTAGCCGTCTTTCATGAAATTTCAGCTTTGAAGGCTCATAAATTGAGCTTGTAACGTTTCTTCCGAACAATCTTGCTTTGAAACAAAATAAAGCGTATAAATCTTCGTCTGCTGGAACTTGAGTGGTAAATGTAAGGTATAGCCTTATACACCATTTCTTTTATTCCTTGGCTCCTGCAATGATTAACAAGAGAATTGAAAACATCTATCATAACAGCGGTGCTCATGTCATACCCTGATAATACCCCTCCAAACGTTAAACCAGCATGACTATACAAAGTGTTGTTTTGAATGTTTGCTGGCAATAATGCTACCAGGCGGTTATCTCTAAAAAACAACAATGAATGATCACTGAACCTGTCAGAGTGATATTCCATATAGTCTCTATAAAATAAGAAAACGCCATTCTTTGAATTAGAAACAAAATCATCCCATTGTTTCTTGAGTTCTGAGTTGTAAACACGTATTTCAATTACCTTTTTTGCATTATGAAGGATTCTTGACCCGCTCCGACGAACAATTTGGTTATGAAAAAAGTCTGAATGAATTGATTTATCTCTTACTATTCTCTTGTAGTTTGATAGTTACTCAACTCAAAAAATGAAGCAATTATCTCCAATCCTGCCTTTTCATCAACGAGCACAATTGGATTGATAAATCGCATAAAGAAATCAGTTTTCTTTTATTTTTCTTGTTCGCACACCCATCTAGCTGAGTACATTAAAAGGCAAAAGATTTTATAGGCTTTAGCCCACACAATGGCCTAACTCTTCAAAGAGTATAACAAGTAATTTAGCCAATTTCTGTTTGTTGATTTTAAGTTCTTCTCATAATGAAAACGACAAGCTCATCTTAACGCCAGCGGACAAAAACTTGCAGGCCATTTCGGAACTCATCAGAACCCTAAAAGAGTCATTTTTTCTTGGCTTTATGAAAATTTTACAGTTCACCGTTGGTAACCATTTTCTTGAAAACTTCGTAATCTCTGAGATAGTCCTTTTCATTGAAGAAATCAGACGTCAAAGCAAAGGCTATTGAGTTGGAAGAGAAATTCTCAATCTCTCTCCAAAGACCAGAAGGAATATACAAGCCATAGAACGGTCTGTTGAGGAAGAACTTTTTCTTCTTTGTTCCATCATCCAACACCACATCGAAACTACCGCTTAACGCAATAATGACTTCCTCTAAAGTTCTGTGAGCATGTCCCCCTCTAGTTGCGCCGCTTGGAACGTCATAAAGATAATAAACGCGTTTGATAGCAAAAGGTATGTGATTACTTCCTTCAACGAAGGACAAGTTGCCTCTTGTTTCAGCAATTGTGGGGAAATTAATTAATCGGCATTTTCCAATTTTCAATATTGTTCGCAACCATACATATTTTTTTCAGCTATTTAACAATAACTACGCTCAAAGTTTTGGATATAAGTCAGACAGCCAATTTTTGCCTCATATGCCCTGTATTAAGACCATGCAGTAAATGGAAGTCGACATAATTTGTACGAAGTTGGAAAGATCGTACTCGGAATTAGTGAACATACCTTTGGAAAAGGCAATTTATTTTCTTGATGCTTATGCAAACCTGCCGAATCATCGCATGCTCCATATTTTTTCACGCAATTCAGTCACGGACTTAGAATCATACTTCATATAAAATATGTCACTAACACCATTTGATGTTATGCTCAACTCGTTCCCAAAATTCTCTACATGGGTTATCTCTTTGAAAGGTATTTGTTTGATTAAAACCAACCGTTTTTTGACCAATCCTTCGATATCAAAAAAACTAATAGCATTATCTGAAAGCTGGTATTCAGTTACAACAATGAGCCTTCTTAGAAAGATCGCTTTTCTTTCGTGGTACTCGCGCCAAATTGCTAAGGTGGAAAAAGAAACCGTTACACCGAGAAGAGTCAATGTAGTTTGAACAAGATTTAGACCCAAAGGGGTGAAGTACAGTGTCAAACCTATCAAAGGAGTAATGGCTAGAACTTAGACCTAGACTCAATACTATCCGTTCAATGTTATCTAAAATAACTGATCGCAGTTCTAATGGAACGTTTATTGGATAAATGGCTTTTATTATTGCATAACCAGGAAAGTAGAGAACAAACATAATGCCCAAAGCTGATCTGGCATAAATTTGAGGAATCATATTGTCAGGAATTGAAAAAACAAAAAATGCTGTCAATATTGAGAGTAACAAAATTACCCAATACCATGTCGCTCGAATCGAAAAAACGTATTCAGCGGTTGATTCGGGAAAAAATGATTCTTCAAATTGAAGATTCTTTTCATCCTCTAATTCTTGAATTATTATGAATAGCCTTTCTGCTGGAATATTTTCTTCCTTTCTTACTAAACTAATTAGTTGTACAATTGTTTCCGGTTTTTTTTCTTTAATCATCTTTATGGTAAGGCGTTTTATTCTTTGGTTTTCATCATTTTCATTTTCAGCCAATGCAAGCACCTGCAGAATATATGTAAGCCTTAAGAGATTTTTGTTAATTATTATAATTTGAATTTCTTGATTTAGCCAACTTCAGTACTAGAAACTGCAAATAATTCTGTGCGATTACTCTCGTGTCACCTATTTCTTTGGTTTTCTGAGTTTTGCATTTCTCTTTTCTTGCACAGTTTTTTCCAGTTAGCCTAGAAAATACATTGTTTTTAGAAAATGATTGATGATCAATATCTCTCAGGTAGGATCGCTATATTGGCGATATTCTTATCAGCCAATAGAGGTTATAGATATCCCAAATTAGGGTAGCTTTTTGAAGCAAAGAAATGATCGCTTCTTATTCGCTTTAAATAAACTAAAACCAGAAAATGTTAACTTATTAATAATTGCTTTACTTATTTCCGGGGTATGAGCCATGATTATGTAAAAATCAATTTTTCTAAGAACCTCAGATGGAACATCAACTAGGCTCTCTTCTGCGCCCTCACAGTTAAATTTGGCTACATTAGCGTGACTTTCATTTATTACACTCGCAATATTCTGAATTCTTATCTGCAATTCGTTCGGTCCATTGCCGTGATTTCCAAAACCCAAGTCAGTTGTTTCATAACTGATTGTCTTGATTGAATCTAAACTGCCGACTCCTGCCTCATGCATTTCGCTTTTGACGTTGTTTAAAGACATATTTTGTTTTATTATTTCCTGGTGCTCTGGAACAGGCTCATAAATAACAACCATTTTAGCACCCATTTTCCAAAATAAAACAGCAGATTCACCCTGAAAACCTCCAATATCTAAAACAATTTTGTCTTGATAGATATCTAAACTATAAAAACCAACTTGCTCAATTACGGATCTCAACATGTCAGAAGAGCCTATAAGTGTAATTTTTGAGTCACGTATTCTGAAAAGATCATTATCCAATTGATCAACCTTATAACCAGCTAACAGCACATCCCTGACTTTCCAATATTGAGAACAATTTAGACGTAAAGATGATCCATCCCGAAAGAAAATTTTAGCATCTTTATTTGATTTTTTCATTGAAAAAATGACCCAAAAATTGCTGGTAGTCCGAATTGTTTTAACGAAACCTTTCATTGTTGATATTATAATAGTCAGCCACCTAACGCACTATTAATGTTAAATATAACAGGAACTTCTTCAATTTATATTAAATTTCGTAAATACCTAGATACATCAAACACCATTAGGAAATGTTTTCGTTTTAGCAAGCGCCAATCCAATCTTTACTCTTGAAGTATCTATATTGACCCATTATCGAATCACGAAATCAGGTTCTCTGTATTGTGAACTTTAATCGTAAAAGATAAAGAGTTTCAATAATGGCATTGATTCAAAACTTAAATCATTTATAGTGCTAAATCGCAAAGCTTCGCTACATAAGGGTTGATATTTCATATAATTCTAAATTATTAAAATCTGAAATCATAGTAAGGTTAACCATGCTTTTTAGAGTTTCAAATTCCTCGTTTGAATATTCGCTTTTGAATTTTAAAACGTGTCGAATTTCATACTTGCTTAATAAGTTAGCAAGAATTTGAGAGGTCGTCATAGACTCTTTTGATCTCACAGGATGGACTACTTTTAACCCTGTAAAATAATTAACCTCCAATGTTCGAGTATGAGGAAACACAAGTAAATTCCCTAAACTGTAATTTCTCAGAGTCTGATAGGACAAGACATCACCGGGATTAACTAAATTCTTTCTTTTATGAAGAAGAATCTTGTATTTGTACAATGCCAGAATTGACACAAAAAAACAGGTTAAAAAGGCTAACAATATGAAAACATTCGAGTTTGCGATCAAAAGAGAACTTGCTATTCCAGCAGGAAATATGCTGTACTCGATATATCGATAATCTTCTCCTAAGAAAGATAGATATGGAATAGATACAAGTAACGCGACAGCGAGAGGGATAAATGTCCAGAAGAAAATGTCACTTATAAATTTAGTTGAAAACCAAATAGAGTCTATGTAAAAAAGAAGGAGACAACTGAATATAATTGCTATGTACCAAAAATTTCGTATAAAGATACTTTTAAGCTTGTCAAAATAAGGAACTCGGGAAGGAAAACGGGAATAAAAATAGAGCCAGCTGATGTGTTCTTTCAAAATTCTGAGAGAACCCCCCTTGCTTATTATTATTGCAAATAGGACGCCGAGCGCAAATCCTAGCAGAAGGACTGATTTGTTGAATACGATAGCATATGGCAGAAGTGAAAAAATCAATATTTGGAATGCGAATTTGTGAGTGAGAATAATTAGAGTAACAAGCAAAAGAATTGCTAAAATCGAAAGAGGACTCTGAGAATAAAAAATTGATATAAAAGCAACAAGGGAATAAAAGAGCAAACCTAGAGGTCTTGGTGTGAACATCACTTCAAGTTCAAAGACTGCCATATTGAAAACTACAATAAAACTTGAGAATATGGCAATAATAACATGAGAAGTAAGAGTGTAGGAAAGAATTCCAGCAAACGTGCCCAGAGAACATAGTATAATTAAATTTAGAAATCTTGCCGCTTTTAGTTGAAACTTGACGGGAAATACCGCTACGACATAATGAAACAGGGGAGGATACTTCAAGTAATTATATTTTTTTTCTGCTTCATCAAAGGTAACATTTTGCATTGAAGACGGATATTTCCATTTATGATTGCGGATGGACTTGCTTATCAATAAATGGAAAAAAGTATCCCCACTATGAACTTCGTTTCCTGCAAGGTACTTTCTTGAAATGAACAGAACAATGAACGAAATAAAAAAAGACAGAAAAGCGACAAACCAAATCATGTATGACCCTTCAGATCTAATCAATCAACATCTTTTATGGATTTCTTCTGATTGTTAAATGGGAAAAACCATTATCGTATAACACGTTAAGTCTCTGATCCCGAGTGAGTTCATCCCCAGTGTAATTTCCAAGGCTCTTCCCGAGACCTGTAGTATAGAATACAATGTTAGCTTCTTGGGGATTGCCTTTATAATTTATAAAATCAGCAACTTTTGATTCTGTATACATTAAGACTCTATAATCCATCAAGATAGAATCACCAATACGCCAATCATTATGGCTTATAACGAAATTTTGAGCTACATAAGTTTCTCGAGTTTGAAACTGTACTTCATTGCTGAAAGACTGATGAACCGGAATAAAAAAGAATAGTAATATCAAAGCCAAAAATATGCATGCTAAAAATGGTTTTAGCCGTCTAAACTTGTTTTCGAATAGGTAAGCCGCTCCTAAAGCAATAGGAACCATTATTAGTGATATTGCACGCGTTCCCAGAGTGTACAACACGAGGCCTACACCCGTATATATTATTCCAGTTAAAAGAATGGCCATATCCATCAAATTTATTTTTCTTTTAATTAGCATCAAAAGAAACCCGCTAACACATATAATTAAAAAGGCAATCGTCACCGTTCTAGAAAAAAATTGGGCTATTATGTCTATTGGAACTTGAACTTGAAGTGGCGCAAATGTTACTTCGATCATAGAAGCGTATTCTGCAGGTTTTGTCATGACGCTTAGAATGTTTTCAGCAAACGATAATCTACCTAACGTTAATTGTACCATGAGGTAACTTATCAGAGATAGAAGAAAGAGACCAAAATAATTCTTGCTTCTGCCAATTATACTTCGAACCAGCAAATATAGAACAAAGAAAAGAGGGACAAATGCATGGGTGAACAAAAGGCTGGCATACAAAACTAACATTGTTATTTTCAATGCGTTATTTTTTGTACATGTTTCAAGAATCAATAAAACCAGCAAAATCCCGAAAGCAAGCGAAAACGGGACAGCTTGATAATTAAAAAAATAAGTCATAACAATGAAATAGGCTGCCACCATAAGGAAGCCGCCCTGATTGAATTTTTTAGAAGTATAGATATACAAACCGGATGCAAACAGAAAACCAATAAGTGAATACAACAGAAATTCGAAATTTGCTAGAGACAACCCACTGACAGATGTTGCCATATCCACTAGTAAGAAAAACGATGGCCATTGAAAATAGGAATGGTTTGGTAGAGCAGGATCTAAATTTTTTGTTGACGCAAAATATTCATTCAAGCCCCTGAAAGCTTGTGAATCTGAAGTCGGCATTGAGATATAGAAGTATGATAATGAATAAAGGGCTAAGAGAAACCCTATTGAGATCAGCCATTTCAGATACTTATTTCTAAATGACAAGGACATGAGGAATAATGATCCTAAAAATAACGGTAAACCAAACCAATACAATAAGGAAATATTGTTAAACACAAAGTCATTTGAAGAGTCAATTGATAAAGGATAACTTAGATACCATGAACACACTAGAAGTGTTAAACCAATAAAAAAGGGAATGATTAACAATAGTTTCTTTTCCAAATTGCATTAACCCGTTTTAAGTTGATAGCCGAAAACCTTATGAAAATTATAGAAGTTTTGTTAATAAAAAGTCAATTTAATGCGAAAATTATCATGGATTGATGTATAATGTCGCATCAGAAAACCATGCTTGACCAGAATCCGTTGATCCATAGGTAGAACTCCAAACTTGCATCCAAAGAATCATGCCTGTAGGAGTTCGCTGTTGATTTACCGAATAATAATAGCCGTCGCTTCCCATAGTATTTGGCACAACAAAATCAATAGTTCTTTTGGTCCACACACTTATTCCCCAATTAACGTAATTGTTAGCTATTGCCTGACTGTCTTCATTTGGGAAATACCCGTGTTGACCATCAGACTGCACTCCTGTAATTCTCTTGGAGTCATAAAAATCAATGCCAATTCGAGCCCCAGAAAATGGGTTTGTATCACCAAATCCACTAGGAGTTGTTTTCATCCAACAACTAAAAACAATGTGGTCTCCAGGCTTAACTGCAAGCCATATACTGTCACATTCTCTGCCTACATTAACATCTGCACTGGTATGTTGGTCAAGACGAATACTTGGATTTCCATTGTGTACTACAGTATTGTCTAAATGTATAATTTGAGGTCCACTGCCATAGGTCAAATACCAAGAAGAGGGGATGGGAGCCAAATTTGTTGGATTTGGTAGTGAAGGCAGGATTGTTCCGCTCGACATTATGCTAATGTGAATTGGAGAAGGCGTTGGAGTAGGTGTTGGACTTGCAGTTGGAGTTGGTGATGGATTCGGGGTAGGCGAAGGGCTTGAAGTTGGTGTGGGCGTTGGAGAAGGCGTTGGAGTAGGTGTTGGTTTGGATGCACCTACTGTGTTAATGAATGATAAAAATATAAGACACATCGTAATGCAAACGAGGAGTATCAGGTATTTTTTCTTACGCATTTTTGTGCAAGCCCAGAGTGTACGAACCCTGAGAATGCCCTATCTTAAGCCTCAATATAAACGATACGTATTTGTATCTAATTTCAATAAATGTTCAACACATGGGAGGAGCATACCATTAGAATAGATCAATCAGAATTATTAAGATTTTTCAAATACTCTTCCAAGTCGCCTGCCACTTTTTCCCAAGTATATTCTCGGTTAACAATTTTTCCACCCTCTTTTCCCCATTGCTCAAGATTCGACTTATTTAAGTATGCATATTCTATTGTTTTCGCTATTTCTGTCGGCTTAATCGAGGAAAGGTATATACCACATTTTGCATCACCCACAACAGCGCGATGTGCAGGAATATCGGTCAAAATAACCACTTTTTCCATAGCCAAATATTCCAGGAGTTTTAATGGACTCTGAAATCGCCAATACTGATTATCTGGAAGGGGACTAATGGTTACGTCGCACATACTGATAAACTTCGGAACTTCGGCTTGTTCTACAGGGCTGCCAATTATAACATTTTGCTGCAGACCATCTTTTTGAACTAATGTATTGAGCGCAGTAAGTATAGGTCCTGTTCCGAGAAGAAAAAGAACAATATTGGGGTTCTTCTGTCTCACTATAGCCATAGCCTTAATTGTTTCTTGTAATCCTCGAGTCGCGGTGAATATTCCATGATAAAAAACAACGAATTTCTCTTCTAAATCAAGTTTTTTTCGCAATTTGAGACGACTATCTTCAAGATATTTTTCTGGATTGAATAAAACATGCGAAACACCAGATGTCCAAATTCCCATTTTTCTAGAATTTAAATTAAAATCTTTGGATACCCTATTTCTCATCTGAGGAGTAATAATAGTAAACCCGTCAAAGAATTTCTTAGCAATGAGAACTGATATAGAGAACCATAATTTTAAAAGTTTCCCGCCAAGATTATCTGTTTCGACAGGAGTACTTCTTATGTCTAGAACAAATTTTGTTTTTGTAAACTTTGAAATCAATAATGAAGGAAAAGCACTGAGGACATGGACACTTGGCTCCATTATTACTATATCTATCTTTGAAGTAAGGATGAATAGAGGCAAGTGAAAGGTAAGGAGAATTGTAAAAAACAAAGGCAAAAATAAAGGGATTCTTTTAAGCGGAAAAAGAGTTGTTTTTAGTCCTTTGCGTTCGAATGTATTTGTTTTCGTCGATTTTACAGTTATAAGTGATACTGGGTGACCTAATTTTGCTAATTGTATCAGAATGTTCAATAGTGATGCATTATCAAGCCCTCTCGCTTGAAAAAAGCTTATCCAAAGAATTGATTTTCCAGATTTGGTTTCATTTGAGTTTAACATAAATCTACCTTAAAAATATCAATCCTCTTAGGGCATAATTAGGCGAAATTAACGAATACACCATATTTTCAATACAACAACCGGAATTGTACATAAAATAGAATCAATCCTAAAAAGTCCATGAGACTCGTTTAAAACAAAACATTTATCGAAAAGTGTGAGTATTAGAAAGAAAGAATTTTAACAGTTCCTCGAAGAGTTAACAATTTTTAAGTACTTATTAACATAACTTTCAGCCGAATAATTATCTTGAAAAATCTTCTTCACTTTTGATGAGTTAAACGCTGATTTGTCAAAACTAAGTAAAACGTTTCTAAGGTCTACAAAATCTGTGAAAATCAAGCTTTTGTCAATCTTACTTACTATTTCGGGCAAGCCGCCTCTATTTGATACTATAACAGGGGTACCAACTGATAATGCTTCTAAAACCACTAAAGGCGCATTTTCTGGCCAGATAGAAGGAACGATTAAAGCTAAAGCGTTTGAATATAAAGAATATAGGATCTCACGAGTAACAAAGCCTAGAAAAATAACCTTTTCGGCGAGGGAATTTTTGCTTATATAAGTCTTGACAAAGGCGTCTAGACTGCCTCCACCAACGACTATTAACTTAGTTTTTAGGTCAGATCTAAGTTCATTAAACATAGCGAGTAAGTGTAAGATCCCTTTATGTGGCTCAAGCATTCCAACGAAAAGAAAGTAATTTGAGAAAATTGAGGGATCTATATTATTTGGAGGTTGTGGCGCGAAGTTAGGTATAGTGCAACTCTTTACTTCAATTTCCTTCAAAATTCGTGTCCTTACAAAATCGCTTGGAGATATCATGAGATCTATATTTTTTAGAGTTTTTTTAAAGCCTTTAAATTGTCGCCATATTTGAGGGATGCGTTTGCTTATTACAGCACATGAATAACAATTTTTCTGAACACAGATTTTTCGCTTATTTCTAAGCAGATTATTTGTTTGACAAATCAACCAATAATCATGAGCGGTATACAAAGATAGATAATTGTCCTTTTTTTCAAGAATCGGATATCCTAGCAAAGAAATGTTGTGGTGATGAACTACGTTTGGATCGACTTCTTCAAGAACTTCTAAAAACTTTTTTTGGACATAGAAGGAAAATCCAAGGGTATAAGCCATTAAAGGATCCATTTGATTTAGTGGAGACTTGATTCTATGAATGAAGATGTTTTTCTTGTCAGGTTCTTGTTCCAAAACATCAAAGTTCTTTCTCTTAAGTCGATAAGCATCAAGACTATGTATTATGTGCACTTCATGGCCTTTGTTAGCCAATTCTTCCGCCAAATATTTTACATGAGTAGCATCTCCACCCAAATGATAAGGTGGATAATAACTTGTTAAAAACAGGAATTTCAGAGTCCGGATCTTGGTGCCTCCTTTCATTGATTCTTTCACATTGGATAGAGTTACGCGATGTGTCTAGTATTCTTTTATAGAAAGTTCTCAAGCCCATTCTAAAAGTTGCATTAGACTCATAATGCCCATTTTTGCAGGCTGAACTTTAACTCGAACGCAAAGGTATCAATGCACATTCCCCTGAAGTAAACGTATTTTTTTAAAAACCGCTTCTTTCATTGTGACTTCGCGCGATCTGTCTACTTATTAATACAAAGCGCAAGGTATATTTTTTCCATCTGATCAGTTATTCTATCCCAGTCATATTGACTTCTAATGCGATCTATAGCTTTCTTTTGGATTTTCTCAACCTCGCCCGGATTTGTTAGTAAAAATTGAAGTTTTTCTTTCAAATCCTCAGAATCCCCACGTCTGAATGAAAAACCGGCATCCCCAATAGTTTCTAAATTTTCTGAGATATCACTCACAAGTGAGCATTTTCCCAGAGCCATAGCTGTTAGCAATGCAGGAGATGTCCCTTCAAGATCCGAAGGGGTGACATAGAGATATGCTCCTTTGCATAAATTTTGATAATCTTTTCCATACACGTACCCAAGAAACTTGGTGTTCTCGCTTGCGTTTTTTCTAAGCAATGACTCATATTCTTTTCCATATGGGTCTCCTCCAACAATGACTAATTCAAAATCAGTTTTGATTTTTCTAAAAGCTTCCACCAGGTAATGAATACCTTTTTCCTGTACTAGTCTCCCAACAAAAAGAACATATTTCCTGTTTCTAAGACCGTTCTTGTTTAAAATCTCTACGTCAGGATCTGACAGATCAATATTAGCCCCGTATGGAACGTAGATTGGGTTTTTGCCGAAGCAGGCACCATACCACGCTTGCACGGCTTTTGAGTCAACAATGATGTTTTGTGATGAGTATAAAGGAAAACGAGCCGTTAAACGTAAAATTTTCCTTACCAGTATTGGATAACTCGATCTATTCCAAACTAATCCATCAAGAGTAAGAACTGTTTTTGATGATGAGATACGGGGAAGCAACGCAAAAGGCCATGCATCAGAACCGTAAAAGTGAGCGATGTCAACGTCTCGGCGAATTACATCTAATGAAGAGAGGAACGCGCGAAAAGGAAAATCCAAAAACTTATTCTTAAGGCATGGAACGAAAATTAGCTTGACGTCTTTATAGGATTTTATTTGTGGTTTTGAACCCCGGTAACCACAATACACGATTATTTCATGTCCTCTTCTAGCAAGCCTTGTTGCAACCTCTTCTACACATGTTTCAAACCCGCCGTATTGTGCCGGAATACCCATGGTTGCTAAGTAGGCTATTCTCATATATCGTTCACAACGTTTGGAATGTTTGAGTTTGAATGAATCAAGAAGCCCTTTTTATTTTTGGCCAAATCTTTCAACAGTTTTTCTTAAATTAGCTTTCTTCATTATCAGCGAACAAAGAATAGAAGATAATACGACACATTACTTCCAGCATGATTTTATGTATTCTTCGAGGGCAACTTCCCAATACCGGGGTGTATCCATTTCAAGAAGCTCAAGCTTGTAGTTTCTAGACATTTCGGATCTCGCACGGAGTGCAGGCAAAGGAAAATGCGCAGAACTGACGGGTTCAACCGAGACATCTGATCTGCCCAAAATGTCGACAATTTTCTTGGCAACATCAAACCTTGAACAATATCCCTTGTTAGTACAATGATAAAGACCATAGAAGCCAGTTTCGATAAGATCTGCTAAACATCGGGAAAAATCGACAGTATATGTAGGGCTCCCAATCTTATCGTTAACAGCTTTAAGCCTGGCTGATTCATTCATTTGCCTTGATAATTTTACCTATAAATTTCTTGTCCTTTTTAGGACCGCCGCCTACCATCCATCCAGCTCTAATTATGTAATACCTACTTAGTAAGTTCTGAACAATCTTCTCTCCTTCAAGTTTGCTTTGGCCATAAATATTTATTGGACGAGGATTGTCGAATTCTGTGTAGGGTTCAAGCTTATCGCCATAAAAGACACCTATGGTGCTGATGTAAACCATTTCGATATTGCGTTTTTGACAAATCAAGCTGACATTCAGGGTTCCCAAAGTATTAGTTTTGAAAGCATGATCAGGTTCAAGCTCGCATTTATCAACGTCCGTTTCAGCTGCCAGATGAAGGACGATGTCTGGTTCAGCACTTTCTACAAGTTCCTCCACTTGCTTGAAGTTACGAACATCCAGACATTCAATTCCATCATTTGTTGGAAATAGGTCTGTCACAAGAACTTCATGGTTTTTCCGCTTTAAAACTGGACACAGAGCACTACCTAGCATGCCTGCTGCGCCTGTTGCAAGTATTTTCATTTCTTTCCCTCTTATTGTCATATTTTTTTGAATGTTGATCTTTGTGTAATAAATTTGATCAATTTCTATTTTTTAAGGCTTTGGGCATTTTATGATTGCTCGATGGGCTTAATTGAAACGATATCTGCTGATGTTGCTGATATTTGATCTGAATAGTTAATGATTTAAAATTAATAATATAAAAAAGAAAAGGTGTTATGGATTTAGGTATAATGTGGGATTGGCAAAATACGCGCTTCCTGCATCTGTTATTGGTGTAGCTTGCATCCAAGGAATTATACCAGTAGGCGTATGTGCAGCGCCATTGTAGTCATAGACAACCCAAGGAACATAGAAATCAAGTGTTCTTAAAGTCCAAGACAGCCGTATTCCAAGGAACATAGTTGTCACAGATTTGTTGATAAGTTGGGTTTCGAGTATAAGAACCAGTATATTGAATGTCAGAAATGAATCTGCTATCGTAATAGGTATAACCTATACGGGCGCCGTAACCAGCCACACCATTTTTACCTGAACCGCTTGGTGTAGTTTTCATCCAGCAACTGAAGACAATGTGATCGCCAGGACTAACCTCTATCAAGTTACTATTAACTTCTCTAGCAATATTTTCAGATGGACTTACGTAACGATCAATTCTGATTGAAGGTTGTCCATTATATAATACACTATTGTCAAGAGCAGCAATCTGAGGTTGAGAAGGCGGAATAACAGAAGAAAAGAGTATCCCATAACCCAGATAATAGGCACCCCAAGCATTAGGAAGAGGCGCAATATTTGTCGCGGATGGTGATGAAGTTTGGGGCCATGCTGACACTGAGCCTATCGTGGCATATATTGAGTAAACGTTGCTCTCTTGGCCATAATCAGCAAAACTACTATAAGGCCCATTCCAAAAACCACCATACACCTGATTAGCATACCAAGACTGACCAGCACCACCAGAATTATACCAAACCGAACAACGCGAACCCTTAAACCACACCACCAGACTATAACTCGACCCAGACGACAAAGACGACGCAGAATCGAAATTAAGCGTCAACCAACCATCAAACCCAGCCGAAACAACCTTCTCCTCAGTCACCGCAACCAACTGCTTATTTGAGTCCTGGTAAATAGCACACTTCGCCATGTCCGAAGAACCACTTGGATTACTGACATAAACAGAGATACTAGAGGGAACCCCACCAGAAGAAACAGTAAACCTAGAGGCAACCATTTCACCAGCAGGCTGCCAAGCCCTATAACCACCCTTAACAGTCTGCCCAAAAACAGACGACGCTTGACCGCTTGCTGAGCCTAAGGTGCAGTATATTGAGTAAACGTTGCTCTCTTGGCCATAATCAGCAAAACTACTATAAGGCCCATTCCAAAAACCACCATACACCTGATTAGCATACCAAGACTGACCAGCACCACCAGAATTATACCAAACCGAACAACGCGAACCCTTAAACCACACCACCAGACTATAACTCGACCCAGACGACAAAGACGACGCAGAATCGAAATTAAGCGTCAACCAACCATCATACCCAGCCGAAACAACCTTCTCCTCAGTCACCGAAACCAACTGCTTATTTGAGTCCTGGTAAATAGCACACTTCGCCATGTCCGAAGAACCACTTGGATTACTGACATAAACAGAGATACTAGAGGGAACCCCACCAGAAGAAACAGTAAACCTAGAGGCAACCATTTCACCAGCAGGCTGCCAAGCCCTATAACCACCCTTAACAGTCTGCCCAAAAACAGACGACGAAGCTAAAACAGAACTCGCAAATATCGAGACACATATTATTATGCAGAACAATAAACTAATGAACTTCTTTTTTTGCAGTTTATCCACTTCCATTTATTGAAGTTATAAATTACCATCATCACTATAAATATAAATGTAGACGTGTTCATCAAAAAAACACAACAAATTGGAAAGCCATTATAGAATGAAAAGAAGGAGCTTAGAACTAGTAAACATGCATTTTATTATGTATTGAAGGATTCATTTTCATTATGACGAACAATCAAAGTTTCATTTGATTATATCTGTTCTCTTAGGTTTAACCCTAAATTGACATATCGATTGTGAAACTGAACTGAGTTAATTGTGGAGTTGTAAACCCAGAGTTCACAAACGAGCCCAAAGTAGAATCTAGTGCTGTTAGTATCCCTGATCGCGTACTTGTTTACATTGAAAACGTCGCCGTTTATCAGAAGTCGGTTTATGATTGACAAATTAGCATATGTCGAAGCCTTAGAAACGGAAAATACTAGATGGTTTTCCCAACTTTCTCCGTTTGCTAAGAAAAATTTGTATTCATAGACGGGCTGTAAAGAACTGGGTGTTCCAGAGGTTGCGTTTGGTAATAGATCCGTTTGATTTGCTAACTTTACGTAAACGGTGTAATATGCTGCTGAACCTAAATCGTTGCCCACGCCGACGTAAAGTGAATAATTTTGACCGACGGCAATGTTATACGGATAATTATCCAACATCCGGTTTGTCCCCAAGAGGTAGAGTTCAGAAAACTGTTGATCAGCGGGCGGTTTAATCAAAAGGCTCATTGTTGGAAAGGCGAAAAGCAAAATTCCGATTAATCCAATGGTGATAAAAACAATTCGGTAGTGTTCAAGTTGTATTTTCTTCCACCTCAGGTTTCATACCGAGCACTTTCTCCACATGAGCTCGCTTAAATCGACGCCAAACAAGAAACAATAATATACTAAACACTATTGCGCCAACTACACTAAAAATTAGAGTAAATTCAATCCTATTCTTAGATTCAATTAGGCTTTCATTACGCAGATTAAGCGCATCCAGTGCTGATCTGGCGAGCTATTTGGTTGACATTTTCCACCATGGATGCAACATTTGCCGCATTGTTTCCACTGTCGTAAGCGTTTTGAGCTTCAGATAAGAGTTGTCCTGCAGTGTTTAGTTTTGCTAAGAGTTGGGTAACGTTTGCGCCGGCTTTTTCAGCGTCCAAAACTGCATTGAATGCCTTTTCCACAGCGATGTTTGCCGCCTGCAGGGCTGATGAATTTTGATATGGTGGGGTTGGAGAAGGGCTAGGTGTTGCAGTGGGAGTTGTGCTTGGTGAAGGAGTTGGCGTCGTGGGCGGTGTAGGGTTTGGGGTGAGAGTTGGTGATGGGCTAGGTGAGGAGGTAACTGTTGGTGAGGGACTTGGGGTTGGAGTTGGACCAAAGCAATAAACCCTATTGTCGCCTAACCCTACGTAGACTTTGCCGTCAGCGATAGCCGGAGAAGATGAAATAGCAGCGTTTGAAGACGAAACACCCATGCTTGTTGCGTAACTCCACGTTAAGTTACCAGTTTCTGCGTTTAAGCTGTAAATCTCATAGTGATCGGAGGGTGTGTAAGGGTCGCCCGATCCTATGTAGACTTTGCCGTCAGCGATAGCCGGAGAAGAGTAGATTCGAGCGCCTGTGGGAAAACTCCAATTGAGAGCTCCACTATTAGCGTCTAAAGAGTAGATCTGGCCATCCCAGGATCCAACATAGACTTTACCGTTAACCACAGCAGGAGAAGAAGTAACGTAGTTATTTGTTGTGTAATTCCATAAAGGTACTCCGGTGTCGGGGTTCAAACAATAAACCCTATTGTCGCCGGATCCTACATAGACTTTGCCGTCGGCGACAGCTGGAGAGGAGTGAACCCAGGGACCTGCTGTGAAATTCCATATGGATTCTCCTGAAAATGACTCTAAACAGCTAACGTTACCATTCCGTGATCCTATGTAGAGTCTGCCGTCAGCGATAGCTGGAGAGGTTCCAACCGCGTCACCGGCCGAATAATTCCATATTTGTGTTCCCTTGGTGGCGTCTAGGCTGTAAAGATAGCCGTCATATGAGCCTACGTAGACTTTGCCTTCGCTGACAGCAGGAGAAGACACAACAACGTCGCCTGTTGTATAATTCCATAATTGTTCTCCCGTAGTTGCGTTTAAACAATAGACCATGTGGTCGTTTGATCCTATGTAGACTTTGCCATCGGCTACAGCGGGAGAGGAATCAACCAAGTCACCGGTCGTATAACTCCACACGATTTTTCCGTCAGCTGCGTCAAAACAGTAAACGTTTTTGTCCTCCGATCCTATGTATACTTTGCCATTGACGACCGCAGGAGAAGATGATATATAAGATCCTGTGAGGTTGTTCCACAAAGAGTTGCTTGTATTAGGGGCTGAGGATGTCGAATATCCCGTGTGTTGCAAGTCATGGCGTAACATTGGCCACTCCTCAAGTCCTGTTGAGGATTCATTGCTCGTCACGCTGTTAACAATCGGAATCCCAAGCAGTAAAACAGAAAATATGATGATCAGAATCAAACCGATAACTATAATTTTAGACAGATCAAAACCCACCGTTGAACTGACACATTTTTATCCAGTAGTTGTGGTAAAAATGATGTACGTATTTGTTTTTTATCTGACTCTGCTCCTTTAAACTATCTTAGTTGCCATGATAATCCGGCTATTACTGGTCGAGAAGATTTTCCAGAGTCCGTTTCCTAAAATTAACATCGCCAATTATTTTCTCAGCATGTCTGTTTGTCTTTAAATATTGTTTGTAAGCTTCCAAAAACGTCTTACCCTTTAAAGTTAAATCATAGCAGTGAGTTTCATCCTCGAAACAAATTAAAGATGCGTTGCTTAGCTCAGTCAAATATTTCTGCAACACGCGAAAATTTAAATTTGCTTCATACATTATCTGAGTTTTTTTAGGCTTCCTACTAGCAACCGTCAGAATATCAGCTATAATGTCCAATTTATCTCGATAGCTAACCAAATTTACTCCTCAAACTCAAACATAAGAACTCTGGAACGATGAAATTTGTTAGACTGAACACGATTGTTGCTGAAAAGAGCGGTTTAAAAGTAAGTTAATAAAAAGGCTGCCTTATCAAAATCAATTTTTTTTCAGCCACATCTCTAACGAGTCCCTCCATGACTGGAGCAGATACGAATAGAGACTGACCTAAATCAAACGAACCTTAGTTCTCTTTTCTATGTTCTCTCCTGTTCTAAGCGTTTGCCAAGCAGATTAAAGACCTGAACAGATAATACAGAACTTTGTTCTGGAACAACAAAGCTTGTGATCTGCTTCTCCTACCCGGCGTATAAAACATCAAACTACCTTGCATTTAACTTTATCCCAAAAACACAAAGGCTTCACCGCTGGTCAACACAAAGACACCCTCTGAATATTATTGGCGCGACTTCTTCAGCTTTAACAAGCAAGAAATAATGATCACTATTTAAAAGAGACACATACCTCTGAAAAAGCAACCGAGGTCTTATAAGAAGACCAAGCTAACTAATTCGACATGGAATTACACGAAGTTGAGGAAAGAATTAGAACTGTTGTTGATAAAGTACTTGTTTGCTCTTGGAAGGGGTTAATATCGTTCGAAGCCAATAGTTTGAAAGACTTTACATGCCTAAGCATTACAGGTTGGAATAAACGGGCAAAGCAGTTATTATTATTTCTTGGCAAGATCCAGTGCTTGGTTGACCGTTAATATTTGGGCTCCTGAAGCTTTAGCGTAATTTAAGAAACTTGTAAAGTCGTCTGTACTGATTCCTCCGTTAATCACAGAGTCGTTGAGGGTAGAGACGTTGTGAATGTAGAAAACTGTCCAAAGGTTATTGTTCGCTGTGTGGTCAACCATCATTTTGAGTTTTGGAAGCAAATTAGTGTAATTTGCCCCTTGACTTTCAGCCAAAAAAGCCGTAAGCTGGAATGAGGCATTCGAAATTGTCATTGGTGAAAAATATACTATGCGAGCAGAACGGTAATATTGACTTACAATACTATTTGCGTAAGTAAGGTTACCTACTCCATAAGGGTAAGCAAAGTTATTTACCGTTAACCCGTATGATTGTAGAGTTGCTTTGCTATTGGCGCATTCTTGACGGATCTGTGCTTCAGTTAATGTGGTGAAGTCCGGATGAGTAACGGAGTGGCTTCCTATTTCGTTACCAGCATTTTGCATCTGCAACAATTCGGCTGGGGTTATTTTGTTGTAATTATCCGTTGTGAAGTTGGCAGTAGGAATGTAGAATGTTCCGGTAATGTTTCTGGCTTGCATTAGCGGGAATGCGTTGGTGTACTGGCAAAGGAGACCATCATCGAAAGTAATTGAAATTACACCTCGAGGTTTCGGCGTTGGGGTTGGGGTCCGGGTTGGGATTGGCGTTAGAGTTGGTGTTGGGGTCGGAGTATTAGTAGGAGTTGGCGTTGGGGTTGACGTTGGAGTTGGCGTTGGGGTTTGGACTGGGGCAAGAGCTGGAGTTGGGGTTAATGAGTAAGAAGTCTGGAGTGGTGAGGGAGTTGGAAGGCGAGATGGGGTTGCCGTAGGTGTTGAGGTGGGCGTGGGGGTTTGAGTTGGAGTCGGAATGGGCGCTGTAAGTGTTGGAGAAGGAATTGGGGTTTGTATTAGTGGGTTTACAGTAACTGAAGGCTGCAAATTGGGCTGAGATGAACGGGTCATCTCAAACAGATCGATTCCAGCGCATCCTGTAACCAAAACAACTATTATTACGGCTACAAACGCTTTCACTTTTATTTTCTGTGAAACTTGTACGCCTATCTCCCCTGTTTCAGTTACTTATTTCTTCTTCATCTCGCATTAAGTGAATTAAAAGGTTTGTGAAAAAAACGGAAACCGCTAATCGCCATCATAGAAAGCATAAAAAAATTGTGATTTTGCTGTGTGGCAGTGATAATGTTGCTTTGGGTTGGTCGTCGGGCATGGGCGCGGGACGCGCCCCGCGTTGGCTTATTTTCTTTTCTTGTATGTGGCTGTTGTTTCTTTTACGCTTCTGACTAAGTTAAGTTGCATATTGCTGATCTAAAGGCGGCACAAACATAATCATCTCTCTCTGAATAGTCGTTTTTGGCTTGTTTCTTTTTGTTCCTTTTTTGGAACCGACAGCGTAAAGACCCCAACCAATACACCACATGAAGACGGCTATTGGTAATAGAAAAAGTGATGCCGCTCTATTTCGTTTTGGCATATTTTCTTATCGGCACAGACGATTAATAAGACTTTATAATATACAGGTATATACAAGCCTACCTACCATTTCCAGAGCTTTTCGGTTTAAATTACCAAACCGGTCAATTAAGACCCCTATCGACTCATATGCCAACAAGCTGTTTGAAATGCACTTTCGTTCATACTAAAACCCCACACGTTAGCCAAGTTTCCATTTTGAGTGTGCTATTTAAATGACACAAAACTACAACCAAACAGCGTTTAATGAGTTTTTTCAAGCATTGTGCGCTTTAAAATTTCGGCGCCATGTCTAACTTTTAGTTTTTTTTTCACTCAATCTCTCTCAATTTCAACAATGCCAAAACCTCTTTGTTCCACATGTGATTCAGTTCGATCTCAATATCAAAGCCCTTAGACTTGACCTTTCAATCTCTGAAGATTTCTGCGCGAACCACGCGTAGCCCTGTTAGAGGATTCATCTCCTTTCTATATACAACCGCTAAAAGCAGTTAATTAGATGAGAGTACAACTTCTTTCCAAGAAGCCTTCCATGATACTCTGTTCACATACACCTAACGCCGCAGATAACCATTCTCTAAGAATTATTGATAAATTTGGAAGACCTCCATTATAAGTGATAATCTGGTTTCCCTTAAGGGCGTTAACTTGGAAAACCTTCTGATCCTCTTTATAGCTAAAAGATACCGTTTGAGCATGTAGCGCTAAAGTTTGGAAATCCTCCCATTGCTTGCAACCCAGAATTACAGATGGACCCGTTGAAGACTCTGGATGCGCTGACGAAGTTACCTGTTCCTTGACGGCGACTGATTGCGTTTCTTTTTGTACGCTAGATAGGTTGCTAATCAGATTTGCTACTTCTTTTTGCAGACCGTTGATTTCTTTCTCAATATTCTCCACTTTGGGATTTATTGAGTCTGGATTTCCTATTTGCTCCGTAATTGTTGCCAAAGCATCAATCGACTTATCCAAACTTTCTTCATGTTTTTTAAGAATATTAATTATGAAATCCAACGCCTCTAGAGCTTTATCTTTCGAATTTGGGTTGTCCACCATGCTCCTATTTCCTAGATAAAGCGTTAGGCTTGATTAGTTTTTAAGGCGTATTTCGATAACAGAAATATTCTATTTTTTGAACTGATCAGCAAACAGAAAAAGACTGAATTTGAAAAAGCGGTAAAGGCAAATGCTAAATTTCTTTCCTTTCTTTCTTTTTTAGGCTTCTAAAATAAAGATCGGTTTCTTACACTTAGCGGCGACACTTTTACCGTTAAAATAAGGCTCAAATAACTAATTTGTTGAAGAATTCTCTAAAGGGCAAGAATTTAGAGGAAGAAATCATTGTTTATAAACTATCTTTTCTTGAAGAAAAAAATTAGGGCTAAAATTGGCCTATTGCTCGGCACCTAAAAGTTTAGCTTTTAGAGAAATTTCCTCGGAAATTTGCTCTCTGGTTTTGCCATCAGTCGGTATTCCAAGGTTCTGGGCGGTTTCAAGTAACATTTTATCTTTAGTTTTTATTAGTTGTGTAGGCTTTGGTTGTACAGCGGTAGCGTTGTTGATGCTTACGTTGTTTTCTTCAGCGGTTGCAGCGGCAGCAAACTCTTTTGAAGCCTTGTTGAATTCACCTTTAGCTCTACCCAATGATTTAGCAAACTCTGGAATCTTAGCTGGACCCCACAGGATAATTACGATTGCAACAACCCCAATAATAAGCCATTCCCATCCTTCAAGCATTTATTAAAACTCCTCTTTTTAGAATTTCTTCTGCTAATATTTTAGCTTTTTAATTTATAAATAGGTTTGTTGGTGTACGCTAACAGCCACAACCGCTTGCCACATACTGGCAAAAGACGGTTTAGCACAATATTCGTTTTCACGAAGGGATAAAACATAATCTTCCTAAGGAAAAGACAAACACTCATTTTTGAAGAAGATACAAACTTATACAAAGTTAAGACATATTTAGAACGTTATGCCTTCAAGAACGGCTTAGTAAGCAGATAAATACGCGGTTGACAATTTGTGAACCAAAGGAAAAAGATTCAACTTCAGTTGGGGGTTAATCATATGAAGTTCATACTTATTGTCGGAGATGGAATGGCTGATTACCCAGTTCCTGAATTGGGAAACAAAACTCCGCTTGAAGCAGCAAATAAACCAAATATGGATTCAATAGCAGCTCAGGGACAAAGTGGCTTAATCAAGACTGTTCCTGACGAGTTAACCCCTGGCTCAGACGCGGCAATATGCTCCGTTTTAGGTTACGACCCAAGAATATACTGCACTGGAAGAGGTCCGCTTGAGGCGCCTGCGAGAGGTTTAAAACTCGGAGCAAACGACTCATGCTACCGATGCAACATAATAACCGAAGAAAACAACAACATAGCTGACTACTCTGCAGGACACATAACCACAGAGGAATCAGCCCAACTCATAGCCGCAGTAGATCAGGCTCTCGGAAAAAAAGGCAAAATCGAGTTTTACCCAGGCCTTGACTACAGGCACTTTCTGATTCTCCGAAACTTCCCAAACCCTGAGCTCATCGTTTGCACTCCGCCTCATGACGCCACAGGAGTTGCAGTTTCAGCTGTCATGCCGAAAGCCAAGTCGCCCCAAGCTGAAAACACCTCACGGGTACTCAGGGATTTAATTAATTACTCCCGAGACATCTTGCGCTCTCACCCAGTAAACATCGCCAGAGAAAAAGCCGGCAAAAAACCAGGCAACTTAATTTGGCCTTGGGGCGGCGGCAAAAAGCCATCCATGCCAACGCTAAAAGAAAAGTTCGGCTTGAAAAGCGCCGTGATTTCCGCGGTTGATTTGGTAAAGGGCATCGGCACATATGCAGGAATGGAAATCATAAATGTTGTTGGAGCCACAGGCTTGGATAACACCAACTATGAAGGCAAAGCCGACGCTGCCTTGAAGGCCTTGGAGCGGAATGATTTGGTTTTTGTTCATGTTGAAGCTCCCGATGAAGCTGGACACTGCAAGGATGCGCCGCTCAAAGTGAAAACGATAGAAGATTTAGATAAGAGGCTGCTTGGCAGAATTTTAAACGCCACAAGCGAGCCTTACGCAATTGCCATACTTCCAGACCATCCGACGCCGATAAAAACTGGGACACATGCAAGAGACCCAGTGCCTTTCGCAATCAAATCACCGTTTCTAATACCTGACGGCGTAAAAAGATTCGATGAATTCTCAGCGAGGAACGGTGCTTTTGGTTTGGTGGAGAATGACTATCTTATTTCGCTGCTAATCTCTTCAGGAAGAAAAGGGCAAATAGAAGGGCGAGCAAAAATTTAGTTTGTGCTATTACGCTTGGAGGGTTGGTTTTGCCTCGATATCCTTTATACGTTTAGTTATGACTTTTTGGATATCTGGGTCGTCTTCACGGTGTTTGGCTTCAGCCAAAAGGTTCTTTGCTGTACAAATGCTTCGATCCCCGAAAATTTTGGCGAAGTTGCTGCTTCTTTTTTCAAGCAATCGGAAGTACCTTGGCAGTACGCAGACAAAGTTTAATGGGTAACGCTTGTTTTTGTCCAGATCCACGACGACTAATTGGACACATTTCGCGTCCACTTTTTGGTTTCCTTTTCTAATTGCGTACAATTTTAAGTTCATCTTTACCCCAACCCGCCATTTAAACTTGTCAAGGTAGTGCTAACTACAAGTTTAACTCATTATTATATGCAATTGATTCCACGGTTCATATTAACTTTCTTGAAAATCAGGTTAAGCCTATTTGTCAATTCCGCTTCCTAAACAAAGCGAACGATCAAAACTCATGCCAGACGAATCAGGCAGAATTACGCAGCCAAGGCTAAAGAGATAAAACAGAGTTTAATCGTGTATTTTAAACAAGAAAATGCAACTAGACACCTCAAAATCTGTTTTCGATCAACTTGCTAAACCCGTACGAACAGCGTTGGCTGACCTCGGATTCACTGTACCCACACTGCCCCAGGCTTTAGCATTTCCGCCGATACTGGAAGGCAAAAACGTGCTTTTGATTGCCCCGACAGGAACTGGAAAAACCGAAGCGGTTGTCCTGCCAGTTTTCTCACGATTGGTCGAGGAGAAAAATCAAGAGCAAAAGGGTATCCAGGTAATTTACATAACGCCTCTTCGCGCATTGAACCGTGACATGTTCAAACGCTTAACCTATTGGGCAGAACAGTTGGGCATAACTGTTGAAGTTCGGCATGGAGACACTGAGAAAAAAACTCGTCGCCTGCAAGCCAAAAAACCGCCAACAATGCTGGTCACCACCCCTGAAACTCTACAGGCGATCCTTCCAGGCACACAAATGAGAAGACACCTCAAAAACGTTAAAGTCGTGATCGTAGACGAAGTGCATGATTTAGCAGGCAGCAAACGTGGCGCACAACTTTCGATTGCTTTGGAGCGTTTGAGACAGGTTACTAACTTCGAGTTTCAAAGAATCGGTTTATCCGCAACTATTGGCAATTCACAGGAAATCGCAAAATACCTCGCCGGAACACGCAGAAAAATAAGCATAGTGCAAGCCACAATGGAGAAGAGTTACAATTACAGCGTCGAGTTTCCTTCGCTTATTCAGTCCGATTTTGATTTAGCTGGAAAGCTTGAAGCCACGCCTGAAGTAGCATCAAGGATCAGGCGGATCATAGAGTTGGTGGATTCGCATAAGTCAACGCTTGTTTTTGTTAACAGTCGTACCGTGGCTGAGGTTTTAGGTCACAAGCTTGCGCAGGTTGGCAGAGATGACATTGCGGTTCATCATGGTTCAATCTCCAAAGATGAAAGGGTCGCCATAGAGGAATCTTTTAAGAATGGACAGTTAAGAGCGATTATTTGCACAAGCACGCTGGAGCTGGGAATTGACATTGGCAACGTCGATTTAGTTATCCAGTACATGTCGCCACGACAAGTTAACAGTCTAATCCAGCGTGTAGGCAGAAGCGGACACCGACTGGATAGGGCATCTAATGGAATAATAATCGCTGTTTACCCTGATGACACACTTGAATCCTTAGCATCCATAAAAAACGCAAAGAATAATTTGATTGAACCTGTTCCGATGCATGAGGGCGCGCTCGATGTCTTGTCGCATCAAATAGCAGGATGGCTAATGGACCAGCAAACCCTAAAATTACCTGAACTCTCGCGTTTATTGCATAGGTCCTATCTTTATCGGAAATTGGGCAAAACCGAACTGCTAGACCTGATACGCTTTTTAGACAGCTTAAACCATTTAAGATTTAACGAAGACGATGGCGTTTTGAGAAAAACTCGCAGAACCCGCGAATACTATTACAACAACCTCTCCATGATTCCAGACGAGCGAAAATACCCAGTCATAAACGTGCTCAGCGATCGCAAAATCGGCATATTAGGCGATGAATTCATGGCGCTACACGCAAGAGTGGGCTTGAACTTTATCATGAAAGGCAAAGTATGGCGCATTGTGCAAATTGAGGACGAATCGGGCAACGTGTATGTTCTGCCTTCTGAGGACCCGTTTGCGTCTGTTCCCGGTTGGGATGGCGAGATTTTGCCTGTGCCTTTTGAGCTTGCTCAGAAAACTGGTCAGAGCAGGCAGAGAATTGCTGATGTTCTTAGGGAAACTGATGAAGTTGGTGTTGCAGCTGAAGTTTTAGCTAAAGAATTCGGCTCTGACAAAGCCAGCATAATGAACGCCATCGCAGAAGTTGACGAGCACATTAAACAAAATGCGCCCCTACCAACCGAAAACCATATTGTACTTGAAATATACGACCGCTACATTGTTGTTCATGCTTGCTTTGGCGAACTCGTTAACAAAACCTTGGGCGGAATCTTTGATAATGTTCTCTCCGAACGTGAGCTTATCACTGGTTGGTGGACGGATGGTTACAGAATCCTCATAGAGGCAGCACGTAAGCCTAATAAGCAGGAAATTGGGGAGTTGCCACAGACGCTTTTTGGCTTAAATGACGAGGCGGTTGATTTTGCGTTTAACAAGTATTTGGAAGCAAAGTTTCCGTTTGGCTACAAGATGAAGGCGGTGGCTGAACGCTTCGGTGCATTACCCCGTGGCAAAACCATGAGTCACCAACGTGAGGCCGAGTTGAAATCTCGTTTTGATAATACGCCGATTTACCGTGAAACCATCAGGGAAGCAATGATGGAAAAAGTGGATTTGGATAGAACCAAACAAATCATGCTCGATGTGTCCACTGGCAAAATCAAGATTACTACTTACATCAGCTATGAGAAGCCTACGCCGCTTGCATATCACATACTCGCCCAATTCGCTGACTTTACCGAGCTGATGGCTCCTGAAAAAGTCATCGTTAACAACATAGACAAAATGAAAATGGAAATCGACGCCAGAACTATAACGCTACTATGCATGAAATGTGGCCAATGGACCATTCAAGAAAGAATCAAAGACCTGCCCCCAGAGCTCCAATGCGGAAAATGCGGTTCAGCCTTGCTTGCGCCGCTTTATAGGTCACAGGATATCGGCCATTTGCAGGATGCGTTGGCGCGTAGGCGTGAAGGTAAAGAATTGTCGCCTGAAGAACTCAAAGAACTCAGCCAAACCCGGCGGAAAGCGGATTTGATTTTGAGTTATGGCAAGGATGCTGTTAGGGCGTTGCAGGTGAAAGGTGTTGGTCCTGAGGCAGCTTCGAGGATTCTGGGTAAAATGCATTCTAATCAGGATGCGTTTTACATGGATTTGCTCAAAGCTAAAGTTCAGTATTTGCGGACAAGAGAATTCTGGGATAAATAGCAATTTGTAAGGTTTTAATAGTCATCTGCTTGAATCTTGCTTAACCGTGACTGTGTTGGAAAAGCAAGAGCAGACTAGACTGAAACGTTCAATCGGCTTATGGAGCGCCGTCGCCATCAGCGTTGGCGCAATCATAGGCGGCGGAATCTTTGTTGTAATCGGCATCCTCGCAGGTTACGCTGGTTCGGCACTTATAATGTCAATGATTATTGCTGGCATTATCGCTTTCATCACAGCATCAAGCTTTGCCACGCTCGCTGCCTGGCAGCCTGTGGAGGGAAGCGTTTACGAGTATGGACGACAGTTGATTTCGCCATTTTCGGGCTTTCTGGCAGGTTGGATGTGGCTGGTCGCCAACACTTTCACTGGAGCTGCAGTTGCGCTTGGTTTTGCCTATTACCTATCAGCAGCGTTTCCTGGTTTACCAGCAAACATTGTGGCAGCTGCGCTCTGTTTGGCGTTCACAGGTTTGAATTTGGTTGGCGCCAAAGAATCCGCAGGAGTCAACAACATTCTCGTCGCAATCAAGCTGGCCGTGCTTGGATTTTTCGTTATTTTCGGAGCACTGCATTTCAGCGGCGGCAACTTTGTACCGTTTAATCCGTTGACAAGTGGCGTGTTGTATGGGTCGTTTTTCATTTTTTTTGCTTATGGCGGCTTCGCAAGGGTGGCTGTAGTGGCTGAGGAGGTTAAAGACGCCAAACGCAATGTGCCACGGGCGCTGCTATTATCTTTAGGCATCGCTATGGTGGTTTACGTTTTGGTTGGCGTTGTAGCGGTTGGGTTGCTTGCGCCCGGGGGTTTAGCGGCTTCTAGTTCACCGTTGGATTCTGCCATGAGAACTACAGGCATCTCGCTTGCGGTTCAAATAATTTCGGTTGGCGGTTTAGTGGCGACAGCAAGTGTTTTGTTAACTGCTATTTTGGGGGTTTCAAGGATGGCATATTCGATGGCGCGCAATAACGATTTGCCCTCAGTTTTGGCGCGGGTACACCGCAGATTCTTCACACCTTACTACGCCATTTTGCTTGCAGGGCTTTTGATGGCTGGCTTAGTGTTTTTGGATTTAACAAGCGTAGTTGCCGTCAGCACGTTTGCTTTACTCTTCACCTATTGCATTGTTAACATTTCAGCTTTCAAACTAAAATCGGAGCGGAAACGCGCCAAGGTTTTGCCTGTATTAGGACTTGCAACCTGTCTAATGTTGCTGGCGTTTATTGCTTTTGCTACAACCCAAGCCTGGCTAATCGGCATCCTTTTCCTCTTTGCAGGCAGCGCTTACTATGCTGTGCGTAGAAGGCTCAAGCGACCAGATGAGAAAAATTCATTTTAGAATGCGATAAGAGTTTTAAGGTTCAAAAAGGTTTAGCTTTTGGGAAAATTCGTTATGCCAATTAAAGCTGTTCTATTTGATATGTTCGATACTTTGATGTTAATTAGTAGGAAGCATGATTTTTCCAATCCTTCACTTATGCGGATGTACAAGTTCCTTGCTAAAAAAGGTGTGAATGTTTCTTTCGACGAATTTGAGAAGGCTTACGTTCAAAGCCGTGATGCGCTCTACGCTAAGGCAGACGCAAACCTTGAGGAGCCGCATTTTAATGTTCGAGTCGTTGAAACACTCAAAAACTTGGGCTATTATTATGACGTCTCATGCAGTCTCATGTCAGAGGCGACCGCTGAGTTCTGTGACGAATTCATGAAGTTTGTTTACCCAGACAAGGATGCAGAGACAGTTTTGACTAGTCTGCACCGAAAATACAAGCTGGGAATAATCAGTAACTTCGCCATTCCCGAATGCGTCGATAAACTGTTGAAGGACTACCGATTAGCGGAGTTATTTGATGTTGTTTTGGTTTCTGCCGCCATTAACAAGCGCAAGCCAAGCCCAGAAATCTTCGAAAATGCTATCAAAATACTTGGGGTTTCTGCATGGGAAGCGATTTTTGTCGGTGACACACTTGATGCAGACGTTGACGGGGCAAAATCGGCCGGAATTAAAGCTGTTTATATTCAGAGGCGCGTCGAGAAAGAGGTTGGGCGAGCTAAGCCTGATGTAACGATTGATAGTTTAACTGAGCTTTCTCTGGTGCTTCAAAACATAGTTTAAAAAAAATCTGCAAAACAGGCTTCATTAGAACACTATGAAAAAAGGTTTTTTATACAAAAAAGGGTGTATACTGATTTTCGCTATGGATAAGAGCGTTATAATCCTAGTTCTATGAGCCGTCTTGGATTGTTAAATTCTATGCCTTTTGTTCCACTTACAAAACGCGTAAGCTTCGAGTTTGCTTCTGAGCCTATGGTGGCTACCCTATCGCCTTTAGAGGAGAACATTATAGTCACGCCTTCTTTGCAGAGATCTTCAACAATATCTTTGACCAGCGGGCGGCCTTCTCTTGCAGTTTTGAGTTGGTCCCCTGTTTCTGAATTCGTTCTCTTACCTTACCTCTAACCTGCTTCAAATGCACCTGAACGACTTCTTTTATTAGTTGTTTGTCGGTTGCGTTTATGTTTATTTTTCCTTTTTGCGCTTGGATTTCAAGTTGGGACACATTGTTTTGGCTTTTTAATAGATTTAAAAATTAGTTCAAGATCTCGTCCAATAGAATTGAGAAAACATTTATTGCGTTCAACACGAAAAGCAACAAGGCGAAAAAATATGTTTATTGGCGCAATTTCAGATACGCACGATAATGTAACCCAAGTGGAAAAAGCTGTAGAATACCTTAACGACCAAAAGGCGGATTTGGTCCTTCATGCGGGCGACTATGTAGCGGGCTTTGTTATCCCAAAATTCAAGTTTCTAAACTGTAAACTCATCGGAGTATTTGGAAATAATGACGGAGACCATGAACTGCTCAAAAAAAGGTTTAGCGAAACTGGTAATTGCACAATCCATGACCGCTTTGCAAAAGTAGAACTGGAAGGCTACCGCATTGCACTACTGCATGGAGAAGAAACCGATCTTCTCAACGCCATCATAGATAGCGGCTACTTCAACGCAGTAATCCACGGGCATTCGCATAACAGTAGCGTCGAAAAAAGAGGCAAAACTCTGGCAATCAACCCAGGGGAACTCTGCGGTTACCTAACAGGAAAACACACTTTAGCCCTGCTTGACACCTTTAAAGATGAAGCAGAAATAGTCAACATCTAAACTAAAAAGCGCAATAATGAATCAGGCATCTTTGTTGAATGGCTCTCTTAGCTTGTTTGCTGCCAAAAACAGTTGTTTGAGTTTTTCGTCGCTTGCTCCTTCATGCATTGGCGTCAATATGTCTGTCAGGTTGTCGTTTCTCATCAGGCATGGTTTTAGCTTGCCATCGCTAGTGACACGCATCCGTGTACAATGCATGCAAAAATCCGTGTTTTCAATTGGGTGCACGACTTCAACGGTTACGTTTGGCAAGTGGTATACGAGGCGGTTGTGCATGAAAGGTCGTTTCTCAACCTCTTTTGCCTTTTCCCGGAGCATTCTTTCCAATTCCTCCAAGCCGCGGTGATGAGTCGAGTAGTAATCGTCGCTGACGTTTATCGGGTCAAGTTCTATGAGTTGCAATACCACATCGTTTTTGGAGGCGTATTGTATCATTTCTGGTACGTCGCTGACGTTCAGGTCTTTTAGGATAACCATGTTAAGTTTGACTGGACAAAAGCCTGCTGCTATGGCTGCTTTAACGCCTGCCAGGGCATCTTGTAGGTTGCCGCCTGTGAGTTTGCGATAAGTCTCTGCGTTCAGAGAGGGCAAGCTGATATTGACTCGTTTTAAGCCGCTGTCACGAAGCGTTTTTGCTATGCCACCGAGCAATAGCCCGTTGGTTGTTAAAGACAAATCCCTCAAGCCAGGAACCGACGCTATACCCCGTACGATTTCAGGCAGGTCCCTGCGCATGAGAGGTTCCCCACCCGTCAATTTAACTCGTGCAATTCCCAAGGTGACGGCGAGTTTGGCTATGCGCACGATTTCTTCAACAGTCATTTTTTCTGCGGAAGCGTTGGCGCGTTGCACTTCACCTTCTCTGTGGCAGTATGCACAGCGATTGTTACACCGCTGTGTAATCGAAATCCTAAGGTTAAGAAGTGGTCTGCCACAGTTATCCGTTAAACTCATTTTTCGTTATTCCCGTGCATGCTTAACGATGTGAGGAGCCTCGGGCAAAATAAGCATTTCCACGGCAGTGCGCACTGCATTAGGGGAACCAGGGATACAAAACAGCGCCTTGCCCTTCGCTATGCCAGCAACGGCACGGGACAAAACCGCCGCAGAACCAACCTTATCGAAGCTTATGCGTCTAAAAAATTCGCCAAATCCAGGTAAGGTTTTCTCAAAGAACGGCGAAACCGTTTCGATAGTGACGTCTGTTGGTGTGATGCCTGTGCCGCCTGAAAATATGGCAACATCCAACTCGGGAGTAATGAGGGCTTGCTGAACTGCTTGGGAGATTAATGCTTTATCATCGGCAATTATTTTTTTGAAAAGGACATTTTGCCCTGCATTATTGAGGATTTCGACAATTGTGTCTCCCCCAACATCGGTAACTGCTACGCTCTTTTGCACGAGTTCATAACGTGAGGTGCTACAAATGTAAATTGCGTAGTTTAGTGTTTTAAGGGCTTTTGCTTTGTGTATTTTTGAGGTTTCGCTCATGGTTTACGCCTGCTTGAACTTATGCAATACATGAACGTTCTCAATTCGCGTGGACGGGTATTGGCCAGCCGCGTCCTTCTCATACTGCTTGGTCATGTCCCAAACTGTCAAAAGACCCATAGAAACCGCCGCGAGCGCTTCCATCTCAACACCCGTCTGCGCCTTAGCCTTCACCGTCGCTGAAACCTCAACTGTGCCCTCGTCTACAACGTTTACTTCAACTTTTACGCTTGTTAAAGGCAAAGGATGACAGAGTGGAATTAACTCGCTTGTTTTCTTTGCAGCAAGGATGCCGGCGATTTTGGCTGTGTAGAGCGGGTCACCTTTAGCGATTTTTCCCGCTAATACAAGTTTAATTGTTTCCGCTTTTAGGTTAATTTTTCCTGTTGCTGTTGCTTCTCGAAAAATTTCGTCTTTGCCTGAAACATCAACCATTGCCAATTTGCTTGCCTCTTGGAATGCTTTGTTTTCGTTTCTTTTATTGTTTTAATCCCTGAAACTGGGCTGTTATGCCTTTTGGCAGCCACATAGCTTTATCAGCTTATTTTGGTTGCGCTAAAGGCAAGTTCAAGATAGCGTTTCGGAGGTGAATTATTTTGACTGAAAAGGAAGGAAAGCAGATCAAACATAACTGTGAAGAGGCAGGAAAGAAAAGTGGACAAAAAGTCCGAAGACTCGTTCAAGAAGGAAAAGAACACGAGCAAGAGTAGTCCTACTTGCTTTGTTCCCATGCCTCGATGAGGTTTTGGATTGCCTTGGCTTTCATTGAACCTTCCTTGAAGCGGTACATGCGAACTCTGCCGTAAACATGAACCTGCAAGATCCCTTCAGCCTCCAGAATTTTAAGGTGCTCGGATGCCGCTGTGAAATTTGCACCAATTTGTCTGGCAATATCAGAAACGTTCAGAGAGCCCAAAGTGTTGAGGAGCTTCAGGATTTTGAGGCGTGGCTTTGACGATAAAACTTCTTCTAACTCCAGCGGAATCACTTTCCTTTTTGCGCTTCTATGCTGGCGCTTAATTCTTTTTCCAACTCAACGGCGGGAATTGAAAGCAGTGAGACCTGCGTGGATCTTCCTCGAGACGATCCAACTTCAACTTTTATGATTCCCATGGAGGATAAGTACTGGGTATAAGTCCACAGTTGCGTATGCGTGACAGGCTGCAAACTGAACTCCTCGCTGACCACGCCGTAGGTTTTTTCGATTTCAGTTAGTGAGGTGTAAGCTTCCTCATTCTCTTTAAAGTGCCGTGCTATCGCCAACAAAAATAGTTTCTCATGCAAACCCAACGCGGCTAAGTCGCTTTTGCGCATGCCTGGCACAATGTTTGACATTGCTGTGCGGACACATTCTGCCCCAACCTGTTCAGCGTCTGAGGCGTCAGCGTATTTTCCAGCCCGCCAGAGCAATTCGATTCCGAAGCGGGCGTTTCCTGTTTCGTTAAAAGCTAACTCCGCAATCAATTCAACCACGTCCTCCTCGACTGCGCCTAACTCAAAGGCCATTGAGACACGGTCGTTTAAGATGTCAATAAGCTGCGGTTTGCCGTAGCGTTCTAAGCGCACGATGCTGCGTTGAAGAGTGCTTCTTGCGCTCTCATCGAGATGTTCGAGGGTTTTTAAGTCGCGCATGATAAAGATGAATGAAAGCCGCTGAGGTTTGCCCTGCCGCATCTCCTGCAGCCTAGTGAGCTTGTAAACGGCATCTGAACCTTCCTTTTCAATCAGGCTATCAAACTCATCAAGCGTCAGAACCATTGAAGCTTGCTCCTCGTCTAGCACTTGTATGAGGGCAGTTAGGATTTCTTCGGCGCCGTAGCCGCGGGCAGGATACATCGGACGGAAAGCTGTAACTGCTTGATGAAGAATCAGAGCTAGGCTTCCGCGGAATTCTCGGCAGTTAATGTGGAGGTAACGGAATTTAATTTTGCGTTTGTTTGTTTCTGAGGTGATGCTTGCTCCGAAGTTTTGGGCAAGAGCGGTTTTTCCAGTGCCCACATCGCCTGTTATTATTACTCTCTGAGCCATCCGTTCAGGGCAATGCAGGATAAAGCTGAAGAACTCGGTTAGCAGACGTTGTTCTCGTTCGCGGTGAGGCAAGTTTTGCGGTATGTAGTTTATGTCAAGTTTAGCCTCATCTTTGAACACGCTCCTATAGGATGGCAAATCAGGGTTCCTCAGCAACGAACTATTGTTTTCAAGATATTATAGTTTCTAAAACAAAAGGCTAATAAATGCATTCTGCAATCCTATTTTCCGACACTACAATGATACCAAAATATTTCTTTTTTACAAAAGGGGTTGGCAAACATAAAGAGCAACTCCAATCATTCGAATTAGCCCTACGGGACGCTGGCATTCAAATGTGCAATCTTGTCAGCGTATCCAGTATTGTTCCTCCAGGATGTGAGCAGTTGACCCGTGAAAAAGGCCAAAAAATGGTTCAGCCAGGAGAAATCACCTTCGTAGTCATAGCCCGTAACGCGACGAACGAACCACATAGACTTGTGGCGTCATCTATCGGAGTTGCTATTCCTTCTGGCAAAAATCAGTACGGCTACCTCTCAGAACACCACTCGTTTGGTCAAACCGACGAGTCAGCAGGCGACTACGCAGAAGATTTAGCAGCTACCATGCTTGCAACAACAATGGGTATCCAGTTTGACCCTGAAACCGCATGGGACGAACGCAAGCAACTCTTCAAAACCACAGGCTTAATCATCAAAACAGCCAACATAACCCAGTCCGCTGCAGGCGACAAAAACGGATTGTGGACAACAACCGTGGCAGCAGCAGTATTTGTGCCACCAGAAAACGGCAACCCAAAACAATAGGTATTTTAGCCCGATTTTTTAGGGGCTATTAATTTTATATGCTTTGTTTTCGTCAGACCTGCTTTTCGTTCAGTTCAAGGTAACTTTTCAACGCCTCAGACACAACCTCCATTGCTTCCTGCGGATTTCTCCAGCCCTGAACTTTTGCCCACCTGCATGGTTCAAGCCGCTTGTACGTTGTGAAGAACTCAGCGATCTCTTTGAGGTGATACTCTGGAACATCGGTTAAGTTTTTGTACCCTTCAAACCGCAGATCATTTGATAGAACCGAGAGAATCTTGTAGTCCAAGCCTTTCTCATCTTCCATCACCAACATGCCAATCACCCTGACCTTGGCGATTGCGCCGATTTGCAGCGGCTCGTAACTAAGAGTCATTATATCCAATGGGTCGCCGTCCTGAGCGTATGTTTGCGGTACAAAACCGTAGTCAACTGGAAAAACCACTGATGAAGGAATAACCCGGTCAAGAACAAAAGCTTCCCACTCCGAACAATATTCAAACTTGGAACGAGAACCAGTGTTTACTTCAATAACCATATTCAAAGCTTGAGGCGGATTATCCCCTGCCGGGATATGCTTCCAAAAATTCAAGTTCTTCACCAAATCTACATACTAAGCCAAATAATTAACCTTTCTTGTAAGACGCTGAACATCAACCCTTTTAAAACATAAAACCGCTGGGGAAAACTTCCTTATCTCTCTTCGGACAATAACAACGGCCGGGGATACGTAATCAGTGCAACTATAGAGTTCCCAAAAACCTTCACAATAATAGGCAACCTTGCCCTTGCCCTCTGGATAACATTGGACACAGTGGCTTTCCTGCTCATCAACATAGCAGCAGGCGTTATATTTCTCATTGTAGCCCTCATCGGAATTTACGGCATCCTCAAGTTTCTGGGTTGCCTGCGACCATGCTATAACTGCCAAAAATGCACCTTTGGATTAGGAAGATTAGCAGCATTGTACTTTGGCAAACGTAGCCTCAAAGATTACAAACACAACTACGGCTTAGGCGCCGCCCTGTTCTTCTACGCTCTGATAGGGCCATTTCCAGCTGTACTCTCGCTTTTTTACACAGTTCAGGCGTTCTCAATTCCCAAAATACAAGTGACACTTATTCTACTAGTTCTATCAGCCTATAGCGCATTAACGTGGCGGATTCGAAAAAGTGAAGCCCCGAAAAGCCAAGTTACTCATTAAAGAACGATTCAAGCTTGGTGCTCTCTGCCTTCTTTAACACTTCAGCACACTGTTTAGGGTCCAAAGCTCTAAACTCAAGCCCCATCTGCACCAACAATCGCTGTACGTCCTTGCCTAAGGCGGGGGCAACAAGAACAGCTCTTATTTCTCGGTTAACTTTTGCTTTGATTGGCTCAATGTACTTTGCTAGTTGCAGAACGGCCTCTTTGCTGGCTGTTTTACGTTTAACTTCAATGATTACAAGTTTTCCGTTTTTATCCTCACCATACACATCCACAAAACCTGGTTCCACCCTCTTCTCCCAACTAATAGGCTTAAAGCCCTCTTCGAAAAGCGATGGCTTAAGCAGAATCGCTCGGTGCATGTCGTCCTCGCTGGCATGAAGCAGGAACTCGCCTGAATCGTCAAGGCTTAGCGCTGAGACCATGAGGACGCTGCTGAAGGTGACTTTGACGTTTTCTCTCGGCTTTTGGCGAACGGCATGAACTTCAAGGCTGCTTTCTCTTGTGGTTACGTGGAAAATGCTGCCTGCGGGTTGCCAGTTGACGGGTTCGTAGCCGACTGGGCGGTGGACAAGCAGTGAGCCGTCAGATTTGATGATTAGGAGGCGTTCGCCAGGTTCCAGTGTGCTGCTTGCCCTGCCGGCGTAGTGCACGTGGCATGTGCCTGCGACTATGAGGATTCTTCTCTGCGCGAAGGCTCTCTCTATCAGCAGGGCCGCTTCCGCTATGTTGGGTTGTGTTAGGACTTGGGCTTTGCTAGATGGTTGCATTTTTGTTTCAGCCAACTATTTTAGTCAGAGATTGGGTACATAAGATTTCTTGAAGGAAATGGAATTGGCAGGTTGGAAAGAGAAGAGCACCGTAATGCAGCGGTATGATGTGACGGCTGAAGGGTACGATGAATTGTACGCGCAGGAGCAAAAGGTAAAGTATGATGCAGCTTTGAAGAACATGAAGGTGGCTTTTGGCCTCGTTTTGGATGTTGGCTGCGGTTCGGGCTTGTTCTTCCAAGAGGTTGCTTCTCAAGCGGAAATTGTTTTGGGTGTTGACATTTCACACAAACTGCTACTTAAAGCTCAGAAGCATGCGAAGGTGTTTGGGAACGTTTTTGTTCTACAGGCTGACGCCGACTACTTGCCTTTCCGGAATGGGCTTTTTGATGGGGTGTTTGCATTTACTGTTCTTCAGAACGTACCCCAGCCATCTGAAACCTTGCTTGAGCTCAAAAGAGTCGTCAGGCTGAGTGGCAGGCTTGTTGTGACTGCACTTAAGAAGGCTTTCACTCTACCCACGTTCATGGATTTGCTTGAGGCTGCTGGCTTTACGGTCGTCGGGTTTGTAGATGATGACTGCTTGAAGTGTTATGTTTCGGTGCTGGTGCTAATCAAGCCTGCATCTGCAACTTGACCGGTATCACCGTATATTCCGACACCTATTGCATTGAAGCCTCCAGCGTAAACTCGGTCTAGCTTGTATTCCACGTACCAATAGGGGATAAGCGCGACGGAGTTTCCTCCCCGTGTATGAGGCACTAACTGTGTTGAAATTAGTTCAGTCGCTTTAAAGCTTGAAACCTGCTGTCCCTGAATAGTCTCAGTGTAACTGCTAACGTAGCTCTTAGCGATGCTTTCTGCCGAGGTGCGAGAAACGGAGAAGTTGGTGCTTTCAATTGTGAATAGGAAGTAGCCGTCAATCATGGAAGTTAAAACGTTATTTTGGAAAACCATCGTTAAACCTTTAGTTTGATAATCAATATCGGGGACTGAACCTGATCCAGGAACATAGTACATCCAAGAGAGTGTAACTATGCTGCCTGAAACATCAATTTGCAGCTTCATATTACCCTGTGTTACAACGGTGTTGTTCAAGTTGTTAACTGTTGCTAAAAGGCTGGTCATGTTTGTGACGTAAGAATCATTCGAGAAGACGCCATACCTATCAAGCGTGTTTCTAGCGTTTTGCAACACGTCGTTTGGCTGAGGCATCGTGAAGATCGGCGCGCTTTCTTTTTGGGTGAGATCGTAGCGTGAGAAGTGGCCATCCCGGAACCGGAAATATACATCCAAGTTGCTTGTGGGGCTTGTAAGAGAATATGTTACTTCTTCTTCGGCAGCTCCTAAGTCTTGACGGTACTGCATGGTATCCGTATCCATACTTATCTTATAGTTTTCGAGGTCAATGTGACTTACAAGATGTAGATACACCGCCACTTTTTCTCCACCCATACCCCAGGAAAGCAACTGCTTATTCTGTGCATCGAGCGTTCGCTGGCTATTGTTAAGTTGATTGAGTGAAACCAGCGCAAAAGTGGACATGCCTGCCAAAACAATAACCGAAATCAACAATCCAGCAATAAGCACCTGCCACTTTAACGCCAGTTTCCATCGGCGTTTCGGCTCAGCTTTGGGGGCTTCTTCTACGCCGTTCATAGCGCTAACTGTGGCTAAACCAAAAGTGGATAGCTTGTAGTTGCCATCATCCAACTTGGAGACCAGTTCGCCCAAGTTTTCAAGGTGATAGGTTAAATGTGATGTGGAGACGCCTAGGTTTTCAACCATTTCCATAAAAGTCATGGGTTTGTTTGAGAGCATTCGGAGAATTTTTCGGCGAACCGGATGCTTAAGCGAGGTGAACATGATTGAGTAGATTTCTTCATCTGAACTTGCCATGAGTACCCCAGCGTATCTAAATGCGGGCTTAGGCTATAAGATTTACATATAAACACCCGCAAATGCGCCATGAGAATTTTTAGTCAAGAAAGTTTGACTAAAGAAGCTTGAGGGTTAGTCAAGAAATCTTGACGACAACGCTTTTACAGGAAAAAACTACAACACCTACCGATGATAGACCCCATGGGCAAGTGGATAGTCCTCAGCTTAATTACTATGTTCATTATCGCCTCATTTATCCTCGCCTCTCAACTAACGAGTCCAATGGCAGGCCAAGTAATAGCTGCGTCAGCTTCAATAAGTGTTTTCGCGATTTGTTTTTGGCTATACTTCAGAAAAATCTAAAGCCTGATCGGTATTAGTCGCAGGTATGCAGTGCCAGTCATAGACAGGGCTTTGTTGCATTAACAAAATGCCGTATTTAGGAATGATTCAATCATTCAAACTTGTAGGTTTAATCGGCAAATAAGTGTCAAATTGTTTTAATAAGACCGTTTTCCATTAATTCTGAACGCTCAATTTAGAGGCCAATCAGTTTAATGTTAATCCAAGAAGTTATACTTGAAAATTTCATGAGTTACGAGTATGCTAGAGTGCCCTTCAAGCAAGGTGTAAACGTAATTGGAGGACCAAACGGCGCAGGAAAATCCAGTCTGCTCCTCGCAATATCCGTCGGTCTTGGCCAATCCTATACAGAACGTTCACGAAAACTCAGCGACCTAATTCGCTGGGGAAAAGACCAAGCCCGTGTCACATTAATTTTAGACAATAGCAAACAAGGCAACAAACGCCCCGTAGCAAAATATTCCAAGGACCAGATTGTTTTTAACCCGAGTATTGCGACGTGACGGCAAATACGGGTTTGAACTTGAAAACCGAGCCGTTGACAAACAGGACGTTGAACGGTTGCTCGGCAAGTTCGGCGTTGACCCAGACAACATGCTAATTATCATGCACCAAAACATGGTGGAGCAATTCAGCAGTGTCTGAGCAACACTGAGAAGCTACGAATGGTTGAAGCAGCTGTCGGCTTGGAACCTTTCCGAGAAAACGTGATTCAAGCAAAAACTAAACTCACACGCATCCTAACCCAAGAAGAATCCGTCGGCAAACTCTTAGAGCAAGCCCAGCAGACACTCAACTACTGGCGCGAACAATACGACAAATTCCAAGAGAAAAAACAGCTCCAGCTTAAACGGCGGTTTTTGGAGCGAGAACTGACATGGGCAGAAGTCGAAAAGCGCGAAGACACTATTAAAAGGCTTACAAGCAAACCTTAACAAGAACCAGGATGCTCTAGCAAGATTGAAGCTCAGAAACAAGCTATAACCGACAAGTTAAATGGTGAGCAAAGCCAGCAGGAAACGCTCAAAAAACAGTCCAAAACCGTCTTTGATGAACGCTTTACCTCGAACATCAAATCGCTCAAAACCAATCGACTCAGTCACTCATCACACAGCTGCTTGAAGAATCAGAAGCTCTTGAGCAGGCAGTAAAAGGAAGCAAAAACCAGTTCAAACTTCTAAAAAGCGAGAACCTGCAAGAAATGCTCAAAAAATCACAGCAACTAATCAGTAAAGCCACCGAGCAAGTTAAAGAAAACCAGGCAAAAATGCAAACTTTAGAGGAATCCACTGGCAAAGTTTCGGAGGAAGTTTTGGAGAAAACGAGTAAGCCTTGCTCTATTGGAGTTTAAGCGGGCAAACGCATTTGTCAACCTTAAGGAAATGGAAAAATCGCTCAAAGAAGCAGAAGAAAACCTCAAAGAAACCCTTCAGAAAGCCGGGTTGACGGGCGAGCGAATCGCAGTTATAAAAAGCGCGTCTGACATCCAAGACGAAATGCGCCTGACAGACGGACACTTAGCCGCGCTGACGAATGTTTCCGAGGACATTGAGCGCCAATACGAGTCCTACTCAAAACTGTATTTGGAGCTCAAAGAGAAAGCCCAGCTTGTAGCTGAAAACCGTGAGAAAACCCTTGAAGAAGTCAAAACCAGAATGCAGTCGTGGCGCACAGTCATGGAAAACTTGCTTGTCCGCGTCAACGCTGAATATCAGCGAATAATGAGCCAAACCATGGCAACAGGCGAAGTGCAACTATCAAACGCTCAAGACATTGAGACCGCTGGTCTGGAAATCCTTGTAGGCTTCAAAGGCAGCAAACCCGTCGCACTTGACGCATACACTCAGAGCGGCGGAGAACGAACCACAGCAACCATGGGCTTCCTCTTAGCCCTCCAACAGCATGTACGCTCGCCATTCCGAGCGGTAGACGAGTATGACATTCACATGGACCCCAAGAACCGAGAAATGATAGCCAAAGTCCTTCTTGGCATGATTAAAGATGCAAACGCTCAGTACGTGGTTATCACGCCAAGCCAAATTACCTTTGCCCAGCAAGACGCCAACGTCATCACCGTGCAAAATCTTGAGGGCAAATCAGTCGTGCGTGAGGTTGTAGCCTAATGCAAACCGCAAAGGCGACAAAGACTCTGGGTAAAGAGCGATTAGAACGTATTATTGAAATGTGCGTTGCCATCGAGAACCGTACTGCAGAACCCTTCACATTAGATATTGATGAGATCATCAAAATTGTAAGGGAGTATTTCCCGCATTGGCAACATCCTGACGAGTTAAAACTTGACTCTGAAGCACTACACCACTTAGCCACAGTCATTAAAATACAAAGCGAATGGGTCAAGCAACGCTCAAACGCCTTGTACACTGATCCGTTTCTGTTAGAGGAAAAAATCTTGCAGACAAGTAAGGAGCAGATGGTTGATGTTTTTTTGCATGCTTGGAATCCTCTGGTTGAGTTTGAGCAGGTTAGCCTTAACACTTTGGCTCAGGGACTGCTTTACTGGGAAGCTTTGGCTCCTATCGGCGATAGATGGAAAGAGTTTGAAGCTCAACAAGTTCCAAACAGCTTCGTTAATAGAGATGAATTAATCAAGCAGCGGGTTCTCAGCGACAAAGAGTTCTCCGAAGAATTGGATAGCTACTGGGAGGAACTTAAAGCCTGCGTTGAGAACAAAGGTCCGGATGGAAAAATCCTTTATTGGAACTTCATCGGCGCTGATACCTACGAGCAAACAGTCCAAAGAGCATTCCTAACCAGCTTTTTAATCACATATGGATATGCAACATTGGAGATTGACCGCTTAGAAGAAACCGTTTTCATAATACCCTACGACAAACCCAGAACCGAACTTCTTACTCAACAGTCAACTTCAGTTCCAATAGCCATTTCATATGAAGATTGGCAAAAATGGAAAAGAGGCGAACATTCATGAGTAAAAAAGGCGTGTACGGCAGCAAAATCAAAAAAGCAACCCAAATGCTCTTCTTCAAACGCCATCAGAAACCAGGCGTCCGAGGTGCAGAACTGCACAAATCATTAGGCGCAGATTACCCTAAAGTTCTTGATTTACTTGACGATTATCTAAAACCTCTCGACTTACAGGTTAAAACGATTTTTGAGGAAGAGAAAACCCCAGAGAAGCCAACCCTTGAAGAGCTTGATAAAGCACGGTTCTATGTTGCATCGCGTGGAGAGTTGCAGACCAAAGACAAGTTGATGGGTTGGCGCATTGACGACTTAGCAGGTTTAGCCATAACAATTAGCTATATTATCAGCAAGAAGGGGCAAGCCTCACGAAGCGACACTGAAAAGCTTTTGGGCGAGAAAATGCCCAACTGGAAAATCGGCTTAAACATCGACCGCTACATCCGCTACGGTTACCTGGGACAAGACGACAACGGACAACTCTATTTGGACTGGCGGACAAGGGCAGAAGTCGACCAAAAAGCACTCATAAACATGCTCCTCTCAAGCGACAGCCAAAAATCACAAGCTGCCGAGCCGCAAGAGGAAACTGAAAAAGAAGCGCAAGACTTAGAAAGCGAATAATCAATTCTTTTTCTGTTGCGGTTTTTTACAATCACAAATGCTTATGAAAAACGAACCGCCCATGTAACTTTGGGTAGGATTTTTTGACGAACTGATTTTCCGTACGAAAAAACAGAGAACCTGTGGATACGTTGCCGACTCCGCCAAGTCCCCTTGAAACGCCTGGTCCACCGTTTCTGCCTCAGAGCGGGCTAAGAAAGTTTGTGTGCCCAAACTGCTGTAAAGTGTTCAATTCAAAAGAAGAATTAACGATGCATATATGGAGACTGTACATCAGAGTCCAAAAAAGACACCCTGAAAACACTCTGTAAAGCAACAACAAAAAACGTATCCTTTGCTAACTTAAAACGCAAGAATGTAACAGAGAAAGCTCTTTACTAGTGAGCTTACCTATACAACCCTTTTTTTCTGCGACGTTTTCATCGCCTAACAGCCTATTACGGTCTGCTTAGGTGATGCTTACGTTCTGAATGTCGAAATAGCGTTTTGCTAAAAAGCGCAAACGTTCAGCATTTTTGCCGTTTTTCCCTATTGCAACGCCTTTGTCTTTGGGGTTGACTGTGATGACTGCCATTTTTTTGCCGTCGGTGCGTTCTGTAACGCGGATTTCTCGTACTGCTGCTGGTTTTAAGGCGTTTTTCATGAATGTTACTGGGTCTTCGCTGTACTCGATGATTTCGTGTTTTTTGCCTGTCATGCGTTCGAGTGTGTGTATGTTTCTGCCGCCTTTTCCTATTGCTACGCCTACTTGTCCCGCGTTGACGATGAATATTGCGCGTTGTTCTACTTCATCAACTATGCAGTCTTTCACGCTGGCGCCGCTTATGCTTTCGAACAAAGCGATGTATCGCATTTCGTCGCAGGTGATTTTTATGCCGGTTGTCAGTTTTTTTCCTCCATTTTTTATTCTTGTTTGGGTTCTTCAGTTATTTTGAGAATGTCTGAGTCCCCTGTTTCTCGGATGCTGAGGGCTGAAATAATGAAGAGCTTGTTGCAGACTTCCGCTAGATCCATTGATCCACCTTTGTATTTTATCACGGGGACTTTTGAGATTTCTCCATAGTATTCTATTTGTTCTTTTATGTCTTTGGGACAGTTAGAGGCTAAAACTATCATCTTAGCCTTGCCTGTTTTAGCGTTTATCAGTGCAGTATTAGCTCCGTAGGATACTTTGCCAGTTTTGCATGCTGACGCTAACGCCTTATCCATATCTATCATGCTTCGGTTTTACCTCCTTGTTTAGCTTGCTTTTCGAAAGTTGACATGTATAGTTCTACTAAGCCAGTGCCGATTGGTATCGACTGCCCGACTATAACGTTTTCTGTTACTCCAGCTAAAGGATCACTTTCACCTTTAACGGCGGCTTCAACAATGTTAGGGACTGTGATTTCGAATGCGGCGCGCGCCAAGACACTTGCTTTTTTACCGCTGATGCCGTGCCTTCCAATCTGCTGAACATCGCCTGTTGTTGTCATCATGTCTGCAACGAGCATAACGTGTCTAACGTCCACGTCTAAGCCTTGGTCTTCCAAGACACCTTTAGCCTCGTTAACCAGCGAATTTCGTGATGCTTCAACACCGAGTGTTTTTGCTATTTCGTGGATGTTGTTTGTGGTTGTTCTTGATGTGTCTACGCCTTCAACTTCTAAGACTTTGCTAAGGTTTGAGCCGTCAGTGCGTATTACCCATTCGCCGCTTTCCTCAGTGACTAAGACGCGTTTAATGTCTGGTACACCTTTAACTTGGAAGCCGGGAATCTTGCCTAGCATACGTTTGAGCTGTTCAACTTTCTTAGGCTTTATTTGTACTGTGTTGGCAGTGATTGTTACTGTTGCGTTTTGCAACTCTAACCGCTGCTGCAGCTCTTCCATGGTGATGTTTCTATCATCCATCATTGATTTGCTTAGTTCAATGACGATTTCTTCGCGTACTGGGTCCTCGTAGATTGCCGATGCTATGTTTTCAACTGAAGTGTAAATTATGTTTCTGGCGACTTCAACTGCGCCTTCTTTGCTCTTAGCATGTTCGCCTTTGAGGTAGATGGTCATGATGGGGGTTGATGGGATTCTGCGTGCGTCCACGATTTCGATTAGGCGTGGTAAGCCTAAGGTAACGTTCTGTTCTTTGACACCTGCATAGTGGAAGGTTCTAAGAGTCATCTGTGTGCCTGGTTCGCCGATAGATTGAGCAGCGACGATTCCGACTGCTTCGCCTGGCTCCATCAGGGCACGTTTATACTGGTCGGCGGTTACTGTGACTGCTTTGTCAATGGCTTTCTTTGTTAACTTGTTCTTTGCAAAGTTTGATTTCAGTTGGTTGAGCAAAATTGGTGTGAGTTGGCCTTCGACCCGTTTAAGTTGTTTTTTGATTTCTTCTGCAGATGCTGCTTCGCCTTTCTCTTCACCGATTTTTATTTGGTCGATGAGCCGGCTGACGTTTACTGCTTTGCCGTGGTCGCTTTTTGCTGGGTCAACACCGTCTTCTCCATATCGGAACTGGATAATGTCGCCTGATGAATCTCGAACGGTGCTGTCATATTCTAATCTGACGTGTTCTAAAGCGTTAATCAAACGTCTTTGCATGTAACCGCTTTGTTGTGTTCGAACGGCTGTGTCGACTAGTCCTTCTCTGCCACCCATAGCGTGGAAGAAGAATTCAATCGCGTCCAATCCAGACTGGTAAGAGTTATACACGAATCCTCTTGCTCGCGGACGAGGGTCATTGGGGGTAAAGTGCGGCAGTGCCCTTCCAGCGTAGCCTCGCAGAATACGTTTGCCTCGGACTGACTGTTGACCAACGCAAGCAGCCATTTGACCAATGTTTAGGCTTGAGCCCCTTGCCCCTGTTCGAGTCATGACGATGCCAGCATTTTCCAAGGTGAAGTCGTCGTCTGCTATTTTGCCTGATTCGTCTCGGGCTACTGCAAGCTCGTGCATAACGTAGATTTCGAAGGATTCCTCAAGGGTTTGTCCGGGCAAGCGTGGAAGAGTTCCGTTTCGGAAGTTTTCTATGTGTTCGTCAATTTTCTTTTGGATGCGCTCCATTGTTTTTGCCATGCGACTACGCGCTCTTGGTGAAAGAACCAGTTGGTCGTAGGTATAGCTGAAGCCTCGCATTGAAATGTACATTTTTAATAGATGAGTAATGTCATTGAGGAACTTTCTGCCTGCTTGTGTCCCGTAGTCCTTGATTATTCTGTGAAGCAAGCTTTCTGATTGCTCTGACCCGATAGATTTTCTGTCGATGATACCTGAAACTAACTGGCCATTTCTGACTACCACATAAGCGTCATGTTTACATGTTTCTTCTTCGCATTTGGAGCAACCTTGGCAAATGTTGGCCTTCAAAACGTAATTGAGTGTTTTCGGTAGATATAGGCTGAAGATTTGTTTGCCTGACCACATGGGTTGAGGCTCTTTGATTTCTGGCTCTGGAATCTCGCCAAGATAATTGGTTGTAGTTAGTAGCCTGTCGAGTTGTTCACGGTTTACATAGCTTCCTCTTCTAGTGAAGTAGTATGCGCTTGTGACGAAGTCTCTGATGGCGCCGATGATTGGTCCGCCGAATCTTGGTGAGAGGATTTGGTCTTGGACCTGCATAAGTAGGAGCGCTTCGGTTCGTGCTTCCTCGCTTTGTGGAACGTGAAGGTTCATTTCGTCGCCGTCAAAGTCTGCGTTGTAAGGTGGGCAGACGCAAAGGTGTAGTCTGAAAGTCTTGTATGGTAGCACTCGCACGTAGTGTGCCATGATGGACATGCGGTGAAGTGAAGGCTGTCTGTTGAAGATGGCGATGTCGCCGTTTTTAAGGTGACGTTCAACCACAAAACCAAGTTCGACTGCTTCGGCGATTTTGGTTCGGTCTACAACGAATTCGAGCCTGATGCGTTTGCCGTCTGGGCGGATTATGTATAGTGCGCCTGGATAGTTTTCCGGACCGTTAACTACAAGCTTTTTCATTTCTTCGATGTTCCAAGCAGTTACCTTTTCTGGGACTGAAAGCCTCATGGCAACGTCAACGGGGACACCGACTTCGTTAATGTCAAGGTTAGGGTCAGGTGAAATAACTGTGCGTGCGGAAAAGTCAACTCGTTTGCCGGAGAGGTTGCTTCTGAACCGTCCTTCTTTGCCTTTGAGCCGCTGCGAGAGAGTTTTGAGTGCTCTTCCGCTTCTGTGCCTTGCTGGTGGAATGCCTGATGCCTCGTTGTTGAAGTAAGTTGTAACGTGGTACTGAAGCAGCTCGGAGAGATCTTGAATGATGAGAGTTGGTGCACCTGCCTCCATGTTCTCTTTGAGGCGTTGATTAATACGGATAATGTCCACGAGCTTGTGAGTTAAGTCATCTTCAGAGCGAATGCCTGATTCTAAAGTGATTGATGGACGCACATAAACTGGCGGTACAGGCAAAACCTGCAAAACCATCCATTCGGGACGTGCAACTTTGGGGTTGAAGCCTAAGATTTCGAGGTCTTCGTCTGAGACACGTTCAAGCCTTTCCCTAATCATGCTTGGGGTTAATGGCTCGGAGCCTAGTTCAGTTTGCTCGATGAATTTTGTTGGTTTTTCAAATGTTATTTTGTATTGTGCGGATGCGCAGTAGGGGCATTGTTTGGCTTTTATTTCAGTCATGATTTCTTTGTAAACTTCATCGGGGATTGTGCCTAGTAATTCGTTGAATCGTTCGATTCTCTGTTTTGCTTTTTTGGAGGCGTCCTCAGATAGAAGGATGCGCCCGCAGCTGCGGCATGTGGATTTCAAGAGGTCAAAGATGATTTTGGTAAATTCTATGTGCACGATGGGTACGGCAAGTTCTATGTGACCGAAGTGTCCTGGGCAGCGAATCGCGGTGTTGCCGCATGTTTTGCAGCGTTGGCGAGGTTCAAGTGTGCCTAGTCGGCCATCCATTAAGCCTGCGGTGATTGGTGCGCCGTCTTCGTCGTATGTGTCTGGAGTTTGGATTTCCACCACTGATTGTTTTCGCAAATCCTTAGGTGAGATTAAGCCGAATGAGATTTCGTCAACTATTTTGTGAATTAATTCTTCCTGTTGAACTGTCATGGTTAAGCTTTCTCCTTAAGTCTTAATTTTGGTGTGATGCATAGGCTCTGAAGCTCCTGCAAGAGAAGCTTGAAAGCGTATGAAACGATTACTGGTGAAATCTTTGCTTTTTCGTCGCATATCCTGCAGACATAACGCCTCTGCTTCATGTCAAAGTAAGCGATTTGACCGCAGTTCTCGCAGATGTAGAGTGTGTACTTGTCTGATTCTTCTAGAAGCCTGTCTCTGAGCAGCATAGCTGCGCCGTGTCCAATAAGGCAGTCTCGCTCCATTTCTCCGAACCGTAGACCACCACCGCGAGCACGACCTTCTGTTGGCTGTCTGGTTAACATTTGCACTTGACCTCTGGCTCTGGCGTGGATTTTGTCAGCAACCATGTGGTGAAGTTTCTGGTAGTAGACAATGCCGACGAATACGTCTGCAACGAATTTTTCGCCTGTTTTGCCGTTATAGAAGACTTCGCTTCCTGTGTGGCTGTATCCGAGTTTTGTTAGTTGCTTGCGGATTTCGTCTGGCCCCTCGTTGCTAAAGGGTGTGCCGTCTCCTGGTTTGCCTCTTGCTGCTGCGGCTTTTCCGCACAGGGACTCAATGAATTGTCCGATGGTCATTCTTGAGGGGATTGCGTGTGGGTTGATTATTAGATCTGGGACTGTGCCTTCGTCTGAGAATGGCAGGTCTTCTTGTGGAACTATGAGGCCGATGACTCCTTTTTGCCCATGGCGGCTTGCGAATTTGTCTCCAAGCTCAGGGATTCTTTGGTCACGAACTCGTACTTTGACAAGTTGGCTGCCTTCGCCCGACATAGTAATGAATATGCCGTCAACAATGCCAGTTTCGCTTGGTCGCATGTCTACGGATGTGTCACGCATAGATGGGCCTTTAACCTCGAATTCTTTGTATTCCTCAAGGAATCTTGGGGGGCTGATTCTGCCGATGAGCACATCCCCGCCGACTACTTGTGATTCAAGGCTGATTATGCCATCAGGTTCAAGTAAGCGGTAGTATTGTTCGCCTCGGTAGCCTCGGGTGCCTGGTTCTGGAACGGTGAATTTGTCTTTTAAGCCTCCGAGGTATTGGCGGCATTCTGCTTCGTAGATACGGTAGAAAGTTGATCTTGCTAAGCCTCTTTCGATTGATGCTTTGTTGAATATGAGGGCATCTTCCATGTTGTAGCCTTCGAAGCTGAGCACGGCGACGACGCAGTTTTGTCCTGTTGGGCGCTGTTTGTAACCCATGACTTCCATGAGTTCGGTTTCAACCATTGGAACCTGTGGATAGTGTAGGATGTGGCTTCGTGAGTCGACGCGGTGGTGGAAGTTTGTGCCGTAAACGCCTAAGGCTTGTTTTGCCATTGCTGCTTGGTAAGAGTTACGTGGCGATTGGTTGTGCTCTGGATACGGAATTGTAGAAGCGCAAATGCCAAGGATTGTATAGGTGGCTATTTCGACGTGAGTGTTTTCTGGTATAATTTGGTCGAAGGTTAAGGAGATGTAGGCGTTTTCTTCTTCTTCAGCGTCTAAGTATTCGATTAAACCGTTTTTTACAATGTCTTCCCATGTCCATTCGCCCAAACCGATTTTTTCAATGTGTTTGGGCTGGAGTTTAGGTTGACCGTTTTCAACTATGATCAGTGGGCGTCTGACTCTGCCTTCGTCGCAGTTTGCGTGGAGTTCTTCGGTCTCTGTTTGTGCCTTTGAGAAGTATGTTACGTTGACTTCCGTTGAGATTTCGCCTGCTCTGCGCTTCTCACGGAAAGAATTCACAATATCAGGTGCGTTGTTGCAGTAACCGATTATATTTCCGTCAACGAAAACTTTAGCGCCGGAAATGCGCAAATCGCGGCTGGCTTCAGCTGCTGGAACAGTTCCCATTTCGAAGAGAAGTTGTCTTATCCTGTCTGGGTTTACGCCGACAGCGATAGAGGCTGAGAGGGCGAGGTTTTTGACGAGCCCGCAGTTGGAGCCTTCAGGAGTTTCGTTGGGGCATAATCGTCCCCAGTGTGTTGGGTGTAAGTCTCTGGCTTCGAAGTTAGGTTGGCTTCTGCTAAGTGGTGACTGGAGCCTGCGTAGGTGGCTCAATGTAGAAATGTAGTTTGTTCGATCTAAGAGTTGGGTAATGCCGACTCTGCCACGTCCCCAGTTACCTGTTGCCAATGCATGTTGGAACCGCTCAGTTATGATGCCTGGGCGAACTGCGGCTGAAACGGTTATGATTGGTCCTTTAACGCCTATGCGTTCAAGCTGGTATTTTATGTCACGTGTTAAGTTTCTGAATGATACACGGAAAAGGTCTGCAAGGAGTGGGCCACCGAGGCGCAGACGTTTGTTTTTGAAGTGGTCTTTGTCGTCTGGTTGCCTTTTTCCTGTTTTGAGCTGTAAAACGCGGTAAGCCATTTCGCCAAGGAAAATCGCTTTTTCCTTGCGGTTTTTCTCGCTTCTGCCAAGGTGTGGTAAGAAGTTTTTGTCGAGTGCTGTTTCGGCTTTTTGGAGCCTGTATTCTTCAACTTGTCCATGTGCGACACGGTTGCCGATGAATAGGATTGCGTCGGACGGTGTGTCTACGCCGATAGCTTTCTCAAATGAAGCGGCAAGCATTGTTTGCATTTCGCTGTCAAGAGAAACTGCCTCTGCAATGTCCTTGTCTTTTTCGAGGCTCAAGGCGCGCATGATAACGACGAATGGAATTTCGGTTGGGACTCCAGGCATTGTAACGTAGATCGCATCGTCTGATTTGAGTTTAAGCTCAATTCTGGCTCTAAAGCCAACGGTTGTTGAGAAAATTTTTGCTTGATAAACAGGTGAAGTTCCTTTCTCATCTATGTCGACGATTACGCGGTTAGGTGCCAAGTCTTCCATGGCGACGATAACGCGTTCAGAACCGTTAACCACGAAGTAGCCGCCCTGATCATCTGGGTCCTCTCCAGCCGCGATGAGTTCTTCTTTAGAAAGCTGGGAGAGGAAGCAGAGTTTTGATTTGAGCATGACTGGGATGTTACCGATGTAAACAAGCTCTGTGTCTTGTTCGCGTCCGTCAATGACGGGTGTCATTTCCAGGGCAATTGGAGCGGAGTATGCTAAGTTTCGGAGGCGGGCTTCCATTGGGTAAATTTCATGTTTTGTGCCATCAACCTCAGTGACGTAGGGACCTGTGATTCTGGATTGGGGGTCAATTACCCAAATTTGTCCAAGTTTTACTTTGTAGGGGCTTTCTGGCACTTCAATGGGGATTTCAGCGACTTCATCTACGACTTCCTGTAAGCCGTGGTCGATGAACTCGTTGTAACTGTCAAGGTGCTGCCTGACTAGACCTTTCTCAGCGAAAAAAGTCTTCAACAAATCGTGGATATCTTCTTTCTGAATAAGGGTGGTCAAAACATCAATTCTCCATAAAGTTCATTTTTTGTGAATTTGTTAAGCGTATTTCTCTCAAACCTTTAACTCCTCCGATAGCCAGTCTGTCCCGTTTGAAAAAGGATTCTCCTAACTTTTCTAAGAGCACAACAACATGCTACATAGCTTGCTAATAAACCTTATCGTAGATATTCTTTCTAAAAGAAAGGAGTCCTAACTTTCATAGAGGCAAAGCAACAAAAAAACTTTGTGGCGTCGCCACAGCATAAAGCCAAAACCAAAACACGGCTAAACAGCCAGCTAAACCAGTAATAAAACCTAGTCTAGTTTAACAAGCCAAAGAAGATAACAGAAAACGCTTTTCCTAAAAACAAAAATCTTAACAACTTTAGTATCTAACGATTTTGTACCGATTCCACCCTAATTGACGTTTTCTCTTTCTTTGCGCCTCAGATAAAGGCGAGTTTCCAGTTTTAACCTCAATAATAGTCGACTCGCCAATTTCGCTTCCAAAAAAGTCGCGTTTCTGAACAACAAAGTCGCCTTCTTTGCGAGTTTTTGCACAATCGTGCCCTTGCATAGTTTGGTCAAAAGCAAATCGGTCTTTGGCAATTCCGCCCTTCACACGTCGACTTGACAGGGCGAATCTTCGCACAACCTTTCCTCTTAAATGATCATCGTTTGAATTGATTTTGCCCAATGACACAACCTTTTGTCCGCCTATCGTTAAAGTTGTATTAAAAGATTAGCCATGGTAACTAAATATTAGGCAGCACCGTAAAGATTTAAATTCTGCATAAGTCAGAGAAAGGTTGCAAACCAAAATGTTTGACATTATCTGCCGGGGTATCCTAGCCAGGCAGGGAGCAAGCCTGGAGATCCCCATTATGGGGACCAATTAGCTTGTGGCCTCTCGGGGCCGCGGGGGTTCAAATCCCCCTCCCGGCGCCAATTCACCAGTTAGCGTTATTTTTGATCTTATTTTGTCTAAAATCTACATAGTTGAAGTTCATTCAAATTAATGATTTGCTACATCTGAAATCTTGCAAAAGGAGGAGGACGATAAGTTCATCGATAGTTGGTGGAATTCAAGGTAATTTGTATGCAAGCCACTTCTTTGAACCCTAAAAGGAAGGGGGAATCCCACCTCAACCTAAACTCCCATCCCCAGCTCCAAATCCGAATTCAAATCTGATGAAATATTAATATTAAAAACCCACAGATTATAGACGAGCATCTACAAGGAGATAGGGAGAATGGATAAGAAGAAGGTTCTTTTCATCAGCGGTTCGTTGGGATTGGGGCATGTTGGAAGAGATATTGAGATTGCCAAATCTCTACGCAAAATTGAGCCCAGCATAGAGGTTAGTTGGTTGGCTGATTATCCTGCCAGCATGGTTCTCGAGAATGCTGGAGAGACACTTCTTCCAGAGGTTAGTTCTTGGGCTCACGCCAATGAAAAACTGGATAGCTCTGCTAAAGAGTATAAAGCTAATTTAGTTAAGTGGATAATGAGTATGAGGAAAGAGTGGAAGGCTAACGCTCAGGTCGTGGCTAAGCTTGTTGGAAAGGAACATTTCGACCTAGTTGTTGGAGACGAAGCCTACGAAGTGTTGATTGAGCGGGTTGGCAATCCTAAATTTAGGAACTTTAAATTCGTTATGATTTATGACGTCATTGGATTAGATCGCATGAAAAGCAGTCCTGTCGATGCTCTGGCGGCTTATATGATTAATCGGCTTTGGGCTAAGGGTTTGCAAGCTGGGCAATCAGTAGCTGACCGAAGTTTGTTCTTAGGTGAAGTTGCGGATGTTCCAGATGAAAAATTTGGGTTCATGCTGCCCAACAGACGAAAACTCGCTGTTGAGCGTGTGGATTTTGTGGGTTATGTGCTTTCCTTTAGTCCCGAAGAATATGGTGATAAAGAGAAAGTTCGGCGCCTTCTTGGTTATGGCAATGAGCCACTAATCGTATGCTCTATTGGTGGCACTTCCGCAGGAAAGGATCTCTTGATTTTATGCTCAGAGGCATACCCGTTCATGAAAAAGGAAATTCCAGAGTTGAAAATGGTCTTAGTTTGTGGACCGCTGCTCAAGCCAGAGTCGATTCCAGTGCCCGAAGAAGTTGAGGTCAAAGGATATGTGCCCGAGTTGTACAAACATTTGGCCGCTGCGGACCTCTGCATCGTTACTGGGGGTGGAACAGTGACCTTGGAGTTGACGTCGTTGAAGCAGCCTTTCCTATATTTTCCGCTTAAGCAGCATGTTGAACAGGAAACGGATGTGGCCGTTAGGTGCGAGCGCCATCACGCTGGCGTCAGAATGGATTTTTCGAAGACTACTCCTGAACTGCTTGCGCAAGAGGTAATATCCAATTTAGGCAAAAAAGTAAGCTATGCTGCATTCCCAGCAGATGGGGCACAAAACGCAGCGCTCTTGATTAGACAGGTGCTGAATGAGAACCGCTGAAATTTTGGTTTCTCCTTATGAGAAATTTTATTAATGTTTTTGAACAATTTCGGAAAAAGGCGAGGAAGACCGCATCTTTTGAAGCTATCGTTTTGCTTTTCCCCAATAATGAAGGAACAACGACTTAGTCCAGTTAAGAGCTACTTCATTGCTGGTTCTAAATGAACCATAGTCAAATAGACCGTCTAAGTTTTGAAAGCTGATTGCTGCAATTTCTTTCTCAGACATAATAATGAAGACAGCAAGCTTGTCTAAGTATCGACTTTCCAGCAGTTTCGCTCGAGAAGCACGTTCAAAAGCAGGGTCGTTAGCCAGCGTCATAATGCTCGAAGGAATAGCTGCGTTTCGGGGCATTAACTTTTTTAGTTCTACTCCGCGTGCTGTAGCATCAGCGAAAAGTGGCAGTGCACTCGCAAGAATTTGGTCGATACTGATCCAAAGGAAATCTTTGGCTTCCCGTATCGTTTTTTCTACATTAAAAAAGGTTACGGTAACTTCGTTCACAAATTCGCTTTTTTGTAATGCGCCAATGCTCGCAGCGTATTCTGGCGGTAAAGTTGAGATTGTGTGCGTTTTGAAGTACTTCTTGTGTTTGGAGATAAACTCGAAGCTTGGGATGAACTGTAGTGCTGCTTCCCCAATGGGTGTTAGGTGAAAATATCCGTCTGTATCCTTTGAGATGAGGAATGCTTCAGTCAGTCTAGCTATGTTTCGTGCGGTTTCTGGAACAGTGAAGCCGAATTTTTCGGACACGCGGGACAGCTTCATAGGGGTGTTTTTTAGCTCGTAGAGTATGTTAAGTCGGTCTTCATTTGAAAGTTCGAATAATAGGCTGCAAAGATCCTCCAAGTGTTGGGTTACCGTCCCTAAATGATTGTTATAGTTGATTATTATATTTCATATTTTCTGTTTAGAACATTTTATCTCTATTTAAAACAAAGTATTGTTTGGTGAGATAAGTTGGAATCGCAAAGTTATGATGCGATAATAGTGGGGTCAGGACTCGGCGGCTTATCCTGTGCCGCTTACCTTGCCAAGAATGGGCAAAAAGTTCTGGTTCTGGAGAAACATAGCGTTCCAGGCGGTTATGCCACGAGTTTCAAAAGAGGTGATTACACTTTTGACTCAGCTTTTCACATGTTGGATGGAGTTGGCAAGGGACAATTCTGGCGTAGCTTCTTTGACAAATGCGGCATAGAGGATAGTGTAGAGTTCACCAAGCTCAAGTACTCCTTTAGGATGATTTTTCCTGAGCATGACATTAAACTTCCAAGTGGAGACCTACAAGAAGTAATGAACACTTTGGAGGCTAACTTTCCAGATGAGAAAGAGGGTATCGGCAGTCTCTTCAAAGAAATGACTAACATATACAATGACCTCTGCAAGTTTCTCCCAAAAACTGCGCCTATATGGCAGCAATTACCAACTTTTCCATTTCACTACAGATCCTTGTTTTCTGCAATGACGAAGACGGCAAAGCAAATTCTCAGCAAACACTTGAAAGATGAAAAGTTGATAGGGTTGCTTTTAGCCAATTACGGTTATTTTGGTTTACCACCTGAGCAAAAGCAATATTCTAAACCTGACAGCTAACACCGCCTATTGGATGGACGGCTCCTACTATCCAGTAGGAGGAGCACAAATGGTTTCTAACGCGTTTGCAGACCAAATAGAGCGTAACAACGGCAAAATCCAGCTAAACTCGGAAGTTGCTTCAATCATAATTAACGGTGGCAGAGCAGTAGGAGTTCAAACTGCTGGCGGAAACAAGTACTTTGCAAAAAACATTATATCAAATGCTAGTGCAGAGGCAGACTCTTTACAATCTCTTGGGCAATAAGAAGTCTTCTGCCAAACTTAGGAAAATGGAGCCTTCGATTTCTGCATTCATTGTTTACCTAGGCTTGGATGAAGATTTCAAATCAACCCTAAAAAACACCGATGACTATGAAATCATCGTTTCCCAAAACTACAACCTTGACGAGGATTACCAGTGTACGCTAAACTATGAGTTTGAAAAAGCCGCCTACATCATTACTTTGTCTTCAAATGTTGACCCATCGCTTGCAAAGAAAAACAAGTTCGTAGCCTCATTAATCCAGCTTCAACCATACAGTTACTGGGCAAAATACCAGGAAACCTATGACGCGAGAAACAAAGAGGAATACAACAAAGAGAAAGATCAACAAGCAGGCCTACTCATCAAACGTGCCGAAAAAATAATTCCCAACTTATCAAAACACATTGAGGTCATTGAAATCGCAACTCCCCTAACGCTGAAAAGGTTCACAAGCAACACTAATGGAGCATGCTACGGATGGGCAAACACCGTAAAACAATTTTTGCCCTTTAGCCCGCCACTTGGCCGAGTTATAAAAATGCCTGTCAAAAATCTCTACCTGAGTTCAGCGTGGGCATTCCCTGGCGAGGGACAAGCAACTGCGGTGGCTTGTGGCTATCGAGTCGGGAAACTAATCGCACATAGAAAGGAGGTGAAAAATTGACAAGAATAGAAAAATCAATCGAAATCAACGCGTCGCTAGCCAAAGTTTTCTCTTTGATTAGATGGGATAAAGTCCCTGAATATTATGATTCGATTAAAAAGGTTGAATGGCTTTCTGAGCCCAAAATGAAGGTAGGCGCAACAGTCCACGTACTCAGTGAGATAGCTGGTGCCAAAGGAGAATGGGATGCTGAGATAACAGAATATATAGACAACGAAAAAGTCTCGTGGCGAACCACTGGTGGGAACATGACAATCATATACAATGCCACTCTCGGTCCTGCAAAAGCTGGAACTAAACTGACCACGTCATTTGACTATGAGTTGCCATACTCGGTTTTAGGCAAGCTAATTGATAAACTGCGGGTTCATAAAGCCATGGAAAAAGAAGCGGACAAGGCGCTGCAAAAAATGAAAGAGGCAGCGGAGAAATAAGACCAAACAAGATAGGGAGAAAGTTGCTAAGGTTAAGCGGTTCTCATTTGGTCGCTTTCCCTTTCCTTATTTTGCCAAATATGGCTGAATTGAGGTTGGTTAGGTCGTTGGGATTTGAACCTTGGATATTTCGAAGGGGACTTATTTGTGGTGGCTGAAAAAGCAATTTTACTGGTAAATTGATGCTGGGATCCCTCTCCCGGCGCCATTTTACCATTGATTAGGCACCGTTTTTACTATTCAGGCTTCTTTCGTAGCTATTTAGCTGAATAAATGGTAGCTGCTGTTTACTGCTTTGAGTAGCGACTTAAGTTTTGCCAAAACAGTTGTAGGTTAGAACGCGCTTGTAAACTATTGGGAAAAACTCGTTACGCCACTTGGTAGTTTTCTTTCCCGCTCTTGCTCAATTTGGGTATAGTAATCGTAAATCTTGCGCTTTCACCAGGTGTACCGCTCTCTCGGATTTGCCAGCCGTAAACATCCATCATTTTTTTGATTAGAAAAAGGCCAAAGCCCGTACTGCCTCCAGTGCTGAATCCTTCGGAAAAAAGACGAGCTTTATTCTCAAAGGATACGCCTTCACCATCATCCTCATAAACCAACTTCAAACTGTCCTGATCGGCTTTTTCGTAATACACTTTTATGGTCGTGGTTTTGTATCCGTATTTCCTTGTGTTATCAATTAAATTAAAGAATACCTGCCTTAGAAACGAGTCAGCAAGCACTCTTAACCCGTGGCATTCATTAACTATCGATGGGATAGGGCCTGAAAAAAGAGCAACTGCTTCTTTTAGTTTCTCTTTCACGTCAATGTATATTAGCTCTTCTACACCAATTTGCTCATACATTTTTGCGAAATCAAAAATTTTGGTAATATCTTTAACTGCCTGCTCCATTTTATCCAAACCATCAACAATATCCGTCTGATTACTGTGCTTTTTCTTTAGAATATATGCGTAGCCAGTCACTGTAGAAAGCTTGTTACGAACATCGTGTCTAGTTAGACCGCCCAGTACGCGAAGTTTTTCGTTTAATTCCTCAATTTTGTCCAAGCTATTCGATAACGAAACTAATGAAAACGTCAAGTCAGTCTCAGTATTTTTCTGCAAGGTTATATCAGTAGCAATGCTCGCAGCACCAACAAATTCGCCACTTTCATTAAACAAAGGCGTTCGATTCAAAATCACCGGCACAACAAAACCATTTCTATTGTCGGCTATAGCCTCAGTTGACCAGCTTTCACCTGCCATTAGCCTTTTTGACACTTCATCTGCTTCCTCCGGAGAATTATCACCCAAAAGCTCAGTAATCTTGTGACCCAAAGCTTGCTCTTCTGACCAGCCATAAAGTTTTCCCGCAGCTTTATTCCAAAAACGAATCGTTCTGCAGCGATCAACCATTATGACCGCTTGCCCCACATGATTTAACAAATCAGCCTGAAATTTGATAGCTTCTTCAGCTTTTTTACGTTCCGTAATATCAACGTTTGATTCAAGAATTTCCGCTAGATCGCCTTGAGAGTCGAGTGTTGCTGACCAATAACTCTGAACTAGTACTTCACGGTTATTTTTGTCGTAACGAGTTATTTCTCCTGTCCAATTCTTGCCTTGTTTAAGTTCGTTAATAAGATTATCTGATGTTTGGGAAAGCCGGGTTTTAAGGAGAACGTGGATTTTTTGGCCTATTGCTTCTTCTTTTTTGTAGCCATAGAGCTTTTCTGCACCAGTATTCCAGAAGGTTATTGTACCATCTGGGTCCTTTACAATTATAGCATCGGGACTAAGGTCAATAAGAGAACTTTGCTTTGTGCATGCTTCTTCGACTTTCTTGCGCGCATTAATATTCAAAAACATAGCTTGCACAGCTGGTTGCCCGTTGTATTCAATGAGCGTAGCAAAAGCTTCCATCCAAACTACAGAACCATCCTTTCGCACCGCCCGAAACTCATAGGTACTTTCAGCTTGTTTTCCTTCCAATCGATCTCTAAAACGGTTAAAGAAAATTGCCTGATCCTCTTTGTAAACTAAGGAAGTAACTTGCGGAGGTGAAAGAGACGTGAACTCTTCAAGAGAGTAACCCATCATTTTTCCCATTGCTGCATTTGCAAAAACTACATGTGGCGGAATACCTTGAGCAATCATTATTCCCTGTAGCGAATTTTCCACCAGTACGCGATATTTTGAGTTTGAAGCGGCAAGCAGATTTTTTGAGTTTTTGCGTTCAACCGCTTTACTAATTGCATGCGCTAATTCAAAGTAAACAGTTTCGGGTGAACCGTTCTTATTTATGTATCCGTCAGCACCTAAGTTCAAAGCTTTAACGGCAATTTCTTCTCTACCTTTCCCTGTAAACAAAACAAAAGGAACTCCGCTTTTTTGTTCTCTGAGTTCTTTTAGGAACTCCAATCCATTTTTCAGAGGCATTTCATAGTCAGAAACAACTACATCAAAAGTTTGCAGCTCCATTTTTTTGAGGGCTTCATTAACAGACGTAGCAGTATCGATTTCAAAGTTATTCTCGTTTGACAATATCAGTTTTGAAACTTCTAGAAAGGATATGTCATCGTCAACATGCAAAACATGGATGACACGCTTATTGTTTGAAGACGCTAAATCAGCCTCATCAACGATTACTCCGCAATCGCGATTAAACGCTTGCAACAGCTTAGGCTCCAGGTAAAACACGTATATTGATTCGCATTAAATGAGTTATGTATTTCGAATACTAATTACAATGTTGGAAAAGCTTAAATGTACAGACAGCCCCCACTAACTTCATAGGATGAGTGGTTGAGATGATCTCGTTAGGTATTGTTTTGGTTATAATCAGCATCGGGACAATGGTGGGACCCATAGCTGCAGTCGCCGTTATTTACAGCGATAATTTGGAGGGGCTGGTAATTACTCCTCAAATAAGAGACATCATGAACGGAAACAGCACTCTGCTTCCAATTAACTCTGGGAACAATGACAACAATAACGATTATAATTACACTGATAACGACAACGGGACCTCGAATAATAACAACAATGGCGGATTCATGTCACCAGTTTTGGTAAGTAGCCAAATTAACAGTTTAGCAAAAACCGTAACAGTGGTTGCCAACGTAACTAACCCGTTAGGCTTTGATCTAACAGTTAACGGTTTTAATTCAACTATTGTTTGCAGGCAAGATAATTATCAAATTGGAACAGTAAGACTGGCTAGCCCAGTAATGTTACCTGCTGGTGAAACCGCTCAGGTGACAGTTACAGGTTACTGGACACAGGACGCAGAAAACCATGTCCTCAATGACCATCCAGGCGCTACATCAATCGACATTAACCTAATTGATACAACAATTGATGTAAATGGCATAGTTGTTCGATCACCTGAACCAATCAACGCTGGAAGCATTCCCATCAGTTAAAGGTGAACAATTGATGAACAACAACATTAACTACATCGCATTGGCTGGCGGCGTTGCAACTTTAGTGCTCATTGCTGTTTCAATTTTTGTTCCTTGGTGGCAGTTCACTGTTGGAAACCCAGCATTGGCTCAAGTAAATGTTTCCCCAATGAACCTTAACTTCTCGCTCCTCGGAACTGCTATTACAATCCCAATAATTTTGGCCATTAACATCGCAGCAGTACTAACAATGCTCTCCGGAGGCATCGCCATGCTCATCTACGCAATAAGACCGAACAAGTCCTATTCGAAAAAAATTCTTGGATTCGGCTACAAAAAACCGTTAATTGCAGTAATAATATTCATAGTTGGAGTAATTGCGTTGGTTACATTGGCAAATACACTTTCAGGGTTCAATGTGCCAATCGTTGGAGCATCAGCTATGAACCTTCCGTCAAGCATGTCGCCCGACGGCATATCTATCAGTGTTAACGTGCTAGCAGCTTTTGGATGGCCTTTCTACTTCGCCATTGTTGCATCCGCTCTATGCATAGCCGCAAGATTCTACCATAGAAAAACCCCTCTCGAAAGCACTGTCTCCCCACCGCTTCCATCGCACCCAACGTAATGCACGTAGCGCTCTTTTGAAAGCCTAATCCCAATAACCAATATTTTCATTTTTTTACTAAATGAGTAGAGACCAATTCTTTCTGCCACTTAGAAGTTTTTTATAAACTGCTTAGTTTTTGATAAAAAGCCCTATTTTTTGCATATTTGTGTTTATAACTGACTTATATGTAACATTAATCTCTCTATTTTCTAGTTGATTTCAGCTTTGTCCAATTCACATTTTTTCCAAGCTCTACGGAGCATTGTCATTATCGTGTCCACGTTTGTTGGCGTTTCTAGGGGAGCTACTTTTCTGGGCTCATTTAAAATTCTTTTTTTGGCTTCAAACTTATTACTGCAATTAACGTCGCAAGCATTCGACAAATTTAACGAATTGGCGCTTGAATCAACAATAACCATGGCAAATTCCCGCAAGCTTTTATCTGATGCCTCATCTATACGCTAATATTATCCGGAAATGTATCGACATGAAAGTTATTGCCCTTGTAGCACATGATCACAAAAAAAAGGACATCGTTGAATGGTGTGATTTCAACAAAGGAACGCTATCCCAGTATTGCTTGTACGCAACTGGAACCACAGGTCGACAAATAATTGACAAAACAGGATTGCAAATAAACCTGCTAAAAAGCGGTCCCTATGGTGGCGATATGGAACTTGGGGCTTTAATCGCCAATGAGAAACTGGACATTCTGATATTCTTCTGGGACCCTTTAGAATCTCAGCCGCATGATGTTGATGTTAAAGCCGTTCTTAGGATGGCAGTCCTGTACAATATTCCAACCGCCTGCAATAGGGCAACTGCAGACATGTTAATCTCCAGCCCCATGTTTAACCCGCAACTCTGACACGTTTACCCTAAAGAATGTTTCAGTTTAAACTTTTTTAGTTTTTTCGGCGCGAAGCCTTAAGAGAGATCACGTCAATATATTAGTAACCAAGTTTGGAATCACCTATCCAGATATTTTTGGCTAAAGTGAGCGACTAAATTTGGATGGGTGAAGCTAATGAAAATGTTTGAAGCGATGGTATTTAAAAGAGAAATTGGAACAACCTGCAGTTTAGACATAGAAATGCTTGATACCATAAACGACGGTATCGTTTTAAGCATTGACAAAAACTTGGTGAACAACAACAATCTCTCGTTTATTACAGATTTTGTTAGTCAACATAAACTAAGTTTGCTTCTAGACAGTGAGCGATATTTCATTTCTTCAAACGCCCTAGCTCCTTATGCTAAATCCTCGTGGGAAAGCTGGTAAGCTTTTACCCGTCCTGCACGTTAAGTGCTAAAGGGTTGCGAAACTTCTATATGCCACGGATTAAAGGTTGAACTAGCGTTGATTAATTATGAACCGCCAAAGTTATAAAACCAAAAGGCAAGGACAGCGTAAAAGAAGCAGTAAAGTTACCGGATCCAAACGTCACATAGGTGTAACAGGTAAACAGGTAAGTTTCACACAGCCACATCTGCATGAAGTGTACGTTTCAAAAGCTGAATGGATAAAGAAAGTAATCCCCGCAGCTAAAGAACAAGTAACTGAAAAGCAATAACAAGCCTAACACATTTTTTGCTTTAGTTTTCCACGCTGCAAACGCAGAGCATGCAATAGGAATATTTTATAATCATTATTCTCTTCAAAGCTTTACAAGTGAATTTACATGACCGTATCTATTGAAAAAAGAGTGCAAGATGCCCTTGACGAAATAAGGCCTCAGATTCAAGCTGACGGCGGAGACGTAGAACTCATAGCAGTTGAGAAACAAAGTGTGAAAGTCCGGTTGATCGGACATTGCGCGGGTTGCCCCATGGCGGCAATGACCCTTAAACAGGGCGTTGAGACTATCATCAAGGAAAGAGTCCCAGAAATACAAAAAGTTGAAGCCATACAATAATTATGTCTCGGCAACCAAACTCTTATTCTACTTTTTAATGCAGTTTTCCACAAGACAAATGAATTTTTCTAATCTGAATTCAGCCTTCATAAAGCTTTAGAGGCTAAAATTCCAAATTATCAAAATGGGCTAAGAGGGAAATGCATTTGATGGTTCGCCATCACCTTTGCATTCTCCACACAACTTTTAGCCCTTCCTTTTTAAATTTAGATTAAGTTGAAAAGAAGTTCTTTTCTCTAAAAGGTTCGATGTAAAGACAAGTGAGAGGTTGCTCGGATTCGAATACTTCAACTGAGCCAAAATCGCATTTTCAGAAAATCAACGACAGTCTAATAAGCAAATTGAACAATCAGTGCTTTAGGAGACTCCATTGTTGAAAGTTCTGTTTATTGAGCCGCCCAAAGACATATGGTTTGTTATGGGCGAATATTTGCCGCCGCCTTATGGCATCATCCAACTCGCCGCTTATCTGGAAAGAGAAACCAAAAACGTGAAAATAGAGATACTTGATTGCAATGCGGAGAAAGTTGATTGGAAGAAGATGGAAGCCCGTATTGCCGCTTCTAACCCGGATGTGGTGGCTTGTGCTTCTTTGGCTACCTGCAACACTTATGCCGTCGTGAAAACGCTTGAAACAGCTAAACGCACGGTACCAAAAGCTCTCACCGTAACAGGCGGGCAACACTTTACTGCAACAGCCCAAAATAGCCTTCAACTTTATCCAGAAATAGATGTTATCATTCGTAACGAAGGGGAACAAACTCTAGCTGAATTAGTGAAAGCGCGTCAAAGTGGAGAAAGCTTTCAAAATATTCAAGGGATCTCCTTTAGGAACGACGGAAAAGTCGTGAATAACCCTTCAAGGGCTTTGATTGCAAACTTGGAAGATTTGCCATTTCCAGGCTACCATCTAGTCAAAGATAATGTACACAAATACCACTTCTCTGCAATGTCGGGCAAGAGGACGCCGTACGCGCTCATTGAAGGAGCCCGCGGATGCAATCACCAATGCACCTTCTGCACACAATGGCGTCATTGGCAAGCCTGCTGGCGTCTCAAACCAGCAAAGCGTGTCGCAGACGAAATGGCATACTGCAATCGGGAGTTTGGAAGCGAAATGATCTGGCTAACTGACGACAACTTTGGGACCGGACAGCGACCCAAGGAGATCGCCGAGGAAATCATCGCCAAACAGTTACATGACGTAACATGGTTTGTACAGGCAAGGTGTGACGACATCATCCGTAACAAGGACATACTTCCAAGGCTGGCTAAGTCAGGGTTAAGCTGGGTGTTGCTTGGGGTGGAGAATTCGAGTCCTGCCACTTTGGACTACTTCAAAAAAGGCATTACGCCCAGTGACGCAAAAACAGCGGTGAGGTTGCTACGCGATAATGGCATTTTCGCCCACGCCATGGTAATAATTGGCAACCGCAAGGAAACCCATCAATCCATCTTTCAACTCAGAGAGTTCGCCAACGACTTAGACCCCGACTTTATCATGTTCGGTATCCTAACGCCTTTTCCAGGCACAGAAGTTTTTGCTGAGGCAGAACGCAACGGATGGATCGAAGACCATAACTGGAGCCACTATGACATGATTCACGCCATCATGCCGACTGAAACGCTTTCCACCCACCAAGTGCAAGAGGAGCTCTATGGCTGCTACCGCGACTTCTACGGGTCATGGAGCAGGCGGTTCGGTGGGCTACTCTCAAGCAATCCAATGAAAAGACGCACATTCTGGCACATGGCAATGTCAGGTGTGATGGGAAAAATCAAATCAATGTTCTAGGCGAAAAACTTTGGTGCAATCTGAGTCTTCCAAGTTTTACTTGCTGTTTCTAATTTCTGTTTGTGTTTTTGGGTTGGCGCTTATCCCAGTTCTTTTGTTTCAACCCAACCTACCAACATACCAGTCACCTTTTCGACGCCCATTCGTAGCCGGAATATTTAGTGCCATCTGCATCGTGGGTATAGTTGCGGTGTTCTATCCGGGCAAGTGTCGCCTGACCTTCCAAAAACCAAACGTTTCCCCCAACTATGGCAAACCATCTGCTTCAGCATTAGAATTTAAAGGGCATCATCCAGACTGCAACAAGTTCTCGGGTAATCGAATCATAATCAGGGGCTCGGTTTTTTGTGCTGCCTGCATTGGCTTGTTAATAGGGGCAATAGTTGCGGTTGTAGGGATAGTTTTGTTTTCTTTGAGTTTTTTTGATTTGGAAAGTGGTGGCCTTTGGGTTCTGGCTGTTGGGGAAGCATTGATGCTTTTGGGGTTGGCCCAAATAAAAATGAAGAGTTACGTCAAATTGACGGCGAATGCTCTGTTTGTAGTTGGTTCAAGCACTTGTCTAATTATGGCGGATATTGTTGGGCAAAGCATGATTGTTGATGCGTATGTGCTTGGATTGATCGTTTTTATGCTATGGTTTAGGATTTTACTCTCAGAATGGAACAATAGAAGAACTTGTGTAACTTGTGGGCGCTGCATTTAGGTTGGATTAGGTGGGGGTCCAGCGTATCGTCGTCTTCGTCCAAAAATCGCGCCAAGCACTATGAGCACACCGAAAATGACTATTATGAATGGCCAGAAGTTTATCGTTATACCGTAAGTGGCTTGCAAGAATAAGCCTAACCCTACAAGGACTATTATTATGCCTATAACGATGCCTACAATCATGCCGCCGTTGGGTAAGCCAAAGCATTCGTTTTCCACTCGACGGTAATGTTCTCGATCGCTTCCAGGGTAACGTTGGCCAACTGTGTAAAGGGGAGCACCACAGTTTGAGCAAACAGTATTGGTATCGGGGTTTTGAGTGCCACATTTGCTACAGTAAACCATTAGAATTTCCTCAAATAAGATTAAACTTGATTTGGTTTTAAGATTTGCGGTTAAAAAGTAATTGGGATGGTCATTCAGCCCGATTCTAGAGCAAAAAGGCCACTTTTGCCCGGCGGCGTTCTTGACTTGGCGACTAAATCTTGCCTCTGCATTTGATAACCTGCATTTCCTTTGGAACCGAGTTGTTGTAGCTTGGTGCGATAACAAACCTTGATATTCTTTTTTGTTAGAAAAGTAAGAAATGAGAAATTATGATGGTTAACTGCCCAAAGTGCCGAAAAGAACTTTCAAAGCCAGAAAAGGAAATTAGGAATTCCTTTTTCTCAGTAGCCGTTTATATTTGTAAAGACTGCAAAGTTCGTTTTACAGTAACTTACTAATTCTTAGACAAAGTTTGCCATCAAGATTTTTGCCATATTCATTGTTGGAAATATCTCTCTCAATCCCCATCTAATTTTTTATTTAAGGAGAAAGAAGAACTTGGAAGAAAAAGAGAAATCGCCTCTCTCAAAACGCTTTAGGTTCTTAATCTTATTGGCTGAATTTGGATCCTTATGGGATATTACGAAATTCGATATATAAAGATTTTAGAAACATGCCTTAAGAAGGCCGTATCGTAAGATTTGTTAGAGGAATAATCTTCATGAATTTATTCAAGAAAGTTGAACGAGGTCTTACTATTCTTGCAATGGCGCCTTTAGTTGGGCTTGAAGATAGAGAACGTGAAAGAAGACTTGAAGAGAGATTGAAGCGTTCACAACAAAGGCATAATTTCAAATAAGGAATAAATCTTGTTTTCCATATTCGCCACTGAGAAAATCCATATAGCACTCCCCTCAAACTCTACACGTTAGACCTCAAAATATAGGCTAAGATGCAACCCATCTAAACACAGAACCACATCCAAAACCCTAACCCTATCAACCTTCTAATAATGAACTTTAGCAGGCAAATAGCTGGTTGAATTCCAATTAAAAAAACAACTATATTATTTGAGATTAGCATAAATTACTTAAACCAATTATCTTGATATTATAGAGGGCCCAAAAATTAGGTAGAAAGGCACTAGAAATGGAACATGAATATAAATTAGAAAACGATGCCCGCTGCTTGGGTAATCCCCAGCATGAACTTAAGAGGGGAACCAAGGTAAAGTTTGATACTTTTGGTTATTCGCATTGTCCTAGTATGTAATGCCTCCGTTAGTTATAGCTGGTGAGTTTTGTTCCACAATGGGTCGGCTTGCCAATATTGTAAACGCTCGGCAAAGACCTTCATGGCTTATTTTTTGGAAAGCAACGGTTTCTTCGGTGTTAGCTGCCTTACAATTAAACATTTATTACTTTTCTCTCGACAGATATTAGTAAACAATTTAGTTAATCGAAAACTAGCGACCAACTATATAAAACAGAACTTCCCCCTCGCATGCGCTCAGGTGAAACATAGATTTACTTTTGTTTGTCAAAGGCATTTGCAAGTTCTACTATGCCGAAATGCTCCTGCTTCGTAGCTTTATTGTTGCTGTTATGTTACAACAACATTTGTTTAATAGTCCGTAGCAAGTTATCGATAATAAGAGAAAGAAAGGCTTCGTTAATTGTCAATTTGGAACCGATAACAGGACGTAGATTGAACTATTTGCTGCTGATTCTGTTCCATTGACCAATGTATATCGCCTCGAACTTCTCAGAGAAAGAATCCCAATAAAATGTTCGGAGAATAAGAATGTTCGGTCAAAAATATGAACCTGCACAACCCGTTAACATATTCATTGCTGCACTCAACGAAGAGGAAGGAATAGGCGCCACAATATCTGAACTTTCAGAGAACATAAATTCAAAGCGTATTCTAGTAATTGATGGACATAGCCAAGATCGAACAGTTGAGGTCGCCAAAGATCATGGAGCAGAAATCTTTTTTCAAGATGGAAAAGGTAAAGGCGATGCTTTAGCCAAAGCTGTCCAGTGCATGGATACGGACGTTGAGTATGTAGTTATCACTGATGCTGACTTTACTTATCCAGCTGAGCAGGTGCCGGAAATGATTCAGATCCTTGAAAAGATGCCACAGATAGGCATGGTTTGTGGGAACAGGTTTAGCAAACAAACAGAAGGAAATGCTTTTCAAGGTCGTTTTACGTTTGGAAATAAACTATTGGCTTTTGCACATAGTTTTCTTAACGGAATAGATTTGCAGGATCCATTAACGGGATTGCGGGTTATCCGCGCGGATATTCTCCGGAAATGGGTGATTAAATCGAAAGGTTTTGACATAGAAGTCGAGTTGAATCATCAAGTAGGCAAACAAGGATTTGAGACAATTGAAATCCCCATTAGTTACCGCGAGCGTTTGGGTGAGAAAAAATTGAAAATGAAGCATGGCGTAACAATTCTAAAGAGAATTCTATTCGAAAGCTTCGAATGACATCTTTAATCAACATTTTAGAACACTCACTAATAGCCAGCTTTATAACAATAAGTTCAATTCGGTCGCGAATTCAATTGCCACAAAATGGTAATATTGTATTGTACTTTAGGCAAAGAATGTTCTTTCACAGCGCGCACTACCTAAAGTCTGTTGTATGCTGAAATGTACGGTAATCACTAACCCCAATGAGTTGGCCATGGCAAAGTTTGAAAGAGCTCGGTTCGGAATACCATGTAATTTTCAATTCGCGGAGGGCGGTCTAGTGCATCTTCGACTCTTTTTTTAGCCTGGTCAAATACTTCTTTTTCAGACCTGGTTAATGCCGCCTCATCTGCCCACAGAGTAAGAATTGTTGCCGTGTTCAAATCTGGAGAAAGCAGCGCCATGGAGCCTCGAAAACCCTCGGCTTGATGGGCTAAAGTGTTTAGCAAATGATCAAGCTCTAAAAAGGCTTCTTTGCGTTTTTCCTCTTTAAAATGCCACACACTCATTCTGGCTAAAACCAAAAAAATTCACCTAAATAGAATTAGGGGTTTCTCTCTTAAAAAAGTTTTAATGCGGTGCTAGCTCTATTTTTTAAATTTCTTTTTAAAAGATAACCCCTTAAAGATGAGGAAAGCAATAATGAGCTTGCATATAACGTAGGTCTCCCCTCCGCATGCCCTCGGGTGCGAATGCAATTGACAACCAAGGGTACTGTCGTGTTGTATCTTGACAAGGAATTAGTAGAAAGTCGAAAGAATTGGGCTTCAATCTCAGTAAAACGTTTGACAACCATTAAGACACTTAATCACGGGATATTCAACGGCGTCTACATAAAATAACGGTAGTTCACATGATAAAAAAGTAATTTGGTGGGGCTGCCCGGATAAAATATTTTTAGAAAATTAATCGCTACTTCCACAAGGGGGCAATGGCTTACCTTATTTTTTACTTCTTGATGGGTTAGAAAACTTGGCTTATTTTGCAAAATTGGAAAACCGACAAATTAGAAAATGAGTGAACGCTTAAGAAAAATAATTCCAATGGGCTTAGTTTTCTAATTTATATTTCTAAAATAACAAAGGAATTAGAAAGTTAATAGCTTACACTTGGTTGGATTCAACTGTCAAAGGCGCGCTAGAAGTTTAGTAATCTTCATCATACGGAATTTGTCTGATTGTTGTTTTAACTTTTTCAAGTGTCATTTCGAACAGTCATAGGCTTTTCGGAATCAGATAAGCTTCTTTTGTAGCCATATGAAAAAGCAAACCATCCCCGCAATTCCGACAACGATAAACTTCAAAAGGCAACAAGGATTTTGCGCTCTCATCTTTTGGTAACAGATGACCACATTTCAAACAATGAAGTTTCAAGCTTTCTCACCACATTTATGGAAATATTTATAGTAATAGTCTGGGATTTGGGATTAGATTTTAATCATCATTGTTTACTCTTCAGAGTATTCTTCTTGGTCAGCCATGAGTAGTTTCCATGTCCTTCATGAAAGCCACCCAATATTGTCCGATCGTATCCGCAAACTTGTTGTGAATTTTATATAGAGTCTGGATATAAAGTCTGTTTGCCTGTTTATATTTTGTTTGCGGCATTTCTTCTCTATGTTCAGGCAAACACGATTTGTATGCTTCGTCTATTGCTGAGTTAAGAGTATTCTTTGCTTCCTGTACTATCATGTTGTCTTGGGTGTAAATGTCCCATGCTTTCTTAATTCCGTCACGATAAGCCCTTTTTGCCTCTTTTATTGTCTCTTCTGTTTTAGTCATCGTTGTCTTTTCCCTAATTAAATGTCCCCAACATGTGCTAACTTCAATTCTGAAGAATTTCTGTGCGTTCACTTTTGTCACCACTTTACAATAAGAGAATTAAGTTATTCTCTTTTTCGCTGAATTAAATCTTATTTTCTCTCTCCCTAACTCACTAACGCTTACGACTACGCGCTCCTATTCCCACTCACGCACCCGGGTGCGTGCCTAATGTCTCTCTGTCAACGTCTGCCTGAGCCTGTCATCCGCAACAAACAAAACAACACGACACAACGGAACAACATAGATATAGAAAATCGGTGGATAAAGGTCTTAGTAAAAAAGCATAAGAATCATTTCTGACAATAGCTAAACACGAGGTATTGCTATTCCCATCAGTTCAAATGACATGCTGAAGTATCGCCATTTCTACCACAAGTTAGAGAGTACATTGCCAAAAGAGAATTAGACTTTTAGACCGTTGTGGAGTTGGAAAACATTCGAAGCGTTCATACCTACTTTGTTTAAGAAAGGGATTCAAAGTCTAATATTGCAAGTAATACATACCAGGATATGGTGGAAAGGAATGACTATTCCAAAACAACTCATGATATGTGTTATTATCGGATTCTTGATAGGTGCGTCATTACTCTACGCTTTCATGCAATATTCGTCGCCAACAAAAGACAAACAAATTGCAGACCTACAAAATCAAGTAACCTCGCTTGAAAACTACATATTCTTTAACAGTCAGAAATCCGCGGGTGTGCCTTTAGCTGGTGCGTCAGGTGTGGACGTGGCTGATAGAGCTGTAATACAAAATGTCTCGGTTACTGAAGGTGGTCTGCCTAGTTTGGGCAAAAGCCATATCGGGTCAAGATATTACGATAACGACTGCGTGGATTAAAGACCTCAATGGAACTATTGTAACTATGGGTAGGTTGTATTCAACGGTCCTTCCTATGGATGGAACGTTGGCAAGCATAACAGTTGTTTTGATTAATGGTGCTTTGACCTCTGGAAGTGATTACACTGTGAACCTTGTCGGTACATCAGGAGACTCTTTAGTCTCGCCGACTTTCACTTTTGTGGAGCCATAAATAGGTAATCAGTTGAGGAACTTCAAGCGAAACACGGGACACGAAGTAAGGTGAGACAAGGCACCTTTCTTAGTTTGAGAGATAGTGAACCTAGAGAAAGTCAATTATAAATCTATGAGAACATGCATTACTTTAGATAAAGAATCTAAACGAAGATATGGAATGAAACTCTAAAAAAGAGAAAAAGATTAAAGTTGGGTTTGGGACTAAATTTTAATCCAACCAACTTTTCAACGTAGGGCAGGGGCACGTAAAAGAAGGCTATTCAGCGTAGACACGATTCGGCATATACTTAGTAGATTAATCATATGATATAGCATATACGGAATCGAGTATACGCGATGTGCTGTTGTGGTTCCGCATCTGGGGCATTTTTGGTTCATTTTAATATCTCCATAGCATATGCCTTACAGAAGAAAAAGATGTGGGCAATCACGCTCTTTCGTCGACTCTTTTCTCTTCGAGTTTCCTTGCTTCTCTTTGAATCTGTTCTTGAGCGTATGCAATTAACAGGCATAAACCATTGTTTGTCACGCACATTTCGCTGTCTTTTAATGAAATTGCCATATCGTAAAAAATATTCTCAATTTCTGCTTCAGCGTCCGGCTGCAACTTTAGTAATGATAAGTCGAGGTGTGTTTCCGCAAAAGGAAATCGCTCTTGCAACTCTCGAAGTATTGTTCTTTGTTTGCAGAGTTGTTTAGTCTCGTTCAATGGCATACCTTTTCCTTTGTCAACGAGCATGTTCAAATTGAAAGTCAAATAGGTCAATAGGTTGATTTTTACCATATATTGATCCTCTTAGCAGTATCATTCGAAGCGATTATTAGTTTGTCTACCTTCATGCTTTAGCACGCAGAATCTAAAAAATTAAGCTTTTGTTTTTCGTCCTTCAAAACGAACTTGTAACATTCACATTTAGGTTTAGTACATAATCTATCTAAAAAATATGAATGTTCACTTTTAAGATGCCCACACGTGCACATTTCATCTTTAATTTTAGCTTTATCCATCAAGATTTATCCTTGTCAAATAAACAACGTTAGCCTTCAAATAGTTTTAGGTGTGGTTGAAATTAGATTAATCTTTTTTTC
>CAVRZF010000011.1:0-28997 GCA_963725715.1 Candidatus Bathyarchaeota archaeon
ATCCAAAACGTATTCATGCGCTGGAAGAAATTATAATTCTTTATCCTTCTCTTGTCGCGACGATTCGCGATTAAATGCGATTATTTGGGATGGTTTGGGATACTTTGGGATGATTTGGGATGACTGTTGCAAACGATTTAAGCTTTAATTCAAAAAAGCAACCTAAAACATATTTTTTCGCGGGTGGGTGATGGAAAAATAAACTTCAAGAATATCTAAACACGGAGGAATTACTAAATAGAATTTTTTGCATCTCAGTTTTTCAGTAGTAACTTTTATTTGTGTCTGGTTTTATGTGTTGGTGTAATCTGGGCGTTTGCAGTGGGTGCCTCGATAGCTCAGCCCAGTAGAGCGGCTGCCTTGTAAGCAGCAGGCCGCGGGAGCAAGGCCCGCTCGAGGCTCCACAAAACTAAAGATTCTAATCTGGGAGCTCTTCGGTTTCTGCTTCGTCTTTGCCCGTTGCTTTTGGGTCTTTGCCTGTGAGCTTGTATTTGCGGGCTTGGGTGGACACGATTTCGTGTTCGAAGAGTTTTCGTAGGCTGCGGAAAACTTTTTTGGAGGTTTCGCCTGTTTGGTCAGCGAGTTCCTGAAGGGTTAACTCTTTGCCACCGCTTTTTAGGGCGGCTACAACTTTTTCGTCTATTTTGTTAAGTTTCATAATCATCAACACTCGATGTTTCCTTTCTGTATGGCAGGTTTGGCTTTTTTATTTTGCGGTTAACTCGTCAACAAAAAACGGGTTCGTCAAAAGTTTGTGTCTAAAAAGTTCGCTTTAAACCTTCGGATTCTTCGGTAGTTGGGTGGCGCCATTTGCCGTTACAGCAACAGGTGAACTCGCATGTGACGCATGAGTCTTTGACTCCTAAGTCACAGCAACTATCCAATTCAATTTTTTCCAAATCCTCTAAGCCCCTCGTATCTCAAGAAAACAGACGAGACAATATAAGCAAAGTTTCATGTTTCTAAATATATCAAAATCCGACATATCCACCCTAAGTCATGGTACAGGAGTTTTTAGGATTCAAACTCACGCTGCCAATACGGATCGATTCCCTTGAGACAATTGTCCTGCCGCTCTTTTCGCCCATGCACAGCACGGAGCACTCCCACTACGACGCTAATCATCACTGCACCTATAATTGCGCCGACGACAATCTCATAGAACAGGGTAGGGTGCATTCCTAAAATATCAGGCTGCCATACATTCGTGCTAGACATCTGGGTATTAATCACAGATTTGAAAGAGCCCCGGCTATAGGATGAAGTCGCATTAACGAGCAACCCCGTCTCCCTATCCCAGGTAAAAGAGGTATTTCTCATAGTTGCACACATCACCGTTCGTTCCGCGCCGCCAAAATTCATGCGCCCAATGCTGCTGACGGTGACATTGCCTACGTATTGGTCGTAGAATTGGTCACCGACATTGAGTTTTCGCGGAACTATCAAATCATCAGCCATGCTACCCCTTGGCAGGTTCAGATTGCTTTGAGCTACGTTGACGGTTCCGTTAGCATAGTAAGTAGAGATTCTGATTCTGACAATGACAAACTCGTTATCTACATCCAAAATATCCATCCGCGCCCCAGTCACATTACGGATCGGTCTGCCTTCAATTGTTGTTTTCCACACCACGTAATCACCGCTTTTCACCGCAAGAGAATACTCCGCTGCTACAACCGCGAAGGAGGAAGCTAAAACTACTACGATTAAGCTGGCACAGAGGAGAGCCGACGAATGGAGACGCATGGTAAATACTATTGGGTCTAAGCATTAAAAAGTTGTCATAAAACCCTTAAACCAATTTTACAATCAGATTTATCAAGGTAAAAACCAAACCCTCATCCTAATACCTATGGGCTTAACGTTTCACCCTTTTTCTCAGCACAAGAATCACGACAGCAACCACAACTACCAGAATTATAGTTCCGAGTGCAATGTAAAACATGGTTTGTTCATACAATGGTGTTGTTGCGGGGGTAGGCTGCCAAATATTGGTTGCAGACATTGTTGTGTCCATTTCAAAAGCGGGATTCGTAGAGTTTGCCATTACCAAAACGCCTGTCGCCCTGTCCCAGTAGTAAACAGTCGGTGGCACATGGGCTGAAACCACGGTTCGCTGTGATCCAGCAATCATCAAGGTGCTGATAGTGGAGATAGTGATGTTGCCTTGGTTACTATCGTAAAATTGGTCACCTACACTCATGTTTATTGGGACTACAATGTCGTCGCCTAAAATGCCTGTCTGAAGGTTCAATGTGACGTTTTGGGGCAAGAGACTGCCGTTGGCAAATTTGGTAACAACATGCAGGTGCATGACTGTGCCCTCGACGGATATAAAATTCACCGTTGCTCCCGTTACATTGTTAGACGGGTTAGGAGTCCCTGTTACAACGGTTTTGTAATCTATCCAGTCGCCCGTTTTCACTACAACCGTGTAGTCACCTGTGACGCCCGCCGTGATCAGGGACGCTAAAACAAGTGTACATAAGGCGATACTGAGTATACTGGAATTGACTTTGCGCATAATTATTGATTATTGGGTTTTTTGCTTTAAAGCGTTGTCATACAGCATAAGTGCCAAGCCAAGCATTGGAAGGGAAAGCAGCCACAAATCCAGGTTATGTCCTAAAAACCAACGGTACCAGTCACTCCATTTGCCTTCGAAGAAAATGTAAGACAGATAGTTCCACAAGAAATACGAGCCTAGCGCAGTCACTATTGCGCCCACAGGTTTTAGAGGAAGCGATTTCCATTCTGAATTGTGGTTCTTAGCGGCAAAGTATGCAACGTAAACTCCCAATGCTAATAGACCACCAATGGTTACTACATAACTGACTAGGTGCTGCGGGTAGCCGGTTAAGTAGCCAAAGCCCAGCCCCGGCTCATTCACCGTTATTACCCATATGCTTGCGTTAAGCAGCCAAAACACAAAAACGTAGAGTGCCCCCACGATCAAGCTCCATAGCACCGCTTTTCGATCAGGCACACTTGGGCGCAACATGTAAGCTAAGATAAACAAGGCGATTGGAAGAGCTACTGCCTCTACAACGCTAGGGATTACGCTGAGCCCCAAAACGTTCAAAATAGAAGTTAATGTGCCCCCACGTGAAAGCAAACGCCCGAAGCTGAGCACGTTGAAATAAGTGTTTACGATGAGGCTTAGCCAGTAAATTCCCTCAAAAACCACGATCCACCTCAAAACTCTGTAACTCTTTGCTTTGCCAGGAAGCCCTCGGGAGAAATAGTAAATGACTGCAGTTATAGCGATAAGGCTGGCGATGAATCGGAAAATGATACCTATAGTGCAGGAAATATCTTCATAGTAAATGACGTAATTGAATGTAACACCTCTAGCCCATTCGCCAATCCACTCCAATGTGAAGAGAGAATGCAATGTGAAGAGGAAGTAGGCGAGGGCAACAACTAGCACGCCAACCTTTAGCGGATTTAATCGTTCTTGCGTTGTCAACAAAATCAACCGTTTTGGTCGCTAAATAAGAAAGCGTTGGGCTAACTATATTATGGTTGCGGTAACGACTCAACAGCGAAAAATCAACGCTATTAAGCTTTAAATATTGAAAAACGCTCAATGATAAGTGTGAAAGATGCAGTCTAACGATAGAATAACAAAGATTTTTCTAATAACGCTAGAGGGTATAGGCGCAATTGTTGTAGGCATCTTTTTAGTCGCTTACCTCGGCGGAATGTTCATGGATCCCTCAACCACTGTTTTGCATATGAATCCAGCTTTTCGGTTTCCACTGATTGTTTCTGGGGCCGCTTTATTGGTTCTCATTTTGGCGGGTGCCGTCTTGTCGAGTACCCGTAAAGCTCTTCACTAAACGGTAGATTTGCTATGGGCTAAGTGTCAGTTTTGTTTCGTCTTTTTCATGCATAAAGAAACCTTTTTCGCCAACAAGGCTAAGTGTATAATTCATAGCCGGGGCGTCGCTGAGCAAAAAATTGTTCGGCATGTAAGAACCCATGGAAAAGATACTCTCGTGAGTTTCTGCTCCGAGGTATTTTAGGAATCCCAAGAACTGCTTAAGGTACATAGTAGAGTTGGTTATAAGGGCAATGTCAAAATTGCTTACGGATGGTTTCCAATTGAACGTTGCCATTCCTGTTGTAATTTCTCCAAGAGGCTCATCAACGTGGATGTTCCCAACATTTCTCTTCAAAATAAGTGAAACCTTCTTGAACCCCTCGCCATGCAAGGAAACGTATGCTTTTAGCGTTTTTTCATCTCCTCCAAGATTGTCACTCCCACTTTGGAGCTCCGCCATTGCCTGCGACGAATCATGAGAAATTGAAAGAGGTGATTTATCAAAGCCAATTTTCAGTGGATACCATGGCGTTCGTAGCAAAAATACCCACAAATCGCTTGCGTATGGAACGTCAAAATGGATGGCAGGGGCTCTGATTTCTCCTGTTATGTTGGGTTTAATGATTCCTGTTGCGGGAAAAAGCTTGTTTCCTAGCTCTACGCTGACGATTTGACCTTGGTTTTGCTCGCTGTACTGTGCGGGTGATTGATCTATTAGTGTGGGGGTAAATTGCCAATGGGAGCTTTTTCCTGATGAAACCCACATGAACTGCAAACGAGCCTCGCCAACATAAACTGCCCTAATCTTCAAGGGTGAGCTGCTTTGAATGTTAACCATGACGTTTCCGCTGGGCGAAACATAGTATGCCGCTTTATGTCCATCTGCCAAATTATAGGAATAAGTCAAACACAGGTCCCTCTTGATTACCTTCTTCGGCTTTGAGATTTAGGTTTTTTGTCACCATGTAAGAATTAGATATCAGACAGAAACCCAAACTAATAGCACGAAGACTGTTTTTTGGTTTGGGGCTTTGTGCGTTTGCAGGTTGCGATTCCCTGCGATTATTAGCGATTATCTGCGTTTCTAATGCTTAATAGTTGATGTTTGAATTAGCGTAAAATGGGTAAGACGAGTTAATTTTACTTCTTGTTTGTGGCTTGCTTCCTGCAATCACATATGCTTAAGTGTGTTATCTGTTTAGTTGGATTTGTTATTGATTTGTTGGAGGTGAATTTTTTGGCGACGGAAAACGAGGAAGTGGTCACAGCAATATCTAGCAAAGGAGACACGGATGTTTTAGTATGCAACTCAAAGAAAGACGAGCAAACCTGCATAGACATGAATGCAGAGACAAACGCCCCATCAGAAAAAGGCATGCTGGACAACAACACCTACAACCTAATGGAGCAACTGATTAACGAGAACAAAAGCCTTTGGCGCATAAAAAACAATTACAAAAACGACGCCTCAAATGACACCGAAATCCAGCAAGCCTGGAACCTAATTGAAAAGGATAAACAAGAACTAGTGAAGCTTCTAACTATAAAACTGCGGGAGCGATTGTAGAACAATATATTTTAAAATCTATTTTTAACAATTTTTATATTCTTCCCGAGCACTACTTAGCGCTTGATGTTAACCTCAGGTATCACTTGGAGACAGCCAGCGGCTTTTGTACTCTCAACATTAGTTTGCACGATTCTGGCTATTTGGGCTGTTGTGATAGCTCCAGGGGCCGTTGCAGGGGTTTCCGGGCTCTATTTTGCAGCGGCAATTTATGTTCCTTTGGCTCTTTGGTTTGGGGTTTGGGGATGCTTAGCTGGCTATGCTAGCTGTGTGTTTATGGGGTTATATCTAAACTTCACAGGCGTTCCCGGTTATTCATTGGGTTTTGTTCTTGTCTGGGCACTTGCAGATTTTTTTGAGGGGTTTATTCCACTATTAATTTATAGGTCACTTAAAACTAAGCCAGCCCTTCAGTTGAAGCAACCGAAAGCAACCTACGGGTTAAATGTGTTGTTGGCGGCTACTTTGGTTAGCTCAGCACTCACCCTTATTTACTCATTCGCAATCCTCTTCTTGATAACCTCCGTGATCAGTATTGCCTTGTTAATTGTTCAATTAGCCATCGAGGACCACACCACGTGGATAACATGGCTGGTTGTTGGTGTATTTGTGGCAAGCATTGTTTCAGGCGTTTTCGGCGTCGGCGCCATGGCGTTGTTCGGCACCGTTTTCCTGTCTGATTTTCCCTCGGCGCTATATGGTTGGGTTTTAGGAGATGTGATGGTTCTCGCCACTTTGGGCACGATAATAACAGTTATGTTAACGCCTAGAATCATTAAGTCCAAGTTTTACGTACGAAAATTTTTCTCTTAAAGGTTACCAGAGCTCAACTCTTGTTTTACGCCTTTATCAAAGAGATAAGCCTTGTTTATTACGGATAATTTACCGTTTCCATATACAAGTGCTGAACGGGCTGGAACAGCGTAAATAGGCTGCTGTTTTGAAAGTAAAATTAGTGTGGCGTCATTTTGGGGTTTGTAATGGGCCTTTAAGGTGAAGTCAGTTAAGGCTAAACCATCTATCACCGAGACCGCTTTTGAGTGGCGGTTAGTTATTACGCATTTTTTGCAAAGCACCAAAGCACCTGCACTTCTACCAACGATAACGCCGGAGTAACTGCGCAGTAATTCGTCCACACCCATTCTTTTCAGACGCTCAACTAGCGCCGTAACAAGCCCGCCTGTCAAGTAAATCAAGTTTGACGAGGCTATTTTTTTAGCAATCAATTCTCTAGGGTACGAGTATTCGATAAACTCCACTGTGCTTGCGCCAAGGCTTGTAAAGTAATCAGTAAGGTTTGCTCTTTTTCTGTGATCCCTATCAAAAGATGCTCTGGCCCAAGAAAAAACCACAACAACCAAAGGTCTCTCTGCCTCTCGGAAGGCGCTCTCATTGACTTCTTTTGCAGTTTGTTTGAATACATTTTCTCCGCCAAGAAGATACAGTTTAGGCATATTAAGCATAATTTACAAAGGTGCCTTAAAAGCACACGCTACCCAACAACAGCCAAACACTGCTCCAAAAGCAGCGTAGAAGCCTCATCCAGATAGTAGATAGTCTTTAAGCCTTCGTTGGTGCTTGCGATGAATTGTGTATTTTTAAGGGCTTTCATCTGCCATGTTAACCCCTGAGACGTAACTGAAACCTCACAAGCTAACTTGCCATGCGATAGTTGCTTTTTGTGCATGAGCACCTCAACAATCCGCCGAAAGGTTCCATGGCGAAGCATAGAGATTGCAAGCATTTCGCGTTTTGAGTAACGTCTGGAAATAAAAAACCTCTTGTACTTGCCGTCGCGGATAAACGAGATGACCCCAGACTTGATGAGTCCGCTAATGTAGTACTGGACTAGCCCGACTGGGAGACAAAGTCCCGCGCAAATGGCTCTGAACTGGATGGCAGGATTCTCGTTAATGTAGTTGTAGATTTGCGCCCGGGTAGTGTTGACGATTGTTGGCTGGGATGTTTGGGCGGTGCCGTGGGTGGTTGGAAACGCTAGCATACAATATTGATCAATGGTTGTTGCTTTGAAACTGTTGATTTCGCCGTATACTTGAATCTGGCGAAACGGTGATTCCCTGTAACTGAAACTGAAAGCTCTCTGTTGATACATTTGTGCCGTAAAGCATCCGATAAGAATAACAATTAGGCCTAAACAGTTAATTGTAAGAGCGGCTCGCTTTAGGTTCAACAGGATCAGCCCTTTCTTAGCATTTGCGTTCTGGTTGTTTTTAACTGTATTTGTAAGCAAATGTACTAGTCGGGGAAGATGATTATTTATTAGCTCAGAGACTTGGTAAGAAGGTAAATATTTTATAGCATTTACACTTAAAATTAGAAGTCAGTGTCTAGTTTGCCTGTTACTCCTTTTCATATTCCAATAGCAAACATCCTTGCCAAACTTAATGGAAAAATAAGCCTAAGCCTGCCAGCGATAATCGTGGGCTCGATGGTTCCTGACCTTGAAATTGCATTCATTCCCTTCCTAACGGGCGGAACACAGGACCGACTGGTCCTTCACAGTATAATTGGAGGCTTAACATTTGGAACCGTCATTTCAATAGCTTTAACAGTCTTGCTTTATACGCCCGTGACAAGCGCCATTTTTCCAATCAACAAATCACAAGTTAAAGCAAAATGCACATTTTCTGTTGCTGTTATCTTTTCCTGTTTCATAGGTTGCCTCTCCCACGTTTTACTGGATGTTTGCAATCATGCTTACAACCCCATTTTTTGGCCTTTTCAATCAGCTACAACTAGCCCTATTGTTCCTCTTTTAGGCGGCGGGTTAATTGCCAGCTTGATTATGCATGGTCTTATGGCAGTTCTGTTTGTTAGCTTGTTTTTTAATAAAAGGGAGAAAATTTGGTAGCACTTGCTTGTAAGTTAATTGGCGCCATGGAGTTGGGAACGCTTATTAATTTCAAAGCACGAAATAGCAATCGATAAAGAATGGTACCTGAAGGATTTGTTGAGTATAAGCGCAGAGAATTCTGTAAAGACGTCAAATGCCCCGTCCAACAACAACTTAACATACTCACGGAAGACTCCAAGGAGTATGAACGGGTCAGGCAGAAATGCAACAACGCCTGCGTATGCACCACATGGCAATTTCACCACTGGCTCATAGAAAAAGGCTACCTGATCCTAAAACCCAAAAATGATAATCAGTCCAGCAATGTTTGAGACTCCCCTTAAGATCGCCCAAAAACTCTTTAAGCTATTCTCAGCAGTATTTTCTCATTAACGCTTTGAATTATATGCGGAAAGGCTTTAGTTCAGCAATTACCCTATATACTTGATGCGCTGATATAGCTTGTCAGATTTTCCAAAAGAAGATCGCGCCCTTTTCTGGTTAACTGGCATCGACACACAATGGGGAAGAGAGAAAAAAAGTGAACTATAAAGAACCAAACATAATCGAACATCTAGCGTTTTTATCAGTAAAATACAGCGTTTACCTATCCGAACTCTACCAGGCCCTAGTAACGGCAAGAGGGAACAGAAAAGCCGCCTGCGGAGACTTGACAGTTGAATGCCGAGGCACAATAAATCGCCAAGTAATCTTCCTAGTAACAAAAGGTAGCGCCGTGCTGGTTCAGTTCAGGGTTGACGAAGGATTTCTTCAAAGAAAAGACATCAATTTTGACAGGTGGCTAAACACCGACAAAATTCGTAGGCAACTCGCAAAGAAAAACACGCTTGACACTGTATCCATTAGCAATCTAAGACACGGAATGAAGAAAGTCAGCGTAAAAGCAGAAGTACTCGCCACCGAAAAACCGCAACTTTTCCGCACACAATTCGGAAACAGCATAATGCTAACCAACGCGTGGATAGCTGATGACTCTGGGAAAGTCAAGCTTTGCCTCTGGGGTGAACAGGCAAAATCTTTGGCGGTTGGCGATATTGTTCAAATCACTCACGGAACCGTGAGAACTTTCAAGGGTGAAAGACAATTAAGTCTTGGAACACGTGGAGGATTTACCGTCCTGCAGTGTAAGGCGGCTAGGGAACAGCAAACTGGGATTCCTCAGAAAACAACTTTCGCCTAAACATACCTATTTTTTTGAGCCTGGGGCTTATTAGCTCCCAAACAATCTTTCACTTCAATTCGGAAAGGATATTTAGTTCTGCAACCAAAAGGTAGCACGGTGCAAGATAATATGGAGTGGGGAATGAAAAACCGTTTATCAAGGCTTATCCAGAAAGATGGAAAAGCACTCTTTTTACCTGTTGACCACGGCTACTTTCAGGGACCAACGCATGGCCTTGAGAAGCCCGAGAAAACGATTCAGCCAATTTACCAGTATGCAGACGCCATCATGCTTACACGAGGGGTTCTACGCAACTGCATCGACCCAGGAATTGAAAAACCGATCATTCTACGAGTTTCAGGCGCTGTAACCGTTGTCGGCGAAGACTTAGCTAATGAAAGCGTTGTTACATCAATTCAAGAAATCTTGCGGTTAAACGTCAGCGCAGTATCTATGTCTGTTTTTGCAGGAACAAAATACGAAAACAAAAGCCTAAGCAACCTATCAAAACTCGTAGATGAATGCGAAGAGTTTGGAATGCCAGTGATGGCTGTCACAGCAGTTGGCAAAGAACTTGAAAAAAGGGAAGCGCGATACTTAGCCCTAGTTGCAAGAGTTTCGGCCGAAATAGGCGCAAGAGTAGTCAAAACATACTATTGCAAAGAAAACTTTGAGAAGGTCGTAGAAGGCTGCCCAGTGCCAGTTGTCATGGCGGGTGGACCCAAAGCTGAAACCCAAAAAGAAGTCTTCGACTTCGTTTATGATGGAATGCAGAAGGGCGCTATAGGCGTTAATTTGGGACGTAACGTTTGGCAAACCGAGAACCCCGTAGCCGCCATCAGGGGACTACGAGCTATCATCCATGAAAACTACACACCTCAAGAAGCCTTAGACCTATATAACCAGATAAAAGCTGGCAAAGCCTAACCAACACCTTTCTTTTTTGGTGATTTTGTTGCTGACCGCCGTTTACTACAACAACCATGACGTCCGCATCGAAGAAGCACCTATCCCACTGATTGGCGAGGATGAGGCATTGCTCAAGATTATGGCGAGTGGAATTTGCGGCAGCGACGTTATCGAGTGGTATCGGGTTCCTAAAGCCCCAAAAGTGCTAGGCCATGAAGCCACGGGAGTCATTGATAAAGTTGGCGGCAAAGTCAAAACGCTCAAGGTTGGCGACCGCGTCTTTGTTTCTCATCATGTGCCCTGTTTTAATTGTCGTTACTGCAAGCGAGGCTTCCACACAGCTTGCCATACACTCCATACAACCAACTATTATCCAGGCGGGTTTGCCCAATATATCAGGGTGCCAAAAATCAACATTGATTACGGTGTCTACAAGTTGCCAGATGAAATGAGTTTTGAAGAAGGCACATTCATAGAGCCACTGGCATGCGTTTGCCGCGGTCAACGCCTGTCTGGCTTGCAGAAGGAAGATTCGATTCTCATTATCGGCGGCGGCATCGCAGGGATTTTGCATACACAGCTTGCCCGCTCTAAAGGCTTACAAAACATCATTGTAGCAGACATTAACCCTTACAGGCTGGAGCTGGCCAAAAAGTTCGGGGCGACCCAAACCTTAAACGCCAAAGATAACCTGCCCGAGAAGCTTAAAGAGGCAAACGAGGGTCGGTTGGCAGACCAAGTTATTGTATGCACAGGCGCCACTTCAGCTTCGCTATCCGCATTAGATTGCGTGAACAATGGCGGAACAATCTTGTACTTCGCAGTCCCAGACCCCAGCGTGAAGTTGCCAGTGCCCATTAACCAGTTCTGGCGCAACGAAATCACCATGCAAACCAGCTACGGAGCCGCACCCAACGACTTAGAAGATTCACTGCGCGTTTTAGCCACAAAACAACTTAACATTGAAGATATGATAACGCACAGGATCCCCTTAACTGAAGCACAAGAGGGCTTTCGACTGATGGCTGAGGCAGGGCAATCACTCAAAGTTATTCTACAGCCAAACAGAGACTAAAAAACCGAAATAGCATAAACGAACCAAAACACAAAAACAACAAAATTCACTGGATTGGATTTTGGCGCCTCCAATCCTGAAAAGTTATTTATCTTATTGCCTCGTCAATCTTTGAATCTCGTCTTGTGCTTGTAACTTCTTTGAATAGTTCCAAACATTCCTCTTTAGTAGGCGCCTCAACGGATATTGCACCATATGCGCCTATGTCTATTCTATAATTTTTTTCACGACTGCTCGTATTCTATTCCCCCTCTTACCATTGATCATGCCTCCCGTGATTATATCCTTAATGGCGACTCACCAGTGAAGGAACAAGCCCTGAAAACGCCGAAGTCCCGAAATTCCTCGTTTTTTGATTAGCCTAAATGGTTAAGAGATAAAAGTGGGAAGCAAACATACTGTTTTTCATGCCAGACTTGTTTGATTTCATAAAAGACAGGCGGAGTATCAGAAAATATCAGTCTCAAGCTGTCGCAATCAAGCTAATTCAAGAGGTTTTGTCTGCAGCCGTTTGGGCTCCTTCAGCTCATAATGCTCAGCCATGGCGGTTTATTGTTTTGTCTGAAGCTTCGAGTAAGCGTGGGCTGGCAAAAGCTATGGCAGAGTCTTGGGCAGAGGATATGGCTAAAGACGGTCAGAAAATTGACGGAGAAATGTTTCAAGCCAAAGTTGAGAGGTTTGCAACGGCGCCCGTGCTCATCCTTGCCTGCTTGACAATGGAAAACATGACACTGCAGCCTGACCAAAAAAGGCAAAACGTCGAGAGAGATTTGGCAATGCAAAGCCTCGGGGCAGCCATGCAAAACGTGCTTTTGGCGGCGCACGCGAAGGGTTTGGGGGCATGCTGGTTCTGTGCGCCAGGGTTTTGCAAAGAAAAGGTGAAGCAGCGCCTTGAAGTTCCTCAGGAAGTTGAGCCTCAAGCACTTATTGCAATGGGTTATCCTGCTGAAAAGTCTGTTGCGCCAGCCAGGAAGGGACTTGATGAGGTTTGCTTTAAGGGCAAGTGGGGCAGTATGTTTTAGGATTTTATCATTGTCAAGAGCATTTTGAAACGGGTTTTTGCCATAAGAGAGTGCGATTGGTTAGCTGACATAATGGTCGTTTCACCCTTCTTCAGTCTAATAGGCTTGCCCGATATGGTTACTTCAACTTCTCCGTCCAAAACGTAAACCATTGCGTCATAGGGTGCGGTGTGCTCGCTTAGGCTTTGGTTTTGGTCAAACGCAAAAAGCGTCACTGTTCCCGCTTTCTTGTCAATTATTGTGCGGCTTACTACTGAGCCTTCTTGGTAGTCGATTAAGCTTTCAAGGTTCAGCGCTTTAGCAACAAGTAATTTGTCGGAATTGTTTTTACTCAAGAACTCGCCTCCTAAGCTATGTTTTGTCTGGAACAAAATCCATCGAAATCGAATTCACACAGTGTCGAGTGTTCTTTTCCGTAAAGTGTTCGCCGACAAAAACGTGCCCCAGGTGAGCACCACAATTGGCACATTGTATCTCTGTTCTCTCGCCATCAGAGTCAGGGAGCCACTTAACTGCACCTGGGATTTCTTCGTCAAAGCTTGGCCACCCACAGTTAGCTTCAAACTTGTTCTCGCTACGGTACAGTGGTTTGCCGCAGCGTTTGCAGATGTAGGTACCTTTTTGCCAGAAAGCGAAGTATTTGCCTGTGAAGGGGGTTTCTGTGCCTTTGCCCTCGATGACGCTTTTCTCTTCGGGGGTAAGTTGTTTAGTTTGTTTTTGAGAAGCAGTCATAGAAAATTACCATTTAAGATATTGCATTGCACGGTAAAAAGTGTTCTGCCAATAAAGATGCCGATAAACAAATATAAGGTGCGCTAAATAATTTAATAGTGAGGTTTCTTTATGGTTGAAATAAGCAGGTTATTCTGGAAAAAAGCTTACACATCAGACGCTTTTCTACTTGGCGAAGTTGAAAGCGCAGAACTAGACACAAACACATGGCAGATAACAAACTTTTACGTGGGCTTAACTGACGAAGCCGCCAAAAAACTAGGCTTTCGAACGCCATTTTTGGGCAAAGTCATTATTTGTCTGCCAGTTGCTACCATTAAAACTATTCAAGACACAACGATTTTGAATAAGACCATGGTGGAGCTGCAAGGACTCAAAGAATGCAGAGAATAACTCTGCATCAAACCTGTCAATTTATTGTAATCAGTATTTTATTTTAGATTTGCTTTCTTATTTGTTTTTGATTTAACAAGTTGGTTCATTTTAAGTCACCCCTCCACACAGCAATTTGCCCTATTCTAAGGTTATTTTAAATAGCCCAAACATCACATCATCCATCAAAGTGTGAAAACCAATGACTGAAGAAGACGCCATAGACCAAAAAGAAGAAGAGAAAGAAGTAGAAAGCAAGCCAAAATATGAGTTCATAGAAGACTTGCCCGGAGTAGGACCAGCCACAGCACAAAAACTCCGAGAACTCGGCTACCACACGGTAGAATCCCTGGCTATGGCGACATCACGGGAGCTTGACCCAGTTGGAGTAAGCGAGAAAAAAGCCTTCCAAATTATCGAAGCCGCACGTTCAGCCATCGGAATCTCCTTCATCCGAGCAGACGAACTCTTCAAAATGCGCAAAAACGTCCTTCGGCTAGGCACAAGCAGCAAAGTTTTAGACAGACTGGTCGACGGCGGCTTAGAAACACAAACAATAACAGAGTTTTACGGTGAATACGGTAGCGGCAAAAGCCAAATGTGCCATCAACTATGCGTCAATGTTCAGTTGCCCCCAGAACGAGGCGGACTCAACGGCGGAGCATTATACGTTGATACCGAGAACACTTTCAGGCTTGAACGCATCGTGCAAATGTCCAAGTTCTTAGGGCTTGACCCAGAAAGAGTAGTTAAAAACATCATTTACGCTGAAGCATACACTTCAGACCACCAAATGTTCCTACTGGAAAACGCCGATGAAATCATCAAAGCAAACAACATCAAACTAATCATCGTAGACTCATTAACAGCCCATTTCCGAAGCGAGTACATCGGACGGGAAATGCTGGCTTCAAGACAACAAAAACTCAACAAGCATATGCACAAACTCATTGGACTCGCCCGAGCATTCAACGCCGTTGCGGTCGTGACGAACCAGGTTATGGCTAAGCCAGACCAATTCTTCGGCGACGCAATCCACCCAATCGGCGGCAACATCGTCGGTCACACCAGCCACACACGCATCTACCTAAGGCGTGCACCGCATGGTCCAATTCGCATTGCAAGGCTTGTTTCAAGTCCGTATTTGCCCGAGGGAGAGGAAATCCTTAAAGTAACCGAGAACGGAATAGAAGACGTAACTGAAGAAGAAAAAGCAAACAAACCTCGCGGACGCTAAAATATGCCAATCCCTCAAGCCCTAGTTTCAAGGTATTTCCAGCTCATAGTCAGCAGGCAATTCACCGAGGCTGAACGGGAACTGGAAAGAGTAAAACAGAAAATGCAGAAAACCGATTGGAACCGGGGCTACTTCCGAGCCTTATACGGAATGTACCTCTCACGCAAAAGCAGCGCCACAGACGACTACGCTTTCTTCGCCAAAATTGACTTGAGCGACAAGCCAACGCTCCATGCTTACCGAAAAGAGTTCCTTGACCACATGCGTAACGGGTTGCATGGGGATTTTGACCGGGGATACTTTTCCGCATGGGCAGACTGCATGCGCATTCTAACCCGTATTGATGTTCCAGGCTCTCAAAATGGTGACAAGGCAGCGGGTGGGGAAGAAAAGATTGAGACTCTTAGAACTGACAAGAGTCAAGCCACGATTGCTAATTTCATAAAGAAAGAATGATAAATTTTTAAAGAAAATTAATAGATTTTAAACAGAGTGAAGAACAAGACGAAGAATGGTAGCCAGGAGAAGAAGTACATGAATACGCCTGTGCTTAGAATCTTTGATTGTTTTTCAACCTTGTTCCTGTAGATAGCTCTTAACGGATAGTAAGATGCAAGGTAGATGATTAGGGCTATTGTTATACCGTTAACTAAAGTTGTTATGTCATTCATATTGCCCAAGAAAAGAGCTACAAACGCACTAAAGGCTCCCGCAATTATGCCAAGAGCGAGTCTTGTCCAGTAAAGCTGAACTATAGGTGTCAATTTAATCGAAATCCTTGATTGTGATATATTTTATTCTTACTTAAAAAACATGCCTAAGTATTAAATCGTTTCCGCCCTCACAAACGGCTTTAATTTAGATTTCGCGGTTTTCTGGGGTGAAAGGTTATTTTATAGCCCAGTACTATATGCCAATGTTTTAGGTGTAGGTATTGCGCAAAAAAGAATTCAGTAGCTTTGACATTGCCGCGGCGATAAGTGAGCTCAAGGACACAATCCTGGACAGCCGAGTGAACAATATCTACCAACTTGACGAAAAAACCTTAATCTTCAAGCTCCACAAAACCGACATGTCGCCAATACGATTAGTAATGGAAGCAGGACGAAGATTACACACCACAAGTTACGCTGAAGAAAACCCATCGGAGCCGCCAGCATTCTGCATGGCACTCAGGAAATATCTGAGAAATGCCTGGGTAACTGGTATTGACCAGCATGAGTTTGAAAGAATCGTAACAGTTAGCTTTGGAACTAAAACTGGTGTGTTAAAGCTGGTTTTGGAGCTTTTCGGCGAAGGCAACATTATACTAACAAACGAGCAAAGCGTGATCATCCAGGCTTTGGTCTTCAAAAAAATGCGTGACCGCGACATCCTGCACAACGTAGTTCTTCAACTGCCCCCTTCAAGCAGTAAAAACCCCTTCAAAGTAACCCAAGCAGAACTGCAGGAAGCCTTCAAAAACGCAGGTGAAACTGAGGTTGTTAGGTCAGCATCACGTTTTCTGGGGGTGGGTGGGGTTTATGGTGAAGAAATTCTTCTCAGAGCTGGTGTGGAAAAAACCAGGCATTGCAGCACTCTGACACCTTTTGAGGTTGAGGGAATTTTTAGGGCGCTTCAAGGTTTGCTTTTAGCTATTTCAAGCATGCATTTGGAGCCATGTATCGTTCTGGGTGAAGATGGTGATTTCTTGGATGTTGTGCCGCTTAAACTTAAGCGTTATGAAGGCTTCAAAACCCAAATTTACGACTCATTCAATCATGCTTTAGATGAGTTTTACCTAAGGGTTACTGTTGCAGAAAGAGCCGTTAACGCTGTTGAAGTTGACAAGCTAAAAAAAGAGGCCGAACGGTTAAGGCGACTTGTTTCTGACCAAGAAAAATCCTTTCACGAAGACCAAGCTAAGGCAGAGCGAGACAAACTAATCGGCGACACCATTTACGCTCATTACAGTGAGCTCCAAACTTTCCAAGACCAACTTTTAAAAGCCAACCAGCAAGGAAAAGACTGGAATACAGTAATCACTGAGGCTTTAGACGCTAAGAAAACGGGCAAGATACCGGAAGCTTACATTGAATCGTTTGACGGCAAAAACATGGCATTGAACCTTGGTATAGATGACTTTCATTTTAGCTTCAGCCTTAGACGCTCCATTTTCGATAACGCTGCAGAATATTATGATCGCGGGAAAAAAGCAAAGCAAAAATCAGAAGGCGCAATATCCGCGTGGGAAGATTCGAAGAAGAAACTGGCAAAAATGGAGAAGGAGCTCCAAGAAGCAGAAGAGCTCAAAAGCCTCAAGCCTGCGGAAATTATGGAAGCGCTCTCTAAGCGCAAGTTGGAGAGGGAGAATAAGGAGTGGTATGAAAAGTTCCGCTGGTTCAACAGCTCCGACGGATTCCTCGTGGTCGCAGGCAAAGACACAGTAAGCAACGAAGTCCTAATAAAAAAGTACACAGAACCCGACGATGTGGCTTTCCACGCTGAAATCACAGGCGCACCCTTCACCGTTGTCAAAACTGAAGGCAAACCAGTGCCCGACCAAACCCTGCGTGAAGCTGGCGAGTACGCGGCGTCTTTTTCGAGGGCTTGGCGGGAGAACGCGGGTTCAGTTGACGTTTACTGGGTTAAACCAGACCAACTAGCAAAAAGTGGACCTTCGGGCGAGTCTGTACCTCATGGCGCGTTTTTTGTTGTTGGCAAGAGAAATTGGATTAGAAATATGCCGCTTAGAACAGCGATTGGCATAATTGTCAATGAAGAGACAAGTTATGTTGGTGGAGCAGTTGAGGCTGTAAGAGCAAAAACCAAAACCTATGTTGTCTTAGTGCCTGGGGATATGCAAGGCAAGGATCTTCTAAAGCAAATTCTCAAATCATTAATGTTAAAGCTGCCCAAAGAACAACGAGAAAAAGCAGGCAAAACATCGATTGAACAAATCCGCGAATTTGTACCCTACACTAAAGGAACGATAAGCCAAAAGGCAATTTGATTACGTTGCAAAAAAGTTGAAAAACGCCTTTTAAAAAAGGCTGGGGATTGGAGGTTTGTCTACTTTGGTTTTGCTGCTTCTGCGTCTGCTGTTTGGAACAGGTTCTTTACAGCTTTCTGCCGATACTTCTGCGCCAACGTCTCTGCAGTAACAACGGTTAGGGCTTCTTCTGGGCACCATTTGACGCATTGGGGTTCTTTGTATTCGTTGTCTGTGCAGCTGTTGCATGTGAATACGATTTTCTTGTCTGGATGCATGTTCATGGCTCCGAATTGGCATGCGCTGATGCACCATCCGCAGCCGTTGCACGCGTTCTCGTCAACTCGAATGATTCCGGTGCCTTCCTCCTGGCTCAAAGCGTCTCTTGGGCAGGCGGATACGCATGAGGGGTCTTCGCAGTGTCGGCAGGTGATTGCCAAGTTTACGAGTGGACCCAGCCTCATGGCTCGGATGCGTGATTTTGTCGGATTGAAGGTTTTCTCGTTAACCATGCTGCAAGCGTACTCGCAAACGACGCAACCGATGCATTTTTCTGGGTCGGCTGTTACAAATTTTCTGTCTTGGGGGCGTACCATTTTAGTTGCCTCCTTGGGGCTTTGCTGCCGCGGCGGTTTTCATTGCGCCTTCCGCGATGTACGCTAAGTCGCCTAAACCCAATGAGTTAAGTCTCTCAACCGTCGGGATACCGTCCGCTGTCCAGCCACGTGAAGCATAATAGTCGTCTAAGCCCACTGCCATTTCTTCGTCGTTGACGCAAACACCTTTTGCTGGGCCTTCGTCGGGCACTGGAAAGTGCTTTATCTTGTAGGGTACATCGTCATATTTTCGTGTACCTTTGCCTTCGCGTATGTTGAATAGGCGGGCGAGGTTTTCGATTCTGTCTCCGTCTTTAATCATTTCTTCCGGAGTGATTGGAATGCCTGTGGCAAGGGTGTAGTAGTTGGTTAGGTCTTTCCAGCCATCGTAGTAGGTTCCTCTGCTGAATTTACAGACGATGAGTGAGTCAATGATGTTGTACATGTAACTTTCTTCGGTGATCATTTTGCCTCTGCCCTTCTCGATTTTGAAGCGATTCACTTTGCCTTTAACGTCTGGCGAGTAAGCTCCATTTCTTAGGTGACATGCACCTCGGAAGCTGACACTGAAACCCAACGCTGCAGTTTTCAATGTGCGTAAGTCGTAGCCTGGAAGTTCTAATCCTTTGATGTGGCAAGCGTACTTGTATGCGTCTCCACCAATGAGTTCAGCAGCTTTAGCTACACCTTCAGCAAGAATATTGCCAAGCCAGCCTTCGCGTCTGCCAATTTTATGAATAATGGCGATTAGTGCTTCTGCATTGCCGAATTTGAGATCGATTCCGTCAGTTTGTTCCTTGGTGATTATGCCGTGTTCGTAGAGGTCCATTGCGAATGCTACGACGACACCGATAGATATGCCATCCATGCCATACTCGTTTACAATACGCATGGCTTCAATGACTGCATCAAGTCTGTCGATACCGCAGAGGGGTCCCATGCTCCAGAGACACTCGAACTCCAATCGTGAAGTTGAGCCTTTGTATGGTCCTTCTGGAACAACGCCAATGTGGTCGCAACGCATACCGCAAGTTGCGCAGCCGACAATTTTCTTAACATAATGCTCGTTAAAGTATTCGCCGCTGACTTTGTTTGCGCCTTCAAAAGTCGCGTTAGTCCAATTCCTCGTTGCTAGGGCTGAGAGTGAGTTGAGGACAAGAACGTTTTCGGGTGTTCCCAAGGTTTTGTATTTTTTGGTTGATGGACCCTTCATTCGTTCATGAATCATTTTGACAAATTCTTTGAAGCCTTCCATGTTAGCGACATTGACATCGTGAGTTCCTCTAACTGCGACAGCTTTGAGGTTTTTACTGCCCATTACTCCACCCATGCCGCTTCTTCCAATGGCCCGAAACTCGTCATTGATTATTGCTGCAAACCTGCAAAGTTTCTCGCCAGCTTCACCGATGGCTGAGACGCGGATGTAAAAGTCTCCAAGCTCTTCACGGATTTTATGGTCTGTCTCGTTGACTGTTGCGTTTTTGAGGTATTCGGCGTCTCGGATTTCTACTTTGTCATCATCAATCCAAAGGTATGAAAGCTTGGGTGCTTTCCCAGTGATTATGACGGCGTCGTAGCCTGCTCGTTTGAGGTCGGGTCCAAAGAAGCCATGGGCTTCGCCGTTGCCGATGCCGCCAGTCGCGGGTGATTTGGATACGACGGCGTAGCTGTTGCCGCCTGTTGGCCCCATCGTGCCGCTAAGTGGACCAGTTAAGTAGATTACTGGGTTATCTGGGTCATAGGCGTCTGTGCCTGGTTTTGAATTGTCAAACAGTAAACGGATGCCTAAGCCTATTCCGCCGATGTAATCTTTAGCCATTTGTTCTGATAATGGCTCGGTTTTTATTTTTCCAGTTGTGAGGTTAACGTGTAAAATTTTTCCTGCGTAAGCAAACATGCTTATTTCTCCTCGGTAGGTAGGAAGTTAATTGGAAAATATATTAAGTTAATGGCTGATTTGTTTAAAATTTCACGTTTACAATCGACATGATTTTAGATGCATAACGCAATATTGCAAGCGAAAACTTAAACCAACCAAACGCTTTCCTTTTCCCTTGGCGAAACACTTGAATAGAATAAACGCACTCCAAGCTACTTTTAAACAAAAAAACGATTACTTTGCAATCTTCAACAGCGCTAACCTAACCTACCTCACAGGTTTCCCGGGCGCAACAGCTCTGCTTGTCCCCCAGACAGGCCAGTGTACGCTTCTTGTTTCAGAGGTTAACTTTGAACAGGCGAAAACAGAAACCCACAATTTTGATGTGCAACTTCAGCTTCGAGGCGAGAACATGATGGAAAGAATCGCCAAACAAACATGCACAAACAAGTTAGCCGTGGACTCGCTTTCAATTGAGGGTTGGCGTGCCCTTGCCAAGGCAGTGGGCGGCGAGGAAAAACTTGAATTAGCAGGCAACCTCGTTCGCAACTTAAGATTAGTCAAAGATGAAGAGGAAGTCAAGCGTATCCGTGAAGCGTGTAACTTGGCTGAGATTGGCATGCAAGCAGCCGTTGAAAATATAAAGCCAGGGGTAGCAGAGAGGCGTGTTGCAGCTGAAGTTGAGTACGCCATGCGCAAGAAAGGCTCGGACGGCACAAGTTTTGACACCATAATCGCTTCAGGCCCAAGCGGAGCCTGCTGTCACGGCTCATGCACGAACCGAGTAATCCGCCAAGGCGACCTCGTAATTGTGGACCTAGGCGCAACCCACCAATTCTACTGCTCAGACATGACACGAACCTTCATCGCTGGTAAACCAACAGAAAAACAAATAAAAATGTACGAAACCGTCAAGGTGGCACAGCAAAGAGCCTTCAAAGCAATGGCGCCAAACATTGCTGCTTCACGGGTTGATGCGGTGGCTAGGCAAGTTATCGAAGAGGCTGGTTATGGCAAGTTTTTCGTGCATGGCTTTGGACACGGCGTCGGGTTGGAAGTTCATGAACCGCCGACTCTGAGTCCCAGCAGCAAAGACGTTTTGGCAGCAGGCAACGTAGTAACGGCTGAACCTGGAATTTACTTGCCAAGGTACGGAGGAATCAGAATAGAAGACACAATTCTTGTTACCGCTAAAGGTGCTGAGAAACTTACAAGCGGAATGTACATGTTGACACCGCAGTAAAGTAAACCTAAATAATTTCTTTCTATATTCTATATCTTGGAGAAGGACTTTTTTTGATTAGACCAGCAGTCATACTCGTAGATGTGCAAAATGATTTTGTCACTGGACCCTTACAGGTTAAAAAAGCTAAAAGCGTGATTCCGCTCCTGCAAAGGCTCGTGGTAGCGGCAAGAAAAAACAACACCCCAGTCATTTACAGCGTTGACTCACATTTCCCGCAGGATGTTGAGGTTGTGCGGAAATGGGGAAAGCATGCAATAAAAGGCACAGAAGGCGCCGAGGTATTAGTGGAGCTTGAACCCGACAAAAACATAGACTACATTGTGGAAAAGAGGACTTACAGCGGCTTTTACGAAACAGGCTTAGACCCCTTGCTGAGAAGCTTGTACGGGGGCGATGGGGTGAAGACGGTGGTTATTGGCGGCTTGCATACTCAATTGTGCGTGCGGCATACGGTGGCTGACGCTTTCTTCCGCGGATACCATATCGTAATCCCAAAGGACGGGGTTGAAACGTTCAATGCGGAGGAGCAGGAGCAAGCGCTCAAGTATTTAGAGTACGTTTATAATGCAAAAGTAATGCTGACAAACGATGTTATCAAGGAGATTGTTGACCAAAACCTTGGTAGGTCAAGTTAGTGTGCTGTTCCAGTAGTAGACCTGCACGTATCTGCTCGTGACGTTATAGCGGGCGTCGTCATAGACTATGTCAAGGTTCAAACCATACCGGTTGACAAGCGTGTTTGTGCTGTTTAGGATTATTGACGCTTTAGCATCTTCAGGAAATAGCCCCCAGATCGAGTCGGTAATGATGTATGTTGTGCGCCTCATTGCCCAGCCGTAATCCGCTGGCAAAACAAGAGCAGCCTGCGCGGTCTGGACACCGTAGCTTTCCCGCGGGTAAGTGTTTACGTAATGCCAGAACTGCTGCAAAGCGGCAAAGTGCTCTTCTGAGAGAACTCCATAGGGATTGTTGTCTGGGTAGGTTGGGTAATTGAAGACGAAAACGTATTTTGCCCCCGCCAAGTAAGCAGAAACCATATCGCTGAACATTTCAGTGCTATCGGGCATGTAAGGCGCCTGATCATATTTCCAAGTGACCATTGCACCCCAGTCTTTTCCTTGCATATCTGCTGCGCCTCGACAAAGCGCAATTTCTCGAGCCACACTGGCGTTCCAAGCTAACTCAGCGAAAACCGTGTCGTAACCCGCCTGATAATCAAACCAGTAAAGGGCATAATCAGAAATAAAAATTGGAATATCTCGCCGCTTCGCATCCATGGTACTATTAAAAGAGGCAATACTATTAACATACTGATTGGCGGCGTCGGCGTAACTGGTTGCGTTAAGCACTGTTTTTTGCGTAGAGTTGCCGTCTATTTGTTTTCCGCCAAGTTCATCCTGCAAGTAAACGCCAAGAAAATTACTGCCAAACCGCTGCTTAGCCGTATCCATCCACGTTTGATGCCAAGGATAAAAGATTCTTGAAATAAACTGGAAGTAAACTATGAATTTAAGGTTTGATTGCACGCAATAGTTGCAGATTATGTTAAGCGCGGTTTCGTTAGCTGTAATATCATATGAGGCAATGAGGAAAATGTTCGTGTAACCTTTCACTTTCTCGATTAAAGGCTTAGCTCCCTCTGCCGAGACACCACCGTAAGAAATACCAAAGTACAAATCGCTCGGTTTTGCAGAGGAAACCTGAAGCACCTCCCCCAAAATCACTGTGCTGCTTGAAAGTATAAGAATCGTGAGTAAAAACAAACCCCATGCTTTAGCGCTACCGTTCTTTAACATCTTACTGTCTTATCGTTGTTCGAGGAATAAAATATTTTCCGAAAAAGCAGCAACCTTAAAAAAACTGGGGCGATACCAGAAATATGAGGAATGCTGATTGGCTAAAATCCTAGTTATTTTTGATTCAAAAACTGGAAATACTCAAGCCATGGCTAAAGCAGTCGCGCAGGGAGCACAGAAAGCTGGAAAAATAGAAGCGGTCGTTAAGAAGGCGGAGGAAACAGTAAGCAGTGACCTACTCGCGGCTGACGGCATAATCATGGGGTCGCCGACTTATTTTGGGGAGATGAGTGCAAAACTCAAAGCTTTAATCGATGGTTCAATTAGCGTTCATGGGCAGTTAACAGGCAAGGTAGGTGGCGCTTTCACCAGCAGCGGCGGGACAGCTTCCGGCGGCGAAACCACATTGCTTTCAATAGTGCAGGCGATGCTGATTCACGGGATGATTGTTTGGGGCAGAGCGGACGACAAGCATTATGGCGTGGCTGTTACGGGTAAGCCAAGTGAAGAAGACCTTGCTGAATGCGAGGAGCTTGGCAAAAGGGTTGCTGAGCTAGTTTTGAAACTGAAGTCAATTAGTTATTTGTCTCTTGGAATCAGCGAGCCGATTATTAAGCCAATCCCCAGCGCCACAGAGATAATGGCGAAGGTTTCATGGTGCAAGAAATCGCGCAGTTGGAACCAAACTCCAAATGTTACTTCTTGATGAAATAGAATAAGAAAGGCTATAGTAAAAAACCCAACAGCCACTAAAATAGCGACCCACCGATAACGCAAAACATCACCTGCAAATAAGTGGTTGTGCAAGCGTTTAAATGTGATTGTAAAAATGGGCAAGCCTGCTTTAGGCGTTCTTTTTGCGAAAAGAAGGGTGACTCAAAAGTTTCTTCATAGACATCAGGTGTTAAAGCCCTTGCTAGCAGCTGGTTTTAAATATAGAAAGTGTTCTCTTCGCTAAGTAGGAGAGTTGTAGAATGCTAAAGTTCTGTTTTACAAAAGGTCTTGGCTGTGTTTTTCTTGTTAGCGTTCTCTTGATATCTTTTCTGGGAATCAGCCTTTATTTTGCGCCATCAGTTGCAGGTTTAGGTCAGAGCTCCTCCAGCACGTTATTGTTTAATGGCGAAAAAGACGATGGATTAAACAGCCTCGTAAAAGCATCCGACAACGGCTTTGCAATGGCAGGATACACAAGATCATATGGCGCAGAAGGGTCAGACATGTGGCTAGTTAGAACTGCCCAGCATCTTTGGGGTACAAGTTGCTATTATCAAATGTACTACTGGAATAAAACTTACGGCGGCGCAGGCGATGACGTTGCCAAATGCATAATTCAAACCAGTGATGGCGGCTTTGCCTTGGCGGGTTATACTAACTCTTCTGGCGCAGGAGGCTTTGACATGTGGCTAGTAAAAACTGACTTGCAAGGAAACGCGTTGTGGAATGTGACTTACGGTGGTCCTCAAGATGATGTCGCCAACAGTTTAGTTCAGACAAGCGACGGCGGATACGTTTTAGTAGGCTACACAAACCAGTCCAGTGAAACAAGCGGAGAATCTTGGGTCGTAAAAGTTGATGCCTCAGGAACTGCTCGTTGGAATCAAACCTGCGCAGGGATCTACGCAGTTTCAGTGGTCAAATCAAATGATGATGCAATAGTGTTTGCGGTTGATTATACAGATGCGATTGGACTAGTTAAAATCGACTTGTCAGGTGCAATCTTGGTAAATCAAACCTTAGCTTCGGATTCATCTTTTGTTTCGCCTGAATCGTTAACTAAAACGTCAGATGGAGGATATGCTCTTGCTGGGACACTGAACATCTCCTCAGGAATCCATGATGGATGGCTTATTAGAACGGATTCGTTAGGCAACAAAGTCTTCAACTGCAACTACAACGGAACCGGAATTTACTCAGTTACCCAAACAACTGATGGAGGATACGCATTAACTGGAGACTATGCAACCATGATCATCACCGATGCACAAGGTAACATCCTTTGGAGCCAAATCAACGATGCATTATCCTCCGAATATCGACAGAGAATACACACCGCAACCCACTCAATCATTCAATATGGCGATTTGCAGTATGCAATGGTCGGAGAACAAGAAAGCTATGGTTCCTACGACCGAGGTTACGGCGCCTTCCTTAATATGGAAACCCTAAAGACAGATACGACACCGCCAGCGATACAGATCTACAGTCCAGCAAACGGCGGCTTATACTCAACGGAAGGAATCCCGCTTGTTGTTTATGTGGATAATTCGGCTTCTCGGCTTTGGTATGCATTAGATGGGCAAGGCAACAATACTTTAACAGGAAACATAACCCTGCCGACTTTAACTGAGGGCCAGCATAACATTACGGTGTACGCTCAAGATACATCTTACAACACGGGCGCTTCAGACACTGTGCCCTTCCTTACGCAGACTGCGATTTTCGATGTTTCGGCAAATGCTGGGGTTTCTCATCCAACAGTCCCAACAAGTACCTACAAACCAAAAACAGGGATAGATTTGCAAATGGGTTTGTGGACAGCACTGGCCGTAATTATCGCTGTCATAGTTTGCGTGGCGTTGGTGTTCTACAAAATAAGCACTCCAAAAACGCTAACTGCAACAAAATAATAACCATGCTGAATTTCAGGGAATTTTGGTGACGCCATTTTCTGTTGTGATTTAGAAAAATGCTTTTCAGAATATCCTCAAAACGTTTTTGGGAAAATAGATGTGGGCCCGACCGGATTTGAACTGGTGACCAACAGATTATGAGTCTGGCGCTCTACCGAGCTGAGCTACGGGCCCACACACGTTCTGTTTAATATTGCTGTTCCAGAGGGCATTTAAACATTTTTCCGCCATCTGCTATCAGGCTATTGATAAGTTAAGTGAGGCATTGATAGCTAAATTAATAGTCAAGAAAAATTGACTTCTAATAGTCAATAAATCTTGACGAAAATTCTTTTATTCATAACTGTTAATCGGTAAATTGAGGGAAAATGAAGCATAAAAGTCTCGTTTGCTTGGGCACGGTTTTAGTTTTTACTCTTATACCTTTAGTGAGCGCAGACTGGTCAATGCTTGGCTCAGACCCCTTGCACAGCGGCGTAGGAACAAGTGGTCCCGTTTCAGGGCCAAAACAGCTCTGGAACTACACCACCCCCGGATCACCGATTACTGCCTCAGCGGTTGTTGCAAACGGCGTCGTGTACATAGGCTTAGAGGACGGAGTCTTCCGCAACTGGGGTAGCTATGTTGATGCATTCGACGAGAAAACTGGAGCGATCCTTTGGCGTTACGGCAAACTCGACGGCATGTCGTCGCCTGCCGTTGTAAATGGCGTCGTTTACATAGCAGGCAACTACTCCTTCAACGCCCTGAACGCAACCAATGGCCAGTTGATTTGGAAATGCTGTATAGATTATAATTTCGGCGACCCCACTGTCGACAATGGAGTAGTTTATGTTGGTTCCAGCGATCGGAACGGCCCAGTTTGTATGGCCTTAAACGCAGCCGATGGCGCTTTAATCTGGAATTTTAGCACGGCAGAGGAGGTCCAGTGTGCGCCAGCTGTTTACGAAGGCATTGTTTACATAAACGCGCATGGATACTTGTATGCTTTGAACGCTGCCAACGGCAAGCTTCTTTGGAATTACGATACGATCTTCGGCGGCTCACCAGCCGTCGCCAATGGTATAGTTTACGCTGGCTCAGTTGACTACGGCTTTTACGCATTGAACGCAAAGACTGGAGCAAATATTTGGAGTTTCAATATTACTGGGCAGATGTGTATTTCAGGAGCATCACCTTCATTATACGACGGTGTAGTTTACGTTGGTTCGGCTAACGGTCAACTTTACGCTTTGAATGCCCTTAACGGTGAAATAATTTGGAATTTTACCACACATCCAATTTGGAATAGCTACAACTACCCTGTTGGTACTGCCGTTATTGCGGGTGGCGCAGTTTACTTCGGCGCGGGCAACGGAGCAGTCTACGGCCTAAACGTAACCAATGGTTTACAACTGTGGAATTTCACCCTGCCCCGCTACTTCGACAATGGTTGGGCAATTTCCTCAACTCCCGCAGTTGACAACGGCATGCTATTCATAGGTTCATTTTACGGATGCCTCTACGCCTTTGGCTCTGATCCTTCTGCGCCAGCCCCAACCCAGCCGATAACAACACTGCAACCGACAGCCGACCCGACCGATTCTCAGCCAACATGCTCGCCAATCCCTCAGACTTCTCCCACACCAGAGACAAACTCGACTGTACAAGCCGTCAAACAGGATGGCACAAACATTACTTTAACGGTAAACGGCAACATAACCGTCTCGCAAATAAGTAACACCACCTTAACAACAGATTTGTCAGCTAACGCTAGCACCATCTCCTTCTCTCTAACAGGACATAGTGGAGACACGGGCTTATGCAACATTACAATACCAAAAAGCGTCGTAACCGCTGGAACAACACCGGCAATCTACATAGACAACGAGAAAGCACCAAACCAAGGCTATACTCAAGACGCAAACAACTATTACGCTTGGCATACGACCCACTTTAGCACCCATAACATATCAATTGTGTTTTCGGCTAAGGCTGAATATCAAAACCTGCCGTTCCCACTATGGGCAATTGGATTGATAGCTGTTTTAGTGATTATCATTGTTGCAGCCGTTGTAGTTATAATCCGGCACGGAAAGAAAGAAGCAATAACTTAACGAGCCACAAGGCATCAAGAAGCTGGGGATGGGCCGCCGAACCATTTCTCAAACCAAGCATCAAAAATGCTGCTGCATTCTTTTTGCCAAGCCTTCTCGCCCTCATCTTCTTTTAGGCAAGCAGCGACTTCCAGGCGATGGGCAAGCTCCGCCTTTGATTCTGCCAACGCAGCTTCAACGTCATCAAGCATGTCGTTGCCTCCAGAGGAGTAATCCTTCATAGTTTGCCGTAGAAAAGCTCTTTTTTCTTTAATTAGTTGTTCAAGTTTGCCTTCACTCATCATTTTCACCTTTCGCTTGGGTAGGAATTGCCGGTTGAGGGCATTTTAACGTTGCGTTCGCTCGTAATGATAAAGGTACTCTTGAGCGTAACCTGCATAGCGCCCAAAGTAGCCGCGGGCAAAAGCGCCAAGTTTCTCGTACTCGCCATTAGTCAACGAATCATGGCTAAGCAGCCTTTTCACTAACGGCTCAGGCAGCTGACATGCGTAATGATTCAGAACCACCCGTTTCACCCAGACCATCCACGGGAAACGCTTCCATCTTCTCCAGCGAAAACAGTAGAACGCAATCAGCCACTTTCAAACCCACTCCTGAAAAATCAAGGAGACGTTTTCTGGCTTCAAGATAGGGTAGGACTTTTAGCTCTTCAAGGTCTAGGTTTTCTTGGTTGATTTTTTTGGCTGTTGTCTGCACATACTTTGCTCTATAACCTAAGCCGCACTCGCGAAGCGCGTTCTCGCTTGCAAACGCCAGCTTGTCAACCTTTGGAAAAGTGCAAAAGTCCATGTCGTCAAAGCTTCTTTTTTCCCCGAACTTCACCGAAAGCTTGCCAAGCATCTGCTCGATTGCGGCTATGCTCTTGTAGGTGGCGCAGATGAAGCTGATAAGGCATTCCCATGGTAATTGGCGAACAATGCGTAGCCCTTCATACTGACGTAGAGCGTTTTTGATAAAGTCGTCTTTGCTTATGCAACTGCTAACTTCTGTTAAATCATCGTTCAAC
>CAVRZF010000012.1:0-21401 GCA_963725715.1 Candidatus Bathyarchaeota archaeon
CGATCCGCGCCGAGACGTCGTCTGCGTAGGCGAGCACGTCGGCCCAGAAGTCTGTGATATGTAACGGTTTCTTTTCTAAAGCATAATTTGATGAGATTTGGTTCATTCTCAATGACCCGATGAATTTTTGGAAATTAATAAAACCGAGTTAGTTTTTTTAATGAAGATACTCTTGCGCTTCCTTTAAACCTAACGCTCTCTTTCAAGAAGAATGAAAAATCCATTTTATTCTTGTGATCTATTCCAGTCAGACTCAAAACTCGTCCTTAGGACCCCGATGAGATTGCTGTTGTTGGTCCACAAACAAGGGCTTTCACCTAATCCGAGCTCTTTGGATGTGGTAATTAATGCTTCTTTATCATCAGCCATAATAAAGTGATTCAAAGGTTCACAATGGAACTTTACGCGAATTAATGCTTCCTCGCCAATTAGTTTTTTAACTTTTTCTTTGAGCGAACTATCTGGGCTTTCTCCTTCAAAAAGAAGTCGAACTGCAACTCCTTTCTTAACCGCCAATTTATACTGATCAGAAAATTGGAACAAAACTGGCATAATTCGTGTCTTGTCTGCTATTAACGCGATTTCTTTTCTAGAGTTGCTAATCAAATCTGAGGCTTTGGAAAAGATTGCTTTCTTTTCGGCTATAAGTATGTAAATGTTTTCTTCAGGGGCAAGTTGTTGCTTCCAGTCTTGAAGAGACAATTTTTGAACTATACCCCTCATACCTATAAGTCGTTCATCAGACTTGCCTTTTTCTTCGGCGACAAGAAAGCTTAAAGCGTCCGAAATACGCGTCGCCCGGATTTCAGCTGGTTTGCCAAGCAATCTTTCAATAAGACCCATTTTTTCTAATGAAGGCAATATTCTGTATACATCTTCCCTGCGAACTTTAGAAAAGCTTGCTACCTGTCCTACCGTAGTTTTTTCGAGTTTAATTACCGCCAAGTAAACCTTTGCTTGGTTAAGAGTCAAACCCAAACCGAGCAATAGCTCAGTGTTTTCGTCGTTAGTCATACCTTAGTCTGAAAATAGAATATAAGAAATAATATTTATAATTAGTGTACCTTTCGTAAAATATCAGTGTTTTAAGAATTTTACCGCTGTTTTTTTAATCTAAGTTTTTCTTATTAATTTCCAAAAAAAAATAACCAACTGTAGGTTCTCAGCTATTTCGAAAGTACGGTCGCTGCTTCTGCCGTCAACTAAAGATTCTGCGATTTCACCCAGAATATCCTTCATCTCAGTTATTGTAAGTCCTATTCCTGGCGCTTCGTTCATTGCTGCAATTATTAGCTGAGCCGAATAGTGGTTTTCCATCTCTTAAAATAAAACAGTTAAATTGGTCTTCTCTTCAAATAATTTATGTTAAAAATATTCTATACCGTTTATCTCACTTGTTTTCATTAGCGTGAGTTGGCTTAGCAGTCGGCTAATATTTCCAGAAGTGTTTACCTTTCCTTGAGCGTTTTTTCCTTTCTTCCTATGCTCGGCAGCATGAGCTTTAATCGCTAGATTCATGGCACGTAAATCTGGCAACAACAAAATTTGGGCGCCACAATCACAAGTTACAAGCGGTAAATGTTCCTTCAAAAGCTCATAAGGTTGAGGATTTTTGTCTTCCTCTTCAGCTGCAATCGGTACAAACTTGTGGACCTTGTTCATTTGAACTTCAAAATCTCCTTTCAGTTTCTTATGGTAACTATATTCAAGCTATCGCTTTTATTCTCATGTTGGTGTGAATATACACCTACAACGTTGAAATCGCGGAAATATTCAAAATCTGAATGCCATTGGGTTCGTGGAAATAAGGTTAGCGATCATAGCCTGGATATGGGTCTATAAAGCAAGCTTCAAAACAGGTTGGCTCGGCGGTATAGCGATTGCCATACTCACAGTGATAATCTTCGCAGTGATAAGCATAGTGTTTGGAGCAATCTTCGGTATTGTAGCTCCAGCGCCATTCTTCCCCCGCATCTAAATGGAACGCGGATTTTATGTTGAGATATGCGAAAAGCAAACTCCTATGTTATTCGCTTGGCTGCGAAAAAGCGCCCGTGCATTTAATTTTGCTTATCTGGTTTTTCGGGAGATCTCAATTGATTTCGTATGATGATGAAAAGAGCAAAGAAGAAAACTCCGGCTATAATGCCCGACGTTATGCCCATGATGTATAAGGCTTCCCACGCTGGCATAGAGCTGCTGAGGTACTTGAATGAACCAACAAGTATGAACAGGGACGCTGTTCCGATTAATGATATTCCTAGAGCCATCAAAACACTGCCAATTATGCTTATTATTATGAGTCTTTTGAGGCGTTTCTTTACAGCAGCCTCCGTTTCATTCAGGTATTCTTTGAGGATGGCTTTTATTTCACTTAGAATAGCTCCAATTATTTCTCTTAATGAAATCTTTTCTGACATCTAATAATTACGCCTCTTCCAAAACAGATCCACCGAACCCTAAAAATCGCGTTATTCACACACGATAGCTGAGTAGAGTGTTTCAAATTTTTCATACTTAATTTAGTTTAGTATCTATTTTAAGATTGTGACTGTGTGACTACAACAACGAGCGTTTAATAGTCGCTGTAGTCACCCCTTACTTGTTTGGAGTTGTTGATTTTGGGTGCGATAGACCAAGTTATTAATTTTATTACCTCTGGAACCATCGGCGGCATTCCACCATTAGTTTTAATGATTATTCCGTTTATCATCGGACTTGTCGTTGGCTACCTAGTCCACAAAATGCTAAAGATCGCCATTATAGCAGCTATCATATTGGTCGTGGTTGCTTACTTTGGGTTTTTTGGTTTAAGTCTTGACGCCTTAAAAGGCATTGCAGACACATATGGCCCTATAGCAATTCAATATGGGGTACTTCTCATGGGCATACTACCGCTAGGCTTAGGACTCATCGTCGGTTTTGTAATCGGCTTCATATTATCTTAAGCAAACCTTCCCTCTCTGTAGGAAAACTACCCCAAATCGGCATAAAGGAGGTTTGAGATTATTTCATGTGTGTATTATCTGTGGAAACCAAACAAAAAACGCAATTATTCTGCTAAAAAGACAAAAAAACAACCTCCTGTAAACATAATCAACCAGTCAAATACTCATTCTATCCTCAAGCTCAAAATAGATTATTGAATTTAAAGAAAATCTATACAAATACTGGATGCATTTGACTACAAATTAATACAAAATAATATTCGGTAGATTTTTTGAAATTTAGAATAATGACATTTCAGTCATTATTCTTTTGAATATCGTTGCACCGTGCTTCATTTTAAGTTTTTTCTCACCAAGTCTCTGACGGTACTGTATTGGCACTTCAACTGTTTTGTAGCCTTTCTTCTGAACTATACTATTTAGTTCTACTTCAATGTCAAAGCCATTCGATTTCAACTTCAAGTTCTTTAGTATTTCAGCTCGAATGACGCGTAAACCCGTTAAAGGGTCGTGAAGGGCTATACCATTTAGAATATTATGACTAAACGCAAGGAGCTTGTTTCCCAAGTAGAATCGGTTGATCAACGCTTTGTTGTCTAGTTGAGAGTTAAATCGGTTTCCACAAACCATACCTACTTCTGGGTTCTGCTCTAGAATTTTAATCATCTCAGGAACATGCTTAGCAGGGTAAGTGAAATCAGCATCTGTAAGTACAACATAATCTGCATCGGAAGTTGTTAGTTCTAGTGCTTTTACAATAGCATCTCCTTTGCCAACTCCGTCTTGAAAAGCAATATCCACGCCTAGATTCTTTGCGATCTCCACAGTCCTGTCGCTGCTATGACCGTCAACAACTAGAATGTGCGACGAATCAAGATTATCTTTGAGCTCCGCGATTGTAAGTCCAATTCCCGCCTCTTCATTCAAAGCTGCAACGATTACCTGAGTTGAGCTAAAACGCGGATTGTGTTTTTCATAAGTCGGATATTGAAACTTCAAATCCATTCTCCTGTCTACAAAGTCTAATGGTGGTTCGAAATTTTTTAAAGCTGTCATCTTAATTTCATCTCAAGTACATTTTCTATTCTAATTTCTTTTGATTTGATAAGACAATAAAGAAAGGGAATTGTGGTTATTCCAATGTTTCCTTCCAGTGAGAAGCCATCGATTAGCAAGATTACAGCTCTCACTGGCAGCATGTATATCAATGATCCCATAGCCGGTTGAAGCAAAGAACCCAACTAACCAAAGTTTCACACGAATAAGAACAATGATCAATATAGTGCTCACAATTTATCCTTTCTTTTCCAAGCTTATCAAACAACTTACCTTAATTATGGTTAGTGGCGAAATTAAACGTGTGTAACTGTTAACCTACATCTACAAGACGGCGTTGACATGATTTGATTGTCACTCTCTTAAGTTAGAAGTGTTTCATGATAAAATCCCTAATGGCTCTATGACTAGTCATTAGTTCAACTATTTTTTTTGTAGCTTGCGTTATTTGAGTATCAAATAATCTTGTTACAGCAAGGGAAAATACAAACACAAACGTGCCGATTATTATGCTTCCAATGACATTTATTGAACCAAGATACCATATGATGAGATATGTAACCGCAGCACTTATGAGCCCCATGAGAAAAGACCTTATTATAAAATAAAGTCGCTGCAACCACGTAGAAAACAACAGAACCTTAATCACTGCCCTTTTCTCTAACTCATTTTCAGCTCCAGATTTGTCACCGCCTATTTTTTGTAGTATCCCTTTTGCGTAATGGGCGTCTGACAAACGCAACATCATTTTTGCATAACGGGCGTCAGATAAATCTGTGGAACTTGCGGATTCAAGCTCCAGCAAAATTCTCTGTGCTATTTTGTCTATTTCGTCATTTGTTTTTATTTTTATATCTTTAGTTATCAATATGCACCCGACACCTGAATTTTAGTGATTGAAATTTCTAAATAATCAAATGAAAAAAGGGCTAGGCCAACAACAGTAAAAAAGTGAGACCTGTTATAAACGAGATGGGGTGTTCGTTTACTCCAAATGCGTTAAGTCGAACTACTTCTTTTGTCTTACAGCGACCTTAGCTTTCATTTCAAAGATAGTGTCTTCGCCGGTTTTTCCAACACCAAAGTTCCATTCTAATACTTCAACTTCCATATCTTTGAAGTGGGAAACAAAGGTTTTCTGGAATTCGCTCCATTTTTCTCCCATGTTTTGCATCTGTTCTTTGACGCTTATATGTTGTTCTGACATAATTTGTTTTAACTCCTTAAATACGATAAAAAAATGTCCAGGCCTAAGTTTTAACTACTGGTCTTAGATACATGTGTAATTGATCTTTTGCAACTTTTAAGTGCAATCCATTGTCCGTCCACATGCCAGTTCCCTTTTCCAAAGCTGAAACATTTAGCATGTTCCGCACTCCGCCTTTCTTTGCACCAAGCACAGATTCAGCTACATCTTTTTCTAATTCAACTTCAAGATGAGTTACTTTCCACTCATTCAAATCTACTTCTATTTCTTTGATCTTGCCAATTTTTTCATCTAAAGCAAAAACATCTTTATCAATAAATTCTCTACCTTTCATAATTAAATATTCCTCCTTTTAATGCTTGTTTCTATAAGCTTCTGTTTATAGCTAGTTCTTGGTTGGTTTAAGTGTGTGTGACTGTTAGGCCACATCTACATGTGGATAGTGCAAGTAAAAGTTGAGGTAGCTGTTACTGTTTATTAACAGTCACACAGCTTAAAATAGACTGTCGAGTTAAGGGTAAGTAGAGTTTTTGAAAATGCGAGCACTTGATTTTCTTTTAGTAGTTGCCGTGATTCTTGTCTTACTGTGGCTTCTAGGTTTTTTCATCTTCAACCTTGGCACCATCATATGGGTACTGCTAGTCATAGCTGTCATCATAATTCTTTACCGACTACTCACGGGACGAAGAATATAACAACAAATAAAGATCTATAAGCAGCGTTAAGTAGCTGCTTCCCAACTTTTTTGTAAACAAAGAAATTGCGCTTGTTTAGACAGGTTAGGTCAGCAACGCGTTTGGGATAAATATGTAATAGTGCACGCTATCCACAAGTTTTTTTCTCGTTTGGTAGCTTCATTTTAATTCTCGAAAGCATTGGCTTGTTTCTTGTTAATGCCTATTAGCAGTCACACATGTTTAATAAAATCGCGGAGACATAGGTCTGCAGTGAAATTTTATGAGTAAAGATGAAGTTAAGGGTAAACTCAAAAAGGAAGAGGGCAAGATCCGTGTAGGCGCGGGCAAAGTTACTGGCAATACTGGTCAAATAATTAGAGGTGAAGCTGAAAAAGTTAAAGGAAAAGAGGACATCGGCAAAGCCAAAAGAAAACTCTAAAAAACAGAATTAAGCAAAACTTGTTTTAAGAATCTTTTTCTTAGCCTCGTTTGCTGGCTTGTTGCTTAAGAGTGAGACCTTGCTTGCAGGGAGGGTGCCCTTTAGGAAGCTTATCCGCCCACTTTTGCCTCTTATTCTTTGCACTCGGTAATCTCTTGGGAGTCGCTTAATTGGTCTAATGATCTGCCTATTGTGACGTAATCCCCAATAGCTCTAACCATGTTGACGGGTATGCATACAGTAGAACTTCTAAATCTCTTCTTGAATCCAAGTCTTGTTGCTGCCTCATCGTTTATTTTTACGTGCAAGTATGTTATAGTCCATTTCTCAGAGTCAACTAATGCTCCTTTCACAATGCCCAAAGAAAAAGCTTCTGAAGTTAATACTTTTAATCCAATAAGATTTTCAAAACTTATCACTTAAAACACCTAATTATCAGTCTGTTTCATGTCAAATAAATACGTTATCCCAATCAAGCATGCTTACCAACCAATGTAGCCCATGATCCAGCAAATAACCAAGTAAACACACATTTTATTAGTTTTGAACTATGCCAATAACGATTATTATAACGCCAACCGTCGCCCTTATTACTCTAATTAAATGTTCAGGCAAACTTTGCTTAGGATATTTTACTATACTTAAAACGCCATCTATGATAAGCCAAAGACCTAAACCAACCAGAACTGCAGAGATAGCATTCAATATCCTTCACCTTTAAAGACAACATTACCTGCAACAACATAATTCTTAATTAAGTTAAATCTGTCGGACTCTTAAAGAATTAGTCAGAAAGCTATTTGGTCATTGACGCCTAAAAAGTTACCTAAAACTGCTTTCTAATTTAACTTAGAGCTAACCTTTTTATTCGGCGTAAGCAGAGAAGTAACTATAGAATTCTTGTTTGCAGCATAATTAAGTCCTGTTTGTATAGCAGAATTCAGTTCTTGTCAAAATAACTGAAAACTATGCTTACGGCTGGAGTGCTGCTTTCAAACAGTTCTAAATCCCTTACTTATTAGATAAGGGAGGTGAATTCGTAATGGCAGACATGTCAATTTCTCGAATAGCATACATTTTAGCCTTAATAGGAGGAATACTGCTGGTAATCTTTGGATTAATTGATCTAATTGGTGTCACTGGACTGGCAATTTTCCATTTCAGTCTCTATGCTTTTGCTTATGCTGGGATCGTGGCTATAATTTGCGGCATTATTGCAATCATCGGTGCCAGAAGCGTAAGTACTCTCGTCTGGGCAATCATACTCATAATCGTTGGAATCATCGGCGGCGGACTAGGCGGAATACTAGTTATCTTGGGCGGTCTTATTGGACTCATTGCAGTGTTAACCAAAAGCAGATAGGTATACTCTACAACCCGAATTTGATAAATCTTGAAGTCAACTTGTCTCAAATTTGGGTCAAATTTGTTGGCATTTTTTTTCTATTATAACAAACAAAAAGGGATTTACGAATTCAATAATCTTCTTGAGTTCCACCTTTATAACTTAGTCCGATGGTTTCATTTTGTTCATTTGTAGCATCTAGCTGTACAAACTGCCCCGAATCAAGGTTAGCTTTTTTTGGGTTTAGCTCAGAATTTTACCCGTCGGTAAAACATTCTTTTCACAATTTCGCCTGAGATTATGTAAAGAGCTACAATTAGTGACATCAAAACAAGAACCAACGGAGATGGCTGGGCAAAACCAAAAAGTCCGCCAAGCGGAGTGAAGGGAAAGATAAGCGTTACCCCAACAATAACCACGGTGGTTAACAGCAAATACTTCCCTGGGAAACTTTTGAAGAACGGTCTGCGGCTCCGAATAACCAACACAATTAAGCTTGCAGAAAGAACCGATTCTACAAACCATCCAGTCCTAAACAGCTCCATGGGACTTTTCAGAACAAAAAGAAGCACCCCAAAGGCGAGGTAGTCAAAAACTGAACTTAGGATGCCGAAAACTATCATGAAATCGCGAATAAATTTAACGTTCCAGCGCCGGGGTTGTTCAACCATTTCTTTGTCTACGGTGTCTGTACCGATTGTTGTCTCCGGGAAATCTGTCATAAGATTAGTAAGCAAAATCTGTCTAGGTAAAAGAGGCAGAAATGACAAAAAGAGGGATGCACCTGCCATGCTAAACATATTTCCGAAATTTGCGCTTGTTGCCATGAACACGTATTTTAAGGTGTTAGCAAAGGTTTTTCTTCCCTCTTTGACTCCATTTGCTAATACGCCTAAGTCTTTTTCAAGCAAGACAATGTCAGCAGATTCTTTAGCAACATCAACAGCGCTTTCAACCGAAACACCCACATCTGCAGCGTGAAGCGCAGATGCATCGTTGATTCCATCCCCAATGTAGCCAACCACGTTTCCAGCTTTCTTGAGTGCTAGAATAATGCGTTCCTTCTGGTTTGGTTCAACTTCGGCAAAAACATTCACTTCATTCACTTGCCGATGCAATGCTTCATCACTCAAGGCAGTAAGATCTGAACCTGCAAGAATTTTTGGAGTTGGAAACCCAACTTGCTGGCTGATGCTGGCTGCAACCAATCGATTGTCTCCAGTGACAATTTTTAGAGAAATTCCTAGCTGCTTCAACTCTTGGATAGTCGCGGCGATTTTTGGCTTGGCAGGATCAAAGAGAACAAGAAACCCTAAAAAAGTCATTCCGACTTCACTGTCTTTGGCGATAACTTTGTCAGATCCGACGTTTTTGTAAGCAATCCCTAGAATACGAAAACCTTTACTGCTCAGTTCCTCGAAACGTTGTTGGATTTGCTTTTTCGTTCCAGCCAGTGGAACAATCTTTGCATCCGAGGTTTCAACCGAGGAGCACACATCAAGAATGTTTTGCAGAGCACCTTTTGTGATAATCAAATTCTTATTGTCTTTGGACACCAAGATGCTGAGTCGCTTCCGAATAAAGTCATATGGCACCTCATCCAACTTCTGATAACCTGAGATGTCAATGTTGTTTACGCAAATCGCGTCATCAATTGGATTTGTGAATCCGGTCTGATATGAAGCGTTAAGATAAGCGTAAAGTTGCGCTTTTTGGCTTGGGTTACCGTTAAAATCAAGAACTGATTGTATTTTTATGGTGCCCTCGGTTAATGTGCCGGTTTTGTCTGAGCAAAGCACGTTCATGCTGCCGAAGTTCTCAATGGATGCGAGCCTTTTAACAATCACCTTCTGGGTTGCCATGATTTTGGCTCCGTGAGCTAAGTTAATGCTGATAATGGCGGGCAATAGTTGAGGGGTGAGACCGACTGCTAGTGCTAAAGAAAAAAGAAGAGAATCCAGGACAGGACGGGCAAAATACACGTTTATGGCTAAGGTGACGAGCACCAGCACCAATGTTACTTCCATGAGAAGATACCCGAAATGTCGGACGCCATGCTCAAATTCTGTTTCAGGGGATCGGAGCTTTAGGCGTTCAGAGACCTTACCGAATTCCGTTTGCACACCGGTTCCTGCGACAACAGCTTGAGCGCTACCACTTACAACGTTAGTTCCCATGAAAAGACTATTTGTGCGCCGACTAAGTGACGTTGGCTGAGGCAGGACTCCAGCATTTTTTTCAGCAGGGAAAGTTTCTCCAGTCAAGGAGGCTTCGTTTACGAAGAGATCCTTAGACTCTATAATTATTGAGTCTCCAGGTATTAGATCCCCAGCGTTTAGGATTATGACATCGCCTGGCACAATTTCTTCAACAGATATTTCCTTTTGGATTCCATCCCGAAATACGGTCGCTTTGGTTTGAACTATAGCTAGCAGCTTTTCGACAGCGTTTGCTGCTCCCCGCTCCTGCCAGAAACCAAGAAGGCTGCTTACAAGGATTATGGTCAAGATTATGATTGCGTTTACTGAATCGCCTAGGAAAAATGATAGGGCACCAGCAAAGATTAGGATTAGAATAAGTGGACTCTTAAATTGAGTTAGCAGGAGGGTTAACGCGTCTGATCGTTTCTTAGGCTTGATAAGGTTAGAGCCGTATTTTACGAGCCTTTTTTAGCTTCATTGCCAGTCAAACCTTTTGGTGTCGTCTGAAGTTGCTGAAGAACCTCAGAAGTGGGAACGCTCCAGAATGTTTGAGGGTTTGGGCTATCTTGATTACTCAGGAAAACCGCCTGGCAATTTACTTATAGTCTAAAACGATTAATTGAAGACAGGGCTATAAGCAGTTTTATTTTATTCTTTCATCAATTGACAGTAGATTTCGAAGTCTTTAGAAGTATGACGGCTGTTGAGTAGAGTTTAGTGATAGCTTTTATGCCTATCCATTGTTTCTTTGTTTACTCTGGTTTTTCCTAAACCACCGTTATGTGCGCTCAATACAAATTGTAGCGTATTTTCCTTGAAAAATTCTCTAAATTGATTTCCACATTTTTGGCACTTATATAATTTGACTCGGAATCGCCCAAAGTCCCATTCATTATCAGGTCCTTGGGTATGCGCGGTACAATTTGGACATTTCGGCATGACTTACAACCTATCAGACTAAAGGCGAATGGCTAATATTAACCCATTCAAGCGCTATTTCTAAAGGTGTCTTGGGTTATTTGAACAATTTGGTTCCATTGACTGAACCGGTTAACACAGTCACCGGTGAATTAATTGTGTAAGACATTTTCTTGAAAAAACTAATGGCCTCCCCAGTGGATGGACCAAAATTGCAGGTACTCATCGAAGTTGCACCGTGGGCTTTGGCGTTTTTCTCCATAAAGGCAAGTAGTTTTTGGCCATACCCTTTCTCTTTTTCCAAGCAAACAGTGTGAATATCTTCTAAATGACTACAGAGTGTTGTCTTTAGCCCAAGAAACCGTTTTTCCATCGATTAAAAGCTTAAACCTTATTTCATCGTCTTTTTCGCTCTCTTCTTGCGTTTCGATTGTCGTCTGGTTTGTAATTCTTTCCAATTGTTTATCATATCTTCTCGCTTCTCTGCATTTTCAAAAGTTTTTCCGGCTATCTTTCGATCAGCATTCTTCTTATTGTGCAGTATTTGTTTTTCAGAATTTATCGTTGGTGGATCATGCCTTTTCTTCTATTAGACATCAGTGGTGACCTATCTTTGTTCTTTCTGAAGCCGAAGTCTTGCTGCAACTTCCTTAGAAATACTTTGTAGCCCGGCTGCTAAGTCTGCGCTGTCAACTTCGTCTATCGGGTAAAACTTACCTTCCTTGTTTATGAATACAATTTCTAAATTTTTGTTAGTCAATGTCTTATCCCCAATGAAATTTAATTACTCGACCCTCTAAACCCGGGAGGACCTCAACTTAACCCTTCACTTGGACTTATCCTGTTTTGTGTCGAGGGCTTGCTGGCTTTCCCTAATCCCTTTCTTTGAAAGGTGCCTAAAATATAGTTATTAGGATTCTTGTGTCTTATTCTTTCGTTACCCATATCTTTATTGCGTCTTCAACCGCGCGGGATAGGTCGCCTTTTTTCCCGCCAAATCGTTCAACGGTTTTCATTCTTAGTTTTTTTTCTAGTTCATCTGGTAGATCTACGCTAACTCGACCCATATTACTCGCCATTTTTTATGCATTGTTTGCGCCATCATAAGCTGACTTTGCCGCTCATTGTTTTTTATTGATTCCTGCAATGTTTTACTATGCGCATAGTATGCTATATGCATAAACACTTATAAACATATGCCATTAATAGCGGAAACTTCAAGGAAAATAGAGTAATCTATCAAATCTGCGGGACCCCCAATCACTTTCTTTACCTTAACTTACTGCAAGTTTTCTTGAGTGCAAATGAGAGAGCCCCTTACGGGGGGTTGCTTTTTAAGAATGGATCAGCCTTCGAATGAGGAATTAAGCTCTCTTAAGCTGTTAACATTATACTATTAGCAGGAGAGACTATTATCTGATAAATGTGAATTCTCTGTCTATCCTTCTCACATCTGCTGCACCAAGTAATTATTTTGATACTCCATATTTCTTCTGCATTATTGCAATTTCCATCGCAAGCGTAGTTTTATTGTTAACTTTTCCATCTTTGCGAAAATATCGCAGAAAGAGAAACATTTTGATTTATTGCACCATCGCTCTGGTTTTAGTTTTACTAGTTTTCCAAATTGACAATGTCAACAGGCGAGCATTTGTTAATTTCGGGTTAGGAAGTGGCCAAACAAGGGTTTACCACGATGAGGCTAACCAAGTTATTTTGTCTTGCCAGAATTATGGCGATAGGGCTGCTATTTTTTATGTTATTTTAAAAAGCGTAAATGCTTCCTTACAAGTTCAAACTCAACAAAACTATGTCTCGGTCGACAGCCAAACTGTCAAAGTTCCCTTTTCCCTTTCAGAGGCAAGTCTTGCAGCGAACGCTGTCAATAAATCAGTCATATTTACAATTGACCAACATGCCAGTGGATTTTCATTTTCAACTTCTTTGGAGCCCATGGGACATGAAGAGCTTTACCTTAAAAGTTCAAGGAATAGTGAAACGTTTGTTTGGAATGCAACGGAGAACTGTTATGTGCTAGATGTCATTAGTAGTTTCACATGATTTTAAGAAGGCACAAAGAAAGAGTGATTTCTGTAAAATTTCTCAGAAATTAAACGCCAAGTTGTACAATCGACAGAGTCGTTGTCCACGGAAGGCTGGTTATCTGCAAAGTTGTCCGATGGCCGAAGTGTCGATTGCTTGTAAGAACCCTAAGGAGTGTGGGGTTCTGGAGTTTAGGGTCGGTTATACCACTTTTCATGTTTCTATCTAAAAACCGCTTTGCAATTTTTAACAGATAGGTCTTACTAATCTTTATATGAGCTTTGCTTCTGCCTTTGCTTATTAAGTGAATTATCAATGTCTAGATATTCGCAATATTGCCCCTCAGGGGGGAGGACTGGCGTTGCTAATCTGCCTCTTCACGGCGGCAAAGCACCTTCATGGCTTACCGTGCGAATGCGAAAGTTAGCCAAAGAAATAGCGAACATCATAATTGAAGAACAGGGCACAGACATTTTCCTTCAACGCCTCTCTGACCCGTTCTGGTTTCAGGCTTTTGGGTGTGTTTTGGCCTACGATTGGCACAGCAGTGGAGTAACAACCGTCGTCACAGGCATCCTCAAAGGCGCAATCTCACCCGAAGAGCACGACATCGCCGTTTGCGGAGGAAAAGGCAAAACCTCACGAAAAACCCCAAGCGACATAGCCATTGCAGGCAAAAAATTTGGCTTCTCCGAAGAAACCGTTAACGCGTTAACTTACGATAGTAGAATGGCGGCAAAGGTTGATAATACTGCTGTTCAAGCGGGGTACCAACTATATCATCACGCCTTTTTAGTGACACGGGATGAGAAGTGGGCGGTGATCCAGCAGGGTATGAGCGAAGAAGACCGCAGCGCAAGACGTTACCATTGGCTGTCAGAGAAAGTTACGGATTTTGTGGTAGAACCTCAAAACGCTATAGTTGGGAACTTGAAGCGCCCAATAGCTTTGAACATGGTGGCAAAGGATAGCGAAGCCGCCAGAAAAGCCAGTGTAGATTTGTCAAAGGAGCCCACACGCAAATTAATGAATCTAATTCAATCATCGTCAAAACCTCTCAACCAAGCCTCTTTGCAGGATTGGCTTCCTAAAAGAGATGACCCGTGGCAGCAAACACTGAGCACCCTGAACATGCCTCGAAACATTAACTGGGATACGCTTAGCAGAGTCTACGAGTTTCAACCCAAAAACTACGAGGAACTATTAAGCATAAAAGGAGTGGGACCAGCCACAGTACGCGGTTTAGCTTTAGTGGCGGAGTTGGTTTACGGCGAAGAACCCAGTTGGCAAGACCCAGTCAAATTCAGTTTTGCCTACGGCGGCAAAGACGGCGTGCCCTACCCGGTTGACCGTAAAGCAATGGATGAATCCATCGAAATTCTCAAGAAATCCTTGCAGCAGGCAAAAATCGGTGACAACGAAAAAATCCGCAGTTTGCAACAGTTGAGGCGGTTTATACCTCCGAGTGCAATTCCTAATGCCAGGCTAAGCCATTAGATAACTCAAACTATGTTCTTTATTTTAGCAGAGCCCCGAAAGGTTGCTTGGCAAACTCGTTGAAGTAGTCAGTTAAGCTTAGCATCTTCATCTTTTTCATTGTCATCCTTGAAATTTGTTCTCGAGGTGTGCCCTTCAGCAGAAGCTTAGTTTCCTGTTCATCAAACTCAACTGTTTCCCAACCGCTTCTGCCTCTTACTTGAAGTATGCACAGTTAGAATTATAAAATTATTTATTTTTTACAGGTTGGTCGCGTGTATGACCGTTTATATACAAAGTACATGGTGGGGCCGGCCGGAGTTGAACCGACGACCTTTACCCAAGACGACGCAAAGTCTGTCTTTGCGGGTTTCTCTAAGACAGCTCCAGAGATTCGTCATCCCTTTCGGTCAGCAAACCCTTGATTTGCTTTCTGGAGCCCGCCGTCTTAGCCTGGCTGGACTACGACCCCGCCTTATTTTCACATAAATACAAAAGGAATTATAAAAAGGCGTTGGCACGCGCTTCGCTTCCGCGCTTGCGCTTTCTTTTAGAAAGAAAACTACTCAAAGAAATGCTTTGTTTAAAAATAATTTAAGTACACTATTTTGATTAAAAATTAACCAAAATAAAGGCTCTGGTAGCCGAGCGGAATTTTGGGTTAGATTCAGAGGGTTTTTGCAAGTAATACTATGAGTTTGCTGTACTGCAAAGTGTTAAATGCAGTTTGTTCCAATAAAGGCATACTAATTGTATTTGCTTGAAATATGAAGTGGAGGAGGTGAATCATTTAATGGAACCCGAAAAGGTTAATTTTCACCCGAATTGGCTTCGCGTCATGTTTGCCGTAAATATTTTCTTAACTGGTGGACTTGCATTGCTTCTAATAGTTGCCCCGAACACGGCAGCAACCCTCTTCTCGTCCCCAGCACAAGAACCGCTCTTTTCAGGCTATGCTTCAAGCTACATGCTTGGAATAGCAATATTCTCAATCGCAGGGTTACGGTCACCGCTAAAGTTCTCACCTTTGCTGTTTCTGCAAGCTATTGTCAAGATAATCTGGTTCATAGCGATACTCATCCCAGCAATGGCTGCTGGACCTTTATCGACGTACGCAATTGGACTCGCCGCGATGTTCATACCATATATCATCGGCGACCTAATAGTGACACCTTACAGATACATCTTTAAAAAATGACTAAAACAATTTGAAATTTTGATGACAACAACTAACCTCTTTTCTTCTTGTTTTTCGATTTAGCTAATGTTTTGAGGAAATTTAGAAATCTCTACATTGTGGAAAACGTAGAAGCATTGTTATGTCGTAGTTTGAGCACTTATCAATATTTTACAAAATCACCTCCAACTTGCTATGAGGTAAAAGAAATGCGTGCACACTGATGCTCTCGAATTTTTCGATTGGGTTCAACCCCAATCTCTGCCTTAATGAGTATAAGCGTGGTCCTTCCCTGCTTAACGAGTATACAGTTAGAGTTATTATCTGAAAGGACTGATATCTGATATTGTGGGGAATATGTCAACAAAAAGACTTACTGAAAATGATGATAAATTTGGTCAAAGAGAAGCAAAGACATTTCGGGAAAAAAGAATCATGAATGCCGTTGTAAACACGAGTATAATATTGATGGGCACATTGATGGGTGGGTTTACTGAGATAATTATGAATACATCTGGTGCTGTAGCTTCGGGAATGGTTGAAGCGTTGGGTGGCGAAAAAGAAGGCGAAGAAGCTCGCCAAAAGGTTAAGCAAAAACTGCCCGAAATTAACGATAAGATGAGGGCCATGATGTCCGATATGCGCAAAGACATTTATTTGCAGATTGAGCAGAAGAGAAAAGAGATTGAACCGTTTTTGTCCAATCCAGTGTTTGATGAAGGCCCAAAAAAGATCGATGAATACAATTTTGGTCTGCCAAAGTTAACTGAGGAACTGGACGATGAGGCACTTGCACAATACACCTACCTCTTGGTGAGCGAAGATGACACTTTTGCTGAATTGTTCAATGCTCTGTCGGAGTGGATAAATGTTCTTCCCGCTCTTCCAAGCAAAACTGATAACAAGTAAGTTTGTGTGTTTCCAAAATATTAACTGGTCCTCTCTAAAGAAGACTGAAGGAGCCTGAAAAATGCGTCGAAACGTTCACAAGGCCATCGCAGAAAGGATAGCTTACGAACTATGCTTTTCTGAGGAAAATACACGGATATTTGTGTCTGGCTCATTAGGTCCAGATTCGCATGCAGATTTCCCACATGCCACTGGAAAAAACAAGAAGATATTAAGTAAGATAGAAACAGCTCGGATCTTATGTCTGGAAAATGACGAGTATTCTTATGGCGAGCTTGGAAACGCACTTCACTATATTCAAGATAAATGGGTTAGTGACAGCTCGATTGAAAATGAAGCAGCCTTAATAGCTGATGATAAACAATTTTTGGAATCAATCAAGTCGTTGACGTTATCAGAGAAAGTAGTGGAAGAATATCTGGAAGTAGCTGATGCCCTTATCACTGTTAAAAACCATGGTATTGAATCGTGGTTCAATCATTCTTGGGGAATTTGGCATAAAGACTACTCAAGTTGCATCTATGTTTTTGCTGACATAGTAGAGATAATGCTGCCCACCCTTCAACCTGACAGTTCTATTACGGGTGACAAGGAAAACTTGAAGAAGTATGTTCGAACGGAAACTTTCAATAAAGCTACCAGAGAAGGCTTTCTCTCGTCGATTATGACTAATTTTCTCTATCCAAAACTTGCTGGTTATCCTGCTGCAATTTATTTTTTGGCTCTGATTAGTCCACCATCAAACCCAGACAAAGCCGAAGTCAATCTAAATATAGTCTATAGGCTTAGCTCGGAGATTGCTAGATACACTCTTTCGCCGCCTGAACTCTTCAAATATCATGATAGCTGGACTCACAGAACGGAAAAAAACAAGCAGATGCCACTTACTTACTTGGTCCCTAAGTATCACGTTTTAATACCTGAGCCTATAGAGGAAGTTCAGGAGAAAAGACGTTTAAGTTTCTACGATGAAAACCGTATTTTCATAGAAGAATGGCCCAAAATAGCTAAAGGTCTTTCTACTCTTAAAGAACGTTCCGAAAAATGGAAGATAATTTTGTCGGGACTTGTAGAGTTACTTGGGACCCGTTAGGAACTATAGGAGGAACGCATGCGTCTATTCCAAGGAACCTAGTTCGCGTTTGTACGACCAGATTATACTTATCAAAGCACGTTTTACTCTTGAACAAGCATAATGGAAACTACTTGTGTTCGCTTCATTGAAAAACAAACGCGCTTGGACTTCCCATGCATCTGGATCGGTCTCGTCAGGTCCCAGCACAGTAAAATCTACTCCAATACGTAATAGGTTTAGTTTTATCTCCCATATGAATTGATCAAACTGGTGTTTGCTTCGATTCTTCAGGTTGTCCCGATCCGTCTTTGGAATTTTTACTTGACCAACAATCAAAAGAAAAGCGTTCTCAGGTTTTTGGTGTATTATTTGCAGTTCGGGTAAGGTTTCTGTCTCACTGAAGATTATTGTAAAGTCGAACTTTGTGTTTGGAATTGATTCGAAATGGAAGCCCGATTGAACAATCCACTTCATGACCTCTTTGATGGTTTGTTCTCGATTATTTGCTGACATTTCTTTGTCACCGTCTTAGCGTTGGGTATTTGTGAATGAGTTAATTAGCGATTGTTATTTATGGTTGGCGATAACGCCGAAACACGGAGAAACCGACTATCTTCTGCGCGCCCTCAAAAAAGCACCTATGACTGAAATCACAACAACACCGATAATCACAAGAAGATTTATATCAATTGATGGCGAAGCATCCTGAGTCGGGATGGGTTCAGCAACAAACTCCAACGAACCTATCGAGTACGCAGTCCAGTCGCCATCTTCAAAGTCAGGCGGGGTCCAACCCAGAGGGTTAGAACTACCTGTAGCCTCCACCCAAATCCAGCCAGCACCTCTATTGTCATTAGGAAGATCCCAATAGTTATCTGCGTTCGAGAAGTCAGGAAGCCAAATCAACAAGGCAACATGGTCAGTAGCATCCACGATGGCAGCTTCTAAACCCGCACCGACATAGATTGTGCCACATAGGAAAGCCATGTCCTCGCAGTCTCCAACGGCTGTGACGCCGGTAGTTGGGTTGAAGTTGTGCGCCATTTCATCCGCATTCCATGCCCACTCTTCCTGAGCAACCCCATCTCTGACGACGTTATCACTGTCATAGCCATATTCCGTCCACTGCTGAACATACTTCAAAATCGCAACGGCCCTCTCATTGCTATTTGGATAGTCTACTAGAAACGATTCACCTATGCTAAATGCAAGCTCTCTGTTTTCGTTGAGAGTTTCAGATGCAAGGCTGGGCAAATAACCATCAGGACCACCGTAGTAGTTTCTGTCTATTCCAAAGTTGTCATACCAATCGCCATCTTGCAAATGAAAGCTGGAGGCTGGAGATCCCCTAACAGTTTGACCTAGAGCTAAAATAGAGAGAAAGAGAAACGAGAACAGAAGGAGCCGTAGCTTACAAGACACTTGCTATCCCCGGTTATCCTATGGGAAGAGTTAAGCTTGCCAACATTATTAGCCCCAAGAACACCTCATAACAAAACAAAAAGATCCCAACAGCCAAGGGATGCTTGTTAATATCATCTAAGTCAACACCGAAGGGTCGAAGTTTGGCAAAAACAACATAGAACAAACCCCCGAAGAATAGACTTACAAAGAAACTAATCCCAACAACCAGGAGCCTCTGCAAGTTGAAATATGCACCTACCGTAACTGACTGAGAAAGGAAGAAAGGATTAACCATCGAGCCATAGACAACTAAACCAGCATAAACAAAAAAGCCACCCACAAAAAGACTAGTCGCCAAGGAATTACCTTTGAGGCTTTCGAATTCTTTAATTTTCGTCGTCAAAAGGCTGATGCATCTAATCCCCACGTACCCAATTAGCAAACAAATCAGACTTGAAACAAAAGCCCGAAAAAACCACAAACCCAACGATACTATGAAATCTGAACTAGCCAAGCTTGTCTCCCCATCAAATTATATCACCTTTGCAAATATAACTCTTTAAAGCATACACTTGTGCAATCCTTAGTTGATTTTAAATACAAAAAGTTCCATATTGTATCAGAGGGGAAGACTTGAACCTACTATTGTTCTCAGCCATTTGGACCATTATCTGGTATATTCCAATACCGCCTGCAAAATTTAGGCCACTGTCGATTCTCCGAATAGCTTCATTAGCAGTAGGGCTAATTCTTTTTGGAATCAATGTTCTCGCACAAACCCCTCTTAGCACGTTTGTGTATTTTCTGATTTTTTCAAGATTCGCAGCGGCGTTCTTTGAGTATTTTGTCTCGATGAAACTATTTAGAGTCAAACAATTCGACAGTGGTTACCGATCAGGTCAATTTCCCCAGTTTCAGTTTAAGCTCAAACAAAGAAGAAACCTTCTAGGAATTGTTTTGGTTGCCATTTTTTTGGTTTCAATTCTTGGAATAACAGTATTCGGCGAGGCTCAACGAGTAACGAACGTCAATTACTTCAGCAGTTTTATTCAACAAGGCTCAGGCTTACCTTTTAGCACCACAATCCCTGACAACATGGTGCGTTTGGTAACTCAGGAACTAGCGGTTTCGATTGCTAGGCGCCACATGTCCGAGTTTGGCAGTAACACACAAGTTCTAGACTGCCACGTCACGAAGTCTCCCGAAGGAAAACTTGTGTGGGTAGCTACGATAGGCTCTACGAACATCATTTCGGAAAACTACATCAAAGGATTCGTTTTTGTGGACGCAAATGAACCCGCTGCCCCACCAAAAATAGCGCATACCCAATTTAACGTAGGGGAAGGATTATGGTTGGATCGAAACATTCCTTTCCGCAACTATATAGACGATATATCAAAGACTTACGGTGTGGCATACCCGACTTGGAATCTTGACACTAACAACTCGATCTATGTTGTTACCAGTTACAATTTAGGCTTTGACTTTGTGAGAAGATATGAAACGCCGCTGGCCTATGATTCCAAAGGTAAACTAGAACATGAACCCAAAAGTATGAGTGAAATACCAGCATGGATAACTCAGGTCTACGATGAGGGTTGGCTTGAGAACATGATAAACGAGTACGGGGGCTTCCGGCGTGGCAATGGCTTTGACTATTTTGCAGGGGGATTTCTATGGATAATACCACCAAGTCAAGATCGTTTTCAAATGACTGAAGACACCCGCTACGTAATAGATCCAGAAACAAAGAATGTCGTTGCTTTGGTATGCGTTAACCCCGCTGAAAACCAACGAACGCTGTCTGGAGTGTTCAAGACCACCCGCGAAGGAGTCATCTATTACGATCTTAAACAATCAAACTATATTTCCGGCATGACAGCAGAAGACCTAGTTGAAGGAAGACTGCCAAAACCTGCAACCGGAAATTATTATGCAGTAATGCCCTTGCTTTATGTTATTGAAGTTACTCCGGGTAACAATCGACTTGCTTGGTACGTTCCTATCTATTGGAATGAGGAAAGTGGCGAAAGCGATGAAACCATTTACCTAGCGGGCTTCGGAATAGTTGATGCTCAGGATACCAATAAGATTGCTTCAACCATAAATCAAGAAGGAATAACCAGCGAACAATTGGTGCAACAGACAAGACTTGAATATTCTAAATTGTTTGGAGCCAACGTAACTACGGGCATCAGAGTTTCTGCCAACGTCATGAATACCTATGAATACGTGCAAGATGGAACAACCCACATAATTCTACGCCTGAATAGCACAGTTTACCCATGGATTGAAGCAACACCAAAAGACCTCTCCGCACAACAATGGAACGAGCTTATATCAACACAACCAGGACAAACAATCTCTGCTCAAATCGAAAAACACGATGACAGATGGATGATGATAAACTTTAGCAATCAAAACCCTACCTAACAATTGACACCCTTGTTTTAGAAGTGGGTTTTTGCAAAAGAAACTCGCTCTTGCGACTTTGGAAGTATTGCTCTTCAAATAAATGCCTGATTT
>CAVRZF010000013.1:0-557020 GCA_963725715.1 Candidatus Bathyarchaeota archaeon
TACCCGACAATGGAAAGAACAAACCTGAACAAACGGCGTTGTCACGATAGGAAAGCATGAAATCTGACCGCATCAAGAACTGGCCGAAAGAAGGAACGACCGCGGGAACGGCTGCTGGCTGAGGGGGCCGACAAACTCACCGAGGCAGAGTTGCTTGCCATCATCCTGCGGGTAGGCCAAGGCACGTTCAAGGAGGGCATGCCGGGACAGAATGCCTCCGACTTCGCCCGTACGCTTCTGAAGGACTTTCATGGTCTCCGCGGACTCGATCGCGCTCACGTCCAGGATCTGCTAAAAGTGCCGGGGCTCGGCCCCGCGAAAGTCGCCCAGATCAAAGCCGCTTTTGAACTCGGCAAAAAGGTGTGCGCCGGGAAGCTGACAGCCTCCTCATTCGAGTCCTCCCAGGCCATCGCCGACCACTTCCGGCCACTCTTACCGGCAAACGCCAGGAGATAGTCATCGCCGTCTTCCTGAACGGCCAGAACCAGCGCCTTGGCGAAAAAGACATCACCGAGGGTACGCCGACCCAGGCCACTGTCTATGTCCGCCGCATCATTGAGGAAGCGCTCCGCCTCTCTGCCGCCGCCGTGGTTCTGGTCCACAACCACCCGTCCGGCAATCCTGAACCATCGGCTGGCGACGACGAAACAACGCGCGATCTCTTGAAGGCGTGCAAACTGGTTCAATTGGTCCTGCTCGATCACGTGATTGTCGGCGAGACCGACTATTACAGTTACTCCGACTCCGGTCGACTTAAGGAACTTGAAAACGAGTAGAAGGAGACCGTATGGCCAAGAAGAAACTGGAACCGCAGCCCTATGCCAAACCGGACCAACTCCAGATCCGGGGCAACGAGATATTCAGCCCTCTCCGCCAGAAATGGGTGCCGCTGACGCCGGAAGAGATGGTCCGGCAGCAGTATCTGAAGGTGCTCGTGGAGGAATACGGATTTACCCATGATCAGATGGCCGAGGAGATGGAAGTCACGGGCAGGGGATCGGCCCAGGCTCGCGCCGACTTCGTCATCTGGCGCACTCCGCAGGACAAAGCCGCTCAAAAATCCCCGCTGATCGTCGTGGAATGCAAGGCCGACAACGTGGCCATCGACCGCGCAGTCTACGCCCAGGGCGAGAACTACGCCCGACTGACTAACGCCCCCTTCTTCGTCACCCACAATCACCGCGAAACGCGCTACTGGCGTGTTCTCCACGACAAGATGCCGAAGCACGTGGAGGAGATCGAAGGCATTCCCCACGCCGATGCCTCCGACAAGGAGATCAAGGAACTGATCGAACGCCTGAAGGTTTTCAAGGAAGACGAGTTCGCGGACCTGCTCCACCAGTGCCACAACGTCATCCGCAATCGGGAGAAACGCGATCCCGTCGCCGCATTTGACGAAATCGCCAAGATTCTCTTCGTCAAAGTCTGCGTCGAGCGCGAACTCAAGGCCAAGCAAGGAAGCGACAGAACCTGTTCAGCGTCGAGTTCCTCGAGGAACAACTCGGCGAGCACATCCGTTGGAAGGACTCTGTTCCAGCAGACCAAGGAGCACTACCGGATGACCGCATCTTCGAACCATGACGAGGAAATCTGAACCTCAAACCCGCCACCGGCTCGAGATCGTCCGTCTGCTGGAGAAGCTACAACCTCTCCGACACCAGCGAGGACATCAAGGGCATCGCCTTCGAACGATTCCTGGGCAAGACCTTCCGCGGCGAGATCGGCCAGTTCTTCACCCCGCGCCCCATCGTCGAGTTCATGGTGCGCATGGTGGACCCCAAGGAAGGGGACGATCATCTGCGACCCGGCCAGCGGTTCCGGCGGCTTCCTGATCCGCTTCTTCGAGATCGTGCGCCAGCAGATTCTGGCCGACGCAGACCGCCAGTACCAGGAGTACAAGGCCAAGAGTCGAGACCGACAAGAAGCTTTCGCCGGACAAGAAGGCCACCATGCTTCGGGACCAAGTTCGACGAGATCCAGGCAACCCTTGACCACGACAGACCCGACTCGCGGCTCTGGACTCTGGCCAATCGTTGCATCTACGGCACCGACGCCAACGACCGCATGGCCCGCACCAGCAAGATGAACATGATCATGCACGGCGACGGCCATGGCGGCGTGCATCATCACGACGGTTTTCTCAACGTCAACGGCATCTTCGAAGGCCGCTTCGACATCATTCTCACCAATCCGCCCTTCGGCGCGAATGTCGAGCCGTCGGACAAGTGCATGAATCTGATGCGAAGGTGAGCGACGAGGCCGAGAAACGCTACATCGAAGAGTACGGCGCACCTATACACGGAGGCCCTGGCTCGCGTCCAGGCCGCAACGGGCAATCCCATCGCCAGCCTCTTCGAACTTCCGAAAGGGAACGGCACCAAAGGGAACGAACAGCGGGCAAAGTCGGGCAAGATCAAGACCGAAATCCTTTTCATCGAACGCTGTCTCGCTCTGTTGCGGCCCGGCGGACGGCTGGGCATCGTGCTGCCCGAAGGCATCTTCAATAATCCCTCGCTCGCCTATGTGCGCGAGTTCTGCGAGAACCGCGCCTTCATTCGGGCCGTGGTCAGTCTGCCGCAAGAAACCTTCTTTTCGTCCGGTGCAAGGGTGAAGGCGTCCCTTCTCTTCCTGCAAAAGTTCACCGAGAAGGAGCAGGCCAACTTCGACGCCAAGCAGGCCGAAGCCAACTTTGAGGTAAAGACGAAGCATGCCAATGCCATTGCTACGGAGACCGCGCGGCTTGAGTCGGCAATAGAAGCAGCTAAGGAGGTACGGGATACCAAAAAACGAAAGACACTTCAAAAGGAATTGGCCGACTATGAGAAGCGGATGTCCGAGATCATCGCAAAAGAAACTCGCGCCTTGCTAAAAGAGAGATTTCCCTATCCCATCTTTCTCTATGAAGCGGAGAAGGTCGGTATTACGGCCACGGGCGAACAGGACCAAAATGAACTGGTCCCTAATGACAACCAACCACCGGGTCTCACGAAAACGTGCCTGGAACTTTATCAGGCGTTTCGGCGCAATCCCAAGCCCTTCTTTCTGACAGAGGCAACAGGGTGATAGCGACGAACGCAGTTGCATATCGCGCTTTTGCAGTTTGGTGGAAGGATCTTGAACGCTGGGGATCGTAAAGTTTTTCTCAGGCATCGAGTCCACAGCGCTTATCCTGTCGTCCTGCTTGGTTCCTTATTCATGAACACAGTGAACGCGAATAAAGCCTTTTGACTATCCGGAAACAACATTTCGCATTTTGGGGGTCAATAACACTGGTGGAATTTTTTACGCCTATGATTCGCTCGGGAGAAAATAGATCAACCATACCAAAAAGTTGATGCTGGTGATTTTGCCTACAATCCTTACCGTGTAAATGTTGGTTCAATAGGCGTAGTACCAACAGAGCTGGGAGGTAATTACATTAGCCCCGCCTACGTCGTTGTTGCTCTGACAAGCCACAATGCTACTGTCTGAATATCTTATCTTGATCCTGAAGGCCGATTGCTTCAATCTGGCCATGCGTTAGGCCCTGCTCGGAGCTGCAGGCTCCGTCTCGTATGGCAAAGGCGCGTACTAATCTTGAAGATTTTCTGAACATTGAAATTCCAGTTCCCTCCCTGACCGAGCAACGGGCCATCGTCGTGCGTGGCGCAGAGCACAAGGTGAAATATGCCGCCATCCGTGAACGGGTGGTTAGGCTGGAGGCGAAAGTTACCTCTAATTGTCTATCAGGGGCTTGGGACACCGCCCCACTTGCAGAAAAGGCGATAGAGAAAGCCCTCGGTATGTGGTGGAAAGATTTGGAACGATGGAGCTTCAACTATTTGAGCCGGGCCACTCAAGGTTTGCTGGGCTTCGCAAAATCGAAGTTCCCAATTGAGACTTTGAGAAACCACCTGATTAAAACGATGAATGGGTATTGCATTAAACCTGTAGCGGGGCCGACTCTGCATAAAATGTTAAAGCTAAATGCGCTCAATCCCGCTGGTCTCGATTTGACTGCAAGCAAGTTTGTTAAAATCTCCGACAGAATCGCTATACGTTATTCAATTAGCAAAGGCGACCTTTTCATCTGTCGAAGTGTTGGAAGTTATGACCATGTAGCCAAATGTGCTCTGGCCACCGAAGATGCACCAGATATAGTCTTTCCGGACATCATGATTCGTGTTCAAGTTAAGGATTCTCTCTTACCTGAATATGTGAGAGAGGTGGTGCAAACACCATTGGGACGGTCGTTTTTTAAATCTAACGCTCGAACGGCAGTTGGAATGTGGAAAATAGGGGCAGAGGATATTTCCAATTTTCCCATCCCTGTTCCGCCACTAGCTGTACAAAGACAAATCGTTGATCAGGATGACGGCGGAGCGCGCAGAAATCGCCCGTGAGCGAGAAACCGCCGACAGCCTCGCCCGCAAAATCAATGCCGAAATCGAAGCCTTGATCTTAGGCACGGAGAAAGCAAGTGAATTATGAGCGGCGGAAGATAAAAGATGTCATTCGAGGGTCTCTTGGCAGGAGAACGTTCTCAGTCATGAGGAGGTCGGACCAGCCGAAGGGATTTAACTTCATTTTAATTCTTGAAACACGAGGGATAAAAAGGTTCTTAACCCGATCTTTTTACCCCCACCAATAAGGATTTTTAGTCAGAAGGCATTAGAAAAATGGATATTAATAAAGTTGATCTGTTATTAAAATATATCCTCGCAGCAGCGGGGCAGGAAGATTACGGGAATCGGGAAGTGGGGCCTATTCACTTGGTCAAGCCCCCATTTGTCAGCGAAAGGAGTGTGGAGTGGGAAGAAGTCTGGGCCGGGAATTACATTTTTGAGAAGGAATGGCAATCCTTCAGCATCAAGAAGCAGCGCTCCCTGGAACTTAAGAGCATCTTCCCCGAGTGCCGGCCCGGGCAGCGCAAGCTGGCCGTCAAGGGTGGTGGACATTTTCGGCAATGATACGACGAAGATCGTTGAGGTTACCATTGGAGGGAAGAAATGATGAAAAGAGATGACATCCTCGATGTTTTGCGCAAATTCAAACAGGATAACGCAGAAAAATACGGTATTCTGGAGATTGGGGTTTTTGGATCGATTGCGCGGGATGAGGCCAGAGAAGACAGTGATGTGGATATCTGCGTCAAGACCAAAACTCCCAATCCTTTTACGCTGGTACATATCAAAGAAGATATCGAAGGAATGATTCAAAAACATGTCGATATCGTTCGCATCCGGGAAAAGATGAACTCTTTTTTAAAAGACCGCATAGACAAAGAGGGCCGTTATGTTTGATAAAAGCCTTGTTCTGACCATCCTGAAACAAATTGACGAGGCCCTTGAGAGAATAAAAAACAGGGCCGGAGAAATTGGGAGTGCCGACGATTTCACCAATTCGCCGGCCGGGATGGATAAGATGGATAGTATTTGCATGCTTTTTATCGCTGTCGGTGAAGCCTTGAAGCAAATCGATAAAATTACCAACGGTACCCTCCTGGCCCGATATCCCGGGATAGATTGGACAGGCCCGATCGGTTTCAGAGACATCATCGCCCATCATTACTTTGATATTGATGCCGAACAAGTATTTTGGATATGTACCCATGAAGTTGGCCCGTTATCCGCTACTATCAAATTGATGATCGAGGAATTGGACTGATGGCCCTGCATCCGAATTTTCCGGATTCCCCACACGCCATACTTGATCCAGAGATCCGGCAGGGGGCTGGAGAGGATTTCTCTGTTATTAAGACAAAGGGAGGGATGAACATGAGACCGGATGAAATTAAACAAGAAATTGGCAAATTAAATCTTTCTGAAAAGTTGTTATTAATAGAAGATGTATGGGATTCTATTGCCCAAAGTAATTCAGAGCTTCCGATGCCTGAATGGCAAAAACGAGAACTTGATAAAAGGTATAAGGAATATAAAGAAGGAAAGCAGACCCTTCACGAATGGCAATCGGTTCACGAAGATTTAAGGAATAAATATAAATGAGGCTTCGTTATACCGACAGATCAAAAGATGATGTTGAGTTGGCCTTTGCCTGGTACGAAAGACAAAGGAAAGGTCTGGGTTTTGAGTTTCTCGATTGCGTTGAATCGGCCTTGCAAAACATCATTTTCTTTCCGGAAATGTACCAAATACGATATTCATGTTTTCGCGGTTGTCCAATCAGAAGATTCCCTTTCTCGATATTTTATTCAATTGAAAATAATGAAATCGTCATTCATTCCGTATTTGATAATAGACAAGACCCAAAGAAGAACCCTTAGAAGGCAAGAACATCAAAAAATGGATATCAACAAAGTTGATCTGTTATTAAAATATATTCTCGCAGCAGCGGGGGAGGAAGATTTTGGGAATCGGGAAGTGGGGCCTATCCATCTGATCAAGTACGTTTATTTGGCAGATTTGGCGGAAGGGGTGAGCTAGGTGAAGGAAACGGAAATTCGGGCATGAAAATTCCAAAAAGGGGTTGACTCCCTTTTCTGGAAGGTTTCGGGAATCCTCGTTTTTCGGACCCGTGGAGGGAAAACAGATTCTAAAGAAATGTTTAGCGAAGATAAAAATAGGGAAATCTGGATGTTTTGGTGCTATTAGGGCCAAGGAGGTGACATTATGAAAAGTTACTCAACCGTCGTACCGGGAAAGAAAATGAGCCAGTTTGTGGACTTGCCGGAAGGATTTTCAGAAGTACGATCTTGAGGTGGTTGTCAAACCCATTATAAAAAAGAAGAAGCAGACTAAATCGAAAACATCATCGGAAGCAATTTTTCTGTTATCGATGGCTGGTAAATTCAACAGTGGGGGAAATACCACCCTCAGAGCATGTTCATGAAATAGCCCAAGAATTCGTGGTGAGTAGGCATGAAAAAGACAGCAATCATTGATAGCGGGTTTTTGTATGCTACCCTTGATAGGGGAGATATCCATCATACTCGGGTTATTCAAGTATTAGAGACCCTAAGTGATAAAATTCTCCTACCCATTCCGGTAATGGTGGAAACAGGCTATCTGCTCCATGCCCGCCTGGGACATGCGACCATGCGTCTCTTGTTCAGCAACAAAAGGAAGCCCTCTCGAATTGGTTTCTATACTGAAAACTGATTTTCCGCGCATCCACGACCTATTGACTCAATATGCCGATATGGAATTGGATCTCGTGGATGCTTCCATAGCTGCCCTTGCAGAGCGTTTAAACATTCAGCGTATTTTAACGGTAGATCAACGTGATTTTCGAGCAATACGTCCCAAACATTGTTCTTACTTTGACATTTTGCCCTGAAATCTCCGAAACCTCAGAACGATTTTTTTCTACAAAAGCAAAGTCTTTCCATCACAAAACATCAGAAAAAGGAAGGCTGGTATGAAGGCCCTTAAAGAGCAAATTCAGGCCAAGCTGGCGGAAAAGAAATTAATGAGGCAACAAATAAAGTTGTCGAAGCCTCCCCGCTATGACGACGTTTTCTTTGAAGGTGTGAAGTGGCTGGACAGCCTGGCAGGCGACCACATTCAGGAACAGAATGGGGAGGGGATATTTGAATCGTCAATGGCGCCTGCCATGTAATTGTGAGACACTTTCCAAGCATGTCCCAAAAACTATTGTATAAGAAGGAGGAAATCCATGGAGTTGTATGAAGCGATTGCCAGAAGGAGGACCATTAGGGGCTTTACTAAACCTGCTTCGGAGGAAGCACTGCAACGGATCATCAGGGCCGGTTCTATGGCGGCTTCGCCGATAAATTCGCAACCGTGGGAGTTTATTATCATTGATGACCCCCGGCTCATCGAACAAATTGCCGGGCACAAGTACCAGCAGAACCAGAAATTGTTTTCTTCGTGCTGACACAACCCACAAATTATTAGAGGAGACATGAAAAGCTGGAAGATAACTCGTTTTGGCCATGCCAGCAAAGGAAAAGGAAACACTCGAATAAACAGAGGAATAAGAAGCAGCCTTAGCCGAAAACGAATAACCGTTTCTATGCAGTATGTTTCTGTGAATCTTCAAAATTTAGAAATCAGACAATCATAGTCATTTATTGCAACTAAAATCTTCCGTTTTGCAGGTAACGAAAACTGGAATAACAGTTTTTAACTCTACAAAATAGGCCATCAGCAAACTCTGCCCTTTCATCGTAATTCGGTATTGCTTGCGGGCTTTTCCCAGAACGAACTCCCAGCTTGAACCTATGAGTCCATGTTTCTCCAAACGCTTAAGTTCAGGGTATATAGTTGATGCGCCCAAGTGTATTCCAAATTTTTTATGCACTGCCTTCAAGATGGCGTAGCCGTACAGGCCTCGTTCGGATGTTTCGTTTATGAGGTTAAGCAGGATGCTTTCGAGAATGGCTCCACGGAAGATTTTTTTGTTCAAAATATTTCGCCTCTATAGAGTAGCCCAAAACTATATACTGACTAATATTAAGAGTTACGATTGAAGATATAAAGTCGTGCTGTAGCCTCGTTACTACAACAAGCAACCGACCACTTAAAAAGAAAAAACCGAACCTTACCTCCCAGGAATAGGATAAGATCTCCTTAAAGGCGTCCACATCTATCCTCATTTCAAGCTCGCGGGCTATAAATCTCAGTGTTAGATCAATTTACTTATATCTCGTTTTAGTCATGCAAGCAAGGGAAAAAACAACTCCGGAATAAATAACGAAATAAGAAGCAGCTTAAGCAGAAAACGAATAACCGTTTCTATGCAGTATAATTCGCCATAATAATTTCATTGGAATGCTCTCTACCCATGATGAGCTTAATACTTTTCTTGTTGTCTAGCCGTTTTTTGCATTAAGTATCTTCTAAGTTAGATCAATGAGTTCAAAGGAAAAAATGAGTGCGTTTAAACTTTCTTTTTAGGTTCTTTTATGCCTGCAAACTTTGTGCTTAATTCTTCCAATTCAAAACTAAATCCTGATTGATTACTACGTTGTTCCGCCAAACCACACACGCCCCTCTCTATTTCTCTAGTTTAGCAGGTACTACTCAATCAAATAAAAGCTGATTTAACAGGTTTTTGTCAATCGTTATTAACGTTTTTGTTGTTGCCACTTGTAACCACATTATGTTATATTCGGTCATGAGGACAATTAATCAAAAAGCCATCCTCTAAAGTTGGGCAGATTTGGCGGCTAATAGGAGTTAAGGTTCCCCCTCTCTCTCCCTTCAGCTTTTTACCTTACCATGTTAGCGCAAGGCTAAATCTGCTCAAGTCTATTTTCTATTTTCTTGTTTTGAATATTTTAATAATTCAATTTGCTATAAGAAATTTGTAACTCGTTAACTTTTTGGAGGTGCAAGAAGTAATATGCCAACGTATATTGTTTTGATGAAAGCGACTCAAAAAGGAATAGCCAATCCGAAGAATTTTCTTAATGATGTTGAATTAGCTCGTGAAGCTATCGAAAAGTTTGGTGGGAAAATGTTGGATTGGAACCTTACCATGGGACAATACGATGCTGTAGCTAAAATTGAGTTCCCAGATGACTACACCATGGGGTAGGGACCCGTTTAGTCAAGAAATATAGAAAGATTACTAAAAAAGTGTGGTCTTTTCCCCATACTTGTTGGCACAACTATTATTTGAAAAACGTTTAATCCAAAGAAAATAAAGAGTGTTCTTTGATTTTTCAGCAAATCAGATTTTCTGCTTGCTAAGCACGGTCCTAAAGGTTTTGCCGCAGCACTCGCACAAGCCAATTGTAAGTTCCATTCTCTTTCCTGCTTTGTCAGCTCTACCAGCCATCTTCCAAGATTTTTTAGGGGCAACTTCTTTTCCACACTTGGGACATTTTGCCATAAATTCGCCTCCATGAAAGTGATAATAGAATTGTTAACCGTTAACAATGGATAAAACTTTGCTAAATAACACTTAAAAAATTGAATGAAACGGAACCTGAAAATAATAACTGCTGCTTTCTTAGGCTTTGTTTATTTGTCCATGGTCTTTTTCCATATGCAAATCAAGATCCGCCTTAGTATTGAAGGATTTTCCGCAAACAGGACAAATAAAAGCCTCTGTCTCCCCTTTTCAATGGGTTCATGATTAGGCAAAGGGTTCTTTACATCTGGTGATGGCGGGATAACTTCATTTGTTTCTGGAGGAATTTCAGGTCCCGGTTTAGGGTAGGGTAAGTCTGGTTCAGTCATATTAAATCTAAAAAATGTTAGTTGGATTCTTTTCTTAAACATATGTGATTGCCTACCAACAGCAACATATTAGGAAGTATCAATGTACTTACCATTCGTCTCTTTTGCTTATTGCTTCTTGTTTTTGGTCTTGTTCTATTTCACGGTAAATATTTTTTGCGGCAGACGAAACAACCGTTAAACCAGCACCTGCATCACTCTTCACAGTCGGTATTTTCACTAATCTTGATTCTCTAGTTTGCGGTACATATTGAACAACAACTTCTTTGGCAGTGAAGTTTAACTTTTCACCAGAAGACCACAGCTCATACATTTCAACCCTGAAAAGGTAACTTCCCTCAGCTATTCCCGTCATATCTAAAACTCGTTGATACTCAAAACTGTCGTTTAGTAGTGAACTTTGAGGAATACACAGTGGTGTAGAATTGAGCAGTTGCTCATGAAAATACAGGTCAAAGTTTATTTTTGAAAATGACGCCTTTGAAGGCAACAGAGCTAAATTCTACTGTAAGTGCTAATTCGTTTTCTTTGGTTGTATCGGCGATGCTGTTAATCACTATTGTTTTTGTTGGCGTAGTTGCTTCTTTTGATCTATTAGTGTTGAATTGAAAAGAAAGATTATCCAAGGTCGATTGTTTTGCCTGCTTAACGGCTGCCTTCATTATCTCTCTTTTTTGCTGATTCTTAGTTAAGTTACCCAAAGCTAGTCTCAGCCCAATCTTTGCAAAGCAGCTTTGCCTGGTCCAGCACGGTTAAGGTGGCTTTTTCTTGTTTGTCTGGCGGGTAACCGTATTTCTTGAGCATATGCCTAACCATCACTCGCAGTTTTGCTTGAACGCTATCTCTTAATGTCCAGTCGATGGTGACGTTTTTTCTGACCATATCAACGAGCTCTGGCCATAATCTTGAGGGTTTTATCGCCGAGGACTTGTTTGGCGCTTTCGTTGTCTGCTAAGGCATCGTAGAATGCGACTTCTTCTTCACTTAGGTTTAGCTTGTGTCCTCGTTTTGTTCTTCTCGCATCTTCTTGGCAAGCTCTATGAGTTGCTCGATGACTTGGGCGGTTTCAATGCTCTTGTTGGTGTAGGCTTTGATTGCTTTGTCCAGGAGTTCTTCGAAGCTGCGGGCTTGAATGAGGTTCTTTTTTTGTCTGAATTTAATTTCATCGTTTAGAAGTTGTTTGAGGGTTTCAAAGGCGAGGTTCTTCTGTGGCATTTCTTTTACGTTTTCTAAGAACTCGTCTGAGAGGATTGAGACGTCGGGTTTCTTTAGTCCTGCAGCAGCGAAAACATCGATGACGCGGTCGGAAATTATGGCTTTGGAAATTATTTGTTTGATCGCTGTGTCCATGTCTTGGGCTTGGCTTGGCTTTGTTTCGGTGTTTTTGACTATGGCTGCTTTTACAGCTTGGAAGAATCCGACGTCATCTCGTATTTTCAGGGCTTGCTTCATTTGGAACCGCAAGCGCGAAAGCCCAGAGCAAGCGTGGTGACTTCTTTGAGGTATCGTTCTTTTCCTTTCTCCTGTTTTAGGATGTGGTCCATGGCTTCCATCATAATGCCATCTTTGCCTTTGATGGCTGCAGTGAAGAAGTTTTTGTAGTTAAAGCCGTGGAACATGTGCAATGACGACTTCGTATTTTTCTTTCATTTTTGAACCGCGACTTCTTGAGGAATGCCTGTTAATTTTCTGTCGTTTTCTGTGTATTCTGCAAGGGCTTTTCTCAGGTCGTTGGCTATGCCGATGTAGTCAACGATTAAGCCGCCTTTTTTGTCTTTGAAAACTCTGTTGACCCGGGCGATGGCTTGCATAAGCGTGTGTCCTTTCATTGGCTTGTCGATGTACATTGTGTGCAGGCTTGGAGCATCAAAACCGGTGAGCCACATATCACGGACAATGGCTATTTTCAGTGGGTCGGATGGGTCTTTCATGCGTTCGCCAAGGTCGTGTCTGCGTTGTTTGTTTCGGATGTGTTCTTGCCACTCTGGTCCATCAGCAGCAGAACCGGTCATTACAACTTTTAGGATGCCTTTGTCGTCGTCTTTGTCGTACCATTCGGGTTTTAGTTTGACTATTTCGTTGTGCAAGTTCAACACAGATTCTTCTGCTCATGCAGACAATCATGGCTTTGCCGTCAAGAACACTGCTGCGTTTTTCCCAGTGATCTACAATGTCTTTGGCTATTCGTTTTATGCGTTCAGGGCTGCCTACGACTTTTTCCAGTCGTGACCATTTGCTCTTTAGGTATTCTTTGCTGTCAATCTCTTCGCCTTCAGTGACTTCTTCAAACTCTTGGTCAATGTACGGTCGTTCTTCAGGCTTTAGTTCAAGTTTGGCAAGCCGGCTTTCATAGTAGATTCTTACAGTTGAGCCATCTTCTACAGCTTGCTCAATGTCATAGATGTCGATGTAGTTTGCCGAAAACTGCGGGTGTGCTTCGGTCAGCTTTCTCAATAGGTGTTCCCGTGAAACCGATAAAGGTGGCATTTGGCAGGGCGTCTCTTAGGTATTTTGCGTAGCCGTATTTGAGGGCTTCTTTATCAAGGTTTTTGGGAACTTTTAGTCCGAAGCCGTATTGGCTTCTATGCGCTTCATCAGCAATAATTATAATGTTTTTTCTCTCTGAGAGCAGTGGGTATTGTTTTGTTTCGTCTTCGGGGAAGAACTTTTGAATGGTTGTGAATATGATGCCGCCTGAGGATACTTGGAGGAGTTCTTTCAGTTTCTCTCGGCTGTTGCTTGTTCAGGATCTTGCCGTAATAGGTCATGGCATCGGCTGAATGTGCCAAAAAGTTGGTCATCTAAGTCGTTTCTGTCGGTTAGCAGAATTACTGTTGGGTTTTCAAGCTGCTGGTTCAAGAACCATTTTGCCCGCGTAGAAAACCATGGTTAGGCTTTTGCCTGAACCTTGAGTATGCCAAACCATGCCTGCTCTTTTGATCCTTCTTGGTGGCGTTTACCGTTGAGGCGAGGGCTTTTTGCACGGCGTTGTACTGTTGGTATTGGGCGATTTTCTTGGAGATTTTAACGGTGCCATCTTTCTTGTCTTTTTCAGCCTCAAAAACAACAAAATGCCTAACTAAATCTAACAGAACTTGCTTGGTTTAAGCATTCCTTTGATTAGCAGACTTCGATTTGTGGCATGGTAGTTGGCGGTTTTTTGGCGTTGATGGTTTTCCAAGGCGAGAAGCGTTCTTCTTTAGAGGTTAAGGTTCCAGCTTTAGCGTAAGTTCCGTCGCTGACGACTAAGACTTCGTTATATCGGAAGATTGAAGGAATTTCCTGTTGATAGGTTCCAAGCTGTTTGAACGCTGAAGAGATGGTTGCGTTCTCGTCGGCAGGATTCTTAAGCTCAATTAAGAACCAGAGGCAACCCATTAACAAACAAGATAATGTCTGGGCGTCGGTTGTTGCGTTCCTCAATAATCGTAAATTGGTTAACCGCTAAAAACTCATTATTGCCTATGTTTTTGAAATCAAAAAGCCAAACAACTCATCCTTGATGCTTCCGTCTGCTCTCTTGTACTGAACGTTAACTCCATTAGTTACTAACTTATGGAAAAGCTGATTGTTAACCACCAGATCTTGGCTCTCAGTTCTCAGAACCTTCTTAATAGCTTCATCAATCGCGCCATCAGGAATAGACTTGTTAATTCGCCTAAGAGCATCCCTCAACCTGCCAACAAGCACAACCTCACCATACTTACGCTCCTCAGCAACACCACCCTCAGAAATATCAGGACCATAAACCACACCAATAACCAAGGCCCCTAAGCAAGGTCAAGACAGTTTTCTTCAACTTCTGATTCAGTAATAACCGTAGGCATTATTGATTCTCCATTTTGTTATCAATCGGAACTCTGATTTTTCCAGACATAAGTTTAGGAAGAAGTAAATCTCGGATTTGAGACAGTGCTTCATTTTCTATTAGATTAGACTCTATTTTTCTTACAACCAGATTGAACAATTCATCGAAGGCGTAAGTAATCTTTAAGGGCGGTAGAACAATTTCCAATTCTTTGACGAGCTTAGTGGTAAGACTACCTCGAATGCTGAAAGAATCTGAAATAGCTCGTAGTTGAGGATAACGAAGTAACAAATTAAGAAACAAATAGGAATTAGGAACAATGGAATTTTTTGAACGTACCACATTTACAGACTGGTTAATGTATGTGTCAATTAAGCACAAAGAGGCTTGTCCTCTTGTTTTGCCTTGCCCAGCAGAAGCAATAACCATATCCCCTTTCTTGGCAAGTTCTAGTACTGGGAATTTTCAATCGCTTTTTTCGTTATCTTTTTTTCAGTCGTTAGAATAAAATGGTTACCTGTTTCTCCTGAGGAAAGCCACGGATATTCGCCATCCCAATATTCACTATTTCTTGTGTCTGGAGTTCCGCCGCTAAATACTGCTTCAGTTATGTCCTCAAACCTTCTTATTTCCCAACCTTTGGGTATATTTCCTAGTACAGACTGTTGTCATTTCTCCGCCTGATGATTTGTAGGGTTTACCTTCTTCATTAGGAAACTCAAAATCAACAAACCAACGCTTAAAAATAGCCACACCGATAGCTTCAAGGTTTTATTCATTTGTTGGTTTAGTTCTATTTTTAAATCTAGATCTGTAGAATTTTCCAATATTGCTTTGTTCTTAATGGTGGAATAGAGAATCATAATGAATGACTGTTCTATTCAGGTCATTGCGGTCCAGACTAGATACCAGAATTGAAGACTCGATATATTTTTTAGTATAAGGCAAAATTTAAAAAAGCGTTTAAAAACCATGGATCCAACTTCGTAAATTCGCATCTTATGCAACCAACAGAACGTGTTATAACTGCAGGCAAGACATCTGCTGGAACAACGCAAGAACGGGCAAAGGTTATTCCATCACCTAATTGATTTAGCAAAACATCGTTCTCTTTCAGAGAAGCCGATTTTATAATTGCCATAGATTTCTTCAGAAATATATCCCATTTTATTTCTTTCAAGAAAACCATCAAAAACTGGAGCGCTTTGAATAATTCTATATTCAGTTGTTTCTTTAGAATGGGCTTGTTTGCCGCCCGGCGGGTCTCTTCCACAATAAAATTGTCTCAATACAGGAGCCTAATTTCTCAACTCGCCAACCTTCAGGGAGGGATCCAATCGGAGATTGATTGATATTAGTTTTATCTTGGCACTTCAAATCCAATCGTCTCAAGCTTTTCTTTTATTTCCTCATCAAGTGCTTTTCCCTCTTCCATTTGTCTTGCAAGTTTAGTTGTCAGTTGGTGCATTTTTTCTTCAAATTCATCTGAGTCATCCTCTTCTTCTTCAGCGCCAACGTATCTGCCTGGAGTTAGAACCATGCCTTGTTTTCTTATCTCTTCAAGTTTTACGGCTTTACAAAAACCCAGAATGTCCTTGTATTCTCTTTCTTTTCCCTTAAGAGTTCACCTCGCCAAGCATGATAGGTTTCTGAAATTTTCTTGATATCTTCAGAAGTTAACTCTCTATGCCTTCTATCTACCATTAGGCCAAGCTTTCTGAGCGTCAATAAATAATACTTCTTCTCGTCGGTCTCTGAATTTGTTGTTTTGTTTGTCCCTGGCTATAAACCATAAACATGCCGGAATCATTGTGTTGTAGAATAGTTGTGATGGTAGGGCTACCATGCAGTCTACGAGGTCGTGCTTCGATTATGTTTTTGCGTATTTCTCCTTCGTTTGAGGTGTTGGAACTCATGGAGCCGTTGGCAAGGACGAAGCCTGCGATGCCGTGGGGTGCTAGGTGGTGTATGAAGTGTTGTACCCATGCGAAGTTGGCGTTTCCTATTGGTGGGACGCCGTATTTCCAGCGGATGTCGTCTCTTAGCATTTCTCCTTTCCAGTCAGAATCGTTAAACGGCGGGTTAGCCAGAAGGTAGTCTGCCTTCAAGTCTTTGTGCAGGTCGTTTAGGAAGCTTCCTTCATTATTCCATTTCACGTATCTTCCGATCGATGCCGCGTATGGCAAGGTTCATTTTGCAGAGTCGCCAGGTTGTTTGGTTTGATTCTTGGCCAAAAATATGAATATCATCAAGTCTGTCCTCGGTGGGCTTCGACGAATTTTTCGCTTTGGATAAACATGCCGCCACTGCCACAGCAAGGGTCAAACACTCTGCCCTTGAACGGTTCAATCATGGCAACAAGCAACTGAACGATGCTTCTTGGAGTGTAGAATTGCCCGCCCTTCTTGCCCTCAGCATCTGCAAATTGTCCCAAAAAATATTCGTAGACTCTGCCAAGGATGTCTTTGCTTCGGCTTTCCTTATCGCCCAAACCAATGGTGCCAACTAAATCGATTAATTCTCCAAGTCGCTGCTTATCAAGACCTTCGCGACCATAAATCTTTGGCAAGACACCTTTGAGAGAAGCGTTATCACGTTCGATTGCGTCCATGGCGTCGTCCACAATAGTGCCGATTGTGGGTTGCTTAGCGTTCTTCTGCAGATAGTCCCATCTTGCCTCTGGAGGCACCCAAAACACATTTCTCGCTTTGTACTCGTCGATTTGCTTCAGGGTCAGCAAGCTTTTCAGGGTCATTCTTCAACTCTTCATATAACTTCTTTGAAGGCGTCAGAAATGTACTTGAGGAAAATAAGCCCTAATACAACATGCTTGTATTCTGCAGCATCCATGTTGTTTCGCAGTTTGTCGGCTGCCGCCCACATTTTTGCTTCAAAACCAAGATTCGCCCCGTTAGAACCGTTAGATTGTTTACCGTTTAAGACCTGCTGCTTAGCCATAACCTAACCTCTATGCTGTAAGATTAAACACTATTATGCACGTTTAGCAAATAAGCGTTCTATTCCGGCGTGCTCTTGCTTGGGGGAAATTTAGCCTATTTTTGGAGTAAAATGGTGTATTATTGAGGAACAAGCCTCAACTCTCTTCTTCAATGGTGTACCTTAGCTCTTTGTTTGGGAAGCGTTAAAAACCGAGAGGTAAATTGTTATGGAAATGCAACTAAAAGAGATTAGGCTATGCCCTAATTGTGGCTCAACTGACTATATCCCCGATTACCCAGAACCAGGATTAGGCATCTGTACAGAATGTGGCAAAGAAATAATCAAACTTATCCCTGAAAACATTAGTGTCACCGAGAGATGTCCTGCCTGCAATAGTAAAGATTTTGATTGGATTAGAAGCGAAGATAATGAAGAGTTTATCGCTTTTAAATGCAATTGCGGCAAAGTTAGTTGTTATAAAAGAGAATCTACGGATCACGGTTATATTTCATCAGATGATGTTGATGATGACAACTGGTCATCTTTAGGCATTAAGATCGCACAACAAGAAGGCAAACCCGTTCTATCAGCTTCCAGACAGAGACAATTAATAAAAGAGTTAGAAAGACAGCAAAAAAGCCCCGAAGAGAAATGTAAGCGCATTCTATTTGATTTGTTCGAAAAAACGGCTGAACAGTTAATGCATGAGGGTATTTCCCACGATACATTAACAGGTGCTTTAGGAACAGCTCATTATTACTTGTGTAAAGAGGGCGTTTTAACCGAAAACCAAGCGGTAATTCTTTTTGCAGCGTCCATCCCACTTGAAGAAAAAATCCAACTTAAACGTCGCAGGATAAGCAAATGCCATGCAACTGAAAGAGTAATTGCTGATATGTTTAAGGTAGATAGAAAAACAATTAGAAAATGGAAAAACAAATTGGGAAGCAGCCGATCGCCACCATTATGGAATAGTTTTACTCATCATCCTGACGGCTCAACCTCTTATGTTATATTGAAGAACTTCCAAAGGACGTTAAACAAGTAACAAAACTTGCTAAGCCATATCTTCTCAAAGATGACTACGAAGAAATGCTTGCATGGCAGATAAAATATACTGATGGTTCTTGGACGGACTTGTCTAATGAAGACTATAATTACTTTAAAGAATGTTACTGGGAATCAGGTGGAAAATTAGAACTCCCCTAACAAATCCAATCCTAAAACAAAAAAGAGAGGGCTTCTTTTGCTTAAGTGCCCAGAGTGCACATCGCAGAGACTATACAAGGATGGTGTACGCCAAACCAATTCAGGCGATGTGCAGAGGTATCTCTGCCGAGACTGTGGCTATCGCTTTTCCGAAAATGGAGCCTCCAAATCATTTAATATGACTTCGGGCAAAGGTTCTAGTTGCCAAATATGCGCGAATCCATTCGCCCATGGGCAAGTGATAAATTTGGCAGCGATAGAACCGCTCAAAGACGCAAACCAGCCAACGAAAAACCTAGTTCAACAATTTGCTAATCCTTTTTATTTGATTGCAAAAACGAAAGCACATCCTCAATATTAGTTAGATCATTCTTGAGTAGGTCCCTATCACATTCTAATTCTTTTACTACGAAAGTATTAATTTCGCAGTCATTTTTCAAAGCAAGTAGCCAAGCCTTAACATCTAACTTAAGAAAATTATTTAGATTATAGAAATCGAACAAATAAAAATATCGAGTTATTTGTTGCTCAGTTACCTTATTGTAAGTACTTTCCTTATGTGTGCCAAGCAAAAACCATAGACGCGTGAAAAATAAGTCCTCAAGGCCTAAATCCCTAAAGTAACTCCATTTGCCAAAAACCAACGGTAACTTAGAACTGTAATGCTTAAGCATTCGAATAATGAGATCATTGCACTCTTTATCGTTTTTTCTGCGCATTACTACGTTTTCAATAATCCAAAAAATCCCTTCCAATTCCAAATCATATATTCTCTCTTTTGTCTTTTTTTTACTCTTGACCGATGTACTGGAAACTATTTTTCGCCGTTCAAATTCTTCTAATGTTTCATGAACGAAAGAATAGGCTTTCCGGGTAATCTTGCATAATTTATGTGCGTTTGTAGGAGCGTTGATCCCGAATTTTTTGAGGAGATTAAGTTGTGACTTGGTCAGTGGAAGGATTCCCGGATAATTTTTGTGAACAAATCCCCTATTCTTCCAAGGCACTTTAGATCCATCTGTCACCCGCAACGTGGTATCTCCCTAAGTGCTATCTTAGAGATAATGCAGCACCATACTTCCATGATTATATAATTTGATTTAAGTTTTATTCAAGAAGGATAACGGTTTGCCTATAAAACGTAAGGTCTGCAAAATTGGATCTGGTTTCGCTGTTTTTCTACCTAAATCTTGGATTTCACTGTTGGAGGAGAAACACGGCAAAGTCAATGCAGTTACAATGGAAGTGAACGGTCAAATAATCATAAAACCCATTCTGGAGAAAAAAGAAATCTTTGGCTGAAAAAGACTAGCAGTAAGGCTTTACCTACGATTGAAGGTAAGAAGCAGACAAAAAAAGATTTCATACTTGAATATGCTAAAAACAGGCCGATTTCAGCGTTAGAAGTAGCTAAAAAGATAGATACAACACCTAGTTATGTTTGGAAAGTGCTTTCTCTAGAAAGAAATCTAGGTAAGAAGTTACGAGGGCGTAAAGGTCGTATTTTCGCTCATGGTAAGTCTTATTATGGTTGGTCAGTTATGCCCGATACTGCTTCTATGTTGTTAGCTCCAGTTTTGAATCCTCGGACAGGGATGAAGCAGATTGGCTATAAGGGGGTTAATCCTTGCAGTTGCCAAATTCATGCTAATGGCCGCATCATTATTTGGCCTCATTCAACGGGTTGGAAAGAGTGGTTGATAAGCGAGTTTATTCGTTTCGGCTGGAATGCTAACATTGCAAGATTCGTTGTTGAGCAAGCAATGATTCAATTTAGCTCCATTGAGGCTGGCACAAAACCAATCGACCCGACTTTTCTTCCGGAAGAACTCTTTATCGAAGCTGAATGGGGAGTGTGCTTAGTTAAGGATAATAGCCCAGAGAAAGGAGTGCTTGAAGTTAGATTTAGTATTCCCCGAATGCAGCACTTTTTAGGGCTACCTGAAATTAGAAAGCGACTTGCTGTAATTGAGCAAGGTTCAATCACTCTTAATCAGAGCTACAAAACGGTTGTAGCGTTGCTGCTTTCGTTGAACAGGCAATGGGAAGGTATAGGCAAATTATTGAGCGATAAGGGGGAGGACGATAAAGCTTGTTGAAAGCTCTTGTTATAACTCCTAACGAGAAGACTGTTGATTTAGGTTCTTTGTTGGCTATTGTTCGTTCTGAGGCTTGTCGTCGTGAGCATGTTTCGGTGAATCCTCCTGTTAGGGCTTTGGTGTTTGTTGCGGAGTTGGGTGTATATGTGGCTGTGTACGAGGCGTCTGAGAAAGGATATGCGGATAGGATTTGCGCAAGGTGAGTTGACAGGTGGAGGGAAAGGTTGGCTTCCAAGATGCACGCATACTCGATAAAGCTGGTTTACCAAAGTGTGGGAAGTCGGATATTGAGGATTCCGCCAGCACCAGCCCCCTATGCCCCGAATGCGGCTCAACAAAGCTCTACAAAGATGGCCTACGCTCTCTTAGAGATGGCTCCAAGGTTCAACGATGGCTATGCCGAAAATGCGCCTACCGATTTTCTGAAAAACCACCACAAAATAATCTAAAATGGCAATTAAATACTCTAACTATCATACCTTCTAGGCGTCGAATATGCGCAAAGGAAGCGAAAAATTTGACTCAAGCAACAGAAACAAAAACTGTTGCGGGAGACTTAGAGAGAATACCACAAGACGAGCAAGGACTAATTATAAAATTCATGGCCTACCTTGAACGCGAAGGATACTCAGAAGGCATAGGCTACCCAGCAACACTTAAGCATCTTGTTAAAGACGGTGCAAACTTGCTTGACCCCGAAAATGTCAAAACCATCATCGCTCAGCAAAAAAACAAGAAAGGCGAACCTCTAAAAAATAGTGTAAAAATGCTTGCAACCTACGCTTACGACGCCTTCTGCAAAATGGAAGGCATCCAATGGAACATGCCGACATACCGCCAAGAAGAAACAACACTACACATCCATGACGAAAAAGACCTTGACACGCTAATCAACGCAGCAGTATCCTCAAGACGAATGGCTGCTTTTCTGCAATGCCTAAAAGAAACATTTGCCGACCCAGGCGAAATTCTAAGAGTAGAATGGATTGACCTAAAAGACGATGTACTATCAATTAATCATCCAGTAAAAGGACATTTGCCAGGCAAATACCAGATTTCAGCTCGATTGATGGCCATGCTCACCTCTTTGCCTATGAAGGATAAACGCATCTTCCCCATGACATATGCAACCGCCGAAGACTACATGAAAAAACTAAGGAAAAGAGCCACAGCCAAATTCCAAAACCCCAATCTACTAACGATAAGTTTCAAGTCTTACAGGCACTGGGGAGGCTCAATGCTTGCTCAAATAACCAATGGCAACGTGCTAAAAGTAAAGACCGCTCTTAGGCATAAGAGCATCAACAACACAATGAAGTACATTCACACTATCGCATTCAAAGAAGAAGACTTCGACGAAACTGTAGCAACCACACCTGAAGAAATAAGACAATTAGGTAAAGCTGGCTGGACAAAATACGACGAAATAACTTTCAATGGTAAACAAATGCATTTCTATCGCAAGCCCAAGAGGTTTAATGGCCTGAAAACATCTCTCTAATAAAGATGAAACAATCGGGATAAATCCTTAATAGAGAGTTACCCAACTTCATACTGCGCTGGAGAGTTAACAGCAAAATGGCAAAATTCAAGATAATAGTTTCAGATCCAGAAGCAGGAACTTCAAAAGTTGTCGAGCTCGAAGAAGCACGCGCAACACCATTCATAGGCAGAAGAATCGGTGAAATATTAGACGGCACAGTAGTTGATCTGCCAGCTCATAAAGTGCAAATAAGAGGCGGCTCAGACAAAGACGGTGTACCCATGAGTGGCAACGTTCACGGCGGTGTTCGCAGAAACGTAGTCCTCAGCGGTGGAGCAGGATTCAACCCAACTAAGAAAGGTGAAAGGCAACGCAAAACCGTCCGCGGAAGCACAATAACAGACGAGATTGTGCAGATTAACATGAAAATCACTGAGAAGCCAGCTGGCGCAAAAACTCCTGAAGCGAAACCTCAACAACCTGCAACTTAACAAAGTTTGGCAGAGTACATGCTTAAAACTTATAAACTGCCAAAGTTAATTCTTTCATTATTCATCAAGTTTATGTGAAGATTAACATGAGTGACAATAGCAAAGCCTTGCCTAAGCAGCCAGAAGTCAACATAGGAACAATAGGCCATGTAGACCACGGCAAAACCACACTTGTTCAAGCGCTAACTGGAACTTGGGCATCAAGACACAGCGAAGAACTCAAACGAGGCATCACCATAAAACTTGGCTACGCAGACATGCCAATTTACAAATGCACCAAATGCCCATCCCCAAACAACTACACAATCAAGCCCGTCTGCGAAAAATGTAATTCTGAGGCAGAGTTTGTCCGAGCGATAAGTTTCGTTGACGCCCCTGGACACGAAGCCTTGATGGCCACTATGCTTTCGGGCGCTGCCATCATGGACGGGGCAATTCTGGTTATTGCAGCTGATGAGCCGTGTCCGCAGCCTCAGACGCGAGAGCATTTGGCAGCTGCTGAAGTTAGCGGCATTAAAAACCTGATTGTTGTTCAGAACAAGATTGATATTGTTGATGAGAAAAGAGCATTAGAAAGCTACAAAGAAATTAAAAACTTTATCAAAGGTACAGTGGCCGAGAACTCTCCTATTATTCCCATTTCAGCCCAGCGTGGAATTAACATCGACGTTCTTTTGACAGCCATGCAAATGATTATTCCAACACCAAAACGTGACTCAAACCAGCCACCCCTCATGTATATTGTGCGTTCTTTTGACATTAACAAGCCTGGAACCACTATTGAGGAGCTGGAAGGCGGAATCATCGGCGGAACCATCGCGCAGGGCAAATTCACGGTTGGGGAAGAAATTGAGATTCGCCCCGGCATCAGCGTTGAACGTGAAGGCAGGACTTTTTATTATCCCTTAGTCAGCGAGATAGTTAGCTTAAACGTTGGTAACCAAAGCGTGAAAGAAGCCACCAGCGGAGGACTAGTCGGCGTTGGAACATTGCTTGATCCGTCCTATTCAAAAGCAGACGGCTTAACAGGAAGCATTGCTGGAAAAGCAGGTATGCTTCCACCAACACTTACTGAACTCACGTTAGAAACACATGTTTTAGAGCGTGCAGTGGGAACAAAAGAACTTTTGAAGGTTGAAAAATTCAACCCTGACGAGGTTCTGCTGCTTCACATTGGCGCCGCCGTGAACGTTGGTAAAGTATTTGGGATAAAACAAAACATAATCAAAGTCAAACTCACACGTCCAATCTGCGTCCTGCCAGGTTCCCGAGTTGCCATCAGCAGAAAAATTACTGCCCGCTGGAGACTAATCGGCTACGGGCTAATAGTCAGTAAATAAGCAAGTTATTCTGTCGGCTTTATTATTCCATTTTTCTTTAAGAACTCGTGGGCTTTTTGCAGCGTGTCTTTTGCGTTCTTGAAGGTTAATTTTTCCATGGCATGACGGTAATCAAGCCAGATGTAGCCTACGTGCTCAAAAGATAATTGGACTTTGTCAGTGTATGACTCCATAAGGAAAAACACGACTTCCTTATTAACTGTCAAGCCCTGTCTGCGGTAGAAGTATGCTATTGCTTCTCTAAAACCATCTATAAATTGGGCTTCTGTTATTCCTGTCTCCTCCTTTAATTCGCGCAAAACCGTTTCTTTTTCTGACTCGTCAACTTCAACATTGCCTTTAACAAAATCCCAATGTCCCGCTGCGTAATTGAGCATAAGGTACTTTATTGAATCATCTTTTTTGTGGAATATGACGGCGCCGCATGATTTCTCGTGAAGCATACATTCACCTGACTGCTGCTCAACTCTTTTATTCACTCTATTTAAAGTCATAGTATCTTTAAGGCTATTCGTCCTTGGATAGGTAAACTTGTGAAAACTTTTAAGCCTGCAAACAAACCCTTAAAGCGAATAGGAGTCATGCCCCAAATGTCAGCTTCTTCTCCTCGACATGAAGCGTTAAAAGTTATTCTGGATTCAAACGCATTGTTTGTTCCTCTTGAATTCAAAATAGATATTTTCGAGGAAGTTGAGTGTTTGCTGAATCGGCGTGTTGATTTGGTTTTGCTTTCACCTGTTAAACGTGAACTTGAATTGCTAGCAGCTAAGGATTCGCCCAAAATCCGAAGGCAAGCCTTTTTCGCTTTGAAATTTGCTGAAAAATGCAAGTTTATCCCCATTGGAGAGGATGGAAAAGAGCAAACTGATGACGTTATTGTCAATGTTGCTAAGGCTTGGAATTCGCCTGTTTTTACTAACGACAAATTACTACGAAAGAGGCTAAGAGATATAAGAGTGCCAGTGATTTATGTGAGACAAAAATCGCGCCTAGAGATTGACGGATTGATATAATATGTTTAAGCTCATAACCCTGCAGGACACTATCCGCATTCCACCAGAAACCTTCGGTAACCCCTTAGAAAAAGTTGGCCGCGAACAGGTTAAACAAAAATACGAAGGCGTTGTAGACGAGGAACTTGGATATGTTATTGCAGTTACAAGTATAGAAGTAAGTCCAATTGGCAAAATTATTCCAGGCGACGGAGCAACCTACCACAAAGTCTCCTTTTCATTATTAACTTTCTACCCAATCATCCAGGAAATCGTGGAGGGAGACGTGGTTGAAATCGCAGACTTCGGCGCCTTCGTCCGCATCGGACCAGTAGATGCACTGCTTCACGTTTCTCAACTTATGGATGACTACATTTCTTACGACGAGAAACAGGGAGTCCTGCTCGGAAAAGAAACTAAACGCAGGCTAACAGCAGGCGACCAAGTGCGCGTTAGAATAACCGCGGTTTCACTAGGGAGAGCAGGAAGCTCAGGAAAAATCGGCGTCACAGCAAGACAACCCTTCCTAGGCAAGCTCGAATGGCTAAAAGAGGCAGCTGAAGTAACTGTCTCTGAAAAGAAACCTGCAGAAGCCAAAGAAAAATCATAGTAAACGGAGTGAAAATTGACAATGAGTGAAAAAGCATGCACTAACTGCCATTTTATTACCAAAGAGAACATTTGTCCAAAATGCAAGCAAACAAGTTTTAGCGAAGATTTCAGTGGCCTAGTTGTAATGTTTGACCCAGAGAACTCAGCTATCGCTAAAGCTATGAACATTAAAGAAAAAGGCAGATACGCGCTAAAAGTACGCTAGGTTTTTAGGCATAGCGGTTAACTTCACTAGCGACCCTTCAAATCAAGGGATTGAAAGGTTTACACAATGACCGTAGTCTACACTTTAACGCCTGAGTTAAGAACTAAACTTAAAGAACCATTTGGCACTCTAATTCAAGGCACGTTCCAAGAAACAATGCAGAAAATGAAAGAGCTTGTAGAAAATGAGAACCCAAGCATGTTAATTTCAGTGGGCGACGTAGTTTCAAAAAACCTTCATGAGTGCAGTGTTCACCCACGACTAACTGTTGTTGATTATAAATCGCTTAGAAACCAAGCCATGCCACAAGAGGAACCTGTTGAAAAAACCGTTTACGTAAGTAATCCTCAGGGAACAATCACACAGCAAGCCATTTCAGCAATAAAATCAGCCTTGAAAAAAAAAGAGCATACCCACGTTGTTGTTGAGGGCGAAGAGGATTTACTTACGCTGATAGCGGTTATGTACGCTCCTGACAACTCATTTGTTGTTTATGGACAGCCGCACATAGGCATAGTGGTGGTTAAAGTGTCGCCGCAGAGAAAAGAACGGGTTAAAAAACTCTTAAAAAGCATGAAAAGTTTCGAAAAGCTAAATAAGGCGAAAACTGTTTGAACTGTACGCCTTAAGTGAATATTAATGCAAATCAAAATAGAAAAAACCACGAACAACCCACTTCTGAAACGTAAAGAAGTAGGCTTTACAATTATTTCGGGTCCAAAAGAGAAAACTCCCCAAAGGCTTGAAGTAAAAAAAGCCGTAGCCATCGAAATGAAAATTGGCGACGACGTAGTTTTCATTAAACGAATGCACACTAAAACAGGAACAAGCATCACACAGGGAGAAGCGAACGTTTACCAAAACGTTCAACAGGCTAAACTAGTTGAGCCTGAATACATTAGGAAACGCAACAGCCCACCAGAAAAACCAAAAGAAGAGGCTAAAGCATAATGTCCAAGAAACCACCAGTAGCAAAGAAAGAAGAACCACCCGCGGCAGCTGCACCAGCAGCGGCGGCAGAAACAGCAGCGCCAGCAAAGAAAGCTGAAAAGGGCAAAAAAGAAAAGAAACACAAAGAGGAGAAAGGAGTGCACGCCATGTACAAGGTTGAAGGGGATAAAGTTTCTAGGGCACGTCCAACATGTGAGCGTTGTGGACCTGGCTACTTTATGGCAGATCACCATGATAGGTACACTTGCGGTCACTGCGGCTTTACAAGGTATAAGCAGAAATAAACAGTTTTAAATTCCTGCTTGCATGTTTAGGTTCTGATGACCAGTAATGCTTAGGGTAAACGTGGTATTAACCAGCATTTCAGCAGAACGCTTCTGGGATATAAGAAAGCCCATTCCGCCCATTCAAATTAACACTAACATTAACATCGTCGGCATGGAGAAGAAGCAGGATGAATCTTTGGAAGTGCCGTTTGTTTTATCAATCGGATTCAATCCTTCCATTGCTCAAATGAGCATTAAAGGTACAGCTTATGTCACAGGCGAGAAAGGCGAAACTGACAAAGCCCTAAAAGACTATGAGCAGAAAAAACCGCCGGCACAAATAATTATCCAATCAATATCAAATGTTGTCTTCGTCGAATCAGTCCTAATATCGAGAATACTTAACATTCCACCGGCAATTCCGTTGCCACAGATTCCTGAAACTGGAAAACAGCCAAGCTCCAAACCTGAAGGCAGAGACTACAGCGCTTAACCTGCAAACGTTGGCACAATTGCAGACAAACGAGTTGACTTGCCGACAGATATGTTGTCAAGTTTGCCTTTATAAGTTTTCAATTAACATTTAAGTGTCGATAGTCGGGAACGAATAAAATTTATTTTATTAATATGATGTTCGGGACGATTTGGGATGGTTTGCGATTATTTGCGATCGTTGTTGCAGACGAATCAAGCTTTAATTCAAAAAAGCAACCCAAAACAACCTTATCACTGCCACACAGAAGAAAAATCTATTTAACATAAAAGAGAAGAAAAGACCAAGAAGGGATACAAACAGCCAAAGTGTTGTAAATTATGTGTTGACGATAACCTTCTAAAGAAACCCCTTAAACTTCCGCGCCACAGCATCAACGATTCTTAGCTCAATTGGGAATGCAAAGTTTCTGTTTTTCCACCTGTATCTTTCAATTTTGTTTATTACGGTATAAGCAAACTTGTAAGTTAAGTCGCGTTCTCTAATTCTTGATTGAGGATAAAATGCTAAGCGGGTGACAGCTGAAATAGTATGCAGCTTTTCGACTTGCTCTTTGCTGTGCCATGGCGGGTCAAAATGGAAAACATGGATGCTGCCCCACTCTTCAAGCGATTGTGGCGCCTTGAACTCTTGTGGGAGATAACCCATGACGGGACTTGGAAACGGCGTGTAAACAAAGATACCGTAATGCTGCGTTTTAGGGTTCACTTTACTCATTTTATCCATTAAATCAAAAGTTTGGTTCAAATCTTCGTCGGTTTCGCCTGGAAGCCCACTCATCCATGAAACAAAGGGCTCAATGGAGGGTGCCCAGCAGCCAAGGTTCTCAACCGACTTAAGCATTTGCTCGGCCGTAACGTCCTTACAGATTAGTTCTTGAAGGCGCGGACTACCTGATTCTCCGCCAAAATCCAGTTCCGTGCATCCAGATCGCTCCAGAAGTTGCAGGAATTCTTTATCGTATGTTGACAGATAATCGAATCTGCAGTTTGCACGCCATTGAATATCAAGTTTACGTTCAAGAAGACCCAGACATATTTCTTCAACCCGTTTTCTGTCAACAAAAACGTTGTCGTCGATTGGATCTATGATTTTTGTATCTGGAAACATGTCAAGTATGTATTGGATTTCTTCAAGGACTCGTTTGGAGCTCTTTGCTCGCCACTTGTTATTGTTAAAATTCGTGTTGTAGCAGAAACCACATCGGTGGGGGCAGCCTCGGCTTGTTTGAATATGAAAACGACCTGATTTTATTGATGGGTACTTGTCCATTTGAAGTAATTCATAGGGCAAAGCGATGGCCAAGGCGTCTAAATCTATCACTTGTCCTGGAGGATTGCTTTTGATTGAGCCTTTCAGGCTGTAAGTTATTCCTGCTACGTCATCGAGCGGTTGCTTCTCGGCAAGAGCATTAGCTAGATCTTTTATGATTAATTCGCCTTCTCCTCGAACCACAATGTCAACATAATCGTTACTTGCTGTCTGCTCAGGCAACAACGTCGGGTGAACGCCGCCCCAAACAATCGGAGTAAAAGGATTCCCCAAACGTACATGTCGAGCAAACTCCAAGGCATACTTAATTTGCAAGCCACTCATGCAACTGATACCGACAAAAAGGGGACTACCGACCTCAAAATCCCTGAAATCTTTAAGCCGCATGTCCAAAATGCGAACGGTAAACCCCTCTTCCTGCAAGGAAGAAGCTAAATACAAAAGAGCCAAGGGCACCTGAGGATCAGGCGCACGAAACTTTCCTGGAAAAACAAGCAAAACATACCTTCTGTTGTTACCGGTGTATGCGTTGCAAAAATGGGGTAAACATGTATGTGGACTGAACAATCCGAAAAAGCCTCATTAATAGACTAGGCGGATTTGCTTTTAATACTTCCTCTAATTTCTATCATAGGAAAATGTTGTATACGAAAGCATCAACAAAACACAGAAAGAATTTAGCCTTCGCCCCCAGTAGAAGAGAAGGGGCTATACTACTTGTCGATTGATTCATCAACAAAAGAAAAGACTTTTGCATCGTGATGTGACTTGAAGTTTACACTACCGAAATTAATAAAACTTAAAATTAAAAGCAAAAAAATGCTTACTTCAGCGGCACGTACATTGACGAGCGTGATGCGCCGATACCTGGAGTTCCATGTCTAACAGGCTTGTTAGTTATGGCGAATTCGCCAAGGTAATGCCCAATCATTTCTGGTTTAATGTCGACTGCGACGAATTCTTTGCCGTTGTGGATTTGGATTTTTACGCCAACCATTTCTGGCAGTATGATTAGGTCTCTTACATGAGTTTTGAGGCTGACTTCTTTTCCTTGTTTTTGGGCTTCTCTGGCTTCACGCAGCTTCTCTAGCAGTATACGTTGTTCTGGTGTTAGACCACGTTGTAGGCTTCTTCTTTGGCGTGATGGAAGCAGGTTTATGAATTCATCCATGGACATGCCTTCTAAACTGTTGAGGCTATGTCCGCGGTAACTAAATTCTTTGGGCATTTTTCATCTCATCCTTAAACCATTTCTTGGTGCTATATACTTTCTCCTTGTTTCCTAGCGTATTGCGCGTTTCTTTTTCTGTCCTGGACCTCTTGCTGCGATTAAACCGACTTTCTGTCCTGGTGGAGCTCCGTGTGAGGTTGTTGTACATCTGCGAGAGCTTCGTTTGCTGCTACCATAGGGGTGCACTGCTGGAACCATTTTGCGTCCGCTAGTTCTTGGATACTTGTGACCTTTAGCTTTCATAAGGTGGAATTTCTCGCCTGCTTTTAGGAAGGGTTTCTCGATTCTTCCAGCCGCTGAAACTACACCGACTGTTGTTAAGCAGTAATCGTCAACGTATCTTGTTCGTCCTGATGGCAAGCGTATCATGGTGCCTTGCGGGGTGTGACCGACCACCGTAGCATATGCGCCTGATGACTTGGCCATTTTTCCACCGTCGCCTGGGCGTAGCTCTAAGTCGCAAACTAGGGTTCCTTCAGGTACTTTGCCCAAAGGAAGAATGTTGCCTATTTCGGCAGGAGCTTTTCCGCCATAGCTGATTTGCTGACCTGTAAAAATGCCTTCAGGGGTAACTGTGTAGAATGATAAACCGTTGCTGAATTTAACTAGTGCCAGTGGAGCGCCTCGGCCTGGGTCATGCATAAGTGCTTCCACTGTTCCTGTTAAGGAAGCGTCAAAGGATTCTTTGGGTGCTATTGCTGGATACTTGGCTGGAGCAACACGTTTGTGAGTTGAAGCTCGCCAGTTCTGCCCGCCGCGACCGCGTCTCTGTACACGAATTCGTTTTCCCATAAGTCATGCCTTCTATAATTTTACAATATTCCTAGTTTAATTGCAACATCTGAAGCTCGGAACTCTGGAGTTAGCTTTACGAAAGCTTTTTTGACGCCTTGGGGAGTAACAAGCAGGTTTACTTTCTTGACTTTTACCTCGTAGAGTTCTTCAACTGCTTTTTTAACGTCGCTTTTTCCTGCTTTCAGGTTAACGATGAATATGAGTTTGTTGTCTCGCTCAACCATTAAACTGGCAGATTCTGTCATTAACGGATAAGAAATAACTTCATTTGGATCCATTATGCACTTTCACCTTTACTGTAGAGTTTATCTAATTTTTCAATGGCGCCGTTTGTCCAAAGTGTTAAACGGCCTGGATGAGTTCCCGGAGCTAACATTTCAGTATTAAGATTGGCAACTGTGGTAACCTGTACGCCTGGAACGTTGCTTGCAGCGTTAACTAAGCTTTTGCCATCAACTACTACGAAGAGTGGTCCGACGGCTTGCTTCATTTTTCTGCCGCGGTGCTTGCCTTTGCCTGCGCGAACTTTTCGGCTGTCTCGTACTCGGGTAATTTCGTCTTTAACGCCTAAAGTCACCAATAGTTCCTCGACATCTTTTGCTCTGGTTAATCCTTCAACAGCGTTATCAACGATCAAAGGTATCTGAACAACATTCTCAACTTTGTGTCCCCGGGAAGCTACTGTTTCTTTCTGTGCAGTGGCAGCAATAGCTGAGAATAATGCCAGTTTTGCTTCTTTCTTTGGGATGCTTTTGAGGATTTTCTTTTCAGCTCTTGGTGGATGAGGCTGTCTTCCTTTAACTGTGCTTGGGGCAAAAGCTGCTCTTCCACTGCCGCCTTTGATACGGGGAACTCTTGCGGTCGCGCTGCCTGTTCCTCGCGATTCTGCGGTTGTTCGTTTTCCAGCCATTGGGTCTCTTCCTTGCGGTTGGAGCCTGCTGGATTGTATAGCTAAGACTGCACGTTTGATAACGTCTGGTCTTAGAGGAGTAGAGAACACTGAGGGAAGAGAGATTTTTCCCGTTGATGCGCCTTGTAAGTCAAAAATTTCTGCTGTTTTTTGTTCTGCCATTGCTTTTCAACCTTTTATTTTCCTTGCGGAGACTCCAGAGATACGTATGTTACTTGTGGTGGTACTTCTGGGATTTCTGTCGGTGGACGTGCTGGAACTCGTAGACGGATTTGGCGTTTCTCTGTTCCTGGGATGCTTCCTTCGATTAGGATGTATGGTCCTTTTACTTCGCCGTATCGGATGTATCCGCCTTTAACGGTTACTTCTTTGCCGTCCTTTCCGATTTTTAAGATGCGTTTGTTAAATTCAATACGTTGGTGATAGCCCATTTGTCCTGCTCTTGGGATTGAGTACATTAAGTGGTGGGGGTTCCATGGACCTAAAGTGGCAATTCCACGTTTAGTTTTTCTGCCTTTATGTTGCAGGCAGGTGACGCCCCAACGTTTAACTGGGCCTTGGAAGCCTTTGCCGACAGTAATTCCAGCGATGTCTATGTACTGTCCGTCTTTGAAGACTTCTTCAGGAGCAACGGTCTTGCCTAAAAGCTGTTTTGCATACTCAAATTGCTGGGCGATTGTGCCTCCGCCAATTTGAACTTCACATGCTTCAGGCTTTTTCTTTGAGAGGCTTGTTTGAGATGGCTGTGTTGCAGTTATGACTCTTATTATGTTGGTTATTGCTAGGTTGTCTTGGATTTTTTGGAGCATGGCGTCTGTGTTAAAGTTTTCAGGCAAAACCAGCAGTCGGTCAAGGATTGCCGGCGGCTCTTTCATCCATGCTTCAGTAATGTTTTCGAGCCCGTATGGTGTTTTGGTGTAAGTTCTAATGCCGCATACAAGGATTGGTGGCGTTTCTAGTATGGTTGATGCCCGCACGACTTCTTTGCCAAAGTTTGGCGAACGCTTCCGATCTTCGATTGTGAAGACGTAAGTCATGCCTGCTTTGTAGGCTGAGAAACCTAAAAGCTTTGGTGAATCTGACTTAATTTGTGGCCAATACCTGATTCGCGCTGTTGGTTTTTTAGCGCGATGCCTAGGTAAGTAAGCTAATGAACCATGTTTTGGAGCATGAGTTTTACGATGTCCCATAGTCTTTCCGCTTCGCGCCTTTAGCAAATATAAAAAGGAGTTATAAACGTTACCATCAAAAACTAGAAAGCGAGCGCCCTAGCTAACTAAATGATGCTAAAGCTTTCATCTATCCAGTTAGAATCAATGTCATATGTGCCCTTATGCTTTGCGGTTAAAACTACAAGTACTTGCTTTTTACAATGGAATTTTGTTGTAAATATTATACCCTTTCCCCCTTGAAGTTCTTGTTCTTAATTGTTTATTATTTTAACTTGGGTTGTAGTTTGTTTTTGTCAGTAGAAAAAATATGTTTTTCGAGCAAAATCTAAATCAGCAATTTAAACTCTCGGACCCTCCCAGAGGCTTTCAATTTTGAATTTTTTAGTGGGTGTTTTCTTTTTTGCGGTTTGTTTCGGCTTTACGTTAGAGCATAAAAAGATACAAAAAGATTCAATATATGTTCCAAGTTACAGCAATATGGCGGGTGCTTGCATCGTCTGGAAAACTTTTTTTAAAGTGCAGGTACAACCTTGTAGTTAAGCCGGGGTGGCGGAGTGGTTATCGCGCCAGCCTCGAGATCTCAAACAAAGAGGGCTAAGCCAGAAAAGGCAAGATAGCTGGTGGGCTTCGTGCTCGCAGGGGTTCGAATCCCTTCCCCGGCGCCAACTATGTTATGCCATGTTTGACAACAAGTTTTCTACGCCTTTCTTACAGTATATGTAGGATAGCGCCATTAGCACGCAACCCAGCACCACTGATATTGCAAACATTGGAAGAAGCTCTACCCCGAGAAAGGGAACTGCATCTCGAACGCCACCTGTCGATATGATATAAATTCCAACTGGAGCATAAATTGCAAGTGTCGCTAATCCTGAGAAGGCAAATCCAACGATGAAGCCTGTTAACGTTAAGTATCGACTTCTGGCGCCAACGGTGAAATCAGGCCAACGTGAGCCAACCCCCAGACCAACAAAGCTGTTAGTAATCAAAGCCATCAATGCAACTGCGCAAATGGCTAGGGTATTGAACAGACCTAGTGGTGCGAAAACTTCAATTATTGTGATCACCGCAAAAGTTATGACCACGGATATTATCCAGGCTGGTGCCAATTTACCCTTGATCAAATCGTTTGCTTTAACAGGTAAACATAGCAAATGAGTTATCGAAACGCCTTCCTGTCCAATGCACATTGAGGCAAACATCAAGGGTACGATAAACGGTATCATTGCTGCTAAAAAAAAGCCCGGACCTCTTCCAGCCATATCTCCTGGTGAAGCTAATACGGGTGCAAGGATTGAAACAGAAATCACTATTGGAATTGCTATGAACCTTGCAAGGTCCTTGCGTCTTGTAAGCGCCCTAAACTCCTTCAACGCTAACATTGAAGCAAATGAGTTAAAGCCAAAACCAGTTCCTTTAGAACCCTGCGGAACATACTCTGTTGATAAGCCGACTGAAATTAAAACAGGTACAGGAGACCAATACCGTTTTCTGAGTTGAGAAGATATCTCATACAACGCCAAAGTGAAAACGAACGCTAATATACCGTAAAGAACTGTTAAAACTAAATCGTACCTGACTACGCTCACCACAGCGGCTGAGGACCAGACAAACGGCACCATCCACGCAAAATCAATCCCTGACACAACGCTACCAAGAACCCATTGAAGAACTGACGGTTGAAACGCAAGCTGCATAATAGCAAACAGGAAAACTAATGCAATCAATCTTACAGCCAATGTAACTCGTCCGCTCTTCTTGTAAGCAGATGCGGACACACGGTTTACAATCGATTTCAGAAACTCAACTATAAAAGATCCCAGAAAAAGCGCCAATGCAGAAAGCAAAATAGCGGTTGGCCATATGTAAAACAGTCCAGACCACAGCGATAATGGTAGCGTAACGCCGGCAGCTAGGGCTAAAAATACGGAGTAAAGGGTGGATGTTGAAAGAGCGGATGCAGCAACGTACTCACGGGGGCTTACCGGCCACCAGTTCACAGCTTCACTCGACGAAATAATAGAGCCTTGCCCGAGTTCAAACATTAAACCAGAGATGATGACTGCGGACGTCATAAGCAAAGGCAGACTAATCATTGTCTGGGTAACGAGAACTAATAGAATAGATTCAATATCAGCAGGCGGACGCAGAGTACCTAATACAACCTGCAACAATATGGCAGGAACCACAAACAAAGCAACATCTATAACTATCATCACCTTGGGATTTGCAAAAAATGATACAGAAGGCTTTCTACTGGAAGACCTAAAATAGGATTTGAAAAAAGCAGAGGCAAGAGAAAGGATTAAGTTGGCTCTCACAGCTTTAAGGCCTCCACAACCGCTGCAGTATCCTCACTCCCTGTTAATTTAAGGAAAACATCCTCAAGGGTTGAATCCTTGAGTCCAGCCATCGTTTTAATCTCCTGCGAGGTTCCTTCCGCGATTGTAGAGCCATTGCTAATAATGGTAATTTTACTGCATATAGCATCGGCAATTTCAAGAACATGAGTGCTAAAAAGGATTGAGACGCCCTCACCTGCAAGATGATGCAAAAGTTCCTTCACAATCTTTGCCGATCTTGGATCCAAACCGTTCAAAGGCTCATCGAGAATAAGTACCCTTGGCTTGTGCATCAACGCTGAGATAAGCGCAATTTTCTGCCGCATACCCTGTGAGTAACCACTCATGATTTCGTTAATGTGCTTTTCCATCTGTAGAGCCTGAAGCAACTCACCAACACGCTTCTTACGCTCATTTCGATCCAGCCCATACGCAACTCCAACTAAATCCAAGTACTCTGCTGCAGAAAGATACTCGTACAAGAAAGGAGTTTCCGGCACATAACCTATCATTTTTCTAGCTTCAACTGGATCTTTAGTGACATCGATATTGCAGACGCCAACTTTACCAGAGTCTGGTCTTAGTAGTCCGAGGATAATCTTCATGGTCGTGCTCTTGCCTGAACCGTTAGGGCCTAAGAGCCCTCTTATTTCACCTGGTTTCACTACAAGGCTAAGTCCCCTGACAGCGGCTAACGACCCGAAAGACTTGAAAACCCCCACCAATTCTATGCGAAATGAATTTTTCGTGTTGTCATTTCGATGCTGAGTTTGATCGTTCAATTTCAACGCGCCTCCTACAAAATGTGCTTATATTATGATGGCAAGTTAAATTTTTTGGGAATATACTTGCAAGCGCTTGATTAAGATTAGCGAAGTTGTGCCTTTTAGCACATCTTGGGCTGGCATGATCCCCTACCTGCCGTTCGCTTTCAATTCGGATTGGTCTTGCCATGATCTTGGATAGCCCAGCTCCCGACTGGAAGTACAATAAAATACAACCGCCAACGATAGTGGGCCCTTTATTGCAACCAGTTAGGGAATCCTCTATGAATTCGTCGGAGCCGAACCTTACGTGGCACAAATAAACACTAAGTTTCAACAAAACACCGTATTGAAAACCGTTATTCTAAGCGTTTACAAGTAAATGGGGGGTCAAATCCTTCCCCGGCGCCACAAAGCTTTGCCCTTTACTTAATTAGTTTTGAGTTCTCCAAGCCTTTTTGTTAGCCAATCAAAAAGGAACTTTTTTTTCTTTGCTATGTGAAAAAGGACTTTGACGCCATCTCGTCTAACATGGTGAAAATACAGGTTAGGTTTATTACGCTGTCTTTAAGGGTACCTTCACCTTTGGTTAGCAGTATGCTTTTCATTTTCAGATTGCTATTTGGTTCTACTCCCAATACATTGTTCATTTCTCAAAAAGAACCACCGCATGCCTGACTTGCACTTCAGCTGTGCCTCTAATTGCATGGTTGTAAGTTTAACATCGCCAAGTTTGGCTTTTTCCCAAGCCTTATCTTCCTCGTTATTCCATATTTCTTTTATTTTTGTCTCTGATTTTGTAAATAAAATTCATTTGTAGCCTAAAGGGAAGGTTGGATGTCGAATAATTTTGTGGCAACTTGGATTAGTTCCGTATCGTTGTTTGCGGCGGCTTTGCGGAAATTCTCGATAAGGGGCAAAAAAGTTTGTTTGAGCACGCTGTTGGTCAGGTTACCGATGACCTTTTTGTGCCGCTCATCCAGCGACCCCATCATACCGAGGGCTTTACCAAGTTCTCTTTTGCGTCTCTCCTCAACCTGCGAGAGTAATTCGGAGACGATTTCTCGAACAGAATCGGTGTTGACAGCTCGTTCCAGTTCAATAAGCTCCTCGTCGACAATTTGGAAAGCTTCTTTCACGCTTTTCTGGCGTTCCTGCTTGTTCTGCTCAGCAATCGAAGTTAAATCATCAATGTTAAACAGTTCCACGCCTTGCAATTCAGTGATGATTGCCTCCACATTGCGAGGGTTTGAAATGTCAATCACCAGAAGAGAGTTCCTGTTTTGACGTGACGGCAAAAGTTTAACGAGCAACTCTTTGGTCAGCAAGTAATGGGGAGCGGAAGTTGCGCATAACACCACGTCGGCGTCAACTAGCACCTCGTCTAACTTGTTGAATTTGACGGCTTTACCGCCTAACTCCTCGGCCAAGCGGAATGCACGTTCGTAGGTTCGGTTAGCGATAAAAATCGGGCTCAGGCAGCGCCGTGCCATTGCCTTGGCAACTATGGTGGCGGTTTCCCCAGCGCCCATAACTAGGATTTTCTTTTCGTTAAGGTTTTCCAGCAAGTTTTCGGCGAGTTCCACAGCAGCTGACCCAACGGAAACCGCGCCCTTGTTAATACCTGTTTCACGTCGCACTCGCCTGCCAACGTTCACTGCACGGTTAAACAGCATGCTAAGGACAGGCCCTGTAACTTTTGCTTTTTCAGCTTCGAGGTAGGCGTTCCAAACTTGGTTGATAACTTGGTCTTCTCCTATAACCATGGATTCTAGTCCTGAAGCCACACGCAGCAGATGGCTTAGCGCTTTGCGGTTAACGGAGTACTCGATGGCTTTGTCCACTTCTGTGGTGTGGTCAGATATGCGGTTTCCCAAATACTCTATGGCGGACTTGAGTGTTCGGTCCCCGTTTTCGCTTACAAAGAAAAGTTCAATGCGGTTGCACGTTTGGATAAGAACTGATTCTTGGGCGCCCTCTAGCGAACGCATTTCGGCGTATGCTGTTGCTTTGTCTCTGAAGGAGGCAGCTTCAAGAAGAGGCACATTCGCAGTTTTGTGAGTGATTCTTACGTTGACTATTTCGACGTTTCTAGGAGTCGAATGCATGCTTAAACAAACCGCCCCACTCTAAATTTGGGAAAAGTAAACTGCATGACTTGCCTTGCGCCCATACATTTTCCTCATGAATGCATAACTTTTATTTTAGTCTAAAAGTATTATCGTCAAGAATCCTTGACTAAGAGTCAGTCAAACTTCCTTGACTAAAAATTGCCGTGCAAAAACATCTTTTCAAGTCAGAAAACAAGCCTTGCTGTTGAGAATTTTGTCAGAACTGCCCCTTGTTGTTGCTCAAACTTATTTCGACCAAAAGCCTCATTTAATAGCTGTACAAACGCCTAACTATCGAGGCACCTATCTTGAGCGCCAGTCGTATTTACCTTGCAGGACCAGAAGTCTTTCTCAGCAATGCCAAAGAAATCGGAGAGAAGAAAAAAATGCTTTGCAGAAAGTATGGGTTTGAAGGCGTTTTCCCCATAGACATTGAGATAAACGCCGCGGGTAAAAGCCCGAGGGAACTTGGCTTGTGCATCAGTGAGATAAACGCTGGTTTGATTAAAAGTTGCCAGATAATAATTGCAAATATAACTCCTTTCCGCGGTCCAAGCGCTGATGTTGGAACTGTGTATGAGATGGGTTTTGCGCATGCATTGGGCAAGAGGGTGCTTGCCTTCACTAACGTCGCGATGCCCTTTACGGAGCGCACAATCAAAGCGTTAGGTAACCAAGTGAAACGCAGCCAAAACGGAAAACTGTGGGATGCCCAAGGCATGTTTATTGAAGAAAATGGGTTGATGGATAATTTGATGATAGACGGCTGCATCAACGCAAACAGCAAATTCTTAGTGATCGAAGAAGCGCCAGCCGACCAGTTGTTCACTTATCTTGGTGGCTTCGAGAAGTGCCTCGGGGCTATTCAGCGAATGGCTAAGGCTAGTCTGACAGAATAATCAGCCAAATGCCCCCGCAGAGTGCTAATTTAGGTTAATTTTATATCTTAACCATTGAATAATTTAACTATGAGCGGATTGAGCCAAATGCAAAAAATTGCTGAAGGCATCAGTGACTTTGGTGATTTCAAAGCCGTTTTATTTAAAACGTCAAATGGTCGCCATTTTGTACGGTATGAAGCTTTGAAGGGTGCCGAGAAGCCACGGGTTGAGTGGCTTTCTGGGGATGACCATTTAGAGTGGCTTAGATGTTTAGATCATGAATCAACGATTGGATAAAAAAAATTGACTTTTTGATTGAGGAAAAAGAGCGGCAAGGAAAACCGCGTTTACCTACAAAGTCTCAGATGTGCACTATTCTGTCATGTAGCTGATGTCGTCCCATGGGTGCCTATAGAGGCCCTGCTTTAGCCGCTTTTGGTCTAAGAAGTGCCCTGTCATACCGATGGTTCTGCCCAGCACAAAGAGTCCATTTAACGCGCCCATCTGGATGCATTCGTCCGCTTCCTGCTTAGACAGCTCGCTTCTAAGCATATCAACGAAGCATATTCCGATGCAGCCGTCAACGTTAAGGATAAGGTTGTCTTTCTTGGCTGTTGTAAGCTTTTCGACTTCAAGTGCATAGTTCAAAAGCGGTGTGCTCTTAAAATGTTTTTTAGCGTAGTCCTTCATGATGGTGACTCGCATATCAGGATTATTAACGTTTTTGACGAGGTGCCCTATACCCTGAATGTTCTCACCTTTTTGCTTCATTTCTTCAACGAACTCAACAGGGGTTAAGCCTCGGTCATAGGCGTTAGAGAACATTTGGGCAGCGCCGTCGATTGCCCCTCCGAAACGCGGACCGATGGTTAGCATGCCGCTTGCAACAGATGAAATCAGATCTTTGCCTGCACGGGCGGCGACGATAGTGTTGTGTGCGCCTGATACTGCGGGTCCATGATCAGCTGTGACCATAATTGTCATCTCTATGAATTTAGTCGCATATGCTGGAAGCTGGCGTTTGAACCATAAAATGCTGAGTACTCCGCCTATGCCTATGTCTTGTTTGAAGATTTCTGATATTAGAATTTTGCCGTATTGGAGTTCCTCGCCTCGGTCGTCGGATATAGTGCAAACGAAGTTTGATGGTTTTCTGATCAGCCCTTCTTTGAGTGCTTTGGCGTAGTCCATTGGAACCTTTGGCACTGGAGACTCAGGCTTTGGCTTGATAACACCCTTCTTGACTAGGCTTTCGTATGTCTGTTTTATCTTCTGGTCATAATCATCGTATGAATTTGGCACTATGGCACCTGCATTTCGGAGAGCTGCATTCTTTGCGTCAGCAGTCTCTACATCACTACCTGCTTTTGCGCCTGCGTGACCGAATTGGACTTCGGTTTTGAAGGCTTTGGAGCAGGTGCCTGTAACCCAAATGACCAATGGTTTTGTTATTTTCTTGCTCTTGAGGGCTTCAGCGATGTCATATTCTCCTCTGCCTCCGACTTCACCTAAACACACCAACATTTTGATGTCAGGTATGTTCTCGAAACGAAGAAGGTGATCAAGTAGAGTTGAGCAGGGATAAGTGTCGCCACCGATGGCTATACCTTCATAAAGGCCATCAGTATTCCGTGAAATTATGTTGTAGGCTTCGTTACTTAAGCCGCCAGATTTGGAAACGAAACCAACGGAGCCAGGTCGGTAGAGTTTTGATTCGATGATGTTTTCTATTGTTCCACCTGTGTTGCCAATTTTGAAGGCTCCTGCCTTTATACCTCCAACTGTGGCGGGTCCGATAATGACTTTGCCGAGGGCTTTCGCTTTAGCTGTTAAAAGTTTTGTTCGTCGTTCAGGAACGCCCTCAGCGATTATAACTATAGTGTTTATTTGGGGTATAGCCAATGCTTCTTCAGTCGACGGTGCAGCAGAGCGAAAGGACGCGAAGTTTATGAGTACATCCACATGAGGATGTATTTTGGCGGCTTTCTCAATGGTCTTGTAAACTGGAATTAGGATTTCTTTAGTTCCGAAGTAGAATTTGGCAAGGCTATCAGAGCCCGTTGGGTTGACTATTGCAGCCACTGATGGCGTCTGGCGACCCGCTGCAAAGTCGAAATCGAGCATCCTTTGCGTTGCGGCGACTTGATTGTTATAGATGAATGCTTGAGTGTTACAGTCGAACAATTCGTATTTTAAGGGTCCCTTCTTGATTAAGTCTGCTTTTGCCATCTTAGGCGCCTCCCTTTAGTGCCATGGAAACAATCTTGGTCATGTGCGTTTCAGGTCCATAAACTTCAATTGGAACACCTAGCTTTTCGCCCAACGCCCGCATCTGCATTAGCCCTTCTTGGTAGTTAGGCCCTCCTCTGCGCACGTAAATCTGCACCTTGTTGTCCTGCAATGGTTTTTGGTATTCTTTGAGAGCACGGATTATCCCCTTGAAAGTTGCAGCTACGTCGGTGAAGTTGGCGATGCCTCCTCCGATTAGCAGGAACTTGCCCTTCGGGTTAGGCTTGCGCGTCATGAGGTCAAGGAGGGTTTTAGCGTAAAGGTAGGTGAATTCCTCGCTAGGGTCACCTGAGTACTCACCGTAGTTGGCTAATTCGTTCATGCAACCGAGGTCTGTTATGGTATCGGCGTAGATAACTGAGGCGCCTCCCCCTGCCACCATCGTCCAAACTCTGCCTTCAGGATTGATTACCGTAAGTTTGAGGGATGCACCCGTTTTTGAGTCTAAATCGAGAATAAAAGACTCTTCTCTTGTAAGTGTGCGGCCAAACGGAACAGGGTACTCTATTTTGCCCCATTTTTCGCCACTTTCAAATTCAGCAGTGCTATCCAGCTTCGCTGCAAGGTCCACTGAAATTATTGAGCCCTTTGTGATTACGATGGGGTTTATTTCTAGGTACGTGAAGTTTAAGTCAGCGTAGAACTTGAACAGTGCCTCGATAAATCCTGCCGCTGTTTTTTTGCGGTCCGCAGATAGCTTTCCGAGAAGTTTCCTGTCTATTTCCTCAGCTGTTGGATAGGTACCTATTGGAATTTCTAGCCGTAATGCTTTGGCATCGACATCTCCGACATTTATCCCACCTTGATGGTAAAACATGATAGTGTCGCCATCTGCGGTTGCGGTTATGGCAAGATAACATTCATCCGTCTCTTTGTAATGTACATAGGGTTTGATTATGAAGTGTGTAAGTTGCCCAACAGTTCCTTTGTCGACAGGTTTGCCGTTTGTGTCAAACTTGCCATAGATGGTTATGGGTGCTTTGGATTTTTCTTTTATCCATACTTTGGCTTGGTCGTAGTTTGCGTCGACAAGGACCAGCTTGTTTTTTCCTCGACGCTTTATCAGTTGGTCTGGTTTAACTACCAACCTTTCCGTTTTTAGCCATGGATATTGACTGGACAGCTGCGACATGTCCGCGTCAATGGTTACGGTAACCACTTTATCAGATATTTCGAACTTTCCATTAGAGTAATCTTTTAGTAAGCGTGCGAGCATTCGCATGCCATCTGCTTCTCGGATCGCTTTATGCGCCATTTCTTCTTCCCCTTTTCTCACGCTTTTTCTACAGTTTTCCTTTTAGCGTTTTTGCTATTTCCGCTATGAATTGCTCAGTGTCCACTTGCCTATTTTTCGGGTTTGGCGTAGCTACAAGCATCAAATCGCCAGTCATAGTGCCGTTTTCAACAGTATCCAAAGCCGCATCTTCCAGTTTCTTGGCAAACTCTACGACCTCTGGTGTCTTGTCCAACTCTCCTCTCTTTCGTAGGCAGCCGCTCCAAGCAAAAATTAACGCCATTGAGTTGCTCGAGGTTTTTTCGCCTTTGAGGTACTTGTAATAGTGTTTTTGCACGGTACCATGTGAAGCTTCAAACTCGTAGTAGCCCTGTGGGCTGACAAGAACTGAAGTCATCATCGCTAGGCTACCGTAGGCAGAACCGAGCATGTCGCTCATGACGTCGCCGTCATAGTTCTTGCATGCCCAAAGCAAGCCACCCTCAGTCTTCATTATGCGGGCAACTGCGTCATCGATAAGAGTAAAGAAATAATCGAGCCCTCCTTCCCTGAATTTACTCTCCCAGTTTTTCTTGTACTCTTCCTCGAAGATTTTTTTGAATTGAGCATCATAAGTTTTTGAAATTGTGTCTTTTGCGCCAAACCAAAGATGAATTTTCTGGTCGTAAGCGTAGGTGAAACATGCTTTTGCGAAACTTTCTATGGATTTGTCTGTGTTGTGAATCCCTTGAATAATGCCGGGTCCTTTGAAATCCTGAATTGTGCCACGCCAAAGTTCCTCGCCTGTAATATTAGTGAAGACCATCTCCGCTTTGCCTGCTTCAGGAACTCTGTATTCGCAGTTCTTGTAGACGTCTCCGTAAGCGTGTCTGCCAATGTGGATAGGTTTCTTCCAGGATCTCACTGACGGTGGAATATTATTGACTAAAATCGGCGCCCTAAAAACTGTGCCGTCAAGCGCTGCTCTGATGGTGCCGTTCGGACTACTCCATTCTTTTTTGAGGCTGTATTCTTTTACGCGGTCTTTGTTAGGTGTTATGGTGGCACATTTAACGCCGACGCCGAACTTTTTGATGGCTTCTGCTGCTTCCAGAGTAATTTTGTCATCGGTTTCATCTCGCTTCTTGAGTTGAAGATCATAGTACTCTAGTTTCATGTCGAGGTAGGGCAAAAGAAGCTGGTCTTTAACCATTTTCCACATGACTCTTGTCATTTCGTCGCCGTCGATCTCAACGATTGGTGTTTTTACGGTAGTTTTGTTCAACGCTGTTTCCTCCTTTAGTTTGACTTGACGGTGTAGGGTAGCAAACCGCCTTCGAACATTATGTCTTTCTGCCTCTTAGACAGGTTATACGTCAACTCAATGTTAAAGTTCTTGGATTTATCCACTAAAATTACAGGCTCGTTTTTTTGAAGTTTCTTTTTGAGGTCGGGTATTTCAATTTCGTCGCCTTGTGCTATTTTGTCATAGTCAGCCATATTCTTGAAGGAGAAAGAGACTATACCAAAGTTGACAAGGTTAGCTGCATGGATGCGCTCAACCGATTTGGCTATGATTGCTTTCACGCCAAGATACATTGGACAAAGTGCCGCATGTTCTCTGGAGCTTCCCTGACCATAGGATTCGCCTGCAACGATTACTGTGGCTAAGCCTTTCTTTTTGGCATCCATTGCTCGAGTTGGGAAGGCCTTGTCTATATTTTCAAAAACATATTTTGCGTACTCGGGTACATTAGAGCGGTACTTTAATCTGGCTCCTGCAGGCATGATGTGGTCGGTTGTAATTTTGTCACCAACCTTTATGCCTACTACACCTTTGATTTCATCTGGCATTTTGTCGTTGACTGGTGGCGCACCAATATTTGGACCCCTCACGATCTCAACGTTTTTGTCCCCTTCCTTGGGGAAAATGAACATAGAGTCGTCAATTAGGAATTTTGTTGGCATGTCTACTTTGGGGTAAGGTATACCCGCTTTTCTCGGATCAGTTAACTTGCCTGTTATAGCTGAAACTGCCGCTACCTCGGGGCTTACAAGGTAGACCTGGGCGTCCTGGGTGCCGCTTCTTCCTTCAAAGTTTCTGTTGCTTGTACGGAGCGATACGCCTGTACTCTGGGGGCTTTGGCTGTTTCCGATGCAGAATCCGCATGTTGCCTCCAAGAGTCTGGCCCCTGAGTCTAGCAGGTCAAGAATATAGCCGTCTCTTGCCACCATCTGAAGAACCTGTCTTGAGCCCGGCGCAACACCAAAAGACACGTCTGGACTTACTTTTTTACCCTTCAGGATTTTGGCCACTGTTGCTATTTCTTTATACGAGGAGTTGGTGCAGGAGCCAAGCATAATTTGATCTACTTTGAGGTCTTTCATTTCGCTAACTTTAACTATGTTGCCTGGGCTATGGGGCGCAGCTGCAAGAGGCTCAAGGGTACTAAGGTCAAGTTCGACGACTTTGTCATATTCTGCATTATCATCTGCCTTGAGTTCAACCCAATCAGTTTCTCTTCCCTGTGCCTTGAGAAACCTGCGCGTTTCCTCGTCAGACGGAAAAATTGAGGTCGTGACCCCCATTTCTGCACCCATGTTGGTGATTGTCGCCCTTTCTGGCACAGTGAGGTTTTTTACTCCCGATCCAGCGTACTCTATGATTACACCAACATTCCCTTTCACCGTGAACATTTCGAGCATTTTTAGTACAACGTCTTTGGCGGTAACCCAAGGCTGGAGAGTGCCTTCTATATTAATCTTGTAAACTTTTGGGCAAGTTATGTAAAACTCACCTCCGCCCATAGCTACCGCAACATCCAGCCCACCTGCTCCAATCGCGATCATACCGATTCCGCCGCCAGTGGTGGTATGGCTGTCGGAGCCTAGAAGGGTTTTTCCCGGTTTGCCGAACCTTTCAAGATGAACTTGGTGGCATATGCCGTTTCCAGCCTTCGAGTAAACGATACCATATTTTGCTGCCACTGTTTGAAGATATTTGTGGTCGTCCGCATTTTCAAAGCCCACTTGAATGGTATTGTGGTCTACATAACTAACTGAAAGTTCAGTCTTGACTTGTTTTAAACCCATTGCCTCGAACTGCAAGTAAGCCATCGTTCCTGTAGCATCTTGAGTTAGGGTTTGATCGATTTTTATACCTATTTCGTTGCCTGGTATGTATTCGCCTACTAACAAATGATTTTCCAATATCTTTTGAGTAAGGGACTTGCCCATTAACACTCTCCTCTGGAAAGATTTGTTATATTTATGCCTATAAAGGTTGCCAATTTGAATTACGCAAATAATAGAAAAAAACGTTTTAAGTAAACAAATGTGCAATTTACGTAATATAATTGGGAGAATTTATAATAATAAAAAATAAACCAGTTATGCTAATACATTCATTACTGGTTTGCACGTTACACACTTTCTTCAAGCTAATGCCTAATCAGCATATTGGGTCTTCTGAACAAATTATAAAAAAAGACCTTTGCTTATTTCTCCAAGATTGCGATGCTGGCAGATTTTTTTCTTTCAAAAAATAAAAGCGCAAGTGAAAGACCTGAAATTAAGGCGATTGCCAAAATAACGTATGGCAAATACCAGTCGTTTGAAACGGTTATTTGGGGGCTACTTAGTGGCGTTTGCAAGGAATTGTTTACGTTTTGGTATTGTAAATTCTTGAAAACAACCGCGTTATCAACATTGTTTGCGACCAATATCGCCAATGCGTTAGAACGGGTTATCATGGTACCTATAAGAGTGCCGTTTGCATCGGTTATTCTAGTTGTTATCTGATTAAATGACATATTCTGGGTGACATTGTACCAAATGTTCCCCTTAATACTGTCTGAAACATTCAAGAGCGCCGTGTCGATTTGGGTATTTTGCGTCATGTTAGCAATGTCATAGTTGTTCAATGCTTTCATATTTAAGGAGAAATTTTCTGGGCCGCTATTTTGAAGCAGGAAACAGAACTGATTGTTAATCGTTTGGTTAAAATCGCTAGGCAAAGTGAGAGGACCCATGCCATCAGGTACGTTTGTTGGCACAGTTTCTGTTTGCCCAGGAATATGAATTGTTCTCAGTTGCCTGCTCCGCCCTACAGTCAGGTTCTGCTCGCTACTGGGAACTGTTAACGTTTTTGACGAAAAATTTTGTGCCTCATGACCAGTTTGCAAAAGAATGAAATTGTAACTTAAAGAAATGTTTGTCTCCAAAGGAATGCTAAGGAAGTTGTCAACTCCCTGCAATGTAGGAAGAGTGTAATTTGCTGTATATGCTGGGCCGAAAAGATAGTAGATAATGCTTGTTTGCTTCAGTATATAGTTATAGTCGGGGGTTCCAAACTGAAGAAAAGATTGAGGTCCAACGAAAACTGTTAGGGTTTCACTGTCTGCTCCAACATAATCTTGAGTGCCACTCCAACTTGTTGTAATGTAATAGGTGCCTGTTGATGTGAAGTTCCAGGTGAATGTGTAATTGCCTAAACTATCTGTTTGGGTTTGATTGAAATGTGCAAAAGATTGATTCTGGTTAATGTAAACGTCAACAGTTTGGTTTGCCAAGGCTGGTGTAAGTGAACCTGAAATTACAAAGCCACGGGTACTGTTTTGAACGCTTGGCGGCTGTTCCAGTAGGTTAACGGTAATTGAGGATGGGAGAAGGTCTGTTCCCAGACTGGATGAAACTTGCCCTGATGGTGATTGCTCAATGGCGTTGAGGGGAATAATCTCTGAGTTAGCATTTGCCAACATCTCTGATTGGTCCCCTACTTTCCAGTCGCCTTCTGGAGTAGCTTCAGCTGTCCAGTACGTTTTGTTTTCGTATTCAAAACTGATGGCTGAGGCCAATATATTGTGGTATACGGGCGTGTTTGGTAGGTAAACGCCTACATTTATGTGGCTAGGGTTTATGCCTGTGTAATGGATTAAAACAACGTCCAAGCCCCCAGCCATCATGATTGACGCTGCAAGCAGCGAGAGGGCAATACAGTCGCCTGAATTGTCTATGAGTGTTTCAACAGGGTATTTCACGCCGGTGATTTGATAGGGGATTTGGTGAACCAAAGACAAAACAGAATCAGCGAACTGCTCATCGCTGTTGGGCAAATCACGGGTAACCTTTTGAAGGCTATCTGCAATGGGCTTTACGGCTTGCGGAGTAACATAATGAGCGAAATCTTCATTCGAATTCACCACATGCGTCAAATTACAATAATGATCGTATAACGAAGGCTGGACGGAAACGTACAATTTCTGCCCCAAAAACCCAAATTGCGATTGGAAACTAAAGTTCTTTTGGTAGTTACCAGCAACTGATGTAGGAACCACTATAGCAGGCAACAAAATGCATACTATCAGAATGCTGATTTTAACATATTTAAAATGCATAATGACCAAGGCAGAATCCAATTTCTATTATTTGTCTCTCAGTGAAAGGCATTATTTATTTTTTGTGTTTAGAAACCGAAAACTTCCTCCAGAGCCTTAGATAGCTGATTTTAATTCAAATTACAAAACTATAGATGCTAGTAAGATAGGGGCTATGTTTTTAGCCCATGATTGTTGGATGTGCATCTTCCTCGTTAATATGATGCATGACATGAACTGCTAATCCAGTAGCGGCACCCGCTGAGAGCCCAATAAGCAGATTATTTAGCCATGCAAATTGACCTACTAAACCTAAAACTACCAGCGCATCAAAACCTAACGCAACTGCAAGGTAGCCGACACACCACATTTTAACACTCATGCCTCTTGGCTTGTTTATGCCAATTCCACCGAGTACGCCAAGCATAATTAGAAAACCAACTAGAGCATATATCCAATCGAAACTCACTCGTGTTTCACCTGCTTAGTCTGGCTATGTTGGTTAAGAGCTTAATTAGTTTATCGAAAACAAGCCTGCAATTAACGTTACAGAATTGTTAATCAAAGTACATACCGTTAGCTTTTTCTACTTTCAACGTAGAATCATAACTACCTCAAGGGATGTGGATACATTAACTAAATTCGACCAGAGACACTGCCATAAATGGGCGCAACTCTTACTTGCAAGAAACTTGAAACTCGAACAAGCAATAACAGCCATAAAACAACAAAACTATGACTTGGCAAAACGGCTGGTTTCACAAATCTTTAACGGAGTAAACGGCAAGCAACCTGACCCAGGAATGGCTGGTTCCCTTCTGTACCACATGGCTATGGTCACAAAAATGGAATCTGAAACACGCATGCTAATTGAAAAGCTACATGCAAACCCACCCAACATAGCAACAAAACTCAACAACATTTACTCTGATTTCCAATCTGACGCAAAAGAGCTAACTAAAGAAATTACAAATTTCACATTAAACCCTAACGAGATAGCCTTGACCCCAAATCTGGGAACAATAGATAAAATCAATCTCTTCAACAAATTAACAGCAGAAAAGAAAACGATTGAAAAACTTCTAAACAACAAGAATTCTGGCGCGGCGCAGGACGCATTAAAGCAAGCCTTCCGCAACTGGACAGATGAAATTATGAGGATGCGCCTAATTCAAGAGTACGAAACAATCAAAGGATTGCTCGTTACAGCTGAACTCGCTGAAAAGTTTGGTTTAGCAACGCTTGAGGATGCCATGCAGAGGGTGCAGGACAAATTCGGCCAAGAAACCGTCAATATAGCTCTTGACGTAACACTTAAAGTTGGCATGAAAAGAGAGAAACTTCAATCAATCATGCTTAGCGACCACTTCATAAACTACACGATGAGCATCGAAACTCTAGACGGGCACATGGAATTTCTTAATTGTCCAATTTTTGGAAGCCACAAATACGCCCAACAACAATACGGCGTAAAGCCTGAAGTGTCAACCGTTTTTTGCACCCATTTCTGTTTCGCTCATGCCAAAGCCATGCTTGATACTGTTCTTCCTTTTCCATTCACGCTTTGGCAGCCTAAACTAATAGCAACCCATGGTAATTGCGAATACTACCTAAAACTTGCATATTCACCAACCGCACACCCCTCAGAACGCTTTGTTCCACTTGTCATGTCTTGGAACGTAACTCGCGAATGCAACATGAAATGTTCGCATTGCTACATTAACGCCACAGAGAAAAAACTTGAAAACGAACTCACCACTGAAGAAGCAAAAAAGCTCATGGACCAAATCTACCAAGTCAGTAGACCACTGCTGATCTTGAGCGGCGGCGAACCTCTGATGCGACCAGACATTTTTGAGCTCATAAAGTATGGCTCAAAGATTGGTTTAAAGATGGGGTTGGGAAGCAACGGAAGCCTCATTGACCTGGCGACAGCGAAGAAACTCAAGGAAGCGGGCATAACCACCGTTTCGATCAGTTTGGACTCAAACATTCCAGCGCAGCACGACGAGTTTAGAGGCGTAGATGGCGCATGGGAAAAAGCCGTTGAAGCATGCAAAGCCCTAAGTCAAAACAATGTCCTTGTCCAAGTTAACACAACATTAACCCAGCAAAACTACAATCAAATAGACGATATAATGTCGTTGGCTGAAAGCATCGGCGTTGAAAACTTCCACCTGTTCTTCCTCGTACCAACAGGTCGTGGAACCAAACTAACGGATATCTCACCTGAAAAATATGAAGAAATGATAACAAAAACCTTTGCGAAAGTAGCAAACCACAGACTAAACGTTCGACCTTCATGCGCCCCACAGTTTATGCGTATAGCCAGTGGTATGGGTTTAGACATGAGACAATGGATTCGAGGCTGCATCGCAGGACTATACTATTGTCGTATTTACCCTAACGGAGACGTCACACCCTGCCCATACCTGCCAATAAAACTTGGAAACATCCGCGAAGAAAGCTTCAAAGATATCTGGTTCAACTCTAACATCTTCAAATCGCTAAGGGATCCAAACGCATTGAAAGGCAAATGCGGCGCCTGCGAATACCGCGGCCTGTGCGGCGGTTGTCGGGCACGAGCGTACGGTCTTTCAAACGATTTCATCGATTACTGTGGAGACCTTCATGAGCCCACAGAGTTGACAAGAGATTATCTGACTGAAGACCCATGGTGTATGTATCAACCAAAAAACAAATTGGAACTTGGTAAGACCTGATAGGACAAGAAAGAGGTAGCAAAAAATCTACTACAGAAAGTTATTTATAACATTGTTGTCTTTCAAAAACTTTAATCGGCAGTTAATGGCTTTGGCAGCCCGCACACGCTCTCGGTGACTGTGGACGGCCAAAATCTTGGTCGCGAAAACATGGTAGCAGTCCACAAATCAAGAAACGGCAAAGATGAGCGAGCAGCAAACACTTACTTGAACATGACACACAAAGCACAAGCCATTAAATCTCTCAGATTAGCGCTCAAAAACACTGGTACTAGCTGACAGTTAAGGAGGCAACCAGAATCTCACATGGCCTCTCTAAGAATTTTCTGGGAATTTTCAAAGAAACAACATTAGCTTATTTTTTTGATTTATTTGGATTAATTGCAGGTTTCCTAATTGCATACCAACTTGACCTGTTCACCCGTACACCATGGGCTTTGGCTCTTTATCCAACACTCATAAGCATAAGAATAATTAGCGGTTTACTTAGCGGTCGCCTAAGCACCGCTTTGCATTTAGGGACAGTTTATCCACGTTTTTTTGGGAACACAAAAACGTTCTACAAGTTAATTGATGCCGTTATCGTTTTAACTCTATTTACTAGTTTGACAGCGAGCGCAATTTCTATGCTTTTTGGTTACTTGCTTTGGGGTATAACACTAGCGGACTTCACAGCAATCATTTTAGTGATGGTTTCTACGCTGGCAATAGGCCTGCTTTTCTCTTTAGTCACTATAAAGATTGCATTTGTTTCCTTTAGCAGAGGCTTAGATCCAGACATTGTAGTTTATCCAATTATATCCACAGCCGCTAGCATCTTCATCACCCTTTGTTACATTGCAGTTTTAGATCTATTCTTCTTCTCAACATACTTCGGACGGCTAGCCATTATAGCCATAGGCTTAACACATGTAGTTTTAGTGCTATACCTAATAACCAAGAACAAGCGGGAGCCAGAGTTTATTAAAACTATAAGAGAGTCGCTGATTATGCTAATGGTAGTTGCAGTTCTGGTTGCCTTAACCGGCACCATTTTCAAAGGAATCAACAGTTTTGCACAAGATCGAAAGGAAATCTATATAATTTATCCAGCCTTAATCAACATGGTAAGCAGCGTAGGATCAGTTGTGGGCTCGACGGCCAATACCAAGCTTGCTTTAGGTTTACTTAAGCCATCTTTCACCTCAATGAAAAACCATGCAAAAAACATTTTGAGCGCCGGTTTGGCTTCATTTTTAATTTTCACAATCTTAGCGCTCACATCATTAGCCATTAACCACGTGTTCGTTTTTTCAGGCGTGATAGATTTCTTGGCCATCATCTGGATATCTAACATAATATCTGTGATTGGCATAGTGTTGCTTTCCTTTGGTATTGCCATAGTAACATTCAAGAGAGGCTTAAACCCGGAAAACTTTGTTATCCCAGTAGAAACATCGATAGCCACTATAATTACTTCAACAGCTTTGTTGACTGCTCTATTCTTGATAGGATAATGAAAGAGTATAATTAAAATAATCAGGAACAGTATTTTACTTTGGAGATCGACCGAAAGGATATGCGGAAATTTGAGAAGTTAGAGTACAAACCTATCCCTGTTAGAGAGCTTTTGCTTGAAATGAAAAACCTCTCTGAACTTATGATTGACTTAGCATATTCGTCGGCGCTGTACAACGACAAAGACCTCGCAGAAGATGTTATTGCGCTTGAAAGCCGAGTAGATACGCTGGCTTACCTTTTAGAAATGGAAATAATGGTTGCTTCAAGAGACCCAAAAGATGCTGAGGCAATGGTCGGCATCTCCCGAGTAGCCTCATCTACAGACAAGATTTCGGATGCAGCCGCCGATATTGCAGCGATAGTAATTCGTAACATTGGTGTTCACCCTATAGTGGGGCAGATTTTTGAAAAAGTAGAAGAACGATTAATGGAAGTAACTGTTAGACCTAACTCAGTGATAGCTAAGAAGAGAATAGATGAACTTGACTTAGCGGCAAGAATGGGAGTTGATATAATTGCAATCCGCCGAAATCACGATTGGATACTCAACCCCAAAAAAACCGAGCGAGTCTTCCAAGGAGACATTCTAATTACCCGTGGAGCACATTCAGGCATCGAAGAATTCAAGGATTTGGCCGAGGGGGACCTTGCAAAATTAAATGTTGCAGAGCGAGTCAGATTTGAGGAGATTGTTTCAAGGTTCGTAGAACTTAAAGACACCTCAGAATTAATGTTAGATTTGGCTTACTCTTCTCTGCTTCTAAACAGTAAAGAACTCGCTGAAGAAGTCGAGCGCCTAGAAGAACGCATTGACCAGTTGCACACTGAATTCGAACTGCTCGCCCTAACAAGTGACTTTAAAAAAGAAGAGGCTTCAGGGTTCCTCGGTCTCATTCGACTGGGAGTGGCGACGGAGAAAATAGCTGACGCCGCTGCAGACATTGCTGAAGTTGTCCTAAGAGGCATCGAACCGCACCCAATTTTGAAGTTGACTATAAAAGAGGCGGAGGAAACCGTTGCTCAAGCATGTGTTACAGCTGATTCGCCGCTCGTAAACAAGACACTGAAGGAAGCGCGTGTGCACGAGGAAACAGGTATGTGGGTTTTAGTGATTAAGAGAGCGGACAAATGTTTGCGCCCCAGAGCGGACTCAAAAATTGAGACCTGCGACATATTGATTGCGTCAGGATACACTGAGGGCGCTGATGACTTAAAGAAACTGGCGTCTCCGGCTCAAACATGCAGAATAGATTAGTCAGCGTCTTTATTTCAAATTCACTAATGCTATAAGTCAGGAACACCCATTTCTAAGACGTGCAGCTATTCGTCTCGTAGAGGGATAAAAATAACGTATACTTGTTCAAATCCCGCGTGCGGAAAAGTTTTCACTTCACCGCTTAAAACATTAAATCTTCAGCAGGATTCAGCAGAGCCATATGCCGCTTGCCCATATTGTTTAACAAAGGTAACTGAGATCAATTTAGAGCCTGATTACGAAATCGAAACCCAAGAACCAGAAAATAATAAAAAGCAGACCAATAATAAAGACACACCGTCCGCATGTCAGTATCATATGGGGTACTTAAGCGAAAAAGAACAAAAACAGCAAATTCCTGATGAATGCATTGTTTGTAAAGACATCGTTGAATGTATGCTCAGGAAAATGCGAGCTTAATTAATTAAAACAGCTAAATTAAGAATCAAAAAAATTAAAGAATAATTGAGAAAATTAAAGGCTTTTACTTCTTTTTCTTTGTTTTGTCTTCGGTGGTAGCAGCTTCGACTGGTGTTGCCTCATCTACTTTTGCTTCTTCTCTTTTCTCTTCGATTTCAGTTGTAATTTCTTCGATTGGTTTTGGTGGCGGTGTTGTTGCCATTGTCCAGCCAATCCATGCACCTATTGCCAGAATAGCGATAAATGCTATGGATACAAGAATTAAGACAGTATTGAGTCTTATAGTATCACCACTAGCACCGCCTAAGATACCAGAAAAAATATCTGGTTTAATTACTAACACTAGAAAAGCAAGTATGACTATAACGCATACACCGAGTATTGCTCCACCTATTCCTTGATCTTTGCTAACCATTTAAGTCACCACTTTATAGGCATGTATATTCTCAAGCAATTTAAAGTTTGTCATGATTTTCAGCGAGCGCTTGTTTAAGTTGTTCCCATTTCCCAGGTCGATAAGTATTTCTTTTGTTCATCAGTCAACGCATCGATTTTTACGCCCATTGCTTTGAGTTTAAGATCAGCCACTTTTTCGTCAATCTCTTTTGGAACTGTGAAGACTTTTGGTTTTAGTTTTGTACTCTTGGCTATGTATTCTGAGCATAATGCTTGGTTTGCAAAGGACATATCCATGACTTCGGAGGGGTGTCCTTCTGCTGCGGCTAAATTGACCAGTCGGCCCTCGGCGAGTAAGTACAGTTTTCTGCCGTCTTTTAACGTGTATTCTTCCATGTTTGGACGAATAGTTCGTTTGCCTTTGGAAAGTGATTCCAAGTCAGGAATGCTGATTTCTACGTTAAAGTGACCGCTGTTGCACATGATGGCGCCGTCCTTCATCTTTTGCATGTGTTCCTTGCGGATAACGTTAAGATCGCCAGTTGCCGTTACAAAGATTTCTCCAAGAGCTGCGGCTTCTGACATCGGCATAACACGTAGGCCGTTCATGGCTGCTTCTAATGCGCGGGTAGGTTGGACTTCAGTAACTATTACGTTTGCACCCATGCCTTGCGCCCGCATCGCTATGCCTCGGCTGCACCATCCGTAACCCCCGACTACAAAGTTTTTACCTGCAATCAAGACAGAGGTTGCACGCAGGATTCCATCCATTGTACTTTGACCTGTTCCATAGCGGTTATCGAACAAGTATTTAGTGTAGGCATCGTTAACGGCAACGATAGGATATTTTAGACTACCATCTTTTTCCATGGCTCTTAGGCGGATTACCCCTGTTGTGGTTTCTTCGGTTCCGCCTTTAAGGTCTTTTATCTGGTTTTGGCGCTTACTATGCAGGGTTCCGACTAAGTCTGCACCATCATCAAGAGTTATGGTTGGTTTATAATCGAGGACATTGTCGATGCATTTGTAGTATTCTTCGGTGTTTTGTCCTCTCCAAGCAAAAACATGAACGCCACTATCAGCTAAAGCTGCTGCAACGTCATCTTGGGTTGAGAGCGGGTTAGAACCACAGAGTGCTATGTCTGCGCCGCCAGCAATTAATGCCTTAATGAGAACTGCCGTTTCCTTGGTCACGTGTAGGCAAGCGGCTAATGTTTGTCCTTTAAGCGGTTTTTCTTTTTCAAAACGGGTTTTTATTATATTGAGAACAGGCATGTGTTTCGCGGCCCATTCGATTTGTAAGTGTCCTTGAGAAGCTAAACTTTTATCTTTAACTTGGAAATCTTGCATGGACGGTTCCTTCATTTCAGGAAGAGTGTGTCTTCTACCTATTTAGAATTTGCCTCATGTCAGCAGCCACTTTGAAAGGCAAAGAAAGAGATCAAATTGTCAACTCAGAAAAAGTTTATTTACACCATATCCAAGCTAACTGTAAGAGAGTGCTTAGATTGAAAGAGCCTTTTGATAAATTCATTAAAGCGAGTCTTGGACCCAAAACTTTACTGATTACATGCGGATTGCCAGGAACTTGGAAAACTGAAACAGCCGAGGAAGTTTCGAAAATCAAAGGTTACCCAATTCTTCGAAGTGACATAATACGCTTGGAAGTTCTTAGAAATGAAGATGTTTTTGACCCAAAAGTTGCAGGAAACATGAACAAACGCATGTCGGTTTACGACGAAGTTTTTCGCCAAGCAGACGAACTTGCAGGCAAAAGTGGAAAGGGCATTATTTTAGACGCAACCTTTGTTACTCAGGATTTGAGAAGGCGTGCAGCTGAGGTTGCCGCCAGGCATGGTATGGAATTTGTGGTAATGCAGACAAGTTGCCCACAAGAAGTGTCGGTTGCAAGAATCGAGAGGCGAACTAAAGAAAAATACGAGTCTAATGCTCTAACAGTGGATGCGTATCTAGCTAACAAGAAAAAGTTTGAAGCTGTCGACATTGACAACTTAAAGAAGAACAATCCAAACTTAAAGATACTGCATTTAACGGTTGATACATGCAGCGATAATGCGGAGGACTGGTATATCACTGGCATGGATAAAAGGTAACAAGGGCACCGTTCAATAATGATAATCGATCTGCACATCCATTCCAAAGCTTCAGATGGAAAACTCTCTGTGGAAGAAATCTTTAGAGAAGCAAGAGAGCGAAATATTTGTTTTATTTCGATCAGTGATCATGATTCCATCAGCTGCCAAACACAAGCTGTCAAAACAGCAGACAGTGCGGGCATTCGGTACATTACTGGCTTAGAGTTGAATGTTTCCTTTTCACACCCAAAGTACCATGAAGGCAAGCCTGTTTCACTGGACTTCTTAGGCTACCAATACGACGCTAATAACAAAGCACTGGAAAGCAAGCTTGGAACAATGGCTAATTACCGAGAGCAAAGAGCTGCAAAAATCCTTGACAACTTAAACGCCGAGTTTGAAAAAGAAAAGATTGCACAGTTAACGAAGAATGATTTGAGGCAGATTGAGGAGTCAGTTGATGGAGTGCTTGGTAGACCTCACATTGCAGACTACCTTGTCAAGAAAAACATCGTTAAAACTAGGCAGGAAGCCTTCGACAAGTACCTGGCGATGTGCGATGTTCCCAAGTATCCGCTGCTCTTAGATGAGGCATCAAAACTTGTCAGGGAGGCTGGCGGGAAACTGGTTCTAGCTCATCCCAATGATCCACACGGGACGTCGCTGGTTGGGTTAACTAAGTCTTTGGAGGAGCAAACCCAAATTGTGCAGGAAAAAATGCTCCAGTACATTGACGGCATTGAATGCTGGCACTCACGAAGCAATCCCGAAACAACAAACCACTATTTGACCTTTGCAAAAAAGCACAGATTGGTTATGACTGGTGGAAGCGATTGCCACCAAAAACCAATAATTATGGGAACCGTACAAATTCCCGATTGGGCAACGAAACAGTTCCATTAAATCGTTTTATAAGTTTTTTGAGTATTCAGAGGCTAGTTTGAAGTAAGCTTGCGCCTCTTTGACTGCGGCATTCTTCTCCTCAATATTCACATTTGGATCGTCTAGTTTGAAGCTTATCACTTTACCACGTACATACGCTCGGTAGCACTTGTAGAATGGCAAAATCAGCTTCAAATCACAGTCTTCAGAATAACCAATATAGCTTTTTATGAAATAATTTGACAGAGGCTGCTTTTGCTGAAAATCCAAATCCATGGCTAAAAAGGCTACATCAGATGCTACGTCTGAATATCTGAACCTATCGTTGAATTCTATCGCATCAAAAATGCAAATACTCTCCGTTAGGAAAATATTGCCTGAATGCATATCACCATGGCAATCCCGTATTTTGCCTCTTTTTGTTCTGGTATCAAAAAGCGCCTTTTTCCTTTCCATGAAACCTTCAATGTGATCCTGGATAAACTTGAAATCTGCTTCCGTAATCGTTTGGTTGACATAGTTTAAGGTTTGAGCGAAATTTTCATCCCAGTTAATCTTTACGATTTTTAGTGAACCATACTCGTTTATTTCAGGGCTCGTTTGGGCTTTAGAGTGGAAGTTGGCGATAATTTTTGCTAAGGCATCAATTGTTTTGCCATCTACCTTGTTTTCCTTTAGTTGAACCGTCATGATTTTTTCTTGGGGCAGTCTTTTCATTTTTAAAGCGTACTCAACTGTTTCGCCGCTTCCTCTTATTTTGATAACGTCTGATTTGTTGATGGGTACAACTTCAAGGTAGACATCGGAGCAAAGCCGCCTATTAAGGTCTAACTCTTTTTCGCAATACAAGCGCCTTTTGTCAAGCGTAGAGAAGTCTAAAAAGCCAAAGTTAACTGCTTTCTTCATTTTGTAGACAAAATTCTTTGTTAGGAAGACAAATGAGATGTGGGTTTGTATTACCTCTATTCTGTCTGTTTCTTCAGGGTAGGCTTCCGGGTTTAGCAGGGCTTGAGCCACTTGTTTTTGCATATCCATTGTCTGCTTCTTCCTTTGAAGGTAATATTTTGTGAAGGCTCCAAATAAATTTACGGTAGCATTTTGGAACATCGCTTGAAGTAATACAGCATAGACTGTTAACTTTATATGGCGAGCACTCAAGAATAGCTGGGAGTAAAGTTGGAATTGGACGTACATATGGACCTCAAAGAAGCGCTTATAAAATCAGGATATTCTGATATAATTGCAGAGAAAATTATTGTTTGGTATTCTTCTCAGCCTTGAAGTTTTTTACGAACTCCAAAACGTTGATCTCTTGTTCTCTAGAAATATGTTTGGCTTTTTGCAGCGAATTGACCATATCACTGACTTTGGCTAAGGCATGCACGCGGTAGCCGAGTTTCTCCAAGTTTTCTTTGCCACCTTGTTCCCGGTTGACAACTACCAGCATATACTTGATGTTGCCTCCGAGTTCTTGCAAGGGCTTTATTCCTTCAATTTTGGAGATTCCTTCGCTTATGACGTCGTCAAAGAACAGGATATTATCACCTTTTGCTATATCGGCGCCTGCTATTCTACCTGTAACACCATAGGCTTTCTCTTCTTTTCGGACCACGATGCAAGGTAAGTTTGTTTTGCATGCGATACTGGGCACTATCAACGCGCCTTTTAGCTCGATGGAAGCTAATTTGTCTATTTTTTCAGAGACCATTATTTGCTTAATGTGCTCAGCGGCAAGCTCTGCAATTGTACACAGTTGCTTGGGAGCTGCGAGCAGACGGGTAAGGTCAATATAGTATGGGCTTGTTGCGCCTGATTTAATTTTGAAATTTCCAAACTTTAGGCAGCCGGATAAGTAAAGTGCGTCAGCCACTTTAGCGGTAACATTTGGCATGTAAATTATCCCTGATGTGAATGTAAACTATGAAATTTAACTCTTTACCAGGGCAAAAAAGTAAGATGCAAAGATATTAAACGACGAGATCTGCCATGTCTACGCTGCGTTCGTAACTTTGCCTCAGGAAAGATACTGCTGCTAAAATCTGAGGCAGCAAACCTATCGAGGACTTGGCGGCTTCCTTTTCGATGCTGGTATAGATTGCATCGATTTTTTCTCTTAGGTTACGCACATTCTCTGCTAAAGCGATGTCCTTAGTTACAAATGATTTTAGCGCTTGCTCTTGAGCCTCGCAGCATACACTCTGCAAATCTATAAGCAACTTTTGCAGTTCCACGGAAGGCTTAAAACCGTTGAGTATTATGGTTTTTGAAGCCACCTGAACGCAGGCATCGCCAATGCCTTCAATTAAACTTGCAGCTAAACGATAATCAAGACACTCTATGGGAGTAATCCTGAGTTTCTCACTCAACTGGGGAGTCTGAATAATCGTCCGGAGAATTCTAACGAGCAAGAAATACAATTTGTTACTTTCAGCATCGCGCTCAATGACATTTTTCGCCAGCTCTATGTCACCATAAATTAAGGCGGTAGCTGCGTCGCGAGTCATTCCAGCCACAATTGAGTAATTGCGGTGTAGAATTTTTTCTGGAATAAATCCTGAAGGCTGCTGCATCAAAGTTTGAAGGGAAATCTTTGCGCTTGTTTCTTCAACAATCTCTAAGCCTGCCTAGTGAACTTGCAGTGGATTTAACGATTTTTCTTACATCAGAGTCAATTCGATCATTTGCTGCTATATCGATAGTATCGTAACCAAGCAGGTAACGGCCAACAATTTCTCGACCTAAATACGGGCCGACATTTAGACAGGTGGTTTTAGCTGGCGGCTCAGCGGCATATTGTGAATCAACCAAAAGCTTGCCGTCATTGGTTACATCCAAATTTACCAATGTGCCTTTTTTTAAACCATTTTTTTTAGCCCAGTCTCTTGGTAAACAAACGAAAAAAGTGCCTGTTGGAGTTTGTTGAACTTTGCGTAGGTCACCCATAATAGTTTCCCCAAAGGAGATATAACAAATCTAAACTATACTTGCGTTATATAAACTAAATTGGCTCCGAATAACTAAAGCCTAATTACTAAAAGCTCAATGAAAGACCATAGAAAACAGCAGCAAACTTGAACTATAAAATACCACCCTACGAACGAAAAACGGTAAATAACTCAAAAAGCATAACAGCCTAAACATACATCAACAGAGTGGCTAGCGAACAAATCCAAATGAGCGGAAAAGAGAATCTACAGAAAGCTATCGAAGCAACAATCGCAGCAGGATATCAACTAAACAGCGAAGCTTTTGAATTCTTAAAACAAACTTCCGAAACCACCGATCCAGTTGACGTTATGAATTTGGCGCTTCAGCAGTTAGAGAGTCTACAAGAAAAACCATTCTTTATTGATAGAGTTTTTCTCGAAGCCTTAGTTCAACAATTAACGGCTTCCGCTGTAGAAGCACGAGCGCAACAGGAACAGCCAAAACCCGCCGAGCAAGCAACCCCTCCAGAGTCAGAGCAAAAAAACATCGCTGAAAGCGCGTTTTATCCGTACGCGAAGGACATTAAATCAAGCCTAATAGTCATTGAAGACGCAACGGGCAAACTTACTTCTAACGGAACCCTTGAAGAATATGTGAATTACTTTCAAGACCGATTCAAACGGATCGAACGCTTATTAAGACAAAGAATGGACGTTAAAGCCGCCACACCTATCCTTGAAGCACTCAAATCTCAACCTAAAACAAAACTCAAAATAATCTGCATGGTAACAGAGAAAAGAGAGTCAAAAAATAATATGATACTTTCAGTTGAAGACTTGCAGGGAAGTACAACCATCCTTGTGCCACAAAGGGCTCAAGATGAAGTAAAAAAGAGGGCTTTGCTGATTTTACCCGATCAAGTTGTATGTTTCGCAGTAATTAAAACAAGAACCAACCTTTTCTTGGCGGAAGACATTATTTTTCCAGAAATTGGCAGAAAAAGTCAGCAAAGGGCCCAAGAACCAGTCTACGCTGTCTTAACATCAGACCTTCATATTGGTAGCACAAAGTTTGAGAAAGAAGCTTTCAAGCGGTTCATCCTTTGGCTACGAGGCAAATATGGGGACGAGCAAATGAGGCAGATCGCTGGCAGAGTAAAATACCTGCTAATAGCTGGTGACATTGTCGACGGCGTAGGTGTTTACCCAGGGCAGGCCAAGGAATTATCTATAAGAGACGTACACAAGCAATACTATTTTGCAGCAAAATACTTGGAAAGAATTCCAAGTTACATTGAAATAGTAATTTCACCGGGCAACCATGATGCTTCACGAAAAGCCTTACCGCAGCCAGCCATTGCCGAAGGCTACTTGACTGGGATGCAAGGAAAAAGCAATATTCACTCGGTCGGAAGTCCCTGCCTACTAAGCGTACATGGAGTCGAAGTTTTAATGTATCATGGAAGAAGCTTAGACGACATACTCGGGGTTGTACCAGGAATGGATCATGACCACCCAGAAAAGGGAATGAGACTTCTTATGCAAAGCCGGCACTTAGCCCCTATGTACGGTGGCAAAACAATGTTGTCGCCTGAAAACCGCGATTACTTAGTCATTGATAAAGTGCCTGACATCTTCCACGCAGGGCACATACATGTCTTAGGATACTGCAATTACCGTGGGGTTTTAGTGGTTAATTCTGGCGGTTGGCAAAAACAAACCGATTACATGGAAAAGTTAGGTTTGGTTCCCACGCCGGGTAAGGTCCCAGTAGTGAATCTGCAAACATTGGAAACCACTGTTCTCTCGTTTATGTAAGGCGTAAAATCATTGAGTTGCGGCTTTATGGGAAACTTGGGGTGAAAAACTAACCAAGCGACCGAACCTCGTATCGTCGCCAAACACATCCTTGATTAAGCTTCTGGAGATTTCCAAGCGGATTTTTTTAGTTCGGCCATACCTGCCCATGCTTACAACTCTTGCGTTCACAAGACCCATCGAATCAAGCTCGTTAATCAAAGTGCCCAAACGCCGCTGTGTCAGAAGCCCAGCACCCATTTCACCGCAAAGCTCATTGTAAATATCATATATTTCGCCTGTAGTGGCGCTTGCTTTGTTTAAGTGATAAACGCTAAGGAGCACCAGTTTTGAGTGCAGTGTCAAGTTTTTGAGGGCTTCAATTACTCGGTTATGCTCAATATGCTTCTCTGCCTGGCGCACATGCTCCTCTGTAATCAGTGTTGCACCTTGGCGTTCAGCAACCTCTCCTGCAACCCGTAGCAAATCTAAAGCTCGCCGGGCGTCTCCATGTTCTGCAGCAGCCAAAGCTGAACAAATACTCAACGCTGAATCGGAAAGTGCTCCTTCCTGAAAAGATAACTTTGAGCGTTCAAGTAATATATTCCGTAGTTCACTAGCGTCATAGGGCCTGAAAACCAACTCTTCCTCACTAAGAGAGCTAAAGACTCGTGGGTCCAGAAACTCTTTCAAGCGCAGGTCATTTGATATTCCGATTATGGACACTTTGCTTTTGGTTAGAGTTTCATTTATTCTTGTTAATTCGTACATGAAAGCGTCGCCTTTGTCTTTTATCAGGGCGTCAATCTCGTCAAGAATTATAATTAGAATGATTCGGGAGGAATCAAGACATGCTCGGAAACGGTCAAAAACTTCACCCACAGACAAGCCTGTGAAGGGTATTGTTATACCTAGGTTTTGACACAGGTGTGCAAAAACACGGTATTCTGAACCGGTCATACGACAGTTAATATAACAAAATCTAACCTGCGCACCATACTCTTTGGCTTTTGATTCCAAATGACTTAAAACGTATTTTGTCACCGCTGTTTTACCAGTGCCAGTTTTTCCATAAATAAAAATGTTAGAGCACCGTGAATCTCTAAGGACTGGCGCAACTGTTTGGCCTAGAAGTTTAATTTGTTGTTCTCTATGGGGCAATTTTTCTGGAAGATAATCATGTCTAAGGACTTCTCTATCCTTGAATAATTTAACACCGTTGACGAAATCATCGAATACATCATCTAATACATTTTGGTTTGCCATTTCCCCCAACTCACATTCCACAGAGGCTCAACCGTTATTTCGTGTGGAACTCATAAAGCATACAGTACAGAAAAATGTTTCAAAACAACATAATCTTAAAAAACAATGGTAAAATCAGACAAAAAGCACTCGTAAAGACACACCCCAACATTTCTATTGGAAAAAAACACTTGAAATAAAGAAAACAGATTATATTATATATTTACTTACTATACTCTCGTGAGTAATTAAATATTTTATATATTAATAGTTACTATCCAAGTTTTTAGATAGAAAAGTTGCTAAACTTTTTTAGAGATTTTCTAACTTCTTTTTTGACCCAAACCTTCGAGAGGAAACGTAGGGGTGCCTCTACAAGGGTTTTTTCCATGGTTAAAAGTAATGATAATACTTTTTTTCATCATAGCCACTGATAGCTTCCAAGTCAAGCAACATTTAAAATTTCAGGAATCACAACTGCTGAATTTTGGTTCACAAAATTGTGAATACATGTGAAATGGCATTATTTTTGTCGTTCAATAGACCCCCGTTCCTTCCAGAATACCAAATTCTTGTCAGTTTACTGTAAAGGAGCCACCCCTCCACTTCTACTGGAGAACCCTAACCAAGGGTTAAACATAATTCTTCAGCAAATCAAAATAGCTGTGAAGCTGGTAATACAAATAAAAAGGAAATTTCTAGAGATTTCCATAAAATAGCCTTAATTTAGCCCTATTCACTTTCCCTTTTTCACCATAACAGCTATAAGGTGTGAAGTGTAAAGTTGTGAACACCCCCTTAAGGTGTACATCAAATGCCAGCTCGTAAAATGCGTGTGGAGCTGTTCGATAGCGATGGTAATCGATATACTATTGCTTTTGAGGGACAAGTAACCCGAGACAAAGCTCTACGCCTTTTGGATCTTGTAGAATTGCTAGGCGGTGGTGTCCCCAGTGAAGGCCAAACAGTAAGTCAAGGCGCTTCAATGCCAACTCGTGTTTTGTCACGTTTTGAAAAGGTTCAACTTGTTATTCAGAAGAGTTTTCCCTTAATTTGGTTCTCTTCAAAAGACATCCAGTCGATTTATGAGCAGGAACTTAAGGAACCAGTTAGTCTGAGCACAGTTTCCACTTATCTCTCCAGAATGACCGCTAAAGGGATGCTTCTTAGAACTGGTGGATCAAACAATTTGAAGTATAAGACGGCGCCAAACATTCCACAGGCAGCGATTAAACAGAGAATAAAGTGAGACGCCTCCGTTAGTGGTTTAGGTTGGCTGCCCGTTTTCGGCTTTCTTTAACAGTTTCTCCATCTCTTTTTTGATACTATAGCTAAACGGTATTTTGCCGACTTCACGCTCAAGATATCCTTCCTCATAGAGCTTCTTCATTAGCCTTGCCGTGTGCTCTCTGCTTAGGTGAACGCGATCTTTAATTTCAGGCGCTGTCTTTGGACCCTCGGAAGATAGCATTTCAAAAACTGCTATTTCAGTATCAGTTAGTGCAGCCATTGCTTTATCACGCCTAATTGGCATAACGGGTTCTACTTTAAGCTCTGAGGAGGCGGTGGTAGCTTTCTGGACTTGCTCTCCGAAAGTTGCTACTTGGACCTTTATTACTTCTTGGGAAGCTTCTATGTCTTTTATTTTTGATTCCAAATCTGTTAATCCTGATAGAATGGTAGTGATGTTGCGTGTGATGTTTGTTAGGTCTGGCTTGCTTTGCACAAGGACGCTAATTTGCTGCTCAAGCGGGGCGATTTTTTTTTCTACGCTTTCTATCTTTTTGAGGCTTGAATCGGCTTTGACAGAGTTTTCCTCAACTTTAAACGCGACAATCTCTAATCTGTCAGATTCACGCTTAAGTTGCCTGTTGAAACTTAGAACAATATCTTGAACAATGCCCTTGGCTTTATCATACTCCTTCTGAGCCCTGCGTACCTGCCTATAATACTCGAGTGAAGCTACTACTGTTGCAGCCAGCAAAACGCTAAAGATTACTGGTATAAAGTCAACCGTGATTCTCTACCTCTGTGATTCCTGCGTGATTTAATCGGTTGCATCACACATCACAGTTCCTCATGGACTTTTTAAGGTTTGCGGTAATGTCTGATCATGGTAACTATGATATCACAGGTCACAGTCTTTTCACCCCCAATTTGCTCTGTCGTGACCATTTTAAAAAGAATTCAAATTTAGGCTTATTTTGCCTTTTACAGCTTGGAACTCAGGTGTGCAAAATGTTTTTTGGCACATCTATTTGTAAGTAAAAACATCATAACTAGGTTGTGATTTGTGACGTCACAACGGCTCCTGTGATGGGGTAGAAAGCCGTTTTAGGCTTGTTTCTAGCTCTTCTCGGATGATTTCTATGACTTTTAGACGGTCTTTAAGTTCCTCTTCCTTGTCGGGGGTGCCCTGGTGGGCTTCCACATATTCGTGCAGTTTATTGGCTATTTCGAGATACGGGTCAAGAGTTGTGCTCTCAAACACTCCCAAATACCCCAAAAGTAGTACAGTATAGATTGATTTTATAACGTTTTCTTTGGACTGTTTTAATGTCCTGTTAAAGGCTCCGCGGCTTATTTTAGCCTTTGTTAGCCTTAGGTTGGCTTTTTCATCGTACTTTAGCTGTTTGCCTGAAATACTTTCGGCTAAAATATCAATTAACAGTGTCTCAAGCTGGGTTTTTGTTAATTGGCTGTTTTTGGCGAGGGTTTTAACAATGGGGTCGTTTAAAGCTCCGTTTAACCATGCTTGAACGCCGTCTTTAAGCTTCAAATCGGTCGGTTCTCCGTTATACTGGATGGATACAGTTTTGTATACTTAACCCAAGTTTTTAAGCCTTGTCCAAGCGAATTTGAGACCTTGACAGGCATCAACAACGTCTTATCAGCGCTTAGAATTGACAAACGGATTCAATTCCGCCCTATTTTTGACTTTAAATCATGAAAACATCAGTTAACACACAGCTATCAAAAGCATTGAATGGCTATCTATAGCATTCGTATGAATTTTACATAAAAATTGTAACTTTAGCTATATTTTTTACTACTTTTTACCTTCTTCTGCGTCTAACCTCTCATCCTATCGGTTGAAACACACTTTTCCTGCAAATACAGTGCAATTAACATGAACCAAAAACTTTAAGTCCCCGGAACTCTTGCGTTGTGACGTCACTTATCACGGAAGAATCACTGAAATTCAACGTGACAAACCTTGATATCACAGCGCGTGATTGGTTTGTGATGCCTATGTGATGCAGATCCTCCATAAAGTGATATTCAGAGCTTTTCAGAGTATTCTTTTAGCTTATCAAAGAGTTCAGGCCGCAAATCCCTAAGCGTTGGAATGACTGTTTCAGCAGTCCTAAGGTCGCTAAAGTCCACCTCGCAGATGACGAAATCCTCTTCATCATACTTTGCCTTGGCGACAATATCGCCATTTGGGCTAACCAGCCTGCTTCCTCCCCAGAACTGCAAGCCATCCTGAACCCCAGCAAGGTTAACATAAGCTACATAGGCTGTGTTTTCTATAGCTCTTGCACAAGTTAAAGTTTCAAAGTAGCTCCTGCGAACAGCTGGCGATGCTGATATACAAACGATTAATTGTGCGCCACTCAAACGTACAAGCCTAATGACTTCTGGGAAGAAAATGTCATAGCAAATGCATAAGCCGATGTTTCCCAAGCCTGTTTGGAACGCCGTTGGCTCGTATCCTGGACGGAAATACCTTTTCTCCTCAAAAACGCTATGAGTTGGCAAATACATTTTGCGGTATTTTCCAATGAACCCTTGTGGACCAACAAAGACAGCTGTGTTAAAGATTGTCGCTTGGGTTTTCTCGCTTAGTTCAGGCATGCCAAAAATAATATGCATTCCTGTCTTCTTCGCCAAAGTCTCTACTTTCTCAACGGTTGGTCCGGGGACGGTCTCTGCCAATTCGTAGAATTGGTCTCTAACGACGTAACCGGTTAATGACATCTCTGGAAAGATCGCTAAGTCTGCCCCTTCCTCTTTGGCTTTTAATGTTAGTTCCTTGATTTTTTGTAGGTTTGCTTCTTTGTCTTCTCGTTTGCTACTGATTTGGGCAAGGGCAAGTCTGATTTTATCTTTCATCACTTTGCACTTCTTAATAGGTGTGTCTTGGAAGCCTAAAATCGTTTCCTACAGTTCTATAGCCAATTTTAGGAGCTATTGGCATTCTTCTCTTGTGCTCGTTTGCAAGCCACCTGCTTTTAACCGCGTCAACAATGGCTTTTTGGATGCTCAGCTGCTCTGCAATTTCCTCAGTTGTCATGAACCTCTCCAAGCCAGAGAGGATAAGATCTAAGGTTTCATATCGAATTCCGATCTCATTTTCAGCAGTTTGGTTAGGCCAAAGAGCAGGAGTTGAGGGCTTTGATGCAAGCTCCTGTGGAATTCCTAAGTGAACTGCGAGTTTGCGAACCTGTGTTTTGTACAGGTCCATTATAGGTGCTATGTCGGCTGCGGCGTCTCCCCATTTGGTAAAGTAGCCCATCATCGTCTCTGACTTATCTGAGCTGCCGCAAACAATTTTGTTCTGTTTGTTTGCGTAGTAGTAGAGGTAGATCATTCTTGTTCTTGCTTTTACGTTGCCTTTACAAAGTTTGTCTTTGGGATCAAACACTGGTACGGCCTTGTAGAAGTAATCAAGAACTTGTGACATGTCACAGATTTGAGTTTTTATCTTAAATAAGTCCGCAACCGCCTGGGCGTCGTCTATATCTTTTTGGCTGAAGTTTTCTTCTTCAGGAAGCATAATCCCAAGGACATTGTCTGCGCCTATTGCATGGCTTGAAAGCCCCGCAATCGTGCCGCTGTCGATTCCTCCTGACAGGCCGAGGACTATTCCTTTTGCTCCTGCGTTTTGCACGTATTCTTTTATGAAGCGGCAGATTCTTTTTTCGATTTCAGAAAAATCAAATTCCAGTAGAGAAGGCGTTAATTTCACTTTTATTCACGCAGCTTGGATATTCTTGACTTGTAGGCAAGTATTTAAGGACAAGGATAAATATTATTGGTTCATTACCATCGATTTAGAGGCTGTTATAGTTGGGGCGAAGAAGGAAAAAAGTAGTTCATATACCAAAGAAACGTTTGCCAAAATTCTTCTCTTGCCCAAGATGTGGAAAAGAAACAGTTAGAGTTGAAATCTTTAGAGAAGAAGGTGGACACGCCATTGCACAATGCAGCAGTTGTGGTCTCAAGGAAGAATTCCCAATAAGACCAGCACAGGGTGAAGTTGACGTTTACTGTATGTTAACTGACCGCGTTTACGGCACGACAAAAAGAACACCGGTAGCAAACGTTAAAAAAGAATAATTGAAGGATTACTGCATGCTAGGGCCTACTGAGAAGTATTTGCTCGAAAGAATAAAGAATGATGGTTCAATCCACATAACGCTGATAGACCCAGAAAAAGTGACCGCTTCTGGCGCCTCCAAAATTGCTGTGAACTCTCAAAACAGCGGAACAGCAGCCATAATGATCGGAGGTTCAACTTTTGCTTCTCAGGCTCACCTTGACGAAGTTGTTAAGGCCATCAAGGAATCGGTGAAAATTCCCACGATCCTTTTTCCCAACAATGTGACAGGCATAAGCAGCCATGCAGACGCCATTTGGTTTATGTCACTTCTAAACTCAGTTGATCCTTACTTTCTTATGGGCGCTCAAATTCTTGGAGCTCCACTTGTCAAGAAATACGGTTTAGAACCCATATCCATGGGATATATTATCGTTGGCGATGGGGGCACCGCTGGCATTGTAGGCAAAGCAATTTCTGTGCCCTATAACAAGCCTGAACTTGCGGCGGCTCATGCACTTGCTGGTCAATATTTGGGTATGCGTTTTATTTATCTTGAAGGCGGTTCTGGAGCAAAAACTCCTGTGCCCCCAGAAATGATTAGTGCAGTAAAACAACTCATTGATATCCCTCTAATTGTTGGAGGCGGAATAAGAAGTAAAGAGCAGGCTATAGCTGCCGCTTCCGCTGGAGCAGACATAATAGTAACCGGAAATCTTACTGAGTCAGTTGATGCGAAGCAAAGGATTTCTGAAGTGATCAGCGCAATCAAAGGCATAAAGGTTTAACGCTACAAGTAGCTCGTGACTTTCTTATCTATTTTTTAGAAAGCCAAAATAACCCTTAACATCATATCTTGACAAGGGAAGCGGCGCTTTGAGTATCAGTAAAGGCTATCGCAATTACATCGAAACATTGGATAATGAGCTTAAACGTTTGTATACGATTAGCGACAGCGCCAGATCAGTGGGTCTTGACCCCGCGCTTAAAACAGAATGCATTATTGCGCAAGATATTGCTGACTTAGTAGAGGGCCTGGTGGGCCCTAAAGGGGTAGCTCTTAGCATCAGGGATTTGAGCAGCAAAATACAACGTGAAGAGATAGCCTTCAAGGTTGCAGAGGAAATTGTCTTGGGCAAATTCGGCACCCTAGACCCTGAAAAAGCAGCAGAACAAGCAATTCGCACTGCCCTAGCAATTTTCACTGAAGGCTTAACCGCAGCGCCTATACAGGGTATCGCTCAAGTCAAAATTAAAACAAACGCTGACAGATCTCGGTATTTAGGGATTTATTTTGCTGGTCCAATTCGTTCGGCAGGCGGAACTGATCAGGCGTTAACTTTGGTTGTTGGCGATTTTGTGCGCAGCCGATTAGGGCTTGATAGGTATAAGCCGACAGAGGAAGAGGTTTCTCGTTTCGTGGAAGAGTTACGATTGTACGAGCGGTCGGTTGGACGTTTTCAGTATCACATTCCTGATAATGAGTTAAAGAAAGCACTTAACTTGATTCCGGTTGAATGCACGGGCACCGAATCCGACCCAGTGGAAGTGTCGTCGTACAGAAACCTGCCAAGGGTAGAAACTAACCGTGTCCGAGGCGGTGCTCTTAGGGTAGTTAACGATGGCATTGTGGGACGAGCACAAAAAGTCTACGTTATCATTGACAAGATAGGGTTCCAAGGGTGGGACTGGCTAAAGGAATTCAAAAAGAAATCCGAAAAAAAATCAGGCGGCTTTATGGATGATGTCATAGCAGGTCGCCCAATTTTCGCTTTTCCTTCACGACGAGGAGGATTCAGGTTAAGGTACGGAAGATCTAGAAACACAGGTCTTTCAGCGGTGGGCATTCACCCTGCGACAATGCTTGTGCTTGAAAGTTTTCTTGCAGCTGGGACCCAGATGCGTTTGGAGCTTCCTGGTAAAGGCTGTGTTACTCTGCCAGTCGACGCCATTGAGCCTCCTGTGGTTTTGCTTAAGGATAACTCGGTGGTCCGGGTAACGCAGGAAAATTTTGATGAAGTTAAGGGTAAAGTGCAAAAAATCCTTTTTTTAGGAGACATTCTCATCAGCTTTGGAGATTTCCTTTACTCCAACAAAACGCTTCTTCCTTCGGGCTATGTTGAGGAATGGTGGGCCAAAGACCTGCAAATGATTCTCAAACAAAAATTCGCTTCAGATTATGCTAAAGTAGCAGAAACTGCTCAAGTTCCTATGGAGAGACTTAGAGGTTTTTTGGTTGATCCTTTCTGCAATAAGCCCACAGTTAGAGAGGCAATTCTTCTTAGCTTGCATTTGGGTGTGCCTTTGCACCCGAGTGCTCTCTTCTTTTGGTCAAGCTTAACTGGCGTTCCAGAAGTCGAGCTACTTAGAACGTGGTTGTCGTCTTGTGAAGTTTCCTTTGAGGATGGTGTTGTATGCATGATTTCAGGGGAAGCTAACGAAGAGACTGTAAAGATACTGAGACGAATCCTAGCCCCTCATAAGATTGTTGATAACAAGGTTGTGCTTGGGGGTCAAGACGCTTCTGCTTTAGCGTTCTGTCTTGGATATGGCAATGCAAAAACCGTTTGTACAAGCCAGACGGGCAGTGTGTTTGAGGCTCTCAGTCTTCTTTGTGGTTTGCAGATTAAAGACAAAGCCCCCACTTATGTCGGTGGACGTATGGGTCGTCCTGAGAAGGCCAAGAAGCGTGACATGCGGCCTCCTGTTCATGTTTTGTTTCCGGTAAGCCTTGCGGGTGGTACGCATAGGGATCTTTTAGAAGCGGCAAAGAAGGGACCTGTGTTTGTTGAAATGGTTAAGCGGAAATGTCCTGATTGCAAAAGCTACACGCTACGAGTAAAATGCGCCAACTGTGGCTGCGAAACAGTGCCTGAAAAAAGCTGCCCCCGCTGTGGCAAACCCCTTAAAGAAAACTATTGTCCAACCTGCCACACTGACGCCATTCAGTACCAGCGTCAGCCAGTCAACTTCAAAGAAGCCGTTGAAGATGCCTGTAAGCAACTCAATTATCAGGCTCCTAAAATGCTAAGAGGAGTCAAAGGCTTAACCAACCTAGACAAGACACCTGAAATTATCCAGAAAGGCATCTTGAGGGCAAAATATGACTTATCAGTTTACAAAGATGGAACAATTCGCTTTGACGCAACAAACGCTCCACTAACACATTTTACCCCTGCAGAAGTTGGAGTATCTGTAGAAAAGATTAGGCATCTTGGCTACCTATATGATAACCATGGCGTCGAATTAACTGAACCGAATCAGGTTTGCGAGCTTAAAATTCAGGATATTGTGATTCCCTGGAGGGCAGGGGATTACTTTATTCAAATAGCCGCTTTCATTGATGATTTACTGGCTAGAGTTTACAAGCTTCCAGCTTACTATAAAGTTAAAAAAACCGGGGATCTTGTCGGACACTTGGTTTTTGGTTTGGCGCCTCACACCTGCGCTTGCATTTTGGGGCGGATAGTTGGTTATACTGACCGCAATGTGATTTATGCCCATCCCATTTGGCACTCAGCCAAACGCCGAGACTGCGACGGCGACGAGGATGCTATCATGCTAGGGTTAGATACGCTTCTTAATTTCTCGCGCATCTATTTGCCTGCACAGATAGGCGGAATTATGGATGCTCCCATATTGCTTATTCCCTTTGTTAACACTAAGGAAGTCCAAAGACAAGCCCACGATTTTGACGTGGACGCGACTTATCCGCTCGAACTTTACCAAAAATCCTGGAATAAAGGAGAAGCTCGAACGGTGAGCTCAATCATGGATGTTATCAGCCATAGGCTTGGAACCGAGGCGCAGTTTGAAGGCTTCCAATACACGACTCCCGTGACAAACATCAATCTTGGAAACGCAAATAGTGCCTACAAGGAATTCAAGTCAATGGCAGATAAACTCAACATGCAACTAGAATTAGGGTCAAGAATTGACGCCGTTGACGTTAAGAGAGTGGCGCTAAAAGTGTTGACGACACACCTAATCAGAGACATAGCTGGCAACTTGCGTGCTTTCTCAACACAATCGTTTAGGTGCAAATCATGCAACAAAAAGTTCCGGCGACTGCCACTCAAAGGCAAATGCTCCTTCTGCGGCGGAAAGTTAACTCTTACCGTTTATCAGGGCAACATAGAAAAATACTTAGTTGCTGCACAGCAACTCGTTGACAAGTACGGGCTACCAACCTACTACACGCAGCGCATGGTGCTAATAAAAGAGGAAATAGCTTCCATGTTTGATAACAAAAAGCCGAAACAGGCGACGCTTTTTGATTTCAAGTAACCTAAAGCTTAACAATACAAACCACGTGTCTATCTAATGGTGAAAAACCATTAAGGCCTCTTTGCATCCCAACGCTTGCCTGAAAAACATCCGAAACGTACAAAGCGGCATTAAAGCCCGAAGCAAAATACTGCAAGCACTCAGACAAGACCCCTTCCACGGCGCGGAGAATTGCAGAGGAAGCTGGCTTATCTTATGGTGTTGTTATGCATCATCTACGGCTTTTACAAAACGAGGATATAGTTAACCGCAAGGGAGGACGCCCATCTTGTTGGGTGTCTACGGGGTATGGGCAGAAAAGTCTCGAATCCTAGAAAGTGCATTGACATGGTGACTTTTGGCATTTTGGGCATTTGTAATTGTACTTGTTGATGGCTGCCTTTTCAAGGTCAATTCCCATAATGTTTGCCAGCGAGCTAAGCCATGCAATCACATCAGCAAACTCCTTCTCCATAGCCTCCCTATCTAATGGTGCTTTCTGTAATTCTTGCCCTAACTCTTCAACCTCATCAACAAGCCAATTGTAAGTTCCTTCTACCCCGCGGTCGGAATCCCGCTGGAAATACAGGCGGCACATCATTTCCTGAAATTCATGGATTTCCATTTTTCCACCGATTTATGATAATTGTTGCCTGGTTTATTTTAAACATTGTTAGGTGTTATCTGAAAGAGTTCCACTTTTTTTGTTAGTGCGCAACATTAATTAAAAACATGCAATACATTGAGGAGAATAGGGATAACAGTGGCTACTAGAAGAAAAAAGAAAGATACAGGTCCAATGCCTGCCGCAAGCGCGGGTTTGCTTAGATTCTTTGAGGAAGAAACCGAAGGAATTAAAATCAGACCTGAACTGCTAGTGGTTTTTTCAGTCTCTTTAATAGTTATTTCGGTTTTAGCAAAAGTATTCTTCTAAATGCTACTTTACCTTCTAGACGGTTGGGTAGCGTGTAGAACTTCTATTCTTTGAACAGAGTTAAGGTGCAGAAATAGTTCACTTCTTTCTTCACGGCTCGCTACCTGCGGGATAGGCTGAGCGATTGTTGATCTTAAAACGATAGCTTCTGCCTCCGACAGCCAGATTCCCGAGGGCTCATGGGTGACAGCCATTAGGGTGCCTTCAAAACCGTAGGCTGGGTCAATGATAACGCGAATTTTTTTGCCCACGTTCCTCTCAAGCATGTGAAATATTGAAGGAGGCAACTCTTGATCCGGCATAGACTTCGCAAATTAATATGATTATCACTTTAAAGATAAAACAATTCCCATGCCCAAACCATGTATGTTCAAGGGCTAATTACATATAGCGTTTTTTGTTTGGCTTGTTTTTTGGCCTTGTTTATGCTAAACCTGAATTGAATTGGTTGGTTGTTATTAAAAAAATTGTATTATCTGTTCTCAAATTCAAGCTCTGACTTAGTTACTTTTAATAAGCCACGGTAGCTCCAATAAAGCGCCGAAGCGGGATGAGAATATGGAGACTAACAGTTCACTTAACCGTTCAATCGACCAAGCAAAGAAACATTACTCGTCCCTGTTCTCTTTGCCATCATTCGAAACAGCGTTGGCTGGCACAGCAGCGCTCAGCTTCATAATTGCCCTTTTATCTTATGTCGCCTCTCCGTCCCTGGAATTATTTGGTGCTTTGGCTCTTGGCTTATCCCTTTTCGCTCTAACATTTGCCGCTGATTTAATCGTCAGCAAAGCAATTCTGAGAGATGACCCAATTTTTAACTTGCGGCGCACTACGGTAGTGTCGCTTGTCGGTTTAGCGTTTTGGCTTGTTTTCATCCTTGCGGGTGCTGTCTTAAGTTTTTCATTCGGATGGATTCTCTGGGTCCAACTTAGCCTGCTTGGATATGGGGTCACTCTGACTCTGAGAATTATCGTGACTATGGCAACCTCTATGTCAGCTAGCTGGAGACGTGGCTTGTCCGTTTTTCTTCAACCGATTCTATGCATAATTGCCTTTGTGGTTTTTTGGAATGGCACTCAAAGCGGTATAGCGCTGCAAGTTTTACCTTTCATTGTTGCTGCTACGTTAATCGCATTTATTGCAGTTTTCATATTTTTCTGGTCGTTAGAGCGTTTCAGCAAAAAAGTCTCTTTAATGGCATCCATACCCCTGTTCAGGGCTTTCATAGTCAACTGGGTAACGGACCTCAACGCTCCTCTCGAAAAATATCTCGAAGATATGGGGCAAGATGCAGACATCGAAGTTAGCCTGCTAAAGTTTGAATCTTCAAAACCTAAAGCCGCCATCATTATCCCGCAGGTCCATCCAGGCCCATTCAAAAACATCGGAAGCAGCCTTCTGCCCTCGCTACTTAAGCAAGGCTTCGAGAAAGAATACGGCTGTGAAACCTGCACTCCACTGGGCATCTTGGGGCATGAACTCGATTTAGCCTCCCAAGCCCAAAACCAGAAAATAATCTCACAGATAATAGCATCTGCAAGATTTAAGGCAAAAGCAGATTTAGCTTCACCTTTGATACGCGTCTCCGAAGATCAAGCTACTGCTTCCTGCCAGATTTTTGGAGATACAGCGCTTCTTGCTTTTACGCTTGCTCCAAAAACAACTGAAGATTTGCCCCAAGAGCTGGGTCGAATTGTGCGCGAGCAAGCCCAAAACTACGGGTTAAAAGACGCATTAGTCATTAACACCCACAACAGCCTGAGCGATATTGTTGACACAGACGCGCATTTAGACGAGTTAAAAAGAGCCGCTTCCGAATGTCTCCAAAAAGCGTTAGCACAGCAGACTAAGCATTTCATGATTGGCGCCGCCAGCGTGTTTCCCAAAGGATTCTCATCAAAAGATGGCATGGGAGAAGGAGGAATCACAGCCACAATTGTGCAGGTCGAAAACCAGAAAACCGCTTACATAGTTATTGATGGAAACAACATGATTCCTAATTTACGAGAAAAAATCTTGTCTGCTTTGGCAGCGGTCGGTTTTGACAAAAGTGAAGTTTTTACCACTGACACCCATGCCGTGAGCGCGCTTGTAACCGGGCGACGAGGGTACCACCCCGTTGGCGAAGTCATGGACCATGAACTGCTGATTCGATACATCTGCGAGGTTGCAAAAAAAGCAGAGTCGAACCTTGAGGCTTCAACCGCTGGATACCTGCGCTTTGTAGTTCCTCAGGTGAGAGTGATTGGTGAGGAACGTTTGAAATCAATAACTACTCTTGTCGACAAAGGCATTCAAAGGGCTAAGCAACTGGTTGTTCCAGTTTTTGGCTTGGAAGGGCTGATTCTACTTTTGCTCTTAATCTTCCTGATAAGGTAAGTCCAAATTTTTTTGTACTGTAAAGTTAATATTGCCTCTTTACTTCGCTTCTCGTGGAGTTGTCATAAAATGTTCACTTACCCAAAAATTATTGTTGCACCCCCAGGACCCAAAACAAGGGAGCTTGTCGCTAAGGATGAACAGTTTGTTTCTCCTTCGTATATGAGGTATTACCCCCTTGTTGTTGAGTCAGCAAATGATTGCATAGTAAAAGACGTTGATGGAAACGAGTTCATTGATCTCAACTCTGGTATAGCATGCATGAACGTTGGGCACAACCACCCCAAAGTTGTTGAAGCCATAAAGAATCAGTGCGACCGTTTTCTCCATTATTCTAACACGGACTTCTACTCCAAAGAAGTCGTCAACCTCGCAGAAAAGCTGGCGCGCATAGTTCCAGGAGAGTTTGAGAAAAAAACCTATTTCGGCAACAGCGGCACCGAAGCCGTTGAAGCAGCAATAAAACTTGCCCGTTGGCACACCCGAAAACAATTATTCATAGGTTTCATCGATGCATTTCACGGGCGCACTATGGGCTCCTTAGCGTTTACCAGCAGCAAGCCAGCACAGCGAATGCATTTTTCACCTTTTATGCCCGGCGTAACCCATGTCCCCTTCCCATACTGCTACCGCTGCCCATTCAAACTTGAACAATCAAGCTGCAACAGCTGGTGTGCCGACTTTATCGAAGAACAAGTGCTGCAAAAGTACATGCCCGCCGAAGACGTGGCAGCAATTCTTTTCGAGTCCATACAAGGAGAAGGCGGCTACGTGGTTCCTCCGCCAGACTTTTTCCCAAAACTAAAGAAAATTGCAGACAAGTACGGCTTACTATTAATCGACGACGAAGTTCAATCTGGCATAGGAAGAACAGGCAAATGGTTCGCAATTGAGCATTGGGGTGTTGAGCCAGACATAATTTGCACGGCAAAAGCCTTAGCCTCAGGTTTACCCATTGGCGCCACAATTGCAAAAGCAAAAATTATGGATTGGACAGGTGGCTCTCAAGCAAGCACTTTTGGTGGCAACCCCGTATCATGCTCTGCTGCAGCTGCAGTTATAGACATCATCAAAGAGCAGCAATTGCTGGATAACGCCAACAAACAAGGCTCATACGCATTGAAACGGCTGGCAGAACTTCAAGAAAGTAGCCCCATAATTGGGGACGTTCGCGGTAAGGGTCTAATGATTGGTGTGGAACTTGTTGAGGACAAAGAAACAAAAAAGCCTGCTGAGCAAAAAGCAAACAAGGTTATTTTGCGCTGCTGGAAGCGAGGAGTCGCCCTTGTCACATGCGGGCAATCAACACTTAGAATAGTCCCGCCACTCACGATACAAACGGATATGCTTGCTGCAGCTTTGGACATTGTTGAGGATACGATTAACGAGGTAGCTAAAGAAACGTAGGCTATTTTTCTCTTAGACTTTTTACTGTTCTGCGCGGCTTCCGCTTAAGAGGCGTTCCACAAACCTGGCACTCCTTAAACTTGCTGTTAACAGGATACTGTTTGTGGCACGCTGGACAGTACCTTACCCATTCCAAAAGGCGTTTGATGCCAAAAGTTGCTAACGCCAAAAAATCTATTTCCAATTTGGTGGCAACATTTTGGATTGAATAATCATCAGTCATGATCTGAGGCGTGTAACCGTCTGCTTTTAGTTCCATGGCTAAAGCCAAAAGCTGTATGTCTGTTTCTGATAGTTTGAAGGAGTCGCCAACTTTGCTTGCAGACACTTGGGCTTCATCCAGAAATTTTTGAGTTGGCGCTTTAACCTTTAGTTTTCGGCGTTCGAGCGCTGTTTCAAAACGAACCTTGACCATTGAGCTTCGTTTTATTTCTTCCTCGACCATTGGCACAGTTACTAGCTCTTCGCTTAATGAGAAAGGGTCAAAACCCGCCAGAAAAGCAGAGGTATCTAACACAATGACTCGTTTGTACGGGGTGTTTGGTTGATTTGTCATTCTATTCCCTTAAAAAGCAGCCTGCTTTTTAGCCGGTCATAAAAGTCAGTTTCGAACCGAATGAAAGAGGTCACATTGTTGGACACAGTGACTTCCACCGTTGGCACTTTACAATTCAGCCTTTTACGGTACTTTCCGTCAATCAGAACAAGAACCTCTTCTGCTTTAAACACGTTAAACCTAATTTTGGAATTGGCTGGAAAAACAAGTGAATGAAACACTGTTAAGGGACAGATTGAAGTGATCACGAAAGCGCCCGCGGCTGGATCTAAAACTGGTCCGCCAGCCGAGAATGAATAACCTGTTGAACCCGTTTGGGTTGCCACAATTAAGCCATCCGCTTGACAATTAAGAATAGGCTTGTCATTCTTGCATATTTGTGCACAAAGAATCTTTGACGGTTCACCAGAAGAAATGACAACGTCGTTTAAGGCGTCAGGAAGTACTTCTTCACCTGCTTTTATTGATAGTTTAGCGCATTTCTCTATTTTGTAGTTGCCTTTCAGGATTTTATCTAAGGCTTCAAAGGTGTCTTTTGGATCAACCAAAGTTAGGAAACCTCGGACTCCCATGTTGATAGCAAGTATCGGCGGCTCAGGTTTAGGCACGTTCATGCATGTTCGCAATATTGTGCCGTCACCGCCAATGGTGATTAAAAAGTCAGCTTTCATTTTTGTGAGCGAAATCATCTCTTGCCGCGTGGAAACCTTGCCTGAAAGGGTATCTTCGATGTAAACCTTCAAGCCTTTGTCCACAAGATACTCCGCCAACTCTTCTGTAAGCTTTAGCGCTGGCTGTTTATCATAGCGGGCGATAATTCCCACGCTTTTAAACACTAAATTCACGGCTCATTAGATAGCGTAAACCTTAATCTATATATGGGTGTTGTTCAGAATGCTTTGATTAGAAATACTATTGGTGAGTGTATGAGCAAACCAGTTGACGTCGGAGAACTACGAGTTGGCGGTTACATGTTGATTGACGGCGAACCATGCCGAATCATGGACATAGCAAAATCCAAACCTGGAAAACACGGATCAGCAAAAGCAAGAATCGTAGCAATAGGCGTCTTCGACAACCAAAAAAGGCAATTCGTCAAACCAGTTGACCTAGGCGCTGAAGTTCCAATAATCGACAAACGAACAGGACAAGTCTTCTCAGTTAATCCAAACGGCATACAAATAATGGACCTTGAAACATACGAATACATTGATGCGCCTTTTCCTAATCCGGAAGAAGTTCCCAAAGAGAAACTTACATCCGGCACAGAAATCGAATACTGGAAAATATTGGGCAGAGTAAAAATAGTTCGCGCAAAATAATCGAGAACTAACCCGCTATTTCCCCTTTCCGTTCATTATTTTATGAATGTTCCTTTTTTTAGCCTTTCTTTTATTTGAAGCAAGAAAGCTACTATAACCTTCCATTCTTCGCACATTCTAGACCTCCAAGAAAAGGTTAAAATGCAGCTTGTATGCTCAAAACTGAATTTTTCGTAACCCAACCCTACGTCCTCTATCTTTTTTGACCGGCGAAATCACGAATAGACCCGGAGGAGGGAGGAGGGGTATACTATTTACAACAAAATTCCAGTGTAAATAGTGGAAGCCAGAGAAGCCTTTGTTTGATTGCAGCTCCCTAACTAAACTACGACTAAATTCCGATAACAAAATTGGACAATGCTAGCCTACCCGCCTCTCATACCTATTCACATCCAAAAAAGAGCAGACCGATTTTAGCTCCACCATTTCCAGCCCAAACGCCTAAAGCTAACGTGCATTGCTAAGAGGATTATCCCCCAGCCAAGAGGGATACTTGCGATTACAAGTATAAGGTTGCTCTGCAGGTAAGTGTGTTTGCCCATGCACTTAGAACCGTTAAAGCTACAAGTAACAAAACAAAAATGCTTGCATGTATCGCTCGTTTAGCAGTCAAACGTTTGCGCCACTTTACGGATTATCATCCTGTGGTGTTAAGAGATTTTCTGTTAAGGTTTATGTTCTAGTCGGGCGCTTTTTGTGACTGAAGCCAATGATGCATGAAGAGCCGTCTGAATTGTGAAGAATAAATTTATGGGGAACTGAGGCTTCAAACAAAAAACACGGTTCTCAAAAAATTAATATTGAAAAATTAGGTTCCTTTTGGCACTTTTTGGGTTAATCTTTATCTAAAAGGAAAATAGAATGATAAAGACTGAGAGACTTCAATGGCATTAGATAAGTTAGGTTCTTCTCTAACCGATGCGATAAAGAAACTGTTTAAAGCTGGCGTAGTAGACGAAGCCGCAGTGAAGGAACTCGTTCGCGACATCCAGCGAGCACTCCTTCAAGCAGACGTTAACGTCCAGCTTGTACTTCAAATATCCAAACGCATAGAAGAACGTGCCTTACAAGAAAAAGTTCCCCCAGGCATCTCCAGACGCGAACACGTCATAAAAGTAGTCTATGAAGAATTGACACGCTTTGTCGGTGACAAGCCTGTTCCAATCAAGATGGAGCCTGGGAAGCGGAAAATCATAATGCTTGTTGGAATTCAAGGCTCAGGCAAAACCACTCACGCAGCCAAACTTGCTAGGTACTACCAGAAGAGAGGCTTAAAGCCAGCTATGATTTGTGCTGACACTTTTCGTCCTGGCGCATACGCCCAACTTCAGCAGTTGGCGGCAAGAATTAACGTTCCGATCTACGGAGACCCTAAAGCTAAAGACCCAATCAAAGTGGTCAGGGAAGGCTTAAAGCAATTCACTGATAAAGACTTAGTTATTGTTGATACTTCAGGCAGGCACAAGGAAGAGAAAGATCTCATCAAGGAAATGAAAGACCTTGAGAAGAACATTAAGCCTGATGAAGTCATAATGGTTATTGATGGCACCATTGGTCAACAAGCTCTTGCACAAGCCAAAACTTTCCATGAAGCCACCCCCATCGGCGCCATAATAGTTACAAAACTTGACGGTTCCTCACGGGGAGGCGGCGCGCTCTCAGCGGTTGCAGCAACGGGTGCCCCAATAAAATTCATTGGTACGGGCGAAAAAATCGAGGACGTGGAAGCCTTTATTCCTTCGCGGTTTGTTGGTCGCCTCTTAGGCATGGGTGACTTAGAAACACTTTTGGAAAAAGTCCACGATGCCGAAATTAAAGTACCGCAGAAAAAGGCCAAAGAAATACTCAGTGGCAATTTCACCTTAACTGACATGTATGAGCAGTTTGAGGCAGTCAAAAAGATGGGCCCGTTCAGTAAAGTGCTCAGTATGCTGCCTGGCATGTCTTCTTCTAATTTACCGCCTGAGATGCTTAACACCGCTGAAGGAAGGTTGGATAAATGGCGAGTAATCATTCAGTCCATGACACCTAGCGAGCGAGAAAACCCCAAGCTGCTAAACTCTTCCAGAGCAAAACGCATAGCTCGAGGTTCAGGAACAACGGAAAAAGAAGTCAAAGAACTCCTCAAACAATACATTATGATGCGAAAAATGCTAAAGATGTTCAAACACAAAAAGAAACTACCCTTCGGACTGGGCGGAAAAGGCGGATTGCCCCCAAACTTTCCAGTAGGCTAAATATCATGGATGTTTTACAGAAAGCCTTAGAATTACTTAGCAAATATTCTCTTTGCGACCACTGCCTCGGCAGACAATTCGCTTTGCTTGGTTACAGCATGGAAAACAACGTTCGAGGCTCAGCTATCAAAATCAGCTTAACAATGCAAGCCAATGACTTAGCCAAAGAAAAAAACGCCGAAGGCGTAAATCAGCTGAAAGTTTTGGCGACAAACGGCTTTTCAAAAGAAGCCCGAGAAACACTCAAACATCTAAAAAAACGAGTACCAAAAACGCAGAACGCAAAATGTTATCTTTGTGAAGGCAAATTCGAGCTTGTTGATACATTAATAGAGAAATCCTTAGCCGCCGTCCAAAGTTATGAATATACGACTTTTCTTGTTGGAATCGAAGTGCCTGTCCAGGTTGAGGAGCGCGAAGACGAATTCAAGTCCGTCTTCAACATTGACTATGGCGAAAGCATAAAGCATGAGTTTGGACGCTTGTTTGGCAAAGCTTTGGCTAAACGGAGTGGCAAAGAAGCTGAATACTTAACGCCTGACCTGGTCGTTGTGATCAATCCTTTTGAGGAAGAACTGCGCTTGCAGGTTAACCCGCTTTTTGTCGCTGGCAGATACCGAAAGCTTGTGCGAACAATTCCGCAGTCCAAATGGTTCTGTTCAAGTTGCCATGGGAGAGGGTGTGAGAAATGTGATGGAACCGGAAAAATGTATCCTGAATCGGTTGAGGAGCTAACTTCACCACCGCTGTTGGAGGCTACTTTGGGTGAGAAAACGGCGTTTCATGCTGCAGGCCGAGAAGATATTGATGCTCGGATGCTGGGTACAGGGCGTCCTTTTGTTCTTGAAGTTTCTAGGCCTGTGAAGCGGTTTGTTGACCTCAGAGAAATTGAAGCCAAAATAAATGTTGACGCTGTAGGCAAGGTTGAGGTTTCACATTTGCGTTTCACAACGCGGGATGTTGTTAGACACCTTAAGAAAGGTGAAGGTTCACAGAAAGAATATCGGTTGCTGGCTGAGTTTGAGAATGAAGTCTCCAATGAAGCTTTGCGCACTGTAGAGAACCAGCTTAGCGGTGCTTCAGTCAAACAACAGACGCCTCTTCGTGTATTGCATAGAAGGGCTGATTTAATACGAGAAAGGTACATATATAAGGTTAAAGTTAGAAAGGTGTCCCATAAGAGGGCATTGATGGAAATTCACTGTCAAGGCGGCCTCTACGTCAAAGAACTGGTGTCTGGCGATGAAGGAAGAACAATACCGAACGTTTCAGATTTGCTCGGTAACAAAGCAAAGACGCTTAAGCTTGACGTTTTAAGAGTAATAATGGATTAAACAAAAGGTGAAAATTGAATGAAAGGTTCAAAAGGATATTACGCAGGTACTCGCAGTCTGCTACGCAAGCCAACAAGAGAAAAAGGTAAACCAAAAATTGGCAAAATACTACATGTGTACGAGCCTGGAACTCAAGTGATAATTAGGATGGATTCTAGCACACAGAAAAGCATGCCTCATAAACGGTTCCATGGTAAAATAGGCACCATAAAAGAAAAGCGCGGCCGAGGCTACGTCATCAGCGTGCCCCAGGGCAATAGCATTAAAGAAATTATTACTCGCTCTGAACATATAGAGCCATACATGGAAAGTGCGGAGAAATGAGCAAAAGAGAAGTAAGCGAAAACCGCTTAACACTACCACAAGTTAAGAAAGTGCTAGAGTCTATTGGCGAGGAAAACCTTGACCAGTTCCAACGCCGAACACTGGATTACGTAAGCAAGTTTGCTAAGGCTGACCCTGAGAAAGCAGAAGAGCTCTTGCAGGTTCTTGTGAAAGAATACGAGATCGATGAAGCAGAAGCGATTCAGATCCTAAATTGTATGCCTGAAACTGTTGATGAACTGCGAGTTTTCCTAGCGGGCGGTCGCAAAATCATCGAAACCACGAAACTGCAATCTATTGTTGCGCTTTTGAGCGAGAACCGAACTCTCAAGTAGCCCCTTAACCAGCTAAGTATTTTTAAGCAAATAAGCGCAATAGACTAGAGGGCTTAGTGACTGTTAATGGAAAAGCGGTATGAAGAGAACGCTTACGTGTTAGATTTCCTATCACATGGCAAACCTGGGTTCCGTCCGACTGGACGGGCAGGTTACAGAGCAGGGGCTCTAATCCAATGTGTCGGTGAAGAGTTTTTTACGCTTCTGGAGGCTTTGGTGAAAGAAGGTTTAATGCTAAAGCCAGGTGACCGCGTCTACGTGGGTAAAGATTCACGTTCAGAAGTTACCTACATTATCGGGCGTATAGGCTTTGAAGAGTTAACTGCCTCAGCTAAAGCAGAGCTTCCCAGCGTCATCGGCAAAATCGTTGTGAACCGCGAGAAATGGTTTGTCAATTTCTTCAATACCGCACGGGCAATCACTCCCAGAATGCATGCGCTTGAGCTTGTTCCAGGCATCGGAAAAAAATACATGTGGCAAGTCATAAACGAACGCACTCGGAAACCGTTTGAAAGTTTTGAAGATTTACAAAAACGCACTGAACTGCCTAACCCTGTAAAATTGATTACTAAACGGGTTATGGAAGAGCTTGAGGGTGACAGCAAGTACCGCTTGTTCACACGAGCGCAGTAAGGCACAAACGATGAGCCTTGAGAAAACGAACCAGCTACTTCGAACTTACCGAATAATCCCGAACAAGCTAATGGGACAAAACTTCATGATTGAACCAGCATTATACGAGAAGCTCTCTATCTATGCTGGGCTTAACGGTTCGGATGTGGTGCTGGATGCTGGCGCAGGCTTCGGGTTTCTGAGCCGTTTCTTAGCAGGTAAATGTAAGGCTGTCGTCGCTGTTGAGAAGGACCCGCAAATTGCAGCAGCGCTTCGTGAACAAGTCAAAACCTCAGACAACGTGACAGTAGTGGAGGGCGACGTGCTCAAGACACAGTTGCCCAGTTTTAACAAAGTTATTGCGGCTCCTCCATACTATCTTTCTTCGCATCTTACAGTTTGGCTTTTTGAGTGCAGAATTAATTGCGCAGTGTTGATTGTACAGAAAGAATTTGCCAAGCGGCTAATCGCGCCTGTCAACAGTGAAGATTATGGTTGGTTAACTGTTTTGGCGTATCAGCATGTCAATATTGAACTTTTGGATGCTGTTCCAAAAGAAATGTTTTATCCTCAACCAGAAGTCGATTCCGTAATTCTTGTATTGAAACCTTGGAGAAAAAAACCCTTCGAAATCAAAAACGAAAAATTCTTCATGCAAATGCTCAAGTGGCTCTTTACCCAACGAAACAAGAAACTTGGCAAAGCCCTTGCGCCATTTCTCAGGGATAATTTGAAGCTAAACAAGCAAGACGCAGAAAAACTATCACTCACCTTGCCCTTCCATGATAGGCGGGCTCGGGAGTTGTCGCCTAAAGATTTTGGAGCCTTAGCGAATGTCATCTCCAATTAAGAGAGTGCATTTTGGGAACAAAGTTTTCAACATTTGCGAGGACATTTATGAGCCTGCTGAGGACTCTTTTCTTTTCGCCGAAAACCTCGATGTACAAAAAGGCGCAGAAGTCATGGATGTTGGCGCTGGATCAGGTTTACTTGCTATTTTGGCGGCGGAAAATGCTGGGAACGTGCTTGCGCTGGATGTGAATCCTTTTGCGGTTCGTTGCGCAAAGGCAAATGCAGCACTCAATGGTGTGGAGAATAATCTTGGTTTCATGCAAGCTGACCTATTAACCGCTTTAAACCCTAAAGCAAAATTCGACTTAATACTTTTCAACGCCCCATACCTTCCTTCGGATGAGCATGAGTCTGAGTCTTGGATTGGGCGCTCATGGGCTGGAGGCGTCAATGGCAGGGAAGTTGTTGACCGCTTCATAATGCAAGTGCCACCGTATTTGAAGGCTTGCGGCAGGGTGCTTTTGATGCAGTCCACGCTTACAGGCGTTGAAGAAACCATCAACAAGTTTGCAGCATGCAATCTTTGTGCATGCGTTAAGGCAGAGCAGAAACTGCCTTTCTTTGAAACTCTCACTTTAATAGAAGCCAAAGCCTCAACCACTCATCAGTAACGGTAGCGGCTCTGAAAAGCAAATAAAGGAAATATGCCATGTTATTTGTGGTGACTATCGTGACGATTTGGTTTTATGTTAAAACAAGTGACGACCCAAAAGCCGTTGGAGAAATAGTTTGCAGCTTTAACTATACGGAGGGCAAGCATCCTGGCGACAAATACTCTTGGGTTATGCAGCCTGGAAAAGATGAGCCTGGCTACTGGGAAATCAAAGGCAAATACGAACCTCTCAAAGACCTCACGGAAATCGGTATTGTTTACCGCATTGGGGACACGGTGGTTTTAGCTGAGATAGACGATGATTTGGCTCCTGACTTTTTGGATCCGTTGATAGCTAAATATGGGTTTGATAATGTTCGATGGATTGTTGTTCCAAAAATAAAATAGCCCTTTTTTCCAAGCGAACTGGTTAGCAAAAAACATTCTCTTTTCTATTGGCATCAATTTAACACCTGAAAATTAGATGTAAAATTGATACCCCTCCCTCCTTCCTTAGAGTGGGGATTATTGTTTATCGTATTTCTCGAATTCATTATTCATTATCGTAAGCTCTATACCTGCTTGCTTGAACATATCAATAGTATCATTGTCAGCGTGGTAGCGTTTCTCGCAAACTACCCGTTTTATGCCTGCGTTTATTATCATCATGGCGCATGTTCGGCAGGGTGTCATTTTGCAAAAGAGTGTTGCTCCTTCAAGCGGTATTCCGAATCGTGCGGCTTGGATAATGGCGTTTTGTTCTGCATGTAGGGTTCGGACGCAATGCTGGGTTACGTCGCCGTTGGTGTCAAAAACTTTACGCATATCATGTCCCGCCTCATCGCAATGAGGCAAACCCGCAGGAGCACCAACATACCCAGTTGTCATAATTCGCTTATCCTTGACAATTACGGCACCGCATCTTCCGCGGTCACACGTTGCACGTCTAGCCACCGCTTCACAAAGATCCAAGAAGTACCTATCCCAATCAGGCCTCGAGTGTTTTTCCAAAGAGTATCCTGCCTCAAATGTTTAGAAACATTACTAGTCTAAACGTATTAATAGATTATCTCTGCCTATAAGGCGCTCATTTTTCGTAGACATGGATTTCTCGGCCAATCTTGTGACGCTCATCCATTTCAACCAAAGAGCGCAACTCCACCAACTCTTCGGGCCCTCTTGCGCTTTCGGCAAAAATGTCTTTAGAGAAGGGCTCAACACGCCTGAAGCCAATGTTTTCAAGTTTTTCACTGATGGGCATTGTGACTTCTTGTCCCGAACGAGATAGAATGTAGGGCGTTACTAAAGCCATTCTCCCACCGCTTTTCAATACTATGTAAGCGGCTTCGGAGAAACCGAAAAACAGTGGCTCAAGCTTTTGAATAATTTTTTGGGCGTACGGTCCAGTTGGCACTTGGCGCAGAGCTGGACCTAAATCAGGCTCTGTCACGATGCAATCTACTGTTTCTTGCCCAACCTTTTGAGCTAATCTGCCTACATCGCCCTGTATAACCCTAAAGGCAGCGTCCTTAAGACTGTACTCTTTTGTGAGCCACTCAAGGTTTTCTTCTGCAGCTTTAACACACCAAGAGTTCACATCAACACCTATCACTTGAGCTTTCTCAAGGAGTGCTTCTTGAAGGATTGTGCCAACACCGCAGAAGGGATCCAGCAGAACCTTTCCAGGCTTGCAACCTGACAAATTAACCATGATTTTTGCCAGTCTAGGCGGCATAGCGAAGATTTTTCTTTGGTTAGGCTTGTAGATGTCTCTTTTTTGGAATTCGAAAGGGTTATGCACGCCTACAGTAGTAGCAATCCATGTCTCTTCTTTGCCAATGCAAAGTAAAACTTCGCCTTTGTTTTCAACAAGGTTCTTCTTTAATACTTCAACATGGCTCAGCTGAGCAAACATCCGGTCTTTAGAAAAACCCATGAACTTAGATTTCTTGCCATAACCCGCCAAATCATCCTTCACCGCACTTCCCAAAAACCTCTGAATAATTCCGGACAGGGGGCGCAAGGTTTTTTCAGGGCAGTAAACGCTTACTCCGAACAGCACTTTGTCAGCGGTCTTTGCCATTTCATCAACTAAACTGCTTGACGCTAAAGCCTGAGTGATTTGGGATTGCGCTTGTTTGTTTCTGTCAAGAAACGCTTCTTTAAGAAGTTGTGTTGGCAGCTTTGCTTTTTCTTCTCCGATTTTTATTATTCCGCCTAAATCATCAATAGCAGAAGCACCAAAACCTTCCCCGGTGTCAAGAGCGAAAAATTCTTTGGAAAAGTATTGAATTTTAAACTGGATTTCTCTTGCTTTTAGGTAGGCTGAGAGCTCTGCTAAGGAAAGCTTCCAGTTTTTTCCTGAAACAAAAATATCGATAGGCATCGAAACAAACAAAGCTGATTAAATATATAAGGAAACACGCGCCATATGCATAAGAACAGCGTTTAAGTGTAAAGATTTAATATCAATTAAAGTCACGGAAACTTAACCGTAACTTTACAAATCGTTTAAATACCGCTGGATGAGTATGCTAAAAAGGGAAGTTTCATGCACGCAAAAAACTACCGACACGTGAAAAATCGAGCGTACACAAGAAAAGAATACGCTAGAGGTTTTCCACCACCAAAAATAAACAAATTTACAATGGGTGATACTAAGGCAACTTTCGCAATTCAAGGCCAACTCATCGCTTTAGAAAGAGCTCAAATACGCCACAGCGCGCTTGAAGCAATGCGTGTGGCTACGAACCGTGTTTTGATGGACAAACTCATAAACGATTATCTTATGATTGTTCATCCATATCCTCACATTATTCTAAGGGAAAACAAAATGATTTTCGGCGCTCACGCTGACCGACTTCAGCAAGGAATGAGACGTTCCTTCGGAACGGCGATTGGTACTGCAGCAAAAGTAGAAGTTGACCAACCCATAATAACGGTCAAAGTAAAAGCAGGCCAAGAGGCAACAGCCAAAGAATCTCTCAAAAGAGGCAGCGCAAAACTTCCTATTCCATGCAAAATAGTTATCTCCAAAATTGAAGCACCTCCAGTAGACTTGGCTGACGAAGCTGAGAACGCAGAACCGGAGACGGAGACGGCTTGAGCATCGCAAAAGAGAAGCAGCTTGTTTTATGGTTTGATGATGTAAGAAATACTGATGTTGTTCTTGTTGGCGGCAAAAACGCCAGCCTCGGCGAAATGATTAATGCCGGCTTGCCTGTTCCACCAGGTTTTGCGGTAACCGCGCATTCTTATGAAAAATATATTGAAGAGAAAAAAATCGCTGAACAAATCTACAATATTATTAAGGAAACCGTCACAAACCCAAATGACCCCAAACAATATGATGTAGCATCCAAAAAAATCCGTGAACTTATCGAAAAAACTCCCATGCCTAAGGAAATCGAAAATGCAATTAGGCAAGCGTACAAAGAGCTCAATGAGCGACTTGAATTAACCGATACTTTTGTCGCTGTAAGATCCAGCGCAACAGCTGAGGACTTGCCAGACGCGTCTTTTGCAGGTCAACAGGAAACTTACTTAAACGTCAAAGGCGCCGACGATTTAATCAACAGAGTGAGAAAATGCTGGTCAAGCCTATTTACGCCACGCGCTATCTTTTACCGAAACGAAAAAGGGTTCCCGCATGAAAAAGTCTTCATCAGCGTTGGCGTTCAGAAAATGGTGAACTCTGGATGCGCCGGAGTCATGTTCACAATTAACCCAGTAACAGGCAACCGCGATGAAATTGTCATTGAAGGCAACTATGGCCTAGGAGAAACCGTTGTGTCAGGCGTCGTTAACCCTGACGACTTCGTCGTTGACAAGGCTACAACTTCAATTAAAGAGCGAAGAATTGCCCGCAAAACCGTAGAGTACATCCGTGACCCCAAGACAGGCAAAACCGTTCATTTGGAAGTGCCTGTGGAAAAGCAGAAAGTAACCTGCATAGACGACCGCGAACTATTGACCCTTGCAGAACTCGCAAAACGAATCGAAAAACACTACGGTAAACCCATGGATATAGAATGGGCAATAGATCAAGACCTATCCTTTCCACAAAACATGTTCATCGTTCAAGCACGGCCAGAAACAGTTTTTGGCACAAAACCAACTGAAGCGCCTAAAATGGAAGAATCACAACATGAGCAATTAAAAGTGATTGTAAGAGGTATTTCTGCTGGCAGAAGAGGTTACGGTATAGGAAAAGCCACAGTTGTCCTCAACCCTGACGACGCAAACAGAGACATGAAAAAAGGCGATGTCCTCGTTACAGGCATGACTGACCCTGACTTTGTACCATTCATGAAGATGGCAAGCGCCATAGTCACCGACAAAGGCGGAATCACCTCCCACGCGGCAATCGTCAGCCGAGAACTAAACATTCCATGCGTTGTAGGCACCGAAATCGCTACTCAAGTAATGAAAACGGGTCAAGATTATACTGTTGACTCAAGAAACGGCGTAATTTACGAAGGCATAATGGCTCAAGCAGTTCAGCCAGCTGTATCGGCAAACAATGGTTCAGGCCAGGTTACTCAAGCAGCTGAAGCAGCTCCAGTTACAGCCACAAAAATTTACATGAACCTCGGAACCCCCGAGATGATTGAGCAATACAAGAACCTGCCCTTCGAAGGCATAGGCTTAATGCGAACCGAATTTATTCTCGCCAGCGCAATTGGAAAGCATCCAATGGCGTTTGTTGAAGAAGGCAAAAGCCAAGAATTTGTTGACAAACTAGCCGAAGGCATAGCAACTGTTGCACGCGTAATCCAACCTAAACCCGTCGTCGTGCGCCTAAGCGACTTCAAAACTAATGAGTACCGAGGCTTAAAAGGCGGAGAAAAATACGAAATCGTCGAAGAAAACCCAATGTTAGGTTGGAGAGGATGCAGCCGCTACATAAGCAAATGGTACATCCAAGCTTTCAGGCTTGAGTGCCAAGCCATCAAAAAATGCCGCACCGAATGGGCGCTCAAAAACGTTTACGTTATGCTTCCAATGGTTCGAACTCTCTGGGAAGCAAAAAAAGTTCTTGAAATCATGAAGGAAGAAGGCATAGAACGCAATCGTGACTTCAAAGTTTGGTTCATGGCTGAAACCCCATCCATCGCAATCATGGCGGACGAATTCACAAAGCTGGTCGACGGCTTCTCTATCGGCTCAAACGACATGACCCAAGGCATACTGATGATTGATCGCGACTCTGAACGTTTAGGACAAATGGGCTACTTTGATGAACGCGACCCAGCGGTAAAGCGAATCATCGCACACCTAATCAAAGCTGCACACGAAAACGGGTGCACAGTATCCATCTGCGGTGAAGGTCCATCCAACCTTCCAGAATTCGCAGAATTCCTCGTCAGAGTGGGCATCGACAGCATCTCAGTAAACAACGACGCGGTAGTTACAACACGAAAAAACATTGCAGGTGTAGAACAAAAAATAATTCTTGAACGCTTAGCCGAGCAAGCAGCTTTAGCCCGAGGACAACCACTCAAGAAGCAAATTCAAGACTGGGAATGGCCACGTTAGAATAATTCGGCTTATGCAGCCGTGCAGCCTTTTTACATTTTTAATCGAGTCTTTTTGTTAGTGGACACTGGTCGATAAGTAATATGAAGGGCTTTGATTTTGAAGAAGAACGTATAAAACAAGAAATCGCTAAACTTGGTGCCAAACGAGTTCTGCTACAGATGCCTGAAGGATTAAAACCTGAAGCTCCCCGCATAGCCAAAGTCGTCCAAGCCGAAGGTGCGCTCCCAATAATTTCCGCCGACCCCTGTTATGGCGCATGTGACATCGCCACTGCCGAAGCTGAGGGTTTGGGTGCGGATCTAATTGTGCATTTTGGGCATGCACCATTCATGGCGCAAGGGAAAATTCCAGCGATTTATATCGAGGCAAAAGCAACACTAGCTGTTGACACAGCGGTTTTGCAATCGTTGCCTCTTCTTTCCAGTTACACGAAAATCGGTTTAGCCACTACAGTGCAGCATTTCGAGGCGTTAAACCAGGCGCAAGTTATCTTGTTGAAAGCTGGAAAAACAGTTATTGTTGGCAATAATGGGCAGTTGCCTTATGCTGGGCAAGTTATCGGGTGTAACTATAGTAATATTAAAACAGTAGCTGACCAGGTTGAAGCTTTCCTTTTTGTTGGCGGCGGTTTATTCCACGCTTTAGGCATAGCATTAAGCACAGGCAAACCAACAGTAATCGCCGACCCATACGATAACAGAGCTTTCGAAATTAATAATGACGCCCAAAAAATGCTCAAGCAACGATGGGCAGTTATTGAAGAAGCCCGGGAAGCTCAAACGTTTGGAGTTCTTGTTGGTTTAAAACCGGGGCAGAGACATCTTGAGCAAGCTTTAAAGGTAAAAGAGTTAGCGGAGAAACACGGCAAGGAGGCTTACCTGTTGGCTGGCAGAGAAATAACATCTGATACACTCCTAGAATTCCCCTCTATCGACGCTTATGTGAACACTGCGTGCCCCCGCATTAGCCTTGAGGCGCCGCAAAAGTTTTCAAAGCCCGTGCTAACAGTTAACGAGTTTATGGTTACAATCGGCGAAGACTCATGGGAGAACATGCTCAAAAAAGGATTATTCGCAAACTAGACCTTGGAGTTGTTTCTCTCAAAAGTTGCAGCCCAGCCCTCTCCCCAGGTGCAGCTTGAACAGTACACCATTTCGCCATCAGTCGCCGCAAACATGCTCTATATCGCCGCCTACACAAACAATGACATAGCAGGCAAATCTGTGCTGGATCTTGGCTGCGGAACAGGCAGGTTATCTTTAGGCGCTGCTTTTCTGGGGGCAAATAGCGTAGTGGCTGTGGATGTTGATAGATTATCCATTAAAACTGCGGTCAAAAACTCGACAAACGCCGGTTTAGCTGGATACGTTGAGTGGGTTAACGGTGACATAAACGCCATCATGGGCAAGTTTGATGCCGTTATGCAGAATCCACCTTTCGGAGTGCAGAGCCGTGGGGCTGACAGGGTATTTTTAGTAAAAGCCTTGGAAGTAGGCAAGAAGATTTATTCTCTGCATAATCATCCTGAAACAGATTCAAGGTTGATTAGTAAGCTTAAGGCTATTGGGTTTTTACAGGTTGAGCCTTCCCCGTTTTTGGCGCGATTCGTTGAGAAGAACGGGGGTGCTGTGAGGGCGGTTTACGCTATGCTCATGACGATTCCAAAAATGTTCGAGTTTCACATAAAACCTCGGCATGATTTTGTCGTTGACTGCTATGTTATCGAAAAACTAAGCGTTGAATAAAAGTCATTATTGGATGAAGCCTTAAATTTGTTTATTTAACAAAAGGTTTATTGAGACGATTGGAAACTAAGCATATGCATTTATCAATCCGTGCTGTTTAGCTTATTTAAGAATTAAAAGGTAAATCTCATGAGTCTAAAATCACCTGAACAAAAAAGCAGCGGTCATTTAGTTGTTCCTGGAGAACGCTTAGGTGTTATAGAAGAGTTCATTCCAGACTCAGGAACATACGTTAAAGACGGCGTCATCTACTCCAAAATCGTCGGACGCGAACTACTTGACCTACTCAACAAACGTGTTTCTGTTTATCCACTAACCGAAGGCGCAGTGGTCCCAAAAGTTGGTACCGTAATTATCGGGCAAATAGGCAACGCTCAATCAGATAATGTATTAGTTAAAATCTATAAGATTGGCAAAAAGAAGCTTTCTGGAGAATTTGGTGGAATATTACATATCTCCGATGTCTCTGACAGGTACGTGGACTCAATGAACGATGTATGCAAGCCAGGCGACATTGTCAGAGCGAAGGTTATAAGTGAGAAAAACCGCGTTTTCCACCTATCAACCAACGACAAGAATCTTGGTATGTTGTATGCGTTCTGCTCACGGTGCGGCACACTTCTTGAGCCTCAGCGGTTCGAACTGCGATGTCCAAAATGCGGTAACATTGAGAGACGTAAGATGGCTCCCGATTATGGTAAAGAAGATGTCTAAAGGTAATAGGAGAGAGTGACAATTGAAAATTAACGTGCTGAAAAAACAAGACAACGAACTTAAAATTGAAATCGTGGGCGCCACACATGGCATGTGCAATCTAATCCAAAAAAGCCTCTTAGAAGACAAAACTGTGGATTTTGCAGGCTATGATGTTCCACATCCATTAGCATCAAACCCAACTGTCTACGTTAGAATGAAAGGGTCTGCTAAGCCTGAGGAAGCGGTGGTTAGAGCTATCAAGAAAGTAAGAGAAGCAAATGACGCCTTCAGCAAAGAGTTAGAACACGCTCTAAAAACATAAAATCTCTTATCTTTGTTTTTATTTAATAATTCTTTTTATTGAGTTAATATTCAAATTTAAAAGCTTAGTCAGCGTTATGGTTTTAGGTAAAGATTTTGGAAACTAAAACGTTCCGTGCGATAAAATCCGAAATCCGCGTGCTTGGAGTGGACGATGGCAAATTTATCCCTCACACGCAAGGCACTGCAATAGTTGTCGGCGTTGTCTTTCGAGGCGCAGGCTCAATTGATGGAGTTATGCACACTCAGGTTGCCATTGACGGTTTTGACGCCACCACGCAGATAGCTTCCATGATTAACGATTCGCCTCATTGCAAACAGTTGCGTTTGGTAATGCTCAACGGAATAACATTCGCTGGCTTTAACCTCGTTAACATAAAAAAACTCAATGCAGTCACTAAACTCCCAATCATAGCCTTAACCGACGCTAAGCCCGATTTAGAGGCCATCCACAAGGCGCTCAACAACCTGTCCGGAGCTGAGAAGCGTTGGAAAGTAGTGCTTGAGGCTGGGCAAATCCATGAGGTTAAATGCAAGGGCAAATGTCTCTCCATGGTGTTAGCTGGAATTTCCTTGTTTGATGCGCGGGAGATTGTTAAGTTAACATCGACTAGAAGCTGTATTCCTGAGCCTTTGCGGGTGGCGCATCTTATTGCTTCCGGAATCGGCCCGTGAACGGCGTTATTTAGAAAAAGTTTAAAAGGCACAATGCTAAGGGAATCCCCAAAACAGATGGGTGTAACTGAATATGGAATTCTGCCCTAAATGTGGTTCGCGTCTTGAGCCAAAGAAATCTAAGAGTGGCAAAGAAGCTTCCCTAGTTCTGGCGTGCCCAAAATGTGGATACAAGAAGCCTGAGGCTGGAGAAAAAGGTGAGCCGAAAGTGGCTCCAAAAGTTATTCAGCATAGCCCTCAACAGTTTGTGGCTGTCATCGGCAAGGAAGAGCAAAAGCTTAGTACGCTACCAACAGTCCGCATTGAGTGCCCACGCTGTGGAAACAATGTGGCTTATGTTTGGCAAGTGCAAACACGAGGGGCAGACGAGTCATCAACGCAATTCCTTCGCTGCACCAAATGCAATTACACATTCAGGGAATACAGCTAAACTTCCAGCTTCAATTTTATAATCGCTGCTTTTGTTTAATCAAGTACACGTTAAGTCTTTGCGCTTGCTACTTGTGTTTGGGGATTATGTTTAGTTCAACTGTTTACTGTAAATCTTTTATATTACTCAAGATATGCATTAAGCGAGGAAGAGAACCTAATGTTTAAGCTTAAAGTGTCTGACGCTAAACTCCTGCGAGACATGGCAACCGCTATATCAATCCTTGTAGACGAAGCAACATTCAAAATTGACCCTGAAGGCATGAAACTACGCGCCATGGATCCTTCACGCGTCGCCATGATTGACTTTGAATGGCCAAAATCTATCTTTCAAGAATACGTTTCTACTGAACCAGCCAAAATATGCCTCAATATTAGCGAATTGCTTAAACTTCTCAAACGAGCTGGAAGAGACGAAGCCGTCGAGCTATCACTCGATGACAAAACGGGACGATTACAAATAATAATAACTGGAAAATACAGCAGAAACTTCACAATGCCCACCCTTGAAGCATCAGAGGAAGAAGTTCCAACTCCAAAAATCACCTTCAACGTTAAAGCTAAAACCACAACCCAAGGCTTAAGCCAAGCCATCGAAGACGCCCAGCTAGTAAGCGACCACGTAAGAATCGAGGCAGAACCAGACAAAATGACGCTTAGCGCTTCAGGCGACTTAATGGGAGCAACCATAATTCTGCAGAAAGGCAGCGACGCACTGCTTGACCTGGAAGTTAAAGAGAACGCGAAAGCCACTTTCAGCCTAAGCTACCTGTCAGAAATCATTAAGGCAGCATCAGCAACCTCAGACATTGCCACTCTTGAATTCTCCACTGACATGCCTGTAAAAATCGATTTTCAGCAGACAAAAGAGGGAAAGTTAACCTTCTTCTTGGCACCAAGAATTGAAACAGAATAGTTGTTGGCATCAATGGCATTGGCTGTAATTTCTGTTGAGGATTACGCCAAATACCCATTTTTAAAGCAAGCCTCTACAAAAATTCAAGACCTTGAATTGACAATTCAAAGCCTAGTGGAGGATCGAATGGTTCTTGAGCGCGCTCAAAAGAGGGTCGAAAACGCTATCTTGGACCTCACCATCGGCGAAATGGACATAGATAGACGTAAGGAAATTTCTTCTTTTGCTGCGTCTCTTATTTTGGTCATATCTACCAAAAATGCTTGGATTAAAAAAAGATATGCATTAGCTACAGCAAAAACGGCCTATGCATACCTGCTTCGTGAAGAGACGACAAAAGCAAAGATCTTAACGATAGCTAAAGATTTTGATTGGGATATTGGTGATGGGCGAGAGGCACACAAAGATTTTCGAATAGGTTTTACATTTTATTTAAAAAATGCCGCTCACATGCATGGTACTGAATGGAAACTTGTTAACCAGATTATGGGTAAAGGCATGGTTTATTTAAATAAAGATAAGGTTGCTCGTCTTCTTCAGGAAGAAATTAAAAATCGGGTAGAGAAAAAACTTAATGTTCCTGATCTCAAAAACATGCCTGAGGATATCAATATTATCGCTGATAAGCTAACAGAATTAGCCCAAGGAATAATGGGGAAAGAAATTGAAGAAATGCCCAAGACTATTGTTCAAGGAGCTTTTCCCCCATGCATTAACGCACTCTACGATGATGCATCGAAAAGTCATCACCTTTCCCATATTGGAAGATTCACACTAACTTCTTTTTTTATTAACATTGGAATGTCTCCTGAATCACTTAACGACGTGTACAAGACTTTTTCTGATTACAATGAAAGGTTGACCCGTTACCAAATTGAGCATATTGCTGGGGAAAGAGGTTCAGCCACGCGTTATACTTGCCCTCAATGCTCTGTGCTGCAAACGCATGGCGTGTGTAAAAACAGGGATGAACTGTGCCGCCGTATCTATCATCCGCTTGCCTATTATAAACGTAAACAGGCTGTTGCGTTGAAATCAGGACGAAAATTTGGTCAAGATTTATAAATTCTCCCCGCTGTAAACTAAGTTGAAACCATATGCGTTGTCAATTGGTCGGCAATAATTTGGGCATTTCTGAAGTTGGAATCTTGCTTCCCACTTATCGTGAAGCAGAGAATATTTCAAGTTTAATTGATGATATTGAAAGCTTGCATTTGGATGCTTCCATTCTTGTAATTGATGATTCAAGCCCAGATGGGACCGAAGCAATTGTTCAAGATAAGCAACGTAAATATAACAATATCCTTCTCTGCGTTAGACCCAAAAAAAGTGGTTTAGGCACCGCGATAACTGACGGCTTCAAATTTTATTTGTCACAGAAGCAACCTCCAAAATATGTTTTAACTATGGATTCTGATTACTCGCATAACCCAAAAGACATCCCAAGACTTTTGGATTGCATGCGTGGGGCTGATTGCGCAATCGTTGTTGGCAGTAGATATGTTAAAGGCGGTGAAATTGAGGGTTGGCCAATTTCAAGAAGAATAGTCAGTAAAACCGCTAACACAATTGCAAAGTTTGCGCTCGGCTTAAAACCGAAAGACTGCACAAGCGGCTTTCGCTGCTACTCCACCAATTTCCTGAAAACAAGCATCAGCAACTTTCATAGTACTACTTACGAAATTCAAATAGAAACCATTAGGCAGGCTTCGCTGAGGCATCTGTGCGTGGAAGAAACACCCGTGTTGTTTGTTAATAGGAAAACAGGTAAATCTAAACTTTCGTGGAATGAAATCAAAGGCTATTTAGCATACACCTTAAAGGCAATATCTCGGTCTTAACGCTTGGTTCACAAATTTTTCTTTTGTTTCCATAGGCAATTAAATACATCTTTTTCCATGTTTCCGGTGGGACAACCTCTGTGATGAAACCCTACGGCAGAACTAAACTCGCCCTTTTCATAGCTATCATAATATTGGTGCTAAGTGTAGTTCTCGCCGTTGTCGGCTTGTTTCCAACTTATACAGGCCAAAGCCAATCGCATGTTTTAGTTGAATCCACTTTTACTTTAAGCCCAAACGAAATTTACAGGCAAGGCTTAGGCTCTTTCCGCGGCGGAGAAAACATTTCAGTACTAATTCAAAGCCCAACCGTTTTTGCTAGAACCTTTTCCATCGTTACCTACAATGGCTCGCACTTCAATGTATCGTCGAGCTCTGACATTGCTTACACATTCAAGGCAGGCGCAGACTATTACGATGCAGTTTTCACCTCTATCTTTCCAAGCGCCGGCGTGGTACATTTTCAAGCTTCTGTTCAACAGCCTCAAGCCATCTTTCCGTTTTCTTGGCTTACTGAACCCGCAAAAGCTTTGTTCTTACTAAGCTCAGTGGCGGTTATAATTGTGATTTTGAAAATTGTTTTCTCCAACTTTTCCAGCTTTTACACTTGTAATCCTTCTTTGCCCTCTGTCAGCAAAAAAACACAGCGCTATATCCTGCTCTTGGTGGCTGTGTCGATTGTGGTTTGGCTTGTTGTTTTGGCTGTGAACTCTAGTCCGCTTGCAACTTTTGAAAATTGGTACACGGACAACGCCAGGCACACTTACACTTCGAGCTTGTTCCTTAAAGATAGCTTCTCAGTTTTCAACACCCCTCTGGGAAACCTTGCGAACACCGACAACTCACTCTACAAGTATGTTACATGGCCTCAAATGCCTCACCTGTATCCGATAGGTAGTATCCTTTTGTTTTTACCCTTCAGCGTTCTTCTCCAAAACGGAGTAGCGCCAGACATAGTTTACAAACTTGAAATAGCACTGTTCTTGGTATTTGCCAATGTTTGCCTGTACTTTTTTCTAACACGCTATCTTAAAAAAGACTTTGGAAATGAAATTCGCCTAAAAAACGCTCAACGCAAAGAACAAATCATGACCTGGGTTAAACTGGGGGGCTTCTACATTATTTATGTTTCATTGATAATTTACGCTGCTGACGGTATGTTTGATTCTGTGGCTTTCTTGTTTTCCCTGTTTGCCCTGTTCATGTTTATGAAAGAGCGCTATGACTACTTCTTTTTGCTCTTGTCAATTTCTACTTTCTTTAAGTATCAAGCGGGCATTTTCTTTTTGCCTCTAATAATTGTTGGTTTAGGGCTGCTTTTTCAGAAAAATAAGCCAATCGACTTGTTAAAGAACAGAGCTATCTTAAGCGGCATCGCTTTTGCGTTTGTAAGCCTGTTCACAGCTTGGTTGAGTGCGCCTTCCTTATTCACCATTGGGTCACAATTCATTATGAATGGCATTAATGCATTTTCGATTAACACTCAGATTCCATGGATTTCGCAAGCCGTCTGGATTCTGTTGACGTTGGCAGTTACGCTTGTCTACGCCCTTTATATGTTGAACAAGAACGGCCTGCTTTCTGTATTGGCTGTTTTCTTGTTGTTGCCGAGTTATATGTTGCCTTACTTCCAAAACTGGTACCTGCCATACATTTTTGTGTATGTTCTGATTCCTCAGCGCAAAAAAGAATTAGAAGTCACTATGATATGGCTGATTTTCATGATTCTGGTGCTTTCTTTCGGAGGCACAGCCTTTAACCCCTTGCAGATATTAAGTGTCTTCAAAACCCTATTCTATGTTTAAGCAATAATATAATTTGCTGTTGGAGCGGTATATAGTTAAATTTATGAAGACTACAGTAATATCCATCGTGAAGAGGGAACGGGGTCTGAATGGAGGCTTCTAGGGATTTTGTTTATCAAAAATTCGCCGATTACTACCGCGACCCCTCAACAGTTATTGATGGACCAATCATGCCTGCCCAAAGAGAATTCGCCTATTTACTTTTCAAAGAACGTTTCATGGTCCGGCACAAACGGTTCGACAAAATCATCAGCTTTCGGTCAGTATTGGCTGAAACGGTTCCCTCAGATGTGTATCACTCATGCGCTTACTATGAAAACCCAGATTTTGACATGGACAAAAAGGGCTGGATCGGCGCCGATCTAGTGTTTGATATAGACGCCGACCACATCCCAACAACTTGTGGAAAAATTCATGATGAATTCCGCTGTGTCAAATGTGGTTTTAGTGGCAGAGGGTTAACGCCTGAAGTTTGCCCAGCTTGTGAAGCAACAAAGTTTGAAACCAGAATCTGGGCATGTGGGCTATGCATTGATTCGGCACGAACGGAGGCCGCCAAACTTCTTGACATGTTAGAGAACGATTTCGGGTTTTCTCAAGACGAGTTGCATGTGTTTTTTTCGGGTCACCGCGGCTACCATGTGCATGTCGAGGATGAAGCAGTGCGGTCCTTGGATGCAATGGCACGCAAAGAAATCGTTGATTACGTCATGGGTTTAGGGATCAAGCTATTCGAGAAAGAGCAAGATAGAGGCAAGAACAGAAGAACAAAAGGAAATGAAAAGTTTCGCCTGCATAACTTCGGCTGGTCTGGGCGGCTTAAAGCAGGAATGAAAAATATTATCGCAACCGGAACAGAAGTTAATTTTAAAAATATCGGTGTAAAAGATATATCCGCATTGTTAGAAAAAAGAGAAACAATTCTAGCACGTTGCATTTATGATGGTTTGTGGCGAGGTGTCTTTGGAGTGAGTGACGGTACTTGGCTGAAATTAGCCCAATATGTTAAGGATATGCAATCTGCAAAGATTGACACGGTTGTCACTACGGATATTCACCGTTTAATCCGCATGAACGGCACCCTGCATGGCAAAACAGGTCTCAAAAAAGTTGAGTTTCCAGCTAAAGACTTGTATGATTTTGACCCTTTCTCGGGAGCAGTAGCTTTTAAAAAGGGTGAGGTGAAAGTGTTTGTGTCTGATGCGCCAGAGTTTATGATTGGTGGGGAAACGTTGGGTCCATATAGAAACGAGATTAAGGAGTTGTCGACTGCCGCGGCAGTTATGCTTATTTGTAAAGGGCGGGCCAAGGTGGCAAACTAATGTACAATGAACTTTATGCCGCTTGGCGGCGTGAAATTGAGGAGCCTTCTTTGGGAAGTTTACCGCCTGACTTTTACATTCGATTATCAGAGTACCTGAAAAATATCAGTCAAGAAAATAACTTGGACAAGAAATCAGTTAAAGTAAGTCTGCTTGAACACGAAGCGCAAAACGTTATTCGAATGCTTGATGGTCTGCTCTGGGCAAGATACAAAAAAATTCTGGATACACTTACTCAAACCCAACAAATTCCTTCTGGATTTTTAACGGTGGAAGAAGCTCGAATGTCTGATGACTTTTTAGCTTTCACAAGTTCATATCAAAAGTTCATTAAAGATCTCATGCAAGGGCAAACAATCAAAATTGAAGCTAAAGTAGAAGTTAAAGCAGAATCCAAAGCCGAAGCCACCATAGAGGCAAAAGTTGATGTTAAAGCTGTTGCTCAAGCCCCTGTTGAAACCAAAGCGCCTGCACAAGCCGTTCATAAAAGGGCGGTTTTACGCTTCACTAAAGCTATTCCTGGTATCATTGGCGCAGACATGAAAACCTATGGACCATTTGCGGTCGAGGATGTTGCCTCTGTGCCTGCAAAGAACGCGGAAATGCTGGTTAAACAGGGCTTAGCGGTGCTGGTTGAGGTTTCATAGTCGGCACAGTGGAGTTTCGCGTTTTCATTTTTTGCCATAGCACTTGCGCTAGGATGATTATGAGTGGGTAGGATACTATCCAGGCAATCGAGTAGAGTGGTCCATAGTATAAGTGGAAGTTTTGCACTTCATTTGATGTAACGCCATACTGCATGCCAATCTGGAAAATCGTGTCAATGCGCAAGATGTTGATGAAGTAGGTTACGGAGGCGCCCACAGCGAAGTATCCCGCTTTAGCCTTCCAAGACATCGGTATCCGCTGCAAGAAAAGCAAAGCAACAGCCGTAAAAATCAACAAACTTTCAATTCCAGCGCAGGGCCACGCAATCGCAAATTTGGCAATTCCCGCTGGTCCCGTAACTTGTAAGGTTGGCATTCCGCTTTCTGTCCCAAGCACTGTTCCATATCCCATCCAGCCCAGAGTGATCGCCGCCAGCGTCGCCGTCGTTGGAACCAAGAGCTGGAACGGCGTAAACGCGCCATAGGGAAACACGTTGTCAATAGTGTACAAAACTCCAATAAGTGCGACAAACAAAGCGGGCAATGCAAAGCCTTTCAAACCCTTATTTCCAAAATACAAGAAAGTGATTAAGCAAAACATGCCTGAAAAAACAAGGTATTCAATGGCCAGAGGCATTGAACTGGCAAAGGCAACTCCGTTTTGCAAGGTCCAACTTGCTATACCGCTGTTTAAGCTAGAATAAGTCTCCGCTATCACGTACAATGTGGGAAGCATCGAGGCGCCTCCAACAGCTATGAGGCTGGCTGTGTTGTGTTTGCTTATTTTTGGCTTGATTGTTTCCCAGTTGAGGATAAACTCAAGCGCTATTAGCCAAATGAAGAATAACTGGAAGGTTCTGCCCTTCCACATTAGCTGAAAGGAATCTTGAGCAGATACAACGGCTTGCGAAGGATCCCACGGGGTCATGAGCGGGTTTAGAATATATAGAATAGCTAATGGGATGACGAAGGCGAACAGGGGCATTAATTTAAGCATTAAATCCTGCTGCACCTTGAATTTGGAAGCAAAGTTTAACATGAACACTTCATACCCGTGCTGTTATTATGAACGTATTTTCAGTCTAAAAAGCATATATCCATAAGGCTTACAATTGGATTGTTAAACTTAAAAACCTGCAATCACCATTGGCGAGGCTGCTTTAACTGGTGGCCTCTTAGGTTTTTGGCTGATAGGTGAAAAAGTATAAGAATGCGGATGTTTCTTGTATGCGGGCTGGTAGTGAAGAACGTGAACGTTCCTAAAGAAGTAAAGACTTACTGTCCAAAATGTAAAGCTCATCAGATTCACAGCGTTAGCCTCTACAAGCCTGGAAAACGCAGAGCCTTAGCACATGGTGAACGCCACCACGCACGGGAAAAGCAAGGTTATGGTGGACAAAAATATGCACTTCAACATGAATTTGCTAAAACAACCAAAAAACAAACCATGCGTCTCAAATGCAAAGTCTGCAGTTATATGAGACACAAAGACGGTATTCGTCTGAGAAAATTAAATATACAATAAATTTATGGAGAATAAAGTTATGTCCGAATGGAGCAAACTAATCCCGAAACCAAGAAGCGTCTTCCTTAGAGTAAAATGTCCAAAATGTGGCAATGAACAACTCCTCTTCAGCAACGCTGTGAACAAGATAACCTGCAATGTTTGCGGAGAAGCACTCGCTGAACCCTCAGGTGGAAGAGCAAAGATCAAGGGCGATGTACAAGCCGTTCTTGAATAAGGGATGAAACATGAATGGCTGAGCGCAAGCCCGAGTGGCCGGAAGCTGGCGACCTAATAATCGCCACTATAGAAACCGTCACTGACTATGGCGCTTACGCAAAGCTTGACGAATATGAGAAACGGGGCTTGTTGCACGTTTCCGAAATTTCTTCTTCATGGATACGGAACATTCGAGATTTTGTTCGTGAAGGACAAAAATTAACCCTGAAGGTTTTACGGGTAGACTTGGAGAAAGGGCACATTGATTTATCGCTTAGACGAGTTACAAAAAGAGAAAGAATCGAAAAAGTTCTCTCTTGGAAAAAAGAAAGAAAAGCTGAAGCTCTTCTTCGCGGCGTAGCCGAAAAATCAAGGCTTGACAAACGAGGAAGTCTACGAGAGAGCGGTCAAAATTATAGAACAAAAATACGATTTGTATGAAGCTTTCGAAAAAACAGCAATCGAAGGACCAGAGGCTTTAACAGAGATTGGCATTCCAGCGGATCTTGCCCAAACTTTTGCGCAAGTTGCACAAGAACGCATCCACGTAAAAGCGTAAAAGTGCGAGGCACCTTGGAAATTCGCTGTATGAAACCAAATGGCGTAAAAATAATCAAAGAAGCCTTCACCAAAGCAAAATCTGAGAAAACAAAGAATGCATCCGTAACATTCAATGTTATCGCAGCACCAAAATACAGCATCGAAGCTTCAGCTGAAAATTATAAGCGGGCAGAAGACGTCCTGCAAAAAACAGCCCAAAGCGTCGTGACAATTGTTTCAAAATCTGGCGGGCAAGGCAGTTTTAGAAGGGAAAAATAATTGGTTTGGCAACTTCGCAAATGCGTAAACTGTGACCATTACACATTAAACAAGGCTTCCTGCCCTTACTGTGGCGGACCCGTGAGAATTCCTCATCCTCCCAAGTTTTCCCCAGATGATAAATACTTGAAATACCGAATGGAAATGAAAAGAGGTAGCGAAGATGAAAGAGACATACATAAAACAATTCACTGAAATTCAACCAAATAACCCCGTGCTTATTGAGGGTCTTCCGGGATTAGGCCTTGTAGGAAAAATCGCCCTGCGCTACATGATTAGGCAGCTAAAACCCAAAAAAGTCGCCTACCTCTACTCACCTCACTTTCCATACTTCGTGTTAGTTAACAAGAAAGGCAACGTGCGATTGTTGCGCGGTGCATTCTACTACTACAAGAACCCAAACGGCAACGACCTAATCCTATTCACTGGCGACAGCCAATCACAAACAATCGAAGGACAATACGAAATAGCGGATCAAATACTCGCTTTCTCAGAAAAAAACAGCGTAAAAACAATAGCTACAATCGGCGGCTACCGAATGGAACCTAAAGAAAAACCTAAAGTTTTCATTGCAGCAACCTCTCAGGGAATCCTAGAAAAAGCTGTGCATGCTGGCGCAACACTTAGCACTTCAGGAAGCCCCATCGTTGGGACCGCTGGGCTCATTCTTGGATTGGCGAAATTCAAAAAAATAGACGCTCTGTGTCTGCTAGGTGAAACACGCGGGTACTTACCTGATCCATTGGCAGCAAAAAGCGTGCTTGAAGTGTTAAAAGCCACTTTCAACTTTGAGCTTGACCTAACAGGCTTAAATGAAGAAATCGCCCGTGCAGAAACAATGGTGACTAAGCTACAGCAAATCGAGGAAAAACGAGCCATTCAAGCAGAACAAACCCGCAAAGAAGAAGACAAAAAGACCACCTACATCTCTTAAGCTAAACTCTTCTTTATTATCTTAACAGTTTTTTGCGCTGCCTTGCCATCGCCGAAAGGAGAAACATGAGGCAAATCCGCTTCCTCTTTAACTGCGTCTTGCATGGCTGCCAATATTATCTTGCTATCAGTGCCGACCACCTTGGCGAATCCTGCTTCTGCAGCCTCTGGTCTCTCAGTTGACAGGCGCATTACAAGCACTGTTTTTCTTATGGTTGGAGCTGTGGCTTCCTCTTGGATTCCGCCTGAATCTGTAATTATTAGTTTGCAGTTTTTCATTAAAATTAAAAAGTCCAAGTATCCCAAGGGCTGAAGAATTAGAACGTTTTTTAGTGCTTCCATTTTGGCGAGCATGCCTTTTTCCAAGAGCCGTTTTCTCGTTCGCGGATGCATAGGGTAGATGATTGGCAGGGACGATTTTGTGAAGACATCCATTAAGGCTTCGAGAACCGACACATTATCGACATTTTCCGCTCTGTGAGCCGTTGCTAGAGCGAATGTTTTGAAGGGGATTTTTTGCATTATGTCGGATTTCTTTTCAGCAATTGGCATGTGCTGGATTACGGCATCGATAGCTGTGTTGCCTGTTATGTAGACTTTTCCCCAAACATGTTCTGCGATGAGGTTTGCTTTCGCTCTCTTTGTCGGAGCGAACAGATATTCCGACATGTGATCTGTTAATCGTCGGTTAAACTCTTCTGGCATGCGAAAATCAAAACTTCTCAACCCAGCCTCAACATGCCCAATAGGAATAAACCGCTTGTTAGCCGCCAGTCCAGCTGCCAAAACACTGTTTGTGTCGCCCTCGACGAGGACAATTGAAGGCTCAATTTTTTCCAGCACCTGATCTGTTTTGAGCATTATTTCAGCGGTTTGCGCTCCAGGTGATGTGGCTTCAATCTGGAATGAATAATCAGGGGTTGGCAACTCTAAATTTTCGATGAATTGCTGAGCCATGTTATAATCGTAGTGTTGCCCGCAATGGACAAAAGCGAATGGCAATTCAGTCTCTTTTAATGCTCGAATTATCGGAGACATCTTTATAATTTCAGGCCTTGTTCCAGCAACAACTATTACTGGCTTCAACTCATTTACCTCGGTTAAGTTTTCTTAAGGCATCCTTCTCTGGGTTCATAAATTGTGCCTTCACGGAGCAACTGGCTAATCATGCGTTCAACTTCGGCTCTTGGAATCTTTTGTTTAGTTTCCAACTCAGTAACAAGTGCTCCTTTCTCAACAATACCTGTCACTTTTTCCATGGTCATTAGCGTTGAGAGCACAATGGACAATCTGTCTCGGATGCTTTTAGGTCGTCCAGTCATTATAATATCAATATCCACTTTATAAGAGGACAAATCGATTCCCACCTCTTCAAGCGACCGCTTCATAATCGTAATGGCTGCTCCCGCATCCTCCGCCGACACTTCCTTGCGCAAAGCAACACGAGCCCTAGCCTCAGCAATACGCACCAAAGACTCAAGCTGACGCGCAGTAATAGCTACCGGCGAGCCTTCAGTTTCACTTGCTGAACGCATAGCCAAGTAGAAGTCGCTAAGGGCTTTAAGGGCTTCATTGCCAAGCACAGGCTTAATCCCCTTTGCATAACTGACGTATTTGCGCAACAATTCTGCGTCTACCTGGGCTTCAACAGGGCTAGCTCCTCTACGGTGAATTTCTAAGATGTGCTGTGACATTCTTCCGTCAGATTCCTTGTTGGGCACATCTCGCAGCACGAAGATTAAGTCAAAACGGGAAAGGATTGTAACGGGCAACGGAACGTTTTCAGCAACCGTCCTGTTCGGTTCATATCTGCCCAAAGATGGGTTAGCCGCCGCCAACACAGCGGTTCGAGCGTTCAAAGTGGCAACAATGCCGCCTTTTGCAACTGAAACAGTGTGCTGTTCCATAGCCTCGTGAATGGCAACTCTGTCTTCAGGTCGCATTTTGTCCATTTCGTCGATACACGCGATCCCTTTATCCGCAAGTACCAATGCACCGGCTTCAAGGCTCATGCTTCCGCCTTTCTCCCGCACCACAGCGGCGGTTAAGCCTGCAGCAGTCGTTCCCCTGCCTGAAGTGTAAAGCCCCCTTGGCGCTATTCTGGCAACATACTGAAGCAACTGTGATTTTGCCGTGCCTGGGTCACCGATGAGTAGAGCGTTCATTTCGCCTCTGATGTTCACGTCTGGAAGGCTTTTGGACACTCCTCCGAAAAGCAGGTACATTATTGCTTCTTTGATGTGCTCTAAGCCGAAGATTGAGGGAGCGATGGAGCGCAAAATTTTGGTGTGCACCCACGGGTCTGCGGCGAGGGCATGGATTTTTGCTTCTTCTTCAGGAGTAGGTGGTGAGGTTTCAGGTTCTTTGCCCAATACTTCTATAGAGTTAGCATCAAGCTGTAAAATGAACGTGCGAAGTTTACCCAAACCCATCATTGATGGTGCAAAAGCCCGGACGATACCAACGATTGAGACATGGTCGCCTGGTCTGGCAACATCAACAATGTCATCGCCCACCAACTTAACAGCCAACGTACGCGGCAGCTGTCCAGGTGGCAAATCTTCAGGTTTTTCCTGCAACCGAAGATCCTGCGAATCAATAAATAGGGATTCTTCCTGTGTGAATTCGAAGGGTCCGTCTCTGCCGCAGTCGGGTGCTTGGCATATGGCTGGGGCTTTTAGAAACTGCCCTGTCTGCTCAACCATGTTCATCGTTCCGCAGCGTTTGCATTTGAAAGCTCCCTGCAGTACCATCGGTCGGACGGGTGTGGCGCGGACGACTATGCCTTCAATCATTATGAGCTTTGTCATCTGTTTTGAGCCAAGCTTTCTTAGTACTTCTTTGCCAAGCAACTGCACGATTCTAATGTTAATTTTCTCTATCTTCTCAGCGTACTCGGCATCTTCAATTCTTAGCTGCTCGTACGCTCCTTTTCCTGCATGCTGTAAGTACTCTTCAGGTTTGTTAAGCAATTGTTCAGCGAGAGATTGGTCAAAACCATAAAGCTCCTCAAAGTCGATGACAATAGAGTTTTTCCCTGATATGGATAGTTGTGCAATTCTCTGGCGGTACTTTTCTTTTTTGAAGAATTCCTGGAAAAGCTGCTGCGGATCAACGGTTACTTCGTTAGCCATAGCTACTTTTCCCCATTCTCCAAAATCTTGCCTTTCCATTCAGAAATTAGTTTTACAAGCTGTTCGTAGAGGATTTTTTCTTCGTTTGACAGTTTTTTTAGAACTTGGTCGCTTTGGCTTGGCGCGGATGAAAGAGCAACTATTTTTTTAAGTCTTGAGTTGACGACATCCTTGGCCAAATGCTGAGTTTTTTGATACTCGGTTATTTTGTCAGGTTGCGTTGCTTCCTCTTTTAGGAAACTGAGGTAACGCCGTAGTTTGGGGTAAAAATCCTCAGGCAGCTCCGAGATTTGCCCTGGAATCTGCACGCCCTCTTTCCATTGCACTTTATACAGTTTCGTGGAGTCCAATGCATCATCTTCACGAAAATGAACGATTCCTGCAGTGGCTAGCTCTTTTGCCACCCAAAAATAAACTTCATACTCGTTGCCCTCATCAAAGGGACCAACACTTAACCCAGCAAGCTTAATTTCAGGGCAATTACGGTTAGCAATAATTTTGACAAGCGAGTTCTCATAACAAAAATCCAGAGTGTAAATTTTCGCTGCCAACTTTTCGCTCTCCCTGTCCGATAGCTCCCTTTATGGGGTTCAAAGGATATGGCGAAAGAGGTTTTAAGCGTTTGTACTAGAAAAAATTGAATATTAAAGAAGCTTAGATGTCAAAGTTGAGCGGAAAATGCAGATCATGGCCATAATCCTAGTGTTCTTATTGCATTCGCCACTCTTCCTACACCCAGCATGAGTGCACCTGTTCGCATGTCGCTTTCTTCTCGTTCTGCCAATCCGACTACGTCGTTGAAGGCTTTTGTCATTTTTTCCTCCAATTTGCGGTTAACCTTTTCCAGCGGCCACTGTTCCCGAGTCAGGTTCTGTACCCATTCAAAGTAGCTTACGGTTACTCCGCCGCTGTTTGCTAGGATGTCAGGGATGAGGCAGATATCTTTCTCGTACAAGACCTTGTCAGCTCCCGGCGTGGTAGGTCCGTTTGCGGCTTCCGCAACCATTTTTGCCCTGATTTTGTCAGCGTTCTTGCATGTTATTTGGTTCTCCAATGCCGCAGGAATCAGCACGTCACATTGCAGTTCTAAGAGTTCTTCGTTTGTGATGTCTTTGCAGCCTTTATAGTTCTGCACTGATTTGTTTTGTTCTTTGTGGGCTAAAACTCCAGGCGGGTTTAAGCCGTCCTGGCAGTAAATTGCTCCTGTGGAGTCGCTGATCGCTATGACTTTGCAGCCTTCTTCATGAGCGGCAACAGCTGCGTTATAGCCGACGTTGCCAAAGCCCTGGATGGCTACGCTGGCGCCTTTGAGTTTAACTCCATTGTTTTGTGCTGCCTGCTTTATACAGTGAATGACGCCTCTTCCTGTGGCTTCTGCCCTACCCCATGAACCGCCGATTTCAACGGGTTTGCCTGTGACGCTTTCAGGTATGCTGTAGCCTTTAAGTTGGCTGTAGGTGTCCATTATCCAAGCCATGGTTTGGGCGTCAGTGTACATGTCTGGCGCGGGGATGTCTCGGTGAGGTCCAAGGTAATCAACGATTAAACTGACATAGCGTCGGGTTAATCGTTCAAGTTCGTGCTTGCTCATCTTTTTGGTGTCAACGCACACGCCACCTTTTGCCCCGCCAAACGGTATGTCGGCTATTGCGCATTTCCAAGTCATCAGCATGGCAAGTGCGGTGACTTCATCTATAGTGATGTTTGGGTAGTAGCGTATTCCACCTTTGAATGGTCCTCTTGCGTCCCAGTGCTGAACTCTTATACCGTTGAAAACACCGACGGATCTGTTATCCATCCGGATGTCTATGCTTACGCTGATAGAACGTTTTGGCTGGCTGAGCATCTTGTACATGCCAGCATCTAACTGTAACTTTTTAGAAGCTAGTTTAAGCTGGGAAATAGCAACTGACAACGGAGTGTGTTCTTCAGACATGAAAATTTATCCTCTCAATAAAATGTAATTATTAATAGCTAGTTAAGATTTGCCTTTGAGGGTTTTTGTGTGTTTGGTTGATGCTTTTGTATACGGTAGTATTGTTTGCTCTTTTTTTGGCTAAATTTTTCGTCTAAAAAAGACAGGGAGAGGGGAGTATCGTTTGTTTATGTAAAGACATCAATCAAACAAAATGTAAATTTACTCTTCCTTAGAATTTTTCTAAATACTCTTCAAATTGCTTTCTATCTCTAAGACATTGAGGGCACACACAACTAAACGGCAAATCTTTGGTAGTGCATAATTCTCCATACTTGCAGTCCGAGCAGGGAAAACTTTTGCCGCATCTAGTGCATGTTTGAGAAAAAATGACTTCGCTGCCTAAAATTCCGCTTACCGCGTCAATGATTTTTTCAATATTGTTATAGTTTTTAACGGAGAAGAACCCTTGCTCTCGATTATAATCCAAGCCGAGTCGTATGAGAAGGACAAATTTCTCTTTTTCAATTCTTGGAAGCTTAAAACCTTTAGGATTCAAAACTATAGGCATGTCTAACTCACTAGTACTTGCTCATTTTAATTAGGCAGTCAACCTCTTCGGGTGTGAACTTAAACCAGTCAATCAACGCGCTGGATTTCTTTCTTTGCAACATATCCTTAACGTAGGTGACAAAGTCCTTTTTGGCTTTTGAGTGGGAAACGTGGCATTGCGCTCCAATCTTGCCGCAGATGGCGTCAAGCATGCTGCGTTTGCCTTTAGTCCAGAAAAGCGTGATTATGCGGATTGGCGGCGTGATGAGTTCGAAGGGTTTGTAGGATTGAGGTGCAACTGCAGCGGCTTCGGATAGGGCATTGTAGAAGTATTTTAGGAGATGCCAGTTTTCAGTTCCGATTCTTCCCCTGTAAATGTCAGCTTGTGAAACCAAATCATATGCTGCTGCAAGTTCTTCTGGATTTGTGTAACGTTTTGGAAGGTTATCGCTAACAGACATCAAAAACTCATCGTAATCAACGCTGGACCTAAAAAGCAAGCCAGAGACTTCATCAATGGATTTCGCGCTGAAAAAGCCCCTGAGAGTCTCGTCCATGCTGATGTCTTTGTTTCTTGAGCTTAACCCCATAGTGTCCTGCAACGTTAAAACATGGTTTTCTTCGCTGAGGCTTTGAAGGTCGTTTATGGCTGAGCGTACATCACCTTTGCTGTTTTGGGCAATATGTTCAAGTGCTTCAAACTCAGCTTTCACATGCTCCAGCAAACAAATTTTCTGCAACAAAGCAATTATCAGTGGAATCCTGACTTGATGGAAGCGAATCAGCAAACAAACCTTCTTTAGTGGTCTTAGCTTGTCAATGTCGGGGTCGTTAGCAGCCATTATAACTGGGACTAAGGATTTTTCAACGATTTCTATTATAGCGCTAACTCCACCCCTATCCTCGTTGCCTGCAATGCCATCAACTTCATCAAGAAAAAGCATGTTACCCTTGCCTTTGGTTCCGCCAGAAAATGCATCCAAGGCAACATAAGAAGTAGCTGGCTTAGCAATCTCGTTAACCGCTTTTTCCGAACGCGTGTCGCTAGCGTTCATTTCAATAATAGTAAACCCAAACTCTTTAGCAGTGGCATTAACTAGCGCGGTTTTTCCGACGCCTGGAGGACCATAAAGTAGAACGGCTTTTTTGGTTGTCTTACGCTTGCCCGTTAGCCATTCGACAAAAGTAGCTTTCGCTTCTTCATTGCCAACGATATCTTCTATTTTTTTTGGGCGGTACTTTTCAACCCATAGAATATCAATTCTCAATAGGTTTCCCCTATAGCTTTACCGAATTTAGCGAACTGCGCAAGAAGAGCACTTAATTGGATGTCGCTGTTCGCGCCTTGGGTGAGGCGGTAATCGTACTCACCGATGATGTTCGAGAGCTCAGCTTTTTGTTCAGGGGTCAAATCGGACATCTTAAAAATTTCACGTTGGATTTGCCTTATTATTTCTGTGCCTGAGAAGCCAAAGGAACCCATTATTTCATACATTGTTTTTCTCGCTTCCATAAATTCGCCATAAAGCGCTTTTCTAATCATTTTTTGTACTTGCATGGGGCTGGCTTCGCCAATAACAAGTAAGACAGTTTTTTCATCCACGTATCCTTCCTTGTAGGCTGACGCTGTCTGAAGCGCGTTAATGGCGTGACGGAGGTCGCCTTCTGCGAAATCAACTATTTTTTCAGCGGCCGCAGGCTCAAGTTTAAAGTTTTCCTGCTGGGCTATCCACTGTACATGGTCTATCATCGCTTGCCTGTCCAGCCTCGAGAAACGGAAGATGGCACAGCGGCTTTGTATGGGTTCAATGATTTTGCTTGATTGGTTGCATATTAGGATGAATCGGGATGTGCGACTGCTGGTTTCCATGATTCTTCTCAGCGCCGTCTGGGCTGGGCCAGTCATTTGATCGCACTCGTCCAGAATAATCAGACCAAATGGGGCATTGCCGAAGCCTGTGCGACTGTAGCGTGAGAAATCCTTTATTCTTTCCCTTACAGTGTCAATGCCTCTTTCGTCAGATGCATTTAGCTCCAAAGTGAAGCTTTTCCAACTTGGACCAAACAACTCGTGCGCAATGCAGAGCGCTAGCGTGGTTTTTCCTGTGCCTGGGATGCCTGCGAACATTAGGTGAGGCATTGTTTTAGGGTTTTTCATGAAAGCTTTGAGGCTTTCAGTTATATCATGTAAATCTACGACTTCGTTTAGGCTTTTTGGGCGGTATTTTTCAACCCACATAAGCGCTTCTTCATTAACTGCCATTAAAGTAACCTTCCACAACAAATTATACAATAACGAGTCTTATTTTTAGCTATTAACTTTTCCCTACACATAAAAAGAAAATCGGTTACGGGCGAGAGGTGTTTAGCATATTTTGCTTCCTTCCAAAATATCCTGTTTCTCAGGCACAAGCGCAGAAACTACGCCTTGGCTGTCTTCAGCGGCTAAAATCATACATTGCGACTCTAAACCAGCGATCATGCGTTTCCTCAGGTTGAGGAGAAAAACGCATTTTTTGCCCAATAGTTGCTCAGGAGTATAATACTTTTGTAAACCTGCGACTGCTTGTCTATTTTCGGAACCAAAATCAACGATGATTTTTAACAATTTCTTGGAGTTTTCAACCGGTGTTACTTCAACGATTTTTCCAATTCGCAAATCAAGTTTTTCAAATTCAGCGAATGTTATCTCTTCAGTCAAACCTATCACGCTCTAGCCCTAATTCTATTTTCCGTTGATATTTACTTTCTGCGTAAGCTTGAATCTTTCTTTAGTTGCTAATCCATGCGCCAGCCTCAGAGGCTCCGGAATGCGGCTTTTGGAGCAATGCAGCACGATGTTGATAGCTGTTTGAAGCGTGACCATGTGACCGATGCTCACGTAAATGGGCTTTGCACCTTGCCTTGTCATAACCACCGCGCCAATAACTTCTCCCTTATCAACCAGTAAAGTCTGCCCAAACCTCTCAACTGGAGTGCCTATTAAGCGGCTTTTTGCAGCGCCAACCGTCGGCTTACCTAAAACGAGCCCGAGGTGACTGGCAAATCCACACCTATACGGGTGAGCAAGTCCCTGAGCATCAACTAGAAAAATATCAGGCTGAAGCTTGAGCTTTTTTATCGCCGCTATGGCTGGAGGGGTTTCCCTAAATGAGAGCAGGGTTGGAATGTAAGGTATTTTAACCTTGCATATTGCAACTTGAGTTTCTAAAAGCTTCTGTGAATCATAATTTAAAACGGTTAACGCTCCAATGCCGACTTCATCAATGTAGGAAACATCTACGCCCGCTACGATTCTAATTTTTTGAGGAAGCCTGTCTTCTTTGATGATTTTTTGTGATAAACAAGATTGGATTTTATGCGCTTTTTGAGCGGAAAAGCTTGACATTAGTTTGCTGCGTTTGCTCAAGGATTAACCTTTTTTGTTCCGCGTTTGCTTTGGAGGTCTTGTCGATTGGAACTCTTTTAAAGTGTCTTCCAAGGATTTGCGGCGAATTTCCAATGTGACATCGCCTCGGGTGGCTTCAATGATTCTTCTCGCAGTATCCGACTTGTGCCTCAGTCCAGGCACAAGCATGTATGCCTCGTCAAGCGCTAAAAGTTGAATAAAGATTTCATCCATGACTTCGAGGCATTGCTCGCCCTTTTTAACTTCTCCTTCGCGCAAATTATCAAGCGCTAAACGCCTGTACTCGCCGATAACGTCGGCTAAACCAAGTGCGTAATCCACCGAAGGCACGCTGATTTCGGCTGGAGTGATAAAACGCGATTCCTTAACAAGCGTAAGGAATATACGAGCTTCCGAGTATTCTTGCAATGCGGCGCTAAACATTCCTCCATAAACAATGTCGGGGTAATTTTTGGCTATTTCTCGAAGGTCTGAAATCTTCTCCGTAGCGTTCGAAATGAAGTTTTCAGCTTCAATGTACTTTTTTTGGTGAATCAAAAGTATGGCTTGTTTGGATAGGCTTGTGGCTTTTCTCATGCTTTCGTGGGTTTCTTCACGGATCGTATTTTTTTGCACGAGGTCGTTTTTTACTTCCTGAAGAACATTCTCTAGAGTCGACAAAACTTCACACCTTGCAAAATGAAATGTGACCTTGACTAATTAATTTAGTTTTCATAGAGGTTAGGGATTGTCCCATTTCTGAATTAGAACTTTATTGTCTCCTAAGCTGAAGCTTACTTTAACAGCGATTGTGTCTGAGCCCTTAAAAGGAAACATGCTGTCTTCTGCCAAATCCTTAGGTAGATATACTAGATATTTGCCGTCTTTTCTGCGGAACAGCCGTCCTTTTCCTTCACTAACCATAATAGTGACCGCTTGGTTTAGTTAGCATAAGGGTAAAAGTTAAGTATTTAAGATTTGTCCATCTGCAAATAAAAATAGTTATTTTGCAAGCCTGAAAAAAGCTAATCTTTGCAGACCTGAATCGCCTTTTCTAGCCTGCTGAGTAAGACAACTCTACTCTCTGCCGCCTCATTTAGAATTTTGTAGCCAGTTTTCGCAGCTAATTCTTCTGCAAAGGCCCTTACTTGGTTGTGCATCGGCATGCAATCAAAATCAAGACGAAGATGCGAGAAGCCGATATGCATATACGCTTTTGCTTCAATGTACGTAGGATTGGCTTTTTCTACAAGCTTAGCATATTCATCCACATTGCTCATGTTGTGCTCTTTAACCAATGTCATGCGAAGAACCGTTGGGCAACTAAAACTTTGAAGTAAACCAAGAGTCTCATTGAGCTTCTGCCATGCACTCGGAAATTCTGGACGACAAATCCGCTTGTATATTTGCTCGTTTGGCGCACACAACGAAACATATAGCTGGGTGGGCTCCTGAGTTAGTTTTGAAAGTTTAACGGGCAATGTACCGTTGGAAACCAGAAAAGTTGTTAACCCTCTTTGGTGAAAAGCGCTAATTAATTCTCCAAGTGGCTCGTAAAGTGTTGGTTCACCGGTAAGGCTGATGGCAACTTGCTTTGGAGTTAAGGCTTCTTGGAATTTTCGCCAGTTTGTTTTTAGATTTCCTTTGTAACCCGTTAAGATTCTTTCTTGCGCTCTAAAGCAGCCTTCCACGATTTCTTCGGGAATGTCCACTTTTGGTATTTTCATTTCGTCCCATGTGACCTGCAAATCCCCGCTCTGTGCCCTCCAACAAAACAGGCACTGCTGCGTACAATAATACAGAGAAGGCGACATTTGGATGCACCGATGGGATTTGATGCCGTAAAACTTTTGTTTGTAACATGGTCTATCATTGACTATGGATTCGTGTAGCCACTTGCACCTTTTGACTGCCGAATGGGAGCCGACGAAATGGTATTTTTGCTTCCTGAGAGCCCCCGAAAGCGTTTCTTGGGTGTTTTTTTCCAAAATTCTCCCTGATTTTTATTGACAAGAAGAACGTTCCTCTTTTAAAAATCCTGTGGCTGAAACCGCTAATTATTTGGTTTACTGTTGCTCTAGGAATTTTGAACTTCTCTGGGAGGGTTAATCGGTAAAGTTTAAAATATTTCTATTGAATCATCAAGAATCAGTAATTGGTAACTATTAACGGGAGAGCGAAGTTGTTTGATTAAAAAAATGGTTGTGTTTGCCCTACTTTTTCTTGTGTTCTGCGGCGTAGCACTTACGCCTTATACAGGCGTTAATGGGCAAGATCAAACCTCTGTCGTAACAATTACACAAATCTCGCCGGGCAAAACTGGAGCCGTGGGCACTCATCTGCTCGTTCAAGGAACCCTTTACACGTTTAACGGGTCCTTCCAAATTCTCTTTGACCAAACTCTTGCCGCAACTGGGACATCTAAAGGTTACTATGTTACTGCATACGTTAACGTGCCTGAACTTGTCAACGGTACTCACGCACTAACATTATGGGACCTTGCCAGCAACATTAACGCAACTACCCAATTCCAGGTTACAACTGCTTGCTCCATAACCTCCGCTCCTCAGATACAGGAGAGAGGCAGCATGGTTCTAAACATATCAGTTAAAGGAGGCGTGCCAAACACCCTTTATACAGCTAATGTTACTGTGACGCTTCCAAACCCACTAAACACAGTTTACTTTAAAACATTGTTACTCGGCAATTCTAACGATAAGGGAACAGCTATAGGACAAGTAATTTTTCCTGATAGCAGTTTTCAACCGAGTGGTTCACTGACCGATTATGCGGGTGCATACGCTGTCTCGTTCAACCAATCGTTAGCACAAACGAGTTTCCAAGTAGGCTTCCTTGATTCAACCATTTACCATAGGGGACAAACAGTAACATTAAGAGCGGTAGGCTATCAGCCAAATCAACCTGCAACAATAGCTGTAACCAAATCCGTAACTGGGGCAACGCTAAGCTCCCAGCCAATAATAGCCTCAGCCGACGGCACCATCAGCACAACATGGACAATTCCATCCAACATCCCACTGGGCGAATACGCTGTGCAAATAACCCCAGCCCAAGGAAACCCTAAAGCCATACCCGACTCGGAAACCTTCACAGTAACCGGATATCCTATTCAAGTTAAAACCACAAACTTGGGCGGCGAAACGGTACCCCAAATTAGCGTCCAAGCTCTAGACATAGCAAGCAACTCTGTCACTAACAGCAGAAGCGGGCCTGATGGAATAGCCCCATTGACTGTTGCAGGTGGGCCTCAATCATTAATTGCTTTTTGGAACGGCGTTAAAGTTGGACAAAACGACTTAACCATTACCGGAAACGGCAGCTTCACTATACAATGCACTCTGACTGACCTTAAAATCACTGTGAAAAACCAGATTGGGGTTCCAATGGCATCCGTGGATTTGGTGGTTTCTTACAGCTATAAACCATCTGGCAATTCCGATTATCAAATTGGAACTGTTACAGGACAAACAAACCGTGCGGGATCATTTACCATAAACTCTACGCTGCCACAAATAAGCTACAATATAGAGGCTTCAATATACGGCAGGGTTTTCAACGCTGCCAATGAAACGTTCAATAATGTTCCAGCTCAGGCTTTCTCAGAAGTTGTGATAAGCTGCCCGAATGAAGCCTTAACATTAACTGTTGTAGGGTATAATCAAGCCCCAATCTCTGGTGCCCGCTTAGAACTTATTGAGGAAACAAACAGCTTGGTCTATACTGCCACAACGAATGATTCTGGAACGGCAAACAATCTTGTGACGTTTGGAACTTACCGAGTTACAGTGTACAAGGATAATATTCAAATTAACCAAACAATCATCGAAGCCTTCAACACTAGCCAACAAGAAATACACTGCACACTCTATGGCATTGAAGTTATAGTAAAAGTGGTTGATTTATTTGGTAACGGAATATCAAAGGCGAATGTTACTTTAGTTGCGCCAAGCTCAGAACGGTTTTCGGCTCTAACAAAAAGCAATGGAATCGCAACATTTAGCAATGTGGTTGGCGGCAATATGCAATTATTAGCGTTTGCCCAAGGGTCCCCAAATAATTATCAAGCAACAACTATTATAGTTAATCAACCGATGTCGGTTCAAATTAAACTTGGTCAATTTATCGCTTTAGGCCCATTTGTTGTACTCGCCAGCACACTTGCCGCTATAATCATAGTTGCTTTGGCAATAATCGTGTTAGTTATCGTAGAAGTTTACCGGATGAAAAAATCTTCCCGCTGAAATTATTGCCAATTTGGAATAAATAGGAATAAAGTTTATATTGCTTCCAAAAGACATAAAAGAAAATACAAGGATAAAACAACTAAAGATTTTGATTTGACTGAGGTGTAACTATTGGCTCAATCAAAAGCTTGTTCTCCATCATGCAACGCTTTTAAATGCGGCAAAAACTCTCTCTTTTTCAGACGCGACGGGGTTTGGTGTAGGGAAACTGACGAGAATTGTAATGTCGCAAAATGCACCTATTCAATGTGCATGAAAAGACGCTTGCTTCCAGGAGGCGTATGCGGTGAAACCGTTAAACGTAAAACGGTTGAAAAAGACCTTGACGACGACCTTTTGGGCGACTCAATAAGACTAAAAGGAAAAGCTTTGCGTAAACTCGGAGACCAAGAATTCTACTGAAGCTATTTGGATGAAAATTAAAGCTAAAAAACTTGAAACTCGTGCTTACAAAAGTACGAGTATCCCTTTTTATGTTGATTGCACACGTTTGACTACTGGCGGTTTAACTTTCTTGAGAATTCGATATCCGCAAATAATGCATTTTGTTTCTCCGCCGCGAAGTTCAAGTTCTTCAGATGGTACTCTTGCCCCGCATCTCATGCATTCGTAAACAATTCCCGATTTTTCCATTAGAAACGCCTCTTCCTACAAAGAAAAGTATTTTGCTTTTAAACATTACCTTCCAAGCTGATGAGGATGCATAGTTGACACGGCGCCTAAGAGAAAAACTAGCCGCAACTCTTCCTGTAGGCGAGCTAAAAAAGGTTTATGACTCTTTCGATTTAATAGGTGACATAGTAATTTTTAAAACTCCAAAAGGCAACACAGCCAACATCCAAGCAGTAGCAAAACAAATAATGGCAACACATAAAGGTGTAAAGGCAGTCTTTCTGCAAACAAGCCCTGTTGCAGGTGACTTTAGAGTTAGAGAGTTAAAGTTGGTGGCAGGTGAAGACAAAACGACTACCTCCTATAAGGAGGCGCGTTGCGTGTTTGCAGTTGACGTTGAGAAATGCTATTTTTCTCCTAGGCTTTCGCATGAGCGGCAGCGTATTGCCTGTTTAGTTAAGAAGGGGGAGACGGTTGTTAACATGTTTGCAGGTGTCGGCTGTTTTAGCATAATCATCGCCAAAACTGCTCCTCAAACCAAGGTGCTCTCAATTGACGTTAATCCAATCGCATATGATTTAATGGAAGAGAACGTCAGGGTCAATCGGGTTTACGGCAAAGTGATGCCTCTGCTAGGCGACTCGAAAGACATAATTCAAGCAAGACTTGGCGGCGTTGCCGACCGTGTCCTGATGCCACTACCAGAATTAGCCCTTGAGTACTTGCCTTATGCGGTTATGACGCTTAAGAGACACGGAGGTTGGATCCATTATTATGACTTCGAACACGCCGCTGGAAAAGAAGACCCGCAGGTAAAGACTCGGCAAAAAGTAGCCCAGAAACTTGACGCCCTAGGGATTGCCTATAACTTGAGTTTTTCCCGTATTGTGCGTAACACGGGTCCTAACTGGTACCAAACCGTTCTGGATATACGGGTAGCTGGGTCGCCGAGCAAGTTTTAATAGTTTAACCGAAGTATGTTAATTGGGGAATTAAAATGAAGCGTAAACTAATGGAAATCTTGGCCTGTCCAATTGATAAATATCATCCGCTTGAACTTCATGTTTTCGAAGAAAAAGACGAAATAGTTGAAGGATTAATCGTCTGCCCAAAGTGCCTCCGATGGTACCCCATAAGAGACGAAATTCCCGAAATGCTCCCAGACGAGCTACGAAAAGACTCGGAAGATTTACCGTTTCTGAAGAAGTGGAAGGAAAAAATCCCTGAAAAAATAGTGAAAGAAGGAAAACCCTTTAGTCTAAAATAAACCTTTATTTTTCCAAGTTTATTGCCGTGCATTTTGTTGAGGATTGCGTGGCGGCTTCAGCGATCTGCAACGCTTTTATGCCGTCAATTCCAGTCACCAACGGTTTCTTCTTTTCTGTTATGCACTGGGCAAAATGTTGCAGCTCAACCTTTAATGGTTCTACAATTGGCTGTTCTAGGCGCCACAGTTTGTGTTTGTTGCTCAATACACAGTTCCTGTGTCATATAATCCAGTTTCATTATGCCTTCGATGCCTGTTACTGTTAGTAATCTGGTTTTGTAGGGGGTGAGCCAGTTGGCTTCAATAAAAGCGCTCTCACCGTTCTCATAAGTTAACATAATGTGCGCGTAATCCTCGAATTTTTTGATTCGGCGGCTACCCATTTTAGCGTACACAGTGACAGGGTCTTGACAGGAAATAAAGCGCATAACATCAATGTCATGAATCGCCGAGTCCTTAACCACGCCGACATCGCCTATTCGTTCAGGCCACTGAGATACACGCTTAGAAGTAGCGCAAACCAAGTCGCCGACTTGTTTTTTTGCGACTGCATCACGGATAAACTGCACTCCTGGAATAAAGCGTGTCAAGAAACCCACGGTCAAATGAAGTCCGCTCTGTTGCGCAAGTTCATAAAGTTCTTGGGCTTGCTTAGAGTTTGTAGCCATGGGCTTTTCTACAAGTACGTGTTTGCCTGCGCTAAGCGCTTTATGGGCTTCTTGGGCTAAGTACGTTGACCATGTGCATATGCTTACGGCTTGAATATCTTTGCCCCTGAGCATTTGTGCGCTGTCAGTGTAAGCTTTAACGCCGAATTGGTCAGCAACCTTTTTTGCTCTTTCTAGGTTAACATCACAAATTGCTACTAGCTCTGTTTCCGGGAGTTCTTTGTACACTCTTGCGTGGTTTTTTCCCCAAAAGCCTGTTCCGATTACTGCTACGCCAAGTTTCTTCATGCTTTATCTTCTACCCCTTCCGAGTCCACGGTATATGAAACCTTCTGCCTCAGCCTTTTGTGGTTCATAGGCGCCTGCTAAATCAACGATTATTGAAGGCGCTCTAGTTAACGGTTTAAGCTTTTTTAAGTTTAAGCTGGTAAACTGCTCTTCCCCAGTCAATATGACAACGCAGTCTGTGCCTTCTACTGCTTCATTTAAGGAGCTTTTTACAACGGTGGCTTCGAGTGTCTCCCGTTTCGAAGCGGGGTCATACAGGTTAACTTTGGCACCCTTGAGTTCTAACATCTTAACAAAAGCACCTGTAGCAGTGCTTGGGCTGATGGTCCCTAAAACTGCGACTCTTGCCCTTCGCAGCGTTTTGCCACAGCTTCTCAGCGCATCCTGCGTCAAACTAACTGCGTGCTTAACCATGTCCTCGTTTATTTGCCTAGACAGGGCTGGAAGCCGAAGCTTAGCGTTAATGCTATCGGCGCTTTCAAGCAGCAGGTAAGCGTAATCCTTGTTTTTTTCCTCAACAGTGGTAGGCCAGAAACTTTTGCCTTCAAGGTCAAGAAGTTTTAAGACTTCAAAATAATCAATATTTGCGCTTTCACAGAAAACCGCCAACTCGTTAGCCAAAGCTGTATCTGCATCTTGCTTTGCAACCCTAAAAAGCGTCGCTAACTCTGCAGTTTTCACGCCACTAACCTGCCGCACATTGGAATTTACCATTTTTACGATGTTTATCGCCGTATCCAAACTTGCTTTTCCAACGCCAGCAACATTCAACTGGCCATTCGGTACGGCGTGGTAGATCGGAACGTAGGCTAAACCAAAGTCTACGCCTGCCTTAAGACCAGACGTGTTCTCCAAAATTTCCTTAGCAGCGCCTTCGGTGAATCCAAAACCTACAATGTCACCATAGACAACAAGGGCACCAGCATGGAGCGCTGACCCAACTTGCTTGCAAGTGTTCAAAGCTTTAGAATAATCAATTTTTCTCTTGTCGTCAAGTCTTGGGGGCACTGTTATGATTGTTATGTCGCTTTTTGAAACACTCTTCTTTAGTTCGTTGCTGGCGCTTAATTGCCCATTTGTGATTAGGCTTTTTAGGTTGCCGTCAGCTGTTTGCAGGAAAGGTGTTTTTCCCTTCGCCAGTTTCTTGATAACGCTTGCGTCAGCATCGCAACATATAACTTTGAAGCCTGCATTGGCGAAGGCAACTGCGAAAAGCATACCTTTTTGCCCACATCCTATAACACTCACTTGAAACTTTGACCGTTTCTCCGCTGAGTCTATTTCTTCTGGCTTTACGTTTAGGATTGTGGGCATCGATGTTTCTCCAGAGTACTGTAGGCTTGTAATAGGGTTGCTAATATTTTTTCAAGCTTGGCTGTGTAATCTTTCACAAGCTTTAGGGCTTTTTCCGGGTTTTTAGCTTCTGCATACAATCTGAAAACGGGCTCTGTTCCGCTTGGCCGAATCAGGATGGCGCTGCTGTCACTAAACCAGATTTTTACGCCATCAATCGTGCTGGTGTTTTCGCCTTTGACTTGTTCGTAGATTTTTTGGAGTAGGATTTGTTTTTTGTCATCTGAGCACTCGATTTTGCCTTTTTCAATAAAGTACTGGGGTTGCTCAGCGACCAGCTCGGAGAGTTTTTTCCCAGTTTGAGCCATAATGTCCAATAGCAGGGCGGTAGTCATTGCTCCATCGCGCACTGCTTGGTGTGGTCCATAGAAGATTCCGCCATTTTCTTCCCCGCCCAATTTGGCGTCGAGTTCTTTCATTTTTTGGCTAACGGTGACGCTTCCAACTTTAGTCCAGATTAATTCGCCCTTGTAGGCTTCCACTGTGTCTTTGATAAGTGTGGAGGAGCTTACCGGCGTGATAATTTTTGCGCCTGGATTCTTAATTAGGAACTGTTTTATGACTATTGCGAAGGTTTTGTCTCCCCAGTAAATAGTGCCTTTTTCGTCTGTGAATATTGAGCGATCAGCGTCGCCGTCGAAGGCAACACCCATGTCTGCGCCGATTGCTTTCACTGTTGAAGATAAGTCGCCAAGGCTTTCAGGCCTGGGTTCAGGCAGTCTTCCTGGGAAAGTGCCATCGATGTTAGCGTTGATTGTAGTTACTTTACAACCCAATTCCCGCAGCAACGGTGGCGCTGTAAGTCCGCCTACGCTGTTAGCGGCATCTGCAACTACGTGAAAGTGTTTCTTGGCGATTTTTGATATATTAACGTGTGTTTGTATGGCTTGTACATATTCATCGTTAATTCCAGGCAGTTCTTGTGTTCCGCCCAGCTTATCCCATAGTGCGTAAACTATTTTGTTATCAAAATAGATATTTTCTATCTCAATTTCCTGCTCATGCGAGGTTTCTATCCCGTCGCTCCAAATCACTTTGATACCATTATATTCTGGCGGGTTGTGTGAAGCGGTTATGATTACACCGCCGTCCGTCTTGTGATTTTTAACGCCGAATTGCAAGGCAGGCGTGGGAGCCATTCCAACGAAAAACACGTTGCATCCAGTCGCATTTAAACCTGAAATTACAGCTTTAGAAAGCATGACGCCGCTGGTCCGTGCGTCGTGACCCACGAGCAGGTTTTTTCCTACTCCGAAAAATGTTCCGATGCTGCAGCCAACTTTTATGGCCATTTCAGGTGTTAATTCAATATTTACTAAGCCTCGGATGCCGTTTGTTCCGAAAAGTTTTCTTTCAGTCATACTTGTCACTTCAATGCTTGTTTAACAGTGAAACTTGGGTTTTATAACGTTTTCAGCCACTTCTTTGCCTGGACACACCTTTCCTGAAATTTCCACATTTTCCTTAACTTTGGTGTGGTCGCCAATTATGCATTCATAAGTGATTTTGACGTGTTTTCCAATTCTGGCGCCTTCACCGATTATTGCTCCATCAATTGAAGCGTAATCCTCAATGTGAACATTTGGGAAAATAACGGAGTTGCTTATTTGCACATTTTTGCCAACTGTAACGTTCTTTCCTATGATGGCGTAGGGGCCAATAACTGATTTTTCAGCGATTGAAACCTGCTTGTCAAAGGCTACAGGATTTTTCAGTTCAAAATTTTTAGCTTTTACTGGTTTGGCAGTTTTTATAGTGGAGTCAAGAATTATCTTGTTTGTTTCCAGATACTCCTCGGGTTTGCCTATATCCATCCATACGCCGTTAATGTGGTAACCATAAAGTTTGCCTTCCTCAGCCAGCTTAGGGAAAATTTCTCTCTCAACTGAAACTGCCCTTCCCGAGGGAATATAATCGATGACTTTGGGGCTCAAAACATAGACACCAGCGTTTATGAGGTTGCTTGGTGCCTTATCCTTAGCTGGCTTTTCAATAAACCGTTTTATTCGGTTGCCATCCTCTAGTTCAGCCACGCCGTACCTGCACGGGTCCTTAACATTGCATAGCGCAATTGTGGCTAGTGCGTTGCATTTTTTGTGTGTTTCAACAAGAGCCCTGTAATTGATGTCAGCGAAAATGTCGCCGTTAAGAACAATAAACGGCTCGTCATGTCCAATGAGCTTTTCAGCTTTTTTGACTGGACCTGCCGTACCAAGCGGCATTCTTGGCGGATCAATTGAATACCTAACTTTCAAACCGTGCCTTGGCAGTTTTTGTTGTCTTATGTAAAATTGTGTGAGGGCGTTTACTGCAAGTATGGCTTCGTCTGCGCCGTTGTCGGCTAAGTGTTCGAAAATCCATTCAAGTAGGGGTTTATTGACTATTGGGAAAAGAGTTTTAGGTCGACTGCAGCTTAGTGGTCGTAGCCTTGTTGCGAAGCCGCCTGCCAAAATTACCGCTTTCAGACACGTCACCTTGATGGTGTAGTCTAATGGCTCGTTGTTTAATATAAAGAATTATGGCGTTTTATTCCCACTCAATAGTTGCAGGAGGCTTATGAGTAATATCGTAAACCACGCGCGTCACCTGTGGAATCTCGTTTGTGATTCGGGTGGACATTTTTTCTAGAACCGGATAAGGTATTTGTGCGAAGTTAGCTGTCATGGCTTCTCGGCTTTCCATTGCTCGAACAGCCACCACATACCCGTAAGCTCTTGAATCGCCTTTTACACCTGTTGCTTTAGTATCGGTTAACACGGCAAAGTACTGCCAGAGCTTTTCGTCTAAGCCGTTTTTCTTGATTTCTTGGCGAACGATAGCATCGGCTTTCTTGGCAACATCCACTTTTTCGGGAGTTAACTTCCCAATTATTCTAACTGCTAAGCCGGGACCTGGAAACGGCTGCCGATTAACAAGTTCTTTAGGTAACTCGAGCATTTTGGCAACCTTACGGACCTCGTCCTTGTAAAGGTCGCGGAGGGGTTCAACAATTTTTTTAAATTTAATATTTTTTGGTAACCCAGCGACGTTGTGATGGGACTTTATGACATCTGAGTTCTTGCGGATGCCTGACTCGATGCGGTCTGGGTATATGGTGCCCTGCAATAGGTATTGAGCGCCTGACTCGTCGGCGATTTCCTCAAACACTCTGATGAATTCTTCACCGATAACTTTACGTTTCTTTTCAGGTTCAGATACACCTTTGAGTTTTTGCATAAAGCGTTCTTGCGCATTTGCCATGACGAAGTTTATCGGGAATTTCTCGAATGTTTGCCTGATTGCTTCAGGTTCACCTTCCCGCATAAAGCCGTGGTCAACGAAAACCGCTGTTAACTTGTCACCGAGCGCTTTTGCAGCAAGGGCTGTGGCGACGCTTGAATCTATTCCTCCGCTTAAACCGATTATGGCTCTACTGTCACCGATTTCTGCTTTCAATTCGGCAACCATTTTTCCAATGAGGTCTTCCATCTGCCAGTTTGCTTGGCACTTGCACACTTGAAAGATAAAGTTGCGTAGAATTTTCATGCCGTGTTCAGTGTGGATAACTTCAGGATGCCATTGGATACCGTAAATCGGTTTTGTTTTATGTCTAAATGCTGCAACTGGACAGTTTTCTGTATGGGCTAATGCTTCAAAATCCGCTGGCAACGATAAAACCGTGTCGCCGTGGCTCATCCAAACCTTCTCTTTCTCACCTAAGCCTTCGAGCACACCCACAGGTTTATCAATTGATACCTGAGCAACTCCGTATTCTTTGCATGTTGCAGGCTCAACTTTTCCCTTGGTTAACTGAGCCAAGAGCTGGTGTCCATAGCATAAACCCAGAATCGGCAAATTTACCTCTAAAATGCGCGGGTTGAGTTTAGGCGCGTTGGGCTCATAAACGCTTGAGGGTCCGCCTGAAAAAATTAAACCTTTAACGTTAAACTTTTCTTGAAGCGCTGCCACTTCTTCGGGTGATATGTCATGGGTAACAATTTCAGAATAGATGCCGTTTTCTCTGATTCTTCTGCCTATTAGGTGGCAGTATTGCCCTCCGAAGTCTAATACAAGTATGGTGTCATATTTTGCTTGCATTTTAGTGGCTCAGAACTATTGGGGTTGGTGCTAGTAATTTAAGATTGCTATCTGTTTCTCGCCAAAAGCAAAAGTATTCTTGGCTGTCAGAAGTTGAGTTTCCTCTTACTTTTGAGCCTTTATTAGCTTACGTATACTAAACTTTTATTAATACAATTGTATGATAGTAAAACTAATGTACGGAAAAACACCGTTTATTTGAAAGAACGTGCAGGAAGTTAGGGTTATGGAGCTAAACGAAATAGACTTAAAAATTCTTAAAGGCCTCTTAGAAGACGCAAGATTTTCAAGCAGACAAATAGCAAAAAACGTCGGCGTCTCAGTCGGAACTGTTTTGTCCAGAATCAAAAAAATGGAAGACGATGGGCTCATTAAGGGTTACTCGGTTTTGCTGGATCATGAGAAGCTAGGTTATCAATTAACGGTTGTAACGGAAATTACCGTTTCAAAAGGCAGGCTTGTGGAAACCGAAAATGAAATAGCAAAAATAAGCAATGTATGCAGTGTCTACGACGTAACGGGCTTAACTGATGCTATTATCGTCGCCAAATTCAAGAGCCGAGAAGACTTGGGTGCTTTCACTAAGCGACTGCTTGCGCTACCATACATTGAGCGGACGAACACTCACGTAGTCTTGACTACGGTGAAGGAAAACTTCCGCCTATTATAGGCGCACTCTATTTTTCGTCATGATTTTCTTTTTTGTAGTTCTGCTCAGGGGCAGCTATTGTAATTTTTGTTCCCGATGGAACTGGTCCTGTTACCCAGACGTTTCCGCCTATGACAACGTTGTCGCTGATAACTGCGTCTGCTCCAAGCAATGTTGCTCCTGAATAAATAACTACGTTATTGCCAATGGTAGGATGACGTTTTCTTCCTTTGATTATGTTTCCTTTCTCATCTTTGGGAAAACTCAGTGCGCCCAAGGTTACACCCTGGTAAAGCTTTACATTGTCGCCGATTTCTGAGGTCTCTCCGATCACTACCCCTGTTCCGTGGTCGATGAAGAAGTTTTTGCCAATTTTTGCCCCGGGATGAATATCTATGCCTGTTTGCGAGTGGATATGTTCGCTCATTATTCTTGGAATCAAAGGTATTCCTTGCAGGTAGAGTTCATGGGCTATTCTGTAAGTGGTTATTGCCAGCACGCACGGGTAACTTAGGATGACTTCGTCAGTGCTTACGGCTGCTGGGTCTCCTGCATAAGCAGCTTGAATGTCTCCGCTAAGCATCGAGCGTATTTCAGGCAACTTCTCTAGCAGCTGTTTTACAACGACATGCGCCCGTTTTTGGCATATATCCTGTGGGCACTCGCTTATTTTTCTGCAAATATACTTGAGGCTTTTCTCCACTTCGCCTGTTAGTGTGGTGTAAACTGAGGTTAGAGTTTTGCCAAGGTGGTATTTGACGTTGGCTTTTGTAATTTCCTCATTGCCAAGGTAGCCTGGGAACAAAACTGTGATTAAATCCTCTAGAACTTCGATGACTATTTTTTTGGATGGCAAATCTCTGCCTTCAAGGTGGTCCATGCCGCCGAACTTCTGGTAATTACTTAAAATTTCGTTAACTAGGTGGGGTAAGCGTTTCTCTACCCAGTCCTGCTCTACTTTTTCGTGGTTGTTCATGAGTCTTTCCAGCATTCGGTCTGGATTCCAGCAATCAACCTCTGGGTTTTTATCAACGCATTCCTGGCAGTTTTCAGGACAAGGGTTGTTAACTTTTTCTGACATAATATTGCTTCCCTTCTCTCATATTGTAAAAGAGGGGAATATAAGAGAAGCGCAGAAAAAGGTTGCTTAGATGTTGGAGTTTGGCGGTGGCGATGGCTCCTGAAACAGAGGAGTGCTCAGGTAACGCTCCCCTGTGTCTGGCAGAATAGCCACTATGAGTTTACCCTTGTTTTCTGGTCGTTTACCTATTTCTAATGCGGCGTAGGCGGCTGCTCCCGAAGATATTCCTACTAGCATGCCCTCGTTTTGCGCGAGTTGCCTGGCTGTTTGAATTGCGTCATCATCTGTTACTTTGAAGATTTCATCCACTAAATCAAGTTTCAGAACATCTGGCTTAAAGCCTGCACCGATGCCTTGGATTTTATGCGGCCCTTTTTTGCCTCCGCTAAGAACTGGAGAAGCTGCTGGTTCTACGGCGATGGCCTTGAAGGATGCTTTTAGGGGTTTGATATATTGAGCTATACCTGTGATGGTTCCCCCCGTGCCTACTCCTGCGACAAGTATGTCTATTTTGCCATCGGTGTCGTTCCAAATTTCTGGTCCCGTCGTTTCCCTGTGGACTTTGGGGTTTGCTAGATTCTTGAACTGTTGAGGCATGAAGCTGTTTGGTGTTTGGGAGATGAGTTCTTCGGCTTTTTTAATTGCTCCTGGCATTCCATCTGGTCCTGGTGTGAGGACGAGTTGTGCGCCGTAGGCTCTAAGGAGGTTGCGACGTTCTATGCTCATGGTTTCTGGCATGGTGAGGATTAACTTGTAACCTTTGACGGCTGCTACCATGGCTAAGCCGATGCCTGTGTTGCCGCTTGTCGGTTCGATGAGTATTGCGCCTGGCTTGATTATGCCTTGTTTTTCTGCTTCATCTATCATGCTTTGGCATATGCGGTCCTTGACGCTTCCGCCTGGATTACGTGCTTCCAGTTTGACGACTACGGTTCCGATTACTCCCTTGGTTATTTTGTTTAATTTAACAAGGGGCGTTTTTCCTATGGTCTCGAGGACGTTGTTGTAAATTTTTGTCATGGTTATTCACCAATTATAACACTGTTATATTATTGAAGGAAATAAATCTTACTATTTCCACAAAAAACAATCAGCAACAACACAGTAATAAACAAATCTAGCAGCCAAACGCGATGCCAGTAAAGTAAAGCCTTTAAATGACATAACCAATTATATTCCGCACCAACCTCAAACAACAAAAAGCATCAAAGAGCGGAGGTCGCCCAGCATGGCCAAAGGCGTAGGACTGAGGCTCCTATCCCGCAGGGGTTCGTGGGTTCAAATCCCACCCTCCGCACCAGCGATTCTTATTTTAGCTTGCATTCTAATGGCGATTTAGTTCTTTGAGTAAAACTTTGGCTTCAGGCGGCAGCGCTGGCCTGTTTCTTCGGTCCACAACTAGAAATATTGATCCAATAGCAATCAGCGCTATTCCGAAAAATGTCACGCTTAATATGGGAACAACCCCTAGCTCAAGCCCAATAGTGAAAGCAATAATGGCAATTCCTAGAAGAACCATAACTGAGTTACTTCTCGAAGCTGTGGAATGCAGCGCAAACTCCTTTTTTCCTTGGTCAGTTACCAGGTAGTGGCCCTGTTTTTCCTCTATCATGCCAGCGGTAATTAGGTAGTTCCAGTCGTAATGAAAATGGCCATCAGACTTGTAGCCTAAGGCAGAGCAAATGTTCGATTTTACTCCAGGCTCAGCTTTGATCCTGTTGTTTGAGGCAGAATAGATGAAGTATAATAGCCTAGTTCTTGGCGATTGAATATCGGCGCTTATTCCACGTGGTTTTGACACTTATATTCACTGCCTCTGCTTATAACTCCACATAATTTGTCTGTTTGCTTATGACTCTAACTCTTAGAAAAGCAGCTCTAAATGTTAGGGCTATATCCCGCATACAACTTGTATGCAAGTCAGGAGAAAAATTAAGGAGGAAAAATGAAATGGGTACAAGCTTCCAATACAGCAAAACTTTGGCAATGGAGGGTTCAATATTTCTCATACTCGGCTTAGTTCCATACGTTGGCTGGGTATTAGGAATCATCGGTGTTGTATTATTGCTTAGAGGCATGAAAGAGTTTGCGAATTACTATCAAGATAACAGCATCTACCAAAACTCATTAACAGGCGTCAAGTTCTACATAATCGCTCTCGTCGCGTTAGCAGTTGCGGGCGCCGGATTCGTAGTTGCGTTTTTGCCAACAGCTGGATTCACAATTTCAGTACACTCAATCAACATAGTTGGACTAATAGTTGGCATCATATCTCTAATCGTTGCCTTCGCGTTTTACGTCGTTGCAGCCATTCACTTAAGACAAACCTTTAACACGCTTGCACAGAAATCAGGAGAACACTCGTTTGCGACAGCTGCTACTTTACTGCTGATAGGTTCTATTCTAACGATAATCGTTGTCGGTGTGTTTTTGATATTCGTCGCTTGGATATTTGCAGTCATTGGCTTTTTCACAATGCAGCCTCCGCAACGGCAACCTTATGGCTACACTCCACCACCTGCCCAACCTATGACACAACCACAACAAGCAGAACGATATTGCCCCAACTGCGGCTCGCCAGTAACGCCAGACGCTACCTACTGTTTCCACTGTGGCAAACAACTAGCATCTTAAAAATCCCCTTTTTATTTTTTTCTAAAGTTAATCAATGTTTATCCTCTTGTCAGCTTGAGGAAGAGTTTTAGGGCGTTTGCATCATTCAAGCAGTATTCGACGTTTATGCCTATTTTTTCAGTGCTGATTAGTCCTGTTTTTTTGAGTTGGTTCATCTGCCAAGTTAATGCCTGAGATGAGATTCCAAGACTGTGCGCAATATCCTTGTGGTAAGCCGAGCTTTGGGCTAAAATCGTTAGAATCTTGGAGGTCGGTTCATGCCTCACAAGTGAAATCAACGTCATATCCGTTTTCGTATAAGCGCCACGTTCAAAGAATCGTTTATTTTGTCGATCAATATGAGCGGTAATTAAGCCTGCGTGATCAAGAACACCAAGATGGTACTGTACTACACCAACGGATAAGCCCAAAGCGTCGCATATGCCCCTGAAATGCACGCCAGGATTCTCTTTGATATAGCTATATATTTGCAGTCTTGTCGGCTGGTCAAGGGGGTGCGTGGCATTGCTATGCAAGCTTGCGCCAAGCACTACGGGAACTGAAGCTGATAGTTGTTGTAGACTGCCAACATGCTGGAAATCGCTAAAGTAGATCGGTCTATCGCTTGCGTTAGCTGTTGCTGCAAACACCATGGTTAGAGTCAATGCGGCAAGCAGTATGGCTAAAGCGACTTTTCGGTTCAACGGGCATCTTGCAAAAGTTCACTTTTTCAACTATTTATCATATTCTGTAAAAGACTGTACTAATGGTAAAACCTTGTACCAGAACACCTTTCTTTTAAGCACCCCCTCATAATTAATCAATTATCAGGTGGCAAATAATGGCTGAAACTCAAACGCAAAAGAAAAAACGGAAAAAGCAACAGCTCACAGCCCTGAAGCAGGTGCAGGAAGACATAGCAGTCCAAAACGCAGTTGAAGTTACTCAAGCGCTGGACGAGTTGAAGACCCAAGGGGTACAGATGGATATTCAGGTTTGCCCCAAATGCAAAAGCCCTAGAGTTCGAAAGGCAAAAAGTACTGGAGGAGACATATGGGGCCACATAGGTATGGTACCTCCGAGTTACGAGTGTCCCGACTGTGGCTGGCAAGAACGTTTAGTCTTGAAGGCTACGAACAAACCGTTGAGCGTTCGAGACGTCGAGATAATACGCGAAGCCATGGATACTGAAGATGACAAGCCAAAATAGTTATGGTAAGCATCAGTGAGTAACAGTTAAAACGACAGTGGAAAACTCGCCCTCTGTATCAATAATTTAAACCATTGCAACAGCAAAATGTAATATAATCGTTTTTGATCCTCTGACGATGATGATTTCAAATGGCTTTAGCGGTTAGGTATTATTTTATCCAGCGTTTTACCGTCTCTGCTCAGGCAGCATTTGACTGGTGCACTGACTTTGACTCAAAAGACTACTTGTTGATGGGCGACGCGAACGCTAAGAGGCAAGTAAATCACATCACCAATGAGACAATAATATTAAACGATTCTTTTCCTTTATCTTCTGGCCCGATTGAAAAACAAAAGCTCGTTCAACTATATCCAACCAGACTATCATGGACATCAACTCATTTAACAGGTCCAAACAAATACTCACAATTTCTATACAAGATTACTTCACAGGGCAAAGGCTTCTCCACTCTGAACTTTACCGGTCTCAACATCGAATATGATGAAAAAGCCAATAATAAACAACTTGCGGAGCGTCTGTGTAGAGAGGATGCTGATGCTTGGAAACTCCTGGCGCAGGCAATGGAAAAAGACCTCAAAAAGTAAAAAACCTGGTTTTTTTGGACGTTTGAATTGGTGTGTTGTAGCTTAGGAATTTGGTTCCTTTGGAAGCCAACCTCTAATGCGCTGTTCAATTGCCGTCTTGAGCTTCATGTCCTCAACTCTCCAATTCCGTCACCGTTTGTGCTTCTAAACCACTTGTGCCCCTGAGGGATATCTCGGAGCCGTCTAAATAGAGCCTTGGCTTTGGCAATTCGAGCGATTGGGTATCATTACCAATCACTTTGAGCAGATAAGTGAATTGGTAGCCTCCTCCATAGCCACTATATTGGTAAGTATTGTTTCCGCCCACTAGTTGGAAATTGCTTACGGGGAAAGGGTCAATTATCACTACTTGCCGTTTAAACTCTGGAAGAATGTAGCCATGCCAACCTACCAAAACCTTTACCACAATAAAGTCGCCCTTGCTTGCTGCCGAACAATTCAAGCACTTCTCGTAAAACGAAGCAGTAACATCAGCCTGTGGATCGCTGTAGCGTATGTATGTTCTTACCCCAAGGAAAGCCATGCTACCAATTGCAGTTATGCCGATTAATGTGAAAGCTATCCAGTAGGGTTTCCGCCAACGAGGTTTAACCGCTTTTTGTGCGTAAGTTATATTATGTTCTTTTGGAAGCCAGCCTCTTATCCGATTATTTAGAGTTTTTTTAACATTCATGTTTTCAACTCTGGAATAAGTTGTAAGAAAATCATATGTGCCAGTTTGGCTGGGTGAATGTGTTCAGGGCCTTCGATTTCTATGCCTCTTTCCTTGGCGATTTCCATCAGGTACTGCTTTGTCTGGTTCAGGAAGACTGGGTCGGTTACTTCTTCAGGGTTATCGTGCCAATACCAGACTTTTAGCCCGTGGCTTGTTGTGTAAGTGAGGATGGCCTTGCGTTTGAGGGCTGGGTGGTAGCCAAATAGGATGGCTTGTTTGGGGTAGAGTTTTGTGACTTGGATGTCGTTGACTTGTGCTACTTCTAAAAGTGTGCTTGATAGTTTGGCTTCGGTTGTTAGGCGTGTTTGGTTGACGTATTGGCGTGTTGTTTTTAGTTTGTCTGCTATGTTGGTAACGCTAAGGCCTTGGGTGAGTAGTTGCCAGATGGCTTTTTGGCTTTGGCTGAGTGGTGAAGATAAGGAGCAGTTTTGAGGCATAGGCATCTGTAAATAATATGCTATTTACAACTATTTAAGATTTAATGTAAACCGCCCCAAAAGTCACTTCCTACCAAGCCAAAACTGTATCTTTAATCATATGAACATAGAAAGCAAAGGAAAAGATGTGTAAATCTATTTTCCAATCAAAAAGCCCTTTTTGATAAGTAACGGTTAAAAGCAAATGATGCACAGTGATACTTTAACACCAAGAAAGGTGCGGTAACAATAATGTCCGCTAAATCACAACCAAGAAAATTCGTTTCCGTTGACCCAGGCAAATGCATTGGCTGCGGAATATGCGAGTATGCTTGCACAATAGAAAAAGGCGAAGGCAACTGGAGCCCAATGAGCTCAAGAATCCGAGTTGTTCGCATGGCACCCGTCTTTAACTTCGCCCTATCATGCCGAGGATGCACAGACGCCAAATGCGTAAAAGCATGCCCAGAAAAAGCAATAACACAATCACAAGAGAATAACCTGCTAATTATAGACGAAAAAAAATGTAAAGGCTGCGACTGGTGTGTACAAGCCTGCGACCACGGAGGAATCACTATACACTCCGACACAGGAAAAGCAATCGCATGTAACCTCTGCGAAGGCGAACCTAAATGCAAGGAAGCATGCCCAGAAGAAGCCTTAGAAATAGTAACCTCAGACGAGGAAGCCGACAAACGCTTCAACGACGCCTTAACAAAATTGCCCGGACAAACAGAACAGTTAATGACCACCGTCAAAAACAAAGATTGGAAACCACTGCTAGCAATAGCCGAGAAACGCTCAGAAAAAATCTCACAAAAACTTGACGCCTTAAACAAGAAGGCATTTGAAAAGAAAACTAAAGAACACGCTTAGTTTTTTCTTCTTTTACTTCAAATTTTCTTCATAACCTTTTAAGAAACGGTCAATATCAACGCCGAGCTTGTCGCAAACGTAACCGCCTTCCAACACGAAAAACGCAGGTTTTTTAAGAAGGGCGATTTTTTTGCCGATTTCCCAGTAGTCCGCTTCAACTAAGCCTAAGGTTGCCAAATCACCAAGGTGTGTGTCGAACCCGCTGGAAACCGCAACTACCTCAACTTCATTCAAATTAACCATGGCTAAACCTTTATCCAAGGTGTCGAGGAATAGTTTTCCACCAGCGTTTGATGGAAGCGGGAAATTGATGCAGTTTCCCTCAGTTTTATGGCCTGTTCCCGGGTAGTTTGGCGTCTGGTGAAGGGAAATGAGGGTGATTTTTTTGTCTCCTTGAACAATTTCCTGTGTTCCATTTCCATGGTGCCCGTCAACATCCAGAATTAGCGTTTTTTTGCCGAGTTTTTTTACCGCTATGGCTATGTTGTTTACATAGCAAAAACCGCGAGTTGATACACCTAATGCAGCGCCACTTTTACCAGCGTGGTGTCCTGGGGGACGCATGAGGGAGAATCCGCCGATTTGGCTGGCTAATATTGCGCCGCCAGCCGAGAGTCTGGCGTACGCGTAAATGTTATCGTATGCTGGAGTGTCTGGGTCTTCGACTAAGCCTTTCTTGAGGTTCCAAAGGTATTCTATATCATGAACCAGAAGTAGATCGTCTTCATTGGCAGGGGTAGGCTGCACTAACTCGTAACCTTTCTCTTTTAAAATTTCAGCAGCAACTTTAACTCGTTGCGGTCCTTCGATGTGCCAAGTGCCATAGCCTAAACATTTTTCGGTGAAAACAATTTTTGTGTTCATTTAATATCCATTAGACAGATAAGAGACACTTTCTACTTTAAAATATTAACCATTCCAAGGTTAGCGTCCGAAGAAAAAGTTGAAGAGGAAACTTCGATGACTTCAGAAAACCCGTTTAATTTATTCCGCCAAGAATGCCAAAAAGCGTTAGCAGATGCGCTCAATAAGGTTCTGCCTGAAATAAAAATACCCACAATAACATTGAACAAGACTCCAAATATTGAGTATGGCCAGTTGGCTTCTTCGCTTTGCTTTGAATTGGCAAAAAAACTTAACCAGAAACCCATAGACCTCGCCAAGCACCTTGTCGATGCCATAGATAAATCCCGATTCGACCTTATTGAGAAGGTGGCTACGGCAGGCGCTGGCTACATTAATTTTCATTTGGACTTTACCAAGTTTTCAGCCTTAACACTTCAGTCCATCAAGCAACTCCAATCTGATTATGGCTTTGTAAAAACCTCTTCGCCAACTAAAATTATTGTTGAGCACACCAGTGTTAACCCGCTTCACCCGATTCATATTGGTCAAGCACGGAATCCAATGATAGGCGACGCGCTTGCACGTATCTTAGAGTGCCGTGGGCACCAGGTTTCACGTCACTATTACATTGACGATGTGGGCAGACAATCATCTGTTGTCGCTTATGGCTATGCTAAGCTTGGCAGACCGAAACCTACCGAGAAGCCCGACCTGTTCGTTGGCAAAATTTACACGGTTACCAGTTGCATAGTTGAAATTAACCGCCTCAAAAGGGTACGCGACCTAGCAATCGCCGTTAACTCGGCTGACGACCTTGCCAAGGCGAACAAGGACATTGACGAGTGGATGTCAATTGCCGCAGAGCTCAAAGAAAAATTCCCAGTTCTGTTTGAAGCCCTACTTGCAAAAATAGGTGAGGACCAGAATTCAGAGGAGGAAATCAACCGCCTTAACCGCGCCTACGAGGACGGGGAACCCAAAGCTAAACAGCTTATCCGCAAAGTCAGCGAGCTATGCCTTGAAGGTTTCCGCCAAACCATGAAGCGCGTCGAAGTTACCTACGATTCGTGGGATTGGGAGAGCGATTTCGTTTGGAGCGGACAAGTTAACGAGGTTCTGCAGAAGCTTAAGACTTCACCATTTGTGTACAGCGAAAAAGGCGTTCTAGAATTTGACGCCGATAAGGTCGCCAGTGTTCTCAAGTTGAGAGGCAAAATAGGTTTAAGCGAGAACAACGAGGTGCCACCCTTGACGCTTGGTCGGGCAGACGGCACAAGCCTATACACCACACGAGACATTGCTTATACGATTTGGAAGTTCCAATTCGCCAAGAAAGTTATCAATGTAATTGGCATGGAGCAGTCCCTGGCACAACTACAGCTCAAAATCGCTCTCTATGCTTTGGGCTATGGTGAACAGGCTGATAATCTGGTTCACTTCGCATATAATTTAGTAACACTGCCCGGATACAAGATGAGCAGCCGCCGAGGCCACTACATCACATTCGACGAAGTCCAAAACGAAGCAGTAGAACGGGCTTACGAAGAAGTTACGAAACGCTCTCCAATACTCTCAGAGGTAGAGAAACGCAAAATTGCTGAGTTCGTTGGCTTAGGAGCAGTACGTTACGCACTTGTGGATGTTGACCCATCAAAACCAGTCATATTCACATGGGAACGAGTGCTAAACTTCGAAACCAACAGCGCACCCTACGTGCAATACACGCACGCGCGAGCATGCAGCATTTTGCGCAAAGCCGCAAGAGAACCAGAAAAACCAGCGTTTGAACTACTCACGGAGCGGCTTGAACACGAGTTAATTCTTAATCTTGCAAGTTTCCCAGATACATTCATTGAAGCCACAGAATACCTCAAACCCAACCTTATCGCCGACTACGCAAACGCGTTAGCGGATAAATTCAACACATTCTACAATGCGTTGCCTGTGCTGAAGGCGGATTCAGAAGGGCTTGTTGACGCCCGCATCACCTTAACGCAGGCTATTCAGATTGTAATGCACAATGCTTTGACGTTGATTGGCGTGGTTGCCCCAGAAAAAATGTAAATTTATGCTTGAGGGACAAGAATGTCTAGCGCCAAAACTGATGAGAGCACCGAACACGAAAGACTTGTAAAAGCGTTAATTCAGGAATTGAAAAGTCAGGGCTTTGAAATAGTAACTGCGGCAACTGAGGGCTATGAACCTTGCACTGAAGTAGAAAAGCATTTTCCTGATGTTAAAGCGTATAATCGCAAGAAGGACTTTGTTGTTTTTGGCTTGACTAAGACTTGCAGTGAGCTTGATGATGAGCGAACAGAACAACTGTTTAAACTTTTTTCACACAGATTCATGCACAAAGGAAAATCAGCTGGGGCAGCAGTTCCCCTTTGTATCGCAATTACAAAAGGTTGCGAAAAACAATTAGATGCTTGTTTAAGAAAACTAAAACTGAACCGAAACAAGAACATTTTCAAATATGCATTTTAAAAAACAACTGCTAACTACCAAATAGTGGTTTGCGCCGCAAAAATTTGGTCTTAGCTTCCTAAAAGCGGAAGGGGTATAATATTTACTACCGGATTTTACTGTAAAAATTGCGCCTATAGCTTTCATTCAACGCTTGAGCCATCGTAAAGAGGCTATGAAGAGATTAACGATTTTCAGGACATTTTTCAGATTTTTGATTGCTCTGCCTTCGAGTAATAATTGCATGTTTGCCACATTTTTATAATAACAAATTTCATATACAAGCCTATTAACATAAAACGAGGTGCATCCTAATGAGCGACTCATATTTCAAAAAGAAACTTGAACCAATCAAAGTTACAAAACAAAAATCAATCTCACAACTCCTAAAAGAAATGGCTAAAACCGCTTACCAAGGACGCAAACTTGGCGAAGCCGTTGACGTCTGGGAAAACATGATTAAAGAAAAAGACACAGTTATCGCCATGGGCTTTGCAGGCTCAATGAGCACCGCGGGGCAATGGACAATCATCAACTGGCTCATTGAAAACCGCTTCATTGACGTGTTGGTTTCTACGGGTGCAAACGTAAGTGAAGATATTGTAGACGCCATGGGTCTTGGTTACTATCAGGGCAACCACATGGTAAACGACGAGCAACTTCTCCACGATGACGTCAACCGATACTACGACGTCTATGGTAAGGAAACTGACTACCGCAAAATGGAAGAAGTCGTGACCGACTTTGTTATGACCTGCAAAGAAGACTACCAATATACCTCAGCAGAATTCCTCTATCTTCTAGGTAAATATTTAGGCAAGAAAAAAATCCCCGCTATCTCCGCAGTTGCAGCAGCCAACGGCGTACCAATCTTCAGCCCAGCCATGGTTGACAGCGCCTATGGCGAAACCTTCCTCTTAGCCAAAAACCAAGGACACAACGTCCACATAGACAGCGTCAAAGAATTTGACCAATTCGTCAGTATCGGTACAAAAACCAAGGAAGTCGGCGTCGTTTACATCGGCGGCGGCGTACCCAAAGACCTAACACAACTCATCGCCATATCCGTCTCACCCTTAACCTGCGACCAAGGCGTTAAGGGCAGAAAAGGTGGCTTACGCAAAAGCCTACAAGAATACTACTACCCCCACAAATATGCCATACAAATCACCACTGACAGCCCGCAATGGGGCGGCTTATCTGGCTGCACACTGGAAGAAGCGATCAGCTGGGGTAAAATCAACAGCCAAACAGGCACACGAGCAGTCTGCTACTGCGACGCAACCATCGCACTGCCTCTCATCGCCCACGCACTCAGCGAGCGCGTGCCAGAAAAACGCAAAGGACCAGACATGAGCTGGCTCTTTAAAGGCGTCCAATAAACGCCTAACTTTTTATTTTCTTTTTACCTAACCTGTCAATTAATGCGCTTGTCATTATCGGCATAACAACTGTCGCGTCGCCTTCAATCATGATGCGGGGTGCTTTTTCGCTGATTTTTCCCCATGAAACCGCTTCTCGTGGGCGTGCGCCGCTGAGGCTTCCGTCCCACTCATCGGCTGTGCTAATATAAACCACAAAATCTAAGCCGTCTTTGAATTGGTTCCACCAAATCACATGATGCTTACTGATGCCTCCGCCAACAATGAGAGCGCCTGTTTGCTTTGCATCAAAAACTATGTTGTTAAGGTCATTTTCGTCTTTGAGCAGATTGACTCTGAAGTCCTTGTGGTCTTGGCTGAAGAACCAAAGTTGGTAACCTACTGAGCCGTCGGTTATGCCTGGCACGAAGACAGGGATGTTGTTTTTGGCTGCCCAATAAAGAATCGAGGATTCGTTGCAGCACCGCAAGCCGATTTCGCGGCACAGTTCGGTTGTTGAAAGTTCTTTTTTGCCTTCCTTGTAGAGATCCTCAAGCATTGTTAAAATTTTCTTCTCAATAATAATTCCATAGCTGTCGTTTGGAACAAGCACGTTGCCAAGACGGTTTACACCCTCTTGATGCAATTTGGAATCGTTCATGATGAAGCTTCCCTTGAAGTAATCTTTCCAGCAGCGCGCCACATCATGATCCAACGTGCCGCAGGTTGTAATTACGATGTCGACGAGTTTGCGTTTTACGAGTTCTTTAATTACACCTCGTGTGCCTGTAGCCACGATGTCGGCGGTAAATGAGAGAAATTTGACACAGCCTTTGGCATTTATCATGTCTTCCATGATGTTAACACCAGTGGCAAGCTTGCCCGCGGTGAAACCCCATGCATCATCCATTTGATGTACAAGCTCATTCACGGACATTTTCTCTGTGAACTGGTAATCTTTGACTGGTATTTTATGCGATTCTTTGTGCATCCAGCGAATCTCCTATCTACTGCAAACTAAACAGAAACAAGATAAATACATGTCGAAGCCTATGGAACTATTCTGATAGGTAATTGATGATTCGCTGGTAAATATCGTGGTCAGATGAGTCCTCGTAGCCAGCGTAAATGCTTGGATTATCGTTTACTTCGACAACAGCGTAGTCGCCATCGACCTCTTTGATGTCAACACCGTAGAGTCCCTTGCCAACCACACTGCACGCTTTGAGTGCGACCTCTCGGAGTCTTGATGGTAATTCCTGTTTATGCAAGCTTACTGTTCGTCCCCAAATCACCGTCGCCTTACCCCGCAGTTTGGCGCCATGCTTCCATTTGCCCTTTGGAATCATGTACTTGCATACATAGAGTATGTCGTTGTTTAGGACGCCGACTCTCCAGTCGAAAGCAGTGGGCGTAAACTTTTGGATTGCTAAAACATCTGATTTTTTGAAGAATCGTTTGGCAACGTCGCGGAAACTTGTTTCGCAAGCGGCTTTTTCTACATAACGTGAAAAGCTCGTGTAGGGCGCTTTTATAACCAATGGTTTTCCAAGCTCTTCGAATATTTCACTGATTTTTTTGTGATGTAGTTCATCTTTGTTGAGAAATATCGTTGGAATATGTGGCACATTGAATTTTTCGAATAGGGCATATTGATGGATTTTGTTGCCGCACACTGTTATGGATTCAGGGTCGTCAATTACTTTTAAGCCGAGTTCCCAAGCGGTTTTCGATACCACGTAGGCGCTATTGAGCGGATCAGTTGTCGCCCGAATAAAAACCGCGTCGTATTTTGGCACGTCGGAAATGTTTTCACGGAAAAGAAAATCGAACTCGTTGCCTGATTTTTCAGCGGCGGCTTTGAAGTTTGCAAGTGCGCCTTCCTCTCTGGGGTCAGTGAAGTTATATTTTTCAACAAAACAAGCGATCTTAGACACCGAAGTGTTCACCTTGCTCAGAAATGAGCAATACCTCTCTGGATATAGTTTGCAAGTCCTGCCTGGAAAGCTCCTCTTTCTCTACGGGTTGCAATCCACACAAATAAGCTTTATCGACAGTTTTTTGTATGTGAAGTTTACAAACTGGGATTTTGAATGTTTCATAAACTCTTTTAGCTATCTCTTGGGTAGGCGTATCCATAGTTTGTGCTCTGCCAAAGAAGGTCTTAACCGTAAAAAGCTCACCTTTTAAAGGTTGAGCGCAAACGGCAAACTTGTAGTTCATGCCAAGGCTTTTCATGGCTCGGTACAAGGCGCTTTTGTTCTGGGCGATTTTGTACCCGTCATAAATGAACGGGTTAACCGCAATCAACATTACTGGGAAGCCTAGCTCAGTGATTATTTTCTTAACAGAGTCAGTCACCAGAGAGGGCAAAGTGGGAACTCCCGCTTTCGTGGCTCTGAGTAGAAGAATTGGGGTTCGGCTTGAGTCAATGATATCTTCGCAAGATGGAATGACGCGGTTGCCCAAAATCTCCGCGTGCATAGAAACGTAATAGCCTGTCTTCATATAACGATATTCGTTGTTAAGGTTGAGCGTTGCTTCTTTGATTGAGGCTTCTAAAAACGTCGCAGGCTTCATTACTTGAATTTTGGTTGTTAGGTCGATGTTTGAGACGACCAACACGGTCATGAGACACCAGGTAACTAAAACCCGTTATTCGTGCAGTTATATTTAAGATTAGCTATTATCATAATCGCATCTAAAATCAGATATCCAAAAAAGAGGCATCTCTACACGTATAAACCCCTCGAAGTGCTCGGGCCAGAACACGAACTCTCCTTAGTTGACCTGGAACTAAAGCCCATGCCTATTTCGGACAAAATCATAAAAGCGCATTGTGGAAAAATCGTCAACTTTGTGGAACTGTCCAAATTCTCTTTTGGCAAAGAGCTGCAGATGCACGTTATGGAAGTTAAAGCCAACGAGCCCTTCAAATCGCCAACCGAATTTGAAGAGACCATGCAAAACGCCGTCTCAATACTTAGCCAAATCGCCGGCAAACATGGCGCAAGGCTTCTGGGAACTGGCATGCATCCGCTCCTACAGTTAAAAGACACCTCTATTTGGCCTCATTACCACCGGAAAATCTACCTTGAATGTGGAAAAATCTTTGATCTAAATCAGCACGGCTGGCTAAACATTCAAAGCTTCCACCTGAATTTGCCCTTCCAAAAAGAAGCCGATGCCATCCAAACCCACAACTTGCTTGCTAATCTGTGCGCTTATCTGCCGGCAATCGCTGCTTCTTCACCAATTTATGAGGGCAAAAACGGCGATAACACCGACAATCGGCTGGAATTCTATAAGGTAAACCAGAAGGAGGTTCCATCGGTCACGGGAGAGGTTATCCCAGAATACGCAACCTCGCTTAGCCAATACAAACAAGATGTTATTGGGCGCTACTCGGCGGACTTGGCGAAAGCTGGTGCAGACAAAACCATGTTGAAGCGGGAATGGATTAACTCACGAGGCATAATTTTTCGCTTCGATCGTTGCGCAATTGAGGTACGGGTTATGGATGAGCAAGAATGCATCAAGTCCGATGTCGCATTGAGCTCTTTTGTTCGGGCGACTTTAAAGGGCTTAATCGGGTTGAAGGCGGAGCTTTCGCCACATAGCTTGTTGGTTGAAGATTTTAATGCGATAATCAAAGAGGGCTTAAAAGCAAAGGTGTCAAGTCCCTATGGCAAAACAGCCAGACAGGTATGCCAAAACTTCTTAGGCTTGGCGGAAAAGTATGCGGATGAGGATGAAAAAAAATACATGTGGCTTATCAAAAAACGCCTCGAAAACGGGAACCTCTCTGACATCATCCGGGACAGAGTCTCAAGGCGAGCGCAGAAAACAGATTTCCATGAGGCAATTGTCGATGTTTATTCAACGCTTATTACATGCCTCTCCAGTAATGAACCCTACTTCTAGGTGACACTCATGCCGGAAGACAACAACGGCGTAACATACTCGTTTGATGTCTGTAGCCAATGCAAATCTATATGCTGCCAAGATGCAAAGCCGCCACTGAGCAAAAACCGAAAGAAAATCATCGCCCAATACCTGCGCCAACAGAAAATCGGTATAGCGAAGCCCTTTACAAAAGAAAAGTACTCTTACCCAACGGTGGATGAGCAGGTTTACTGCCGTCTTTTCAATAAGGAAACGGGAAAATGCTCTGTACACCATGTTAAGCCTGAAACGTGCGTTTCTGGACCAATAACATTTGACATCAACTTTAAAACTAAAAAGGTTGAATGGTTCCTCAAAAAAGACTCGCTTTGCGCTTTCGCAGGCCTATTATACAAGAATCAAGACGCCTTCAAAGATCACTTAGATGTAGCTAAAAAACTGTTAACTCAGCTTATTAAAGCGCTTTCGGCTGATGAGTTGCGGGCCATTGTAAAAATTGAGGAGCCCCAAACCTTCAAAATTGGCGAGGATTCCCTACCAGACGAAGTTGCCAAAAAACTTGGTTTATAGGAAGCCTGCGTCTCGCAGTTTCAATGCTAGGTTTAGGTTGCCTTTGAACTGGATTTTTCCGGTGAAAAATGCTTTTTCAACTCCTATCTTCTTGTTCACTATATCCATAAAGTCCTTGTCTGAAGCTTGAAGCGCTAGCGTGGCTTCTGGGTCAGTGCCTTCATTTATCTGCATTTTTTGGTCTTTTATCGTGATTACCCAGTCTCCCCCGTTTGAGCCAGTTAATGTTAGCTGGGCTATGGCGTTGATGCCGACGGCTTTTTCGGGTTTGAATCTTTCAGGTAGCTGCTTTGCAAAGAATTCTATAGGCGTTTGAGCTTCCATGGTTTCAACTCGATATGCATAACTAACTTGTTCGGATTATTGAATATGTTGATTTTATCTGAACAAATCCTTTTCTTTGGCTCTTATCAAATCTGTCGGCGGCACATTATCATTAGACTCATAGTTGTATCCTCTGACTATTGCCACAGGTATTCCCTCGTTGGCCTGCCCAATAACCAGTTCCGCTGCTGAAGCTAATTCGTCTCCAATAGCAGTTTGCTTGATTCTTAGAACATAACCGAAAAGATCTCTTTCGCCCCGCCTGTCCCGTATTGGCTTGAGACCTGCAACACCGACGGCAACATTAATCTCTCCTAAACGAAACGGTCTGCCATGGGTATCGGAGACTATCACCGCAACATCAGCGCCTGTTAACCGTTTAATTTCTTGCCGCATATTTTGGGCGGAGGCGTTGGGATTTTTGGGCAGCGGCACTACGTTACGATCGCCCGAAACATTAGACCTATCCACACCTGCGTTAGCGCTGACGCTTCCGCTTCTGGTCTCGGTTATGATGCTGCTATCGCTTACACGAACAATATCTATGGATTCCCGTAAAATAACTTCAACTAAGGCTGGGTCCTTATTGGTTTTCTTAGCTAACTCCCGCGCCTTTTCTGAGGGGGTTACAGTATCGAGGTTGATGATGTTTCCTTCAGCTTTTGAAACCGCCACGTGCGTAGCCACAATTATATCTTTGTTTTGTAGGGGTGTTTTTTGGTTTTTGGCTGCGTTAACGATGAGTTCACCCAAGTTGTCTCCTGGTTTTATGAGTGGTAAACCTTCAACTGCAATTATTTTTACGGGTTCCGTGTTTATCCCTCTCTTTGTCGCGGTGTTTTGTGGCTACTTGCACAAATTAGCTATAAAGCTTTCGCTTTAAACTCCAAGAACAACCTAGTCAGCAGTACAAGATGGTTGCGACATCTTTTTAAAGCATACAAATAATTACACTGTCTCAGGAGTGAACCAAAGGATGGATTATCCTAAACTAGTCGAGTTGGTTCCTGCTGAAAAGTTGGGACCACTATCAGATCAACTACTCAATTTTATATTAACCACAAAAAATGAAGGAAAAATGCCAACAAAACTCGCAAACGCAATGCTAAGCAAAATGCAACAAGGCTCAATCAAAAGCCCGATAGGCGTCGCGGTTTTACTTGAAGCCGCACTGACGCTTGAACCTGAAAAAACCATGGCTGCATTCGGCGAAATGCAATTGGCTCAGTTGGCTGAAGCAGTAAAAGGAGGCATGTAATATGGCACCACTAAAATTCGGCATTGAATTTGTTCCAAAAGAGCCATACTGGAAACTAGCCGCTTACGCTATACAAGCTGAAAACAGCGGTTTTGACAATCTCTGGATAACAGACCACTACGGCAACCGCAACGTATATGTCACGCTTGCAGCCGCGGCAATTTACACTAACAAAATTACCTTTGGCACAGGCGTAACCAACCCCTGGATGGTTAACCCAGTTATAACGGCACAGGCAATCGCTACACTAAACGAGCTAGCTCCAGGACGTGTGGTTCTCGGCATGGGTGCAGGAGACAAAACTACCCTTGAAGCAGTCGGCATAGATATGGGTAAACCCTTAGCAGCAGTCAGAGAAGCCATAGATATGTTCCGTAAACTAACTGCAGGCGAAAAAGTCGCCTTCCAAGGAGAAGTCTTCAAAGCCGCAGGCGCCAAATTCAACTTTAAAACAGCCAATAGAATCCCAGTTTACGTGGGCGCTCAGGGTCCAAAAATGTTGGAGATGGCTGGAAAAATCGGCGACGGTGTACTTATCAACGCAAGCCACCCAAGCGACATTCAATTTGCCGTTCAGATGGCAAATGAAGGCATGAAACAAGCAGGCAAATCACCACCTGACGTTGACATAACAGCGTACACTTCATTCTCAGTCAACGAAGACCCAAAGAAAGCAGTAAAAGCAGCCACGCCAGTCGTAGCCTTCATAGTTGCAGGTAGCCCAGCGCCAGTGCTTGAAAAACACAAAATCGAAGTAGCAAAAGCAGACGAGATCCGAGGCGCCTTGAAAGTCGGCGATTTCCCCAAAGCTTTGACAGCAGTAACACCAGAAATGCTTGAAGCATTCTCAATCTGCGGCACCCCAGAAACCTGCATAGAAAAAATCGCTGCCCTACAGAAAATTGGCATAAGCCAATTCGTAGTCGGCTCACCAATCGGCACCAACGTCAAAAACGCCATCGACTTAATCGGCAGTAAAATCATCCCCCATTTTAAATAAACAATCAGCGCCCCTACGGGGGCATCTAAATATTTTTAGGCAACCTAGTCAAACAAACTAAGAACATAGCAGTACCTTTGTCATTGCTGCTCAGGGTGCCCTTCAGAAATGGTTGTCTACGCAATTGTGCCTGTTAAGAGGATTGGCGTTTCCAAGAGACGGCTCTCTCAAAGCCTGAGCCTGCTGGAACGCAAGTCTTTAACGGTAGCCATGCTGGAGGACGTTCTGCAATCGCTCAAAGGCTCAGTGGTTAACAAAATTTTGGTTGTTAGCAACGACAAAAACGTTGCCCCCATAGCTGAGCAGTTTGGCGCTTCCTTTTTTGCTCCTACCCGCAAAGGATTGAACAGCGCCATTGAAGAGGCGTTTGCTTGGTGCATGCGAAACAAGGCAGACTCTGTGCTTGTACTGCCTGCAGATGTGCCCTTAATATCGCCAAAAGACATTGATGCCATAGTAGAATTGGGCTCGGATGGGCGACGAGTTGTTTTAGCTCCCTCCAAAGACTGGGGGACAAACGCGTTTTTCCAATATCCACCCCATCTGGTTCACGCATGTTTTGGCCCCGACAGCTTTAACAAACATGTGCAGCAAGCATGCAGCAAAGAAGTTTGCATAAAATTTTATTACTCATTTAGAGTCGGCTTAGACATCGATTCAGTTGATGACTTACAACTTCTGCTCACGGTTGAAAATAAAACATTGAGCAAGCAAGTCTTGCAGAAATTTAACGCAAAAAAAGCTGAAAAGAATTAGTTTTCAGAAGTTAAGTGTTTCACGCCCACAATACGAATGCTTGAACCTACAATCTTGTAATGCAAGTTTATGGCTATGAGTGCAGCAGTTAAGGTTTCAACCGCGACAGCGTTCTCTATTGTCCCAGCGTCGAAAGCATCAATGCCTGCTTTCCTGATTAAGCCTATAACCATTTCGCGCGTTTGCCTATCTGCACCAACAACAAGAACGTCTGCATCAATCTTTTCATCAAATTTCATCAGCTGCTCAGGGCTGATATGTTGGAGTGCATCAACAATTTTGATGTCTGCTCCGAAAAGGTTTTGAAGTTCCATGGCAATTGAGCCAGAAGGGTTGATTTTTGCCCTACTTTTCTTCTCAGAGTCTAGGGACGAAGCTATGTTTATGATTACTTTTCCTGCAACAGCTTGTTTGATTTCTGTGCAGATGGGCGTGAGGCAGTCGCATGGAAGGGCAAGCAAAATTATGTCTGCTTTGGCTGCTGCTTCGATATTACTGAAGCCTTCAATGTTTGTGATGTTAAATTTCGAGTTAATCTTACAGGCGGCGTTTTGCGCTTTTATTGGATCTCGGGAACCGATAATGATGCGGACGCCTGCTTTTGCGAAACGTATTGCTAATGCGCTTCCTTCTCTGCCTGTGCCGCCTATTATGGCGAGCGAAGGATTTGGGTTCAGCATTTGAGTTTTTTCCTCCTTCTCATAGAATCAATGTTTTCTCCTAGTTAAGCTTAGTAAATCAAGCTAGATTGCTTGACTACAGTTAGAATGTTAAGTCTAGTTTTTGTGAATTTAAGATTTCTATTTTTGCTAAATCCTTTTATCTCCGTAAGCGAAACATTGAATAGCCTAAACAGGAAGGCACTTTCATGATTAATGTTACTTATGTTTGTGGAAATGCCCGCCTGATGGATAAAACCAAGACGCTTTGGGAAGAGTTGAACAGGCAGCATCTGAGTTTTTCGCCTTACTTCAAGGATTATTATAGAGCGTTAACTTTTGAGGATAGAAAGCGAGCGATTTTGCAAAGAGCCGCTCTAAAGGGAGACGTGCGAGTTGATCTCGCCTGCGACAAAGAACAACTTGTCGGCTACTGCGTAAGCAGCATTGACAGACAGCTAACAGGTGAAATTGATTCAATTTTTATCACTCCGTCGTGCAGGGGGCAAGGTATCGGAACAACACTCATGGAAAAAGCGTTGGAATGGCTCAACAATAAAGGCGCGAAAAAGAACATCGTTTCCGTCGCTGTTGGCAATGAGCAAGCATACGTTTTCTATGAACAATTCGGTTTTTATCCAAGAAGAACCTTGCTTGAACAGAAAAAACGATAGTACTTTACTTTTTTTTCAAACTTGCTAGAAACGTAAATTAACCCTGAAAAGAAAGTTTCTTTAGCGTGAAATTATGAAGATTGCTGTTTCTGGTAAAGGCGGCGTTGGCAAAACCTTGATTGCCGGCGGCTTAGCCAAAGGCTTCGCAGATAGAGGGTTAAAAACCATAGCCATTGATGCCGATTCTTCTCCAAACTTAGGTTTAACTTTAGGTTTAAAACCTGAGGAGACTCGCAAAATCGTCCCTATTTCCGAGAACAAACCCTTGGTTGAGTCTAAAACTGATACCGGTTATTCAGGAGTTTACAATCTCAATTTCTCAGTTGACGACATAGTGAAAGAATATTCTGTCGCCACTCCCTTAGGCGTTAACTTGATTGTTATGGGTACGGTGCAGTCGATGGGTGCAGGATGCATGTGTGCGCCGAACGCTGTCATACGCGCGTTGCTCAGGCATCTCGTAGTAGAACGCGATGAAGTAGTTGTTTTAGACTTGGAAGCTGGCGTTGAGCACATCGGCCGAGGCACAGCCCGTCAGGTTGATGCATTGCTTATTATTGCGGATTCTAACTTAAAATCCTTGGAAATAGCCAAGCACATCCATGACATGGCTTCCGCAGCAGGTATGAAACAACTCTACCTTATTGGCAACCGTGTGATGAATGAAACCCAAAAAGAAGCTATCCAAACCTTCGCTAACCAAAACAAAATGGGCGTACTTGCCTTTGTGCCTTGGGATCAAAAAGTCATTGAAGCTGATATGCTAGGAGAGACTCCCCTTAAAAACAAGGAAATTGAAGCTGTTAAGACCATAGACAATATATGCGAGCTTTTGCTTAAGAAAACAACATAAAACTCGGAGGTTTTTGTAAATGAAAACTCTTGTTACAGTAGGTCGTGGAGGAACAGGAAAATCCAGTTTCACAGCTCTAATGGCTAAAAGCTTCATTGAAACTAACCAGTCGCCCCTGTTGCTGGTGGATGCTGACCCTGACCAGAACCTTGCTGAAATGCTTGGAGTAGACCTCAAAGAAGCTGGAAAATCAACCATAGCCGAACTATTAGTAAGTACATTTATCGAACAAGGAGGCACCACTGTGGGTGTTCCTCCAACAGAGCGGATAGAGAGCCGAATTTGGGAAAATGGGCTCTATGAAAGCAAAAACTTTGATTTTTTAGCAGTCGGAACAAAGTGGGTTGAAGGCTGCTACTGTATGCCCAACTCTGCCCTAAAAGGCGCCTTGGAATCGCTGACTAAAAACTACAAGTACATACTTGTTGACTCGCCAGCAGGGCTTGAAAACTTAAACAGGCGAATTACTTCAGAAGTTAACGACATTTTCGACATTTTGGATCACTCTAAAAAATCGCAAGACCATGTAAGAAGAGCTTACAAAATTGCTAAAGAAGTCGACATGAAATTCGAAAACTTCTACTTAGTTGGGGGGTACCGTTTCCCAGCTGAACTGGGTAAACAGGCTGAGGCTGATTTGAAGTTCAAATACCTGGGAAAAATAGAGGAAGATGAGCAGCTGGATGAGTATGTTCTTAATGGTAAATCCCTGCTTGATTTGCCATCGGATAACAAGGCATATGTTTCTGTGAAGGCTATCATGAAAACATTGGGCTACTTGTAAGCGCTAACTTTCATCCTCCATTTCTGTACACAATTTTTGAGAAACCTTCCATTTCTTCTTTTGGAACGTGATTTTTGCCCTAAAAATCTGGAAAGGTTTAAAAAGATTGTCATGTTGCTAAGAGGTAAACCTTTACAGAGGTTTCCCTAATTTGACAACTAAAAACGTTAATGTAAAAATTGACGAGCTTAAGACCAATAGCGGTCAAATAAAAAATCTTGAATTGTCCATTGGCAAAGTTATAAACGATAATTATACTGAAGAGCCAATGGGTCCAACTCCAATGCCCTCCATGACCACTCTTAGAGATTGGGACATGAAGCTGCTTAACAAGTACAAGCCCTTCTACATGCCCGACTGTGATCTTTGCTGTCTCTGCACTTTTGGCAAATGCGATTTGACAGCTGGAAAACGGGGCGCTTGCGGCATAGACATTGCAACTCAATCTTCTCGAATTGTAATGTTAGCTTGTGCAATTGGAGCGGCATGCCATTCAGCGCACTCACGTCACCTTCTTGAGCATTTAATTGAAAAATACGGCCGAAGAACCCCCATAAACGTCGGCGGCTTAAACGTAAAAGTTGAAGCGCCAATCACCAGGTTGGTTACAGGAATTAAGCCTGAAACACTCGGCGATCTTGAAGATGTTTTAAGTTATGTTGAAGAACAAATCACCCAGGTTCTTGCGGTAGGACACACAGGTCAAGAAGGCAATAATTTAGATTTTGAATCCAAAGCAATGCACGTCGGCATGATTGATCATGTAGGTATGGAAGTCGGAGATATCGCACAAATCTCAACTTTAGGTTACCCAAAAGCCGATCCAGAAGCACCACTAGTCAAACTCGGAATCGGCAGTGTCGACCGCACAAAACCAGTCATCATGACTATCGGGCACAACGTTGTCCCATCAGTTGGAATAATCGACTATGCCAAAGATAACAAAGTTGACGAACAAATAGAAGTAGTCGGCTTATGCTGCACATCCCACGACATGACACGGTACTACAACCGAGCAAGAATTGTCGGTCCAATCAGCTGGGAACTCAGATTCATTCGGGCAGGATTAGCCGATGTAGTTGTTCTCGACGAGCAGTGCATCAGAACAGATGTTTATGATGAAGCAGGAAAAGTTAACGCTCCAGTGATCGCTGCATCAGAAAAGAACTGCATGGGTTTCAAGAACCGGACAAACGACCCCGCAGACGAAATTGTCGCTGACCTCGTAAGCGGCAAAGTTAAAGGCGTACTGATCCTTGACCCAGAAAAAGTCGGAGAAGTTGCAGTCCGCGTCGCTCAGAAAGTCGCTCCAATACGCAAGAGAAAGACCGTTCTCCCAAGCATCGAGGAAATAACAGAAATCGCAAAGACCTGCACACAATGCAAGAGTTGCCAACGTAACTGCCCACAAGACTATGCAATTCCGGCAGCCATAAAAGCAGCAGCAAAAGGCGACATTAGTTTACTTGAAGACCTTTATGAAACCTGCATTGGATGCGGAAGATGCGAAGAAGCATGCCCACAGAAAATCATGATTCACAGCCTCATCGTTAAAGCAGGCGAAAAAGCCATGTATGCAGAAAACAACCTGTGTCGTGTAGGCAGAGGTCAAGTCTCAGATGTCGAAATCCGCAACGTCGGCAGCCCAATTGTCCTCGGAGAAATCCCTGGCATCGTTGCAATCGTAGGCTGCAGCAACTATCCGAAAGGCGGCAAAGACGTCTATGACATAGCAAGAGAATTTGCCAGCAGACGATACATAGTTGCATTATCAGGTTGCTCAGCTATGTCTGCAGGCAGCTACCGCAACAGCGACGGCCAAACAATCTATGAAGAATTCTCAGGCGGATTCGAAGCAGGAGGAGTCCTCAACGTCGGCTCATGCGTAGCAAACAGTCACATCGCAGGCGCAGCAATCAAAGTAGCAAACATCTTCGCGAAGCGCTCATTAAGAGGCAACTACGAGGAAATTGCAGATTACATCCACAACCGTCTTGGCGCAGTCGGCTTAGCTTGGGGTGCATACTCTCAGAAAGCAGCCGCAATCGGCGCAGGCTTCTGGCGTTTAGGCGTACCCGTTCTCGTCGGTCCACATGGCGTTAAATATCGTCGTATGCTCCTTGGCAGAGAAGACCATCCAGAAGACTTCGAAGTTTACGATGCACGCACAGGCGACAAAGTCAGAGTAGGACCAGCACCAGAACATCTCTTCAACGTAGCTGAAACTAAAGAGGAATGTATGGTTGCAATCGCAAAACTTTGCATTAGACCTAACGACACATGGAAAGGACGAAGCATAAAACTAAGCCACTACGTTGACCTGAGCAAACGATACATGGGAGTTATGCCAAATGACCTGCACTTATTCGTTAGAACAATGGCTGATGTCCCAATGACTATGAAAGATGAATTCACAAAGATCCTTGAAGCTCACGACTGGAAAGAAACAGTAATTCCGGACCCAACTTTGCTTCCAAGAATGGTCCGAAAAATGAAGGAGTAAATGGAGGAGAAAAAATGTCCTGTGAACCATGGCAATGTGCAGAAATAGCCTCAACTAAAAAAGCAAACCCAATCCAAAAACCCGAGATAGCCGTAGCAATGATCAAAAAAGCGCAACGCCCCATTCTCGTAGTCGGTAGCAACGCAACCGAACGATACATGGAAGGCAAACAACTGATCGAATACCTCATTGACTTCGCTAATGCATCCAAGATCCAAGTCGTAGCAACAGCTCACATGGTTGGCGAATTCATAAAACGCGGATACCAACCAGCAGCATACATGAATGCAATGGAAATCGGCAACCTAGTAGTTGATCCAACATGGCAAGGCCTAGACGGCAAAGGACACCCAGATCTAGTTATAATGGTTGGGTTACCTTACTATGTTGAATCGTTAATGCTCTGCGGACTCAAACATTTTGCACCAGACCTCAAAACCATGACCCTGGACAATTTATTCCATGTCCACGCAAGTTGGTCTTTCCCAAATGCAACCCTTGAAGATTGGGCTGCAAATCTTAAAGTAATGACTTCAAAATTTAATGGAGGAAATTAAAAAATGTCTATGTTTAAAGATATACCTGTTGAAGTTGGCGTAATCTACGAAGGAGAACGTATCCGAAGAAATGACATGCAAGTTGAACTCGGTGGTCCAACAGTCAAACAAAAGTTTGAACTGGCAAAAGTAAAACCCATGGATGAGATCGAAGATGGAAAAATTACCATTATCGGTCCAGACATTAAAGACATGAAAGAAGGCGGAGCATTCCCACTTGGCATTCTTGTTGAAGCTGCAGGCGCAAAACTTGACGCAGGCCTCGAAGGTGTCATTGAAAGACGCATTCACGGCTACCTAAACTACATCGAAGGATTCATGCACTTAAACCAACGCTATGACATCTGGATACGCCTTGGCAAGAAATCATTCCAAAAAGGCTTAAACAGCTTTGACTCCATCGGCAAAGTACTCTTTCGATTATTCAAGAGCGAACTTCCAATTATCGAAAAAGTCCAAATTACCTTCATAACAGATATTGCAAAACTAGATGAAATGCTCCCAGAAGCGATGCAAGCTTATGAAGCACGCGATGCAAAAGCAAGAGGCCTCGAAGACAAAGATGTTGATACATTCTACGGCTGTGCCTTATGCCAATCATTCGCGCCGAGCCACGTTTGTGTCATCACACCACAAAGATACAGCAACTGCGGTGCAATCAGCTGGTTTGACGGCAAAGCCTCAGCAAGCATAGACCCCAAAGGTCCAGTCTTCGCAATTCCAAGAGGCGAAATCATCAACGCAGAAAAAGGCGAATTCTCAGGTGTTAACGAAGCCGCAAAGAAACGCACCATGGGCGAAGTACAGCAAGTTTGGCTCTATACAGCATTCGACCACCCACACACTTCATGTGGATGCTTCGAAGCAGTAACCTTCTACATCCCAGAAGTCGACGGATTCGGCGTAGTTAACAGGAGCTTCAAAGGCGCAACCGTAAACGGCTTACCCTTCAGCACCATTGCAGACTCAGCAGCAGGTGGCAGACAAATCGACGGATTCCACGGAATGAGCATTGAGTACATGAGAAGCAAGAAATTCTTTGCAGCAGACGGCGGATGGAACCGAGTTGTATGGGTACCAAAAGAAGTCAAAGAAAAAGTCAAGGACTTCATACCCAAAGACGTCGTTGACAAAGTCGCCACTGAAGAAGACGCAAAAAACATAGATGAACTCAAAGCATTCCTGAAAGCAAAGAACCACCCAGTAGTCGCAAAATGGGAAGCAGAAGAAGCCCCAGCAGCGGCAGAAACAACAGCAGTCCAAATTACAGAAGAAGCAGCAGGCACTATGATGCCAGTTGCAACAGCAGGTTCACTTCCAATAATGGCCGGCGGATTCAAAATCATACTCAAAGACGCAAAAATCTACGCTAATAAAGTAATCATAACAACAGTCAAAGACAACAAAGATAAACGGTGATTTCTACGCCCCAAAACGACACAGACAAAAAAAAGGACAATGAAGGACTAAAGCTAAGCGAAGATTTACTAGTGGCGCTCGCCAAGTTCCAGCAAATCGAGCTCGAAGACTTCCAAATGGACGTCAAAGACCTCGAAATCATCTTTGAACCAGGCATAGCAGGGCAAATAATGCCCAAACTCAAGCTTCCAGCGGCAGTAGCAGGCGGAAAACCGCTATCAATGCTACAAGTACCTTTCCTGCCACCAATCGAAACATACCCAAACAAAATCACCGAAGTAAAACTTGGCGGAACCAGAAGCGAAGGCGGCACACGCGGAAAATCACTCACTATAGGCGGAGAAGTCTCTCCTGCTTTCTACACTTTTGAGAGACCAATAACCCACAAACCAGTCATCACCCTTGACGTTTTCGACATGGAAGTCCCATTAAGCAAAGCCGTCAAAATGCACGTTAAAGACGTCGTTGGCGACCCAGCAGCATGGGCAAAACTTGCAGTCGAAAAATTCGGTGCAGACATGGTTACAGTACACCTAATCAGCATAGACCCCTTACTCAAAGATGCGACACCCAAAGACGCAGTCAAAACCGTTGAAAAAATCCTCCAAGCCGTTGACGTACCTCTCGTTATCGGTGGATGCGGCGACCCAGTTAAAGACGCAGACGTCTTCGAAGCAATCTGCAACGCTTTCCCAGGAGAACGCTTCCTAATCAGCTCAGTAACACGTGACATGAACGTTGAGAGATGTGCAAAATACATCAAGAAGAACGGTCATGCAGTTTTATCGTTCACACCAATGGACCTCAACTTGGCACGCGAATTGAACAGGCGCCTCTTTGACTACCTAGGAAAAGAAGACATCGTTATGGACTTAACAACCGCCGCGTTAGGCTACGGCTTAGATTACGCATTCACAAACATGGAGCGTGCAAGAATAGGTGGCTTAATGGGCGACACGGAACTCGCACAGCCAATGTCCTCAGGAACAACTAACGCTTGGGCAGCCCGTGAAGCATGGCTCAAAATGTCAGCCGAATGGGAACCACGCGAGCTCAGAGGTCCATTGTGGGAAGTAACGACCGCACTAACACTATTGCTTGCCGGCGTTGACTTATTCATGATGATGCACCCTGCAGCAGTAAAAACCCTAAAAGACGTCACAAACTACCTGACAGCAAACAAAAAAGCTGACCCAGCCAAATTCGCGGATTGGGTAACAGTCAAAGCTTAAAGGAGCATGGTTAAGATGAGCGAGAAAAAGAAAGCTGGATTAAAAGAACTAAGCCCCATAGACGTTTACAAGTCACTTCCAAAAATTAACTGCAAAGAATGCGGCGTCGACAACTGTATGGCGTTTGCCACAAAAATTGTCAACCGCGAGCTTGAACTTGACAGCTGCAAGCCACTGCTAAAACCAGAAAACGCAAAATCATACGCCAAACTCAAAGAAATGCTAAAGCCAGCAGTCAAAGAAGTTATTGTTGGTGTTGGCGACAAAGCAAAGAAAATCGGCGGCAAACTAGTTATGTATCGCCATGAATTCACCTACAAGAACCCAACAGCCATCGCAATCGATATAACCGACGAAATGCCTGATGCAGAAGTTATCACCCGTGTACAACACGCAGATTACTTTAGTTTCGAATACATCGGCAACACCTTGAAACTTGACATGATAGCTGTCCGTTCCACTTCTCAAGATGCTGACAAATTCAAAGCGACCGTCAAAAAAGTCTCTGAAACCACAAAGCTACCTATGATTCTTTGCACCTTCAACCCAACAGTTGCAGAAGCAGGATTGATGGCTGCTCCAAAAGCAAGACCCCTCCTCTACGCGGCAAATATCACTAACTGGAAAGACATGGCAGAACTCGCAATCATGTACGATTGCCCACTGGTCGCCTCTGCACCAAACGATCTAACAGCGCTGGTTTCGTTAGCAAAGACCCTGATGACCTACGGCGTCAAAGACATCGTTTTAGACCCAGGTACCTTCGCAGGCGAAGGCTTAGCAGACACAATAAACAACTTCACAATGCTACGCAGAGCAGCAACTAAAGGCGGCGAAGAACTAGCAGGCTTACCCCTCATGGGCATACCGATGGTTGCATGGGTTGACAAAGGCGAAACAGCAGACGACCTGATCAAATGGCGAGAAGCGTACATTGCATCCATGCTTGTAGTTCGCTACGCAGACGTAATTGTCATGCACGGCGACAGCGGATGGGCACTACTACCAACAGCAGTACTGCGCCAAAACATTTACACTGACCCACGCAAGCCAGTTGCAGTTGCTCCAGGACTCAAAGTTTACGGTACACCAGACGAGAACTCACCAGTAATGTTCACAACCAACTTCGCATTAACCTACTACACAGTAGCCTCAGACATAGAAAGCAACAAACTCAACGCCTACCTAATCGTGGTCGAAACAGAAGGCAGCGCAATCGACAGCGGAGTCGCAGGACGCAAACTAACAGCCGAAAGAGTCGCAGACGCAATCAAAGCCAGCGGAATCGAAAGCAAAGTTAAACACCGCAAACTTATCATCCCAGGGAAGGCCTCACGCATCAGCGGCGAAATCGAAGAACTCAGCGGCTGGAAAGTCATGGTTGGCCCAAGAGACAGCAGTGAGATACCCAAATATCTCATTGAAAAATGGCAACCATAAAACCAATCTCTTCCTTTCTTTATTTTAAATTTTGACCAAATTTACGTTTAGTTTCTTTTCATTAGGTTTTTATTTTAGCCCACGAATTGGTTAAGTGGTGATTTTTTTGGATCATACAATTGTTCATTTTGAAATTCCAGCCAACGATATTGAGAAGATTAGAAAATTCTACTCTGACTTGTTTGGTTGGACCATGAATAAGTACCCTGGACCAACAGCCTATTACTTGATAGGAACTGTCCCTGTAGATGAGAAGACAATGATGCCCATCCGACCTGGCGTCAATGGTGGACTTTACGAGAAAAAAGACGCATCCATGCCCGAAATGGCTAAGCCCATAAACTACATATCAGTTGAGTCTGTGGAGGAATACAGCAAAAAAGTTGAGACATTGGGCGGTAAGATTGTGGTTCCAAAGATGGAGATTCCAGGGATAGGTTGGTGGGCGCTAGCGCTGGACCCTGAAGGTAACGCTTTTGGCATTCTGGAGTATATGAAAAAATAAACCGATTGTCATAACCATGTTTGCTCAAAAATTCTCCTAAACTTATTCTTTCTTAGGTCGGGACGATTTGGGACAGTTTAGGACAATTTGAGACAATTTGGGACGGCTGTTGTAAACGATTTAACCTTTGAATCAAGAAAGCAACTTAAAACAATCTTGTCACTGCCACACAAAAAACTCTTCCCATAAAACAACAAAATGGCTAAAATGAAAAAACAAGAAATTCTTGTAGAAGGTTAAAATGGATAGTTGAACCGAAGTCCAATGTTAGATCGATGAGAAAATATTTACAATATTAAAAGCGATTCAAAGCTTGTTGGCTTAACTCTGTTTAATGTTAAAAACCCCATGGTTTTGAGCTAAATTTGTACTAAAAGCTGATAAACCCCTTCTTTCACTACTTGCTTAGTTTACTGAGAGAAGGGACCAAAAATAGGCTGCGGTATCTTCGGCGCAATAAATTATGAAAATCAGCCCGTGTTCCCATATGTTTACTGGGGGCTACGAGCTCAGAACCACCGAGGCCACCAATCGCATGGCTTCCTCACATATTATGATAAAGAATTTTTCACCTACAAAAACTTGGACCTTGTTCCTAAAGTAAAAAATGACGCCATAAAAGAATGGTTTGGGCGACTGCCTGGATCAATAGGTATCGGTAACGTACGGTACACAACCTCAGGCAAATGCGACGACGTCTCCATAATACAAGGCACCCAACCAGTCGTTGCTTCCATAAATGGCCTAAAACTTGCGCTTTCATTTAACGGCAATATCGTTAATACTTTGCCGCTCAAAAAAGAAATGTACACGAACTTTCCAGATTTTGTCTACAGCTGCGATTCCGACATTGTATGCAACAAAATGCTTTTAGCCTTAAAACAAGGCAAAGACCTGCCATCGGCAGCCAAAGAAGTTATGGAAAGCTTAGATGGTGCATTCTCTGTTACAGGCATAACTGGAGAGGGCGACTTTTTCGCTTTCAAAGATCCACACGGAATAAAACCCTTATGCGCAGGACATGATCCCCTTGCCAAAACTTACGCTTTCTCTTCTGAAACCGTAAGCTTGGACATGAACAGTTTTGTTAGAGATTTTGAATTAAAACCCGGCGAACTTGTAACGGTTTCAAAAGACGGCTTCAAACGAATCCAAGTTATACAAAACCCCAGACCAGCATTCTGCGCTTTTGAATACGCTTATTTTGCCAGGCCCGATTCAAGGTTCAACGGCAAATACGTTTATGAAATCAGAGAAGATTTCGGAAGAAACATTGTAAAAGAAAACCCAGAAGTCGTAAAGGAAAGTGACGTTATTCTCTCGGTGCCTGAAACCGGGGATGATTCAGCAATGGGTGTGCATGAAGCGTCCGGTTTAAGATGGGAACGGGCGTCAAGGCGGCATCGCTATGTTACCGAGCGAGCTTTCATTCTTCTAAACGTCGAGCGTTTCTCCACTATCGACAAAAAAATTAACATTTTAGGCTCCAAAGTGGATGGTAAACGAGTTATCGTTACTGAAGACAGCATTGTTAGAGGAGACACAACTAAAGTTATAATTGATAAGTTGCGCAAGGCAGGCGCCAAAAAAGTCTATGTCTTCGTGACTTTCCCCAGAATTATCGGTCCATGCTTCTATGGGATCGACATGTCAACGTATGGACAGCTTATCGGTTCAAGGCATGATGCGGATGGAATAGCTAAAATCATAGGTGCAGACGGTGTATGTTACCAATCCATTGAAGCACTAATAGCTGCGACGGGTCAAACAAAAGACCAGCTTTGCTTAGCATGCATCAACGGCGAGTACCCAACCCCTTGTGCACAAAAAATGGCGGAATTGATGAAACAAAGATTCTTAGCTGGTTATCAAGAAAAATCAAGAATCTATGAATCGGAAGAAGTTCAACCATAGCGCCGTGCGTAAAGCAAATTAAGCAAGGCTCGACAGTCCTATTGCGTTAACGGTGGTTGGATGGAGAAGATAGGTGTACTAGTTGTTTCTTATGGGGCACGAGAAGTCGCTATGGTTGACGCGCTTTTGCAAAGCACAAAGTACCAGGTTGAACTGTACATTGCTGATAAGCAGCGCAATCCTTTCAACGCAGAGAAGGCCGCAAAACACCTTGTTGTCCCAAGCCTTGACGTTACGGAAATCGCCAAGTTTGCAGAGGCAAACAAGAACAAAATCGATTTTACCCTGGTCGGCTCCGAAAAACCCATAATTGAAGGCATTCGCGATCAGGTAGAAAAACGTACAGGAATACCAGTTATCTGCCCCAAGCAACAATTCGCCATTGAACTGAGTAAGGTTGAGCAACGAGAGCTTTTTGCTGAGATTGCATCTGAAGCTAATCCGCGCTTCAAAGTTTTTAACCCAGCCGATTACAAGGACGAAGACCAAGTCAAAAGTTCTGTTTATCGTTGGCTAGACGAACTCAACAATCAGGCTGTTGTAAAACCTGACAAGCCTGCCCTGGGCAAGGGCGTAGGAGTCTGGGGAGACCACTTTGCCAACCGAGAACAGCTTTTTGAGCACTTCATGTCCAACTTCAAGTATGGTTCAGTCATAATCGAGGAGAAAATTGACGGTGAAGAATCAAGCTTTATGGCTTTCTGCGACGGCAAACACTTCATACCCCTCCCAGACACAAGGGATTACAAGCGCGCCTTCGATGACGATAAAGGTCCAAACACAGGCGGAATGGGCTCATACAAAGACGCAGGCGATACATTGCCCTTCCTAACCGAGGCTGACCGCGAAGAAGAGCTTGCATTAGCAAACAGAATCTTCAACGGCTGGAGCAGCAAAATCAAAGACACCACGGCACTGCGTGGCGTGCCACTTTACCTTGCGTTCATGCATACTGGTAGGGGCATTAAGGTTTTGGAGAATAACAGTCGTCCAGGTGACCCAGAAATCATCAACTTGCTTGCGCTGATTAAGGATGACTTTGTTGATGTGTGTTTTAGCATGATTGAGGGCAACTTGATCGGCGTCAAAATGGAAAAGGCTGCCTCTGTCTTAACCTATAAGGTTCCGTCCGACTATGGCGGTTACGCAGACGTGCACCCTGATCAAGTGGACAAAGCAGCGGCTAATACTCCTGTTGACCTCTCTAAAGCTCAAGCATTAACCAAAAAATACGGCGGCAAAATCCGAATTTACCCCGGGTCAATGGAGGTAAAAGACGGCAAAAATTACGCGCTCAAATCCCGCGCTGTCGGAATCCTTGGCATAGGCGGCAGTATTGAGGAAGCACGCCAAATCAGCCAAGAAGGGGCCCAAGTCATCACTGGAGGAGGTTTATGGAACCGAACAGACGTTGCCTCGAAGCAGCATATCGCCAAAGCTATCAAGCATATGGAAAGTTTGAGGGGCAAGGCGTGAAGAGCGTCTTCATCTTTGACTGCGAGGGGCCAATCTCAAAAAACGACAACGCTTTCGAGTTAGCAGCAAATTTTATTCCAAACGGCGACAAACTCTTCACAAACATCAGCAAATATGATGATGTTCTCGCTGATGTTTTGCACAAGCCCGGCTACAATGCTGGGAGCACACTTAAGCTTATTTTGCCTTTTTTCAAAGCTTACGGCATCACTGATAAACAGATGGAAGAGTTTTCAGCAAAAAACATCATCCTAATCGCCAACAGCCAAACCACCCTCCGACATGTACAAGCCATAGCCAACTCATTCATCGTCAGCACCAGCTACCAACACTACATCAAAGCCCTTTGCAAAGCCGTGGATTTTCCTTATAAAAACACTTACTGCACTAAAGTCAGCGTAGACAAGTGCCCAATCACCCCGCAGGAAAAAGACCGATTAAGGGAGATAGCCCAGGAAATTGCTCAAATGCAGACAGTTGGAATTCCGACAGGTGCAACAGGCATTGAGGATTTATCGGCTGGTGACCAAGCGGTTATTACTCGATTGGATGAAATTTTCTGGAATTTAATCCCCAAGATGTTTGTTGGCAAATTCTTAATCGACGTAGTCACCGTTGGAGGTGAGCAAAAGGCTCGGTCAATCCGACATGCTACCCAACATTTGAATGCGCAACTGTCGGATACAATGTATGTGGGCGACAGCATAACCGACATAGAAGCTTTCCAACTGGTCCGTGCTAACGGAGGCTTAACAGTTTCCTTTAACGGCAACGGCTATGCGGTTAAAAACGCTGAAATAGCCGTGCTTTCCGAGAGCAACCTTATCACTGCTGTAATAGCTGACTTGTTCTGTAGGTTTGGGAAAGAAAAAACAACCAGCGTTCTACAAACTTGGAGCATAGAAGGGCTTAACGAAAGCGGCGCAGACCCCGCCTTGATAAAGCAGCTCTCAAGCTTATACCCAAACGACTTGCCTAAAGCTCAAATAGTGACAGCCCAAAATATGGAAGCGTTGATAAAAGAAAGCAGTGAGTTCCGAAAAAAAGTTAGGGGAGTAGCTGTAGGGAGACTTGGGTAAATGAGTAGGGCGTCAATTGAGGATACGTTTGCTGAAGCGTTCACAGGCATTTACTGCAGAGTAATCATAACTGCCGACGACCAGGAAACCCTGCGCAAGGCGGCTGAGGATTCCACGGCAACACCGTCAGTTGTCATTGGCAGAACCGAGGGCGGCGTGGAGCGATATCTCAGCCCAAAAGAAACCCCTGACAACCGTGAAGGCGCAATTTTGCAGTTCTGGGGCGAAATAAACCCCAACAAAACATTCGAGCAATCACTCAAAAAGTTCGAAACCGAACTCTCATACCGAATCCGCCAAGATATCCTCGTCAAACCTTTCACCGCCGTCTACGACGACCTGCCAAACTCCGAAGGCAAGTTGGACATTATGGAAACCGTGGGACACTGCGGCGACGGATATGAATGGGTAGAGAAACGCTTTGGTAGGGAAGTAATCGTTGTACCGTTGATGGTTCCAGACTTTATTATTGAGCGCCAGTTGGGCTACGCTCGAGGCGTTATGGGCGGCAACTTCTGGATTATGTGCAAAACCAAACAAGTCCTAAAGAAGGCGAGTGAAAAAGCTTTAGAGGCAATGAATACTATCGGCGGGGTTGTGGCTCCGTTTGATGTGTGCTCAGCAGGTAGCAAGCCCGAAACCCACTTCCCAAAAATCGGACCAACAACAAACCACCTCTATTGTCCCTCGCTCAAGAAACAACTTGGCAAAGAATCTCTTGTTCCGGAAGGCGTCGGTTACATCGCTGAAATAGTTTATAACGGGGTATCTTTAGATGTTGTTAAAGAAGCCACCAAAGTTGGGATAGAAGCGGTACTCGGAATTGATGGGGTCGTGAAGGTTTCTGCTGGGAATTATGGCGGTAAATTAGGAAAATACAAGATATTGTTGCGGGAGTTGTTTGAGTGACTAAATTTGACTTTGTAGGTTTTGGCGCATTAAACGTTGATACCTTGTTCAAGGTTGATAGGCTTGCAGGCGCCGAAGAAGAAAGTTTCATTCAGGATTACACTGAGGCATGCGGAGGATCAGCTGCTAACACCACTGTGGCACTAGCAAGGTTAGGCTGCAAAGTTGGGTTCATAGGAAAAGTCGCAGGTGACCATGAGGGCAAACTTCAAATCGAATGCTTCAAAACCGAAGGTGTTGACACGAAAGGCATCATTGAGGCACCTAAGGGCAAAAGCGGCTCGGTGCTCGGTTTCGTGGACAAGAAAGGCGCAAGAGCCCTATACATCAACTCAGGCGTCAATGACACAATTGAATCTCGAGAACTCAAAGCGGATTACGTTTCTCAAACGAAATTTCTGCATTTGACATCGTTTGTAGGAGAAAATTCGTTCCGTTCTCAAAAAAAGCTTCATAGGCTCACTTCCCACGGATGTCAAGATAAGCTTTGACCCTGGCTCAGTTTACGCCCAAAAAGGGTTCTCAGCTATAGAGCCAATTATCAGGCGCTCGCATGTTTTGATGCCTAACGCCGGTGAACTCGAACTTTTAACCGAAGAATCCGATTACTGCAAAGGCGCAGACTTGATGATTGAGATGGGCGTTAAAATTGTTGCAGTGAAGCTTGGCAACAACGGATGCTACGTTACCGATGGAAACGAGCGTCTAAGAATCGCGCCCTTCAAAGTAAAAGCGGTCGACACAACAGGGGCTGGGGACGCTTTCTGCGCTGGCTTCCTTTATGGTTTAATCAACAGCAAAGATCTCGAAGAGTGCGGTCAACTGGGCAATTTTGTGGCTTCACGATGCATTATGCAAATGGGTGCCCGAGCGGGTTTGCCCCGTGCTGAAGATTTAGCGACATTTTTTGGTTAAGTTGTCGATGATGCTTTGGAAGATTAGTTTTCCATCGCCGTATTGGCTCATTTGTTGTTGACATGTGTAGTCGGGTTGTTGCCACCAGTACATCGCCCTCTCGGGGTGGGGCATTAAACCGAAGATGTTTCCTTCCCTGTTGCAGATGCCTGCGATGTCGTAGAATGACCCGTTCGGGCTCACAGGATACTTTCCATCGGCAACTTTGCCGTCACTTGTGCAGTAACGGAAAACCAACATATCTTCATCGATTAGCTTCTTTAGCAGTGCCTGTTCCTTTTCCTTTGGAAACAGCAAACGCCCTTCGCCGTGTGCGATGGGTAATCTGATGACTTTTCCCGCGGGGATTTTTTTTGTAAAAATGCATTTGCCCCTGTTCTCTTGCTTAAGGTAAACCCATTCACACTTGAAGCCTGCAGGCTCATTAGTTGTTAATGTGGCTTCGGGGTATGCGCTTATGCCCTCAAAACCTGGCAATAGACCGTATTCGACAAGGATTTGGAAGCCGTTGCATATGCCTAAGATCGGTCTGCCTTCATCGATGAATGCTTTCATTTCTTTGCCTAGTTTTGCATCGAGATGTCTCGCGAAGATGACGCCTGAACGTACGTAGTCGCCGAATGAGAAGCCGCCTGGAAAAACCAGCACGTTGTAATCCAGCAGGTTGTGGCGTTTAATCAAATCGTTAACGTGGACCGTTTCTGCCTGCACGCCTAATTCTTGGAAGGCACGCTGGGTTTCAGCGTCACAGTTAGTTCCACCAACACGCATGACGCAGACTTTGATGTCTTCTGTGTTCATTTGATTGTCTCCTCTGGGCTCAGGGTTTTCTTCCAGCTACGCCGAAGCGTTTCAAGCGAAGCATCAACGACGACCTTGCCGTTTAAGCCGTGGATAAGTAGTTTCTGCTCCTTGGTCACTTTGCCGATTAGTGAACAACTTTTTCTCATTAGCTTCTCAAAGTCTGCCTTGTCTTTTTCTGCGATTTCTATGAGGAAGCGGCTGTTGGATTCAGAGAACAACACAAAATCGTTGCGTGTCAAGTCTTTGGTTGGCACTTTTTTGAGGTCGAGTTCTAAGCCGTAGTCGCTTGCGAACGCCATTTCTGCCGCCGCCACCGCCAACCCGCCCTCGGAGAGGTCATGGCATGATTTGACGATGCCTTCGCCCATGGCTTTCGTTAGGTTATAGTACGCTTTTCTTGCCTTGGTTGCATGCAGTTTGGGCACGGATTTGCCTAAGTAGCCTTTGAGTTTGTAGTATTCTGAGCCGCCCAGTTCAGGGTAGGTTTCGCCGATTATGTAGACGAGGTTGCCGGGCGCTTTCAGGTCTACCGACACAATTAAACTTAGGTCTGGAACGATTCCCACTGCCGTAATGAGCAGTGTCGGCGTAACTGGTCCGAGCGGGGACTCGTTGTAGAGGCTGTCTTTACCAGAAATGAACGGGGTTCTGAAGGTGGTTGCTACGTCGTAGCATGCTTGGCAAGCCCTTACCAGCGAGCCGAGGCGTTCTGGTTTTTCTGGGTTGCCCCACGTAAAGTTGTCGAGTAATGCGATTCTTCTTCCGCCAACCGCGATGTTGTTGCGTATGGCTTCGTCTATGGCTGAAGCCGCCATCCAGTAAGTGTCGATTTTGCCGTAATTCGGGTTCATTCCGCATGAAATCACTAAGCCTTTAAGCGAATCATCCAGTGGTTTTAGTACAGCGGCATCGTTTGGTCCAGCGTATTCGCCCTGCAGTGGCTTTAGAGTGGTATTGCCCTTGACTTCGTGGTCGTAGGTGCGTATGACGCTTTCTTTGCTGGCGATGTTGGGTGCCGCAAGTAGTTGCAACAAGGTTTCAGTTAGGTCTTCTGGTTCCGCAAACTCGGGTTCCGTCAGGTTCAAGTTTTCGATAGTAGCAACTTTGGTGCATTTACATGGGTTAAACAAGAAGGTCATGTCTATGTCCGAGACTGTTTCACCATTGTAAGTCAGTTGCAGGCGCCTCTCGGCGATGAGTGTACCAATTGCTGTGGCTTGCACGTCTTCTTTTTCAAAAACCGCCATAACCCGCTCCAAGTTTTCTGGTGGGACAGTGATTAGCATGCGTTCTTGGGATTCGGACAGGTAGATTTCCCATGGCGCCAACCCCTGATACTTCAGCGGCACCTTTCCCAAGTCAATGGTGATTCCACAGTCGAAACGCTCCGCAGTTTCGCCGATGGCTGAGGATAATCCTCCGCCGCCAAGGTCTGTTATAGCTGATCCCAATTGCAAGTCGCGAATTTCCATAATGGCCCGTTTGACTTTCTCTTCTTCAATGGGGTCGGCAATTTGGACGGCTGGTCGCGAGATTTCCTCGGATTTCTCGGTGAGTTCGGCGGATGCAAAGGTTACGCCGTGGATGCCGTCGCGTCCTGTTTTGCCACCTGCCATCACGACGAGGTGGCCGACTTCGGCATTTTTCGTAAACTTTCTAAGGGGCAAGAGTCCAATGCAGCCGCAGTATACGGTGACGTTACCTGTGTAGCTTTGGTCAAAGTAAATTGCTCCGTTAACGGTTGGAATGCCCATGTTGTTTCCGTAAGCACTGATGCCCGCAGTGACGCCCATGTAAACATACTTGGGATGTTTGACTCCTGCAGGTAGCTTATTGTAATCGTAATCGAGCGGTCCGAAGCCTAAAACGTCCGTGCACGCGATTGGGTCAGCCCAGACACCTAAAATATCCCTGATTACGCCCCCAACGCCTGTTGCTGCGCCGCCAAAAGGCTCCACTGCTGAGGGATGGTTGTGCGTTTCCACTTTGGCTGCAATTCCATAGCCCTTGTCAAATTTGACTATTCCAGCGTTATCTTCAAAGACGCTAAAGCACCATGGCGCCTTGATTTCTTTGGTTGCTTTTGCAATATAGGTTTTGAAGAGGCTGTCTATTTCTTCGCCATCCAAGACTATTTTGCCTTTGAAGGTTTTGTGGCAGCAGTGTTCTGACCATGTTTGGCTGATTGTTTGCAATTCCACATCTGTTGGGTTTCTCCCCTCTGCTTTGAAGTAGGCTTGAATGCTTTTCAGCTCATCAAGATTCAAACCAAGCGCGAGTTCATTGCTGATTTCCATTAGCTGTGCATCGTTTGCTTTTGCGAGGGCAACTTCGTAGAGGCTGTAGTCTGCTTTGCGGTGGAAATAGAGGCTAGCGTTCATTGCTCCTCAACGCTTATGCTGTAATTGTCTTTAGTTGGGTTTGCCAAAAGACGCTTGCTCATCTCTTCTGCCTTTGCCTTGGCTTCCTTTGGCGTAGAAGCCTCCAAAATGACACTGTAGAGTTTGCTGACGTCTACGGTTTCTACTTTGTAGCCGAGTTCTTTGAGTAAACGGGCTGTGGTTTCGCCTTCAGGGTTGCTGTGTCCTGGTTTAAGGCTGACTTCAATTTTGGCGCGGTATTGCATAAAGCCCATAAATTATGGCTTTGGGATTTAAACGCTTTCGCCATAAAAAAGGCAAAACTTAAGTTAAAACCATTGTTTTGTTTTTATAAACTATCTTCACGGTTTTCATATCTGTGACTTTGCCGATTCTTTCAGGGTTAACGCTGTCCTGTTCAAGCGTATTCATAGCTTTATCAATCTCTGTCTTGTCAACGATTATGCCAAAACCCCAACCCATGTTAAAAGTTTTAAACATTTCCTCATCTAAAATTTGGAACCCTAATTCAGTTGCTGTCCTTTGGATTAACCCGAAGATTGGTTGGGGATTGAAATTATTAAATTCAAAACCGATGCCTGGCGAGTAATTGGCAAGATTCTTGAACTTCATGTAGGCGTCGCCTGTTATGTGCACTGCAGCTTTAACCTTAACCTCTCGTGCGAGTTTGAGCAACGGTTTGACGTAGATTTTTGTTGGCTCAAGAGCTTCAAGAACAACTTCTCTGCTTAAGCCTTCTGGGATATCGTTTGGCTCGTATTTTCCCCCCCATTGCTTGAATAGAATCTTTCTAGCCAGTGTTATGCCGTTGCTGTGTAGTCCGCTGCTGGCCAAGCCTATAATAGGGTCGCCTGGTTTGATGCCTTCTCCTTTTATGATTTCTTGCTTCTCAACTTGTCCCACGGAGGCAACAACCATGTCAAAACCTGCTTTTTCCGTTATTCCCTTAATTATTTCAGCAACATCGCCTGTTTCACCGCCAGTAACAGGGCATTCGGAATCAGCAGCGCCTTGCATGATGCCCTTTAGCCACTCCTTGACAAGCTCAGGGTTACTTTCCTGTGCATGAATGTTGTCCGCTATTGCAATCGGCTTGGCTCCTGAACGAATAACATCATTAACAGCCATAGCAACAGCATCAACGCCTATGGTGTCATATTTCTGGGCTAACTCTGCAAGAAGGACTTTGGTGCCCACACCTTCAATGACAAGATCCAAAAACATGTTTTCTGAAATAGGAAAAATGTTGCCGTAAGGCAGATGCATAACACCGCCAAAACCACTGAACCTGTATGTTTCTTGCAGGTTTTTTAGGGCTTTTTTGGATTCGATTCTTTGTTGACGGTTTACGCCTGCGTCAGTGTAAGTGTAATTTTTAGGCAAGCTGAACTTTCTCCTCGGTATTCTTTCTAGGATGTTAGAGATAACGATTATGCTTACTTGGCTAGCAAAAATTCGTAAAACAATGTTTCGAGGTAATTTCACCTATTTGTTTGAGACTCAAAATATTTATGCGAGATTAACAAAAACAATTCTGAACCAAAACTGCGTTTGCGGTCGTAGTCTAGCTTGGTTAGGACATCAGGTTCCCAACCTGACAACCCGGGTTCAAATCCCGGTGACCGCACCATACATTTTCGCCATGTTTCCTATTTTTGGGAAAAGACAAAAGAGCAGCTGTCTATCATATTTTGGTGGTGTTGAATCATTTTATCTGCTTTCATCATGGTTCCAGTCCCATCCTACTCAACCATGCAATACGCGGAGTGCCAAAACTGCGGTTCACAAGTGCCTTCTTACTCTAATTACTGCAACATCTGCGGCATACCACTTCACCAGCCGATTCTGCTAAAGATTTGTCCAAAATGCAAAACCCAAATTCCAGTCAGAGCAAATTTCTGCCCTGAATGCGGACAGAAACAAGAATGTTAACTCTTCACATCGTATGTTGAGTTAATTCTTGGCGAAAAGACCTGCCATTTAGCGCTTCCTTGTGGTTGCTTAAAAGCAACAACATACTATTATTAGCCGATTACAAGAATGTTTTTCTGGTGATGTTTTGGGTAATCCAGTTTCGGACAATGAAGAGAATGCTAAACTCTGCTTATGCCCTACCTGCCCTACATACAAGAAATCATACTTTACAAGCAATGTTTTCTGCGCCAGAGGGAAAGCCAAAGAACAAGCTAAAGCTTCTGGCTGCTTATGCCCCAATTGTGACGTTTTCAAAAAGTACTCGCTAGACCAAATGTATTACTGCATTAAAGGAAAATCAGCAGACATCAAGGCATAATTCAAAGGCACAAGCTCCGTAGCTATTAATAAGCTGCAAAAAACACTTTCAACTAGGACGTTTTGGTATGCAATCGGCAGAAGAAGATTTCAAGGTATCTCTTGGCAAAAAGACATACTTGAAAGATTACAATTCAAGTTGGATTCCAAAATGGGCAAAAAACCAGGAAGACAAAGAAAGTAAAAAAGCAGTAAAAGATCATGCCACCGCTCTGCTCAAGGAAAACACACAAAAACTAATTGACATGCAAGAATTGTTCTGGGCAAACAGCACGTATGCGTTGTTGATTATTCTGCAGGGCATGGATGCAGCGGGAAAGGACAGTGCAATCGGACATGTGATGTCGGGAGTTAACCCTCAAGGATGCCAAGTTACAAGCTTCAAAACTCCTTCTACAGGAGAATTAGCCCACGATTTTCTCTGGCGGCACACAAAGGCTCTTCCTGAAAAAGGACAGATAGGAATTTTTAATCGTTCATACTACGAGGACGTGCTCATCGTTAAGGTTCGGCCTGAATTTTTGCAGGAGCAAAAGTTGCCCGTAGACGTACAAGGAAAAAACTTTTGGGAACGACGATACGAAGACATTAACATGTTTGAACGTCACTTGGTTCGCAATGGCACTATAGTGCTGAAATTCTTCCTTAACGTTTCAAAAAAGGAGCAGAAACAGCGGTTGCTTAAACGTCTTGATGATCCTGCTAAGCAATGGAAGTTTTCGTTCTCAGATCTTTTGGAGCGCCAAAAATGGAAGGATTATATGGACGCATACGAGGAGATGCTTAATGAAACAAGTTCTGAATGGGCGCCTTGGTATGTTATTCCTGCTGATAAGAAATGGGTGACGCATGCATCGGTTTCTGAGATTATTGTGTCACAAATCAAGAAGCTTAATTTGAAGTATCCAGTTCTGACTAAAGAGCAATGTGAGTCTTTGAAGACGGCTAAGGCTGAGCTGGAAAAAGAATAAGGGTCGTGTTATATGCCTGGTGTAACTATGCATCGAACGTCTAGTTGCGTTTTAAAGGCTTCATAGAATGCCTGCCGATTCTGAACGATGCTCCACTCTTCAAAGCTGCAATCAGAATCTGAATAGAAGATGAGCAGCACATGATCCTTGCTGTTTTTTATAAATACCGCTTTCTTGACAAGTCCGCAGTGGCTTCGATCAAGCTTTTCCGCAAATCTCAGAAAAGTTGAAAGAATAACAATCGCTTCTTTGGTTTTTTCATCCAATCCCAAATTTTTCATGGCTTTTTTGGAAGGTAATTTCTTTCGGTGAAAACGCGCAATATTCGCCATTATTTGGATTTCTTCCGTGTTAAAGCCAAGAAGCTCAGCGTTGCTGATGATGTAGTGTGAGTGAAGATGATGATCATTAAAAGAAAGAAAATCTCCGACGTCATGCAAAATCGCCGCATGTTTCAAAAGCTCTTTTTCTTCTTCACCCAAATTATGTAACCCAATTTGTTTAGCGCTATCAAAAAGCTGTAATGCTAAAGAAGCTACAGTTTCGGAATGTTTCTCGTCAAAATTGCAAGATCTACCTAAGTGCAAAACGCTTCTGTTTCTCGTAGGTGCTCTCTGCAGTTCTCGAAAGCCCTCAAAATTCGACAAGTAGTCAACTAGCAATCCGTCGCGCAGTTCTCTATGACTAATTACGATTTCTTCTAGTCCGAACTCTTCCATCACTGCCTCAATTATGGCTGCTCCAGCAACTATGATGTCCGCTCGGTCAGGATTGATAGCCGGTAGTTTTTTTCTCTCTTCCAAAGACAAGGCGCAAAGGATGGACGCTACCTTTTTCAGGTTCTTTCTTGATAACGTCAGAACGGTTCCATTGCCGTTTTTCTTAAGCAGTTTACAAGCAATTTCCGCCAAGTTTATGACTGTGCCTGAAGAACCCCACGCCAATCTGGCGCCGTACTGTAAAACTCTCGGTTTAACTTCGTGTACTTTGCTGCATGCGTAATTTTTAATTTTCTTATAGATTCCATATCTTATATGGCCTGTCCAGCCTTCGCCGATGAACTTGGTTGTTAACCTGATTGCCCCCAACCTTAGACTATTCACATAGAAGCATTCGTGCTGATTTCCGATGGCGATTTCGGTGCTGCCTCCGCCTAAATCTAGAAAAATGGCTTTTTCTTCCCCAATGTCTGTTCCACTCGAGACGCCGAGCCAGATTAAACGGGCTTCCTCTTGTCCGGTGATCACATGAACGTTAAGCCCTGTCTCAAGGAAAAGTTTTTGAAGAAACTCCAATTTGTTCCGTGCTTCTCGAATAGCTGAGGTTCCAACGGCAATTATTTCCTTGGCGCCATAAGTTTTTGCGAGATCAGCAAATTTTCCGCATACAAAAATAGTGCGTTCCATAGCTTCTTCTTGAAGGGTGTTGGTTTTGAATTCAGCTTCGCCTAGTCTTACAACTTCTTTTTCTTGGCTAACAATTGTGTATGAGAAATTGGGATTTATTCTCACCACTAAAAGACGCACTGCATTTGTTCCAATATCGACAAACCCAATGACTTGCTCCACGGTCTTCACTGTTTCTTCCATAAAAGCACCAATTTCTCCCCGAAGACCTTTTCAAACAAATCCTTCTTCTTATTAAAAGCCTGCTCTTCCAACACTGACTCAGATTCCGCTAAGCATTCGGCCATAATCCGTTTGGTGCCAACTCTAACTGTTAAACTCTTAACGTTCGATTGATGAGTATAATCTAAAGCGTCGGCAACTCGAAGAAGAGCTGCCAATAGCTTAACTTTATGAACAGTTGGCTGGTCTAATGCTGCAAGGTTGTAATGGTTTTGTTTAGGTAATCCTTTGCGGTGATACCTTGCAATGCTAGCTATTATTCGTCTTTCCCCAGAGGTAAACGGTAACTGGGTATCATTAAGAATTAGCTTGGCTGACTTTTTGTGATGACTGCCCCCAGATTTGGATAAACCGACATCATGTAATACTGCGGAGCATTCAAGCCAGCAACGTTCGCGTTTACCCAACTGGTGTACCCTACATAGGCCGTCGAATAATTTCAACGCAAGTTTGGTTACTTGCGAGTAGTGTTCGGTGTCAGGCCAATATTTTTGGGCTATCCTTTCAGACGCCCCAACGATTTCACGACACTTAGACTCCATATTCTCCTGTTTCGTTTGGTCTTCCTCGATTATCATATCGAGTGACACGCCGTGTAACAGCATTTGAGCAAAACTTTCAGGCAATCCTTTTTTTCTTAAAGCTTCAGCCGCCGCCTCAACGTCGTAGTCTAATCTGATTAACTCAACTTTGAACGGATTAAAACTAAAAATTGCATAAGCAGTCTGGGGGTTTCCATCGCTCGGTCTTCCTACGCTTCCTGGGTTCACAAAGCATGTTCCGTTTGCCTCTTTCCAGAATTGTTCATGAGAGTGCCCAATAACTATCACATCAGCTTTGGCGTCGTTCGCAAGAGATTTCAACCGCTCTACTGGGGTGTCGTGGTAAATATGTTCTTCAATAGACTCAGGACTGCCATGTGTGACAAACAGTTTTTTGCCTGCAGCCTCGAGCCTTAACTCTCGGGGTAAAGAAGACAAATAGCATTCGCATGACTTTGACAGTTCTTTTCTGGCAAATTTTAAAGCTAATTTTTTCTCACCATTAGCTTTGGCTTTACCCTCAATAACTTCAAGATCATAATTGCCCAAAATGCTAAGAACCCTTTTTTCACATAACAACTCGACCGTTTCGTTTGGGAATGGACCGAACCCAATTGAATCGCCAGCATTAACAAACACGTTCACTCCACGTTCCTCTGCATTTTCGAGCGCCTTCTTTAAAGCATGCAAATTAGCGTGAACATCAGACAAAACAGCAATCCTAACATCGGGATTTTCAATAAGATGCTTTGTTTTTTCCTCAGCTAAAGTCAACCCGGCTTTGGAAATCTCTCTAAGATTGCCAAAGAAACCACTCTTTTTATTTTCTTTCCAAAAGTGAACAAACCGATTATAATTTTGTTTTCTCTTTTCCGTTATATAGGACAAAAATTTGGAAAATGTCTGCTCAAATGTTTTCACATCAAATTTTTTAGTTCCTTTAGTTTCAGTTGCACCTATGAACTTTGGGATGTAGTCTAACCAGACGTCGCAGTCATGCATTTCGCCAAGCGTGTCCTGATAAGTCTTTATGGTTTCTATCTCTGAAGAAAGATTGTTCTTGAATAAGGGCGCGAAAATTTCTATGGTATAGCGAAGTTTTTTTGCATAAATTCGGGTTTCATGATGTTTCAGCTTTTCATTTTCCAAATAAACATATTTTTCCATCGACAAGAAATCATCAAGCCTACGCGATATGTGCCAAAATGCTTTTTCCAGCACCTGATTGGGGTCAAAAACAACGTTTGGCTGCTCTGCAATAGTTTGATCGCAAAAACTGCGGATGTCCTCTAAAATGTCGGATGCTTTTAGGTTTTTCAATCCGCGGGCAACAGACCCTTGAACGCTTTTTCTTTGGTTCTTACGATCCTTTAGAAGCAAATTGAGGCAAGGTTTTTCGGCTTGGTCAATCTTCTTCATGTATTGCTCCATGAAGGATATTTGAACATCAAGGTCGCGTGCATCTGCAAGGAGGCAAGTGCCTTTCTTTATTTCGGTTAACCATCTCTTGAATTCCTTCGAAGGAAAACAACCTTTGAAGAGGGGAAGGGCGGCTCTGAACCTGCGAGTCGAGACACGAGTTTTATGGATGCATTCAACGTCCTCATTTCTTATCGCGCCATCGATGTTTTCTTGAAAGCCTTCTAGAAGTTTCGCGAGTGTTTCGGAACCGAATTTGCAATAGCTTGTGTCGCTTTGGCATTTTTGAGGTTTAGCCGGGGCGTTCATTCCAGATACCTCTGTTCTCAATTAGCCAAGCTTGAGAGTTCAAGTTTTTTTCTTCTGGTTTTGGTGTGACCCTTACATAGGTGCCGTCGGGCAAAAGTTGACGGGCTTTAACGTTATCTTGCAGATGGATTTTTAACATGTCTTCAAGTATAGCATCGCGTAGGTACATGTCCGGCACCGATAGAAGTACCTCTATTCTTTCGTTCAGATTTCTAAACATCATGTCCGAACTACCTACGAGCACATCTGGTTCTCTTCCATCTTGGAAATAATAAATCCTAGCATGTTCAAGAAAGCGCCCAACTATAGATCTCACAGAAATATTCTCACTTATTCCTTTTATTCCGGGTTTTAAGCAACATAACCCTCTAACGTTCAGGTCAATCTTGATTCCTGCCATAGACGCTTTGTAGAGGGCTTGAATTATTTCTGTTTCTTCTAGATTGTTAAGTTTAAAGGCCATGTAGCCTCTTCCTGTTTTCTTATGGAAACTTATCTCTCTATCGATGCGCCTTAAGATTTCTTGCTTAAGTGTTTTTGGGGCTACTAAGTAGATGGTTGAACTCTTTCTGTTGCAGCCCATTAATAATTATGTGAAATAAATCGCTTAGTTCTTTTCCCACTTCAGGATTGGCAGTAAGATAACCTATGTCGGCATATATTTTCGCGGTCGCCGAATTATAATTGCCTGATCCAATGTGGCAGTATCTTGCAATTTTATCTTTTTCTTTTCTAACAATTAGACACAACTTTGCATGGACCTTAAATTTTGGAAAATTGTAAACCGCATTTACTCCACCTTGTCTAAGCTTAGAAACCAACATTATGTTGTTTTCTTCGTCGAATTTAGCTTTTAATTCAACTATTGCAGTGACCTTTTTTCCTTTCTCGGCAGCCTCAATTAAAGCATCAACAACCGGAGAATCATGATCCATTCGGTACATTGTTATACTGATTTCCAAAACATTCCTATCGTTTGCCGATTGCTTTAACAAATTTACGATTACTTCAAAGCTATCATAAGGATGGTAGAGGACAAAATCTCGCTTGGAAATTGTGGTGAACAGTCTCTTGTTACCTTTCAGTAATGGAGAAATTGAAGGTAAAAAACTCTTGTCTTTGAGGTTTGGACGGTTTATTTTAAGCAGTTGCCAGAGGTCCACAAGGCCGAGTGGTCCATCAAAATCGTAAACCAAATAATCAGGCACACCGAGTGAAGTAGCTATCCCTTCTTTAACAACTGCAGGAACCTTCCTTTCGAATTCTAGTCTGCTTGGGAATCCAAGTTTTCTTGCTGAAAGACTCTTTTGCACCAAATTTAGGAAGTCCGCAGATTCATCCATTAAAATTCCTATTTCCCCGTTTCTTGTAACTCTGAATTTACATATTGAAAAGTTTTTTTCATCGGGAAAAATCAGGTTTAAATTGCTTGCAATTAGATCCTCCAGAAACACGAAGTTATATGCAATTTTATCTTCTGCTTCAAGACTATAATCGCTTTTAGGGATTCTTATGAGTCTTCCAAACTTTTCTGTTGGAACATCAACCAGACAGTAAGAACCTTCTTTGGCAAAGCCTGATACATAGAGTGTGATATGCAAGTTTCCTATTGCCGAAGCATCAAAGCTTTCTCTTAGTACCTTAACAAATGGAAGAATGGATTTCTTCAAGAACTCGCGTAAGTTCGCTTTATCTTCTTGAAATAGTTCGTTAAATTTCCAAATATAAATTCTTTCTTCGGCCAGAGCGGGAAGAATTTCGTTTCTCAAGCAATCGGCATGGTTTTTGATAAGTGGAACAATTTCTTTTCTTGTGGCTTCAATCTGTTCTGTGGCTATCATGCCGTCCATTGATTTTTCTTTAGGCTTAGAAACGATTTTTTTCATGAGGCGAGGAATTCGTGTCATAAAGAATTCGTCAAGATTGCTGCCGCAAATGGCAATAAATTTCACTCTTTCCAGTAGGGGATGCTGTCGATCTCGCGCTTCTTCTAAGACTCTTGCGTTGAATCGTATCCAGCTTAATTCCCTGTTCAAGAAATAATTTGGGTTGTCTAATTGCCTCTTTTGGCTAAAGGTATCATTGCCATCAAAATAGTTTTTTTGGGTCAACAATAAGCCTTCGCCTAAAGGAGCTTCAACCGCTTTGGCATAAGCAGTCATCAGTAGATATTTTGATTTCCTGCCTTATCAAGTAATCTGAAAATTCTTTCTTGAGAGCAAATCTGTGCTCAGCGGTCGAGCTTCCTTGGAAAATCGCTTGCTTCTGCACATTTGACTTTGCGAGTTGTAAATCTTTCAAACTTGAAAAGCGGTGCTTTTTTACTCATGATTTCTGAGTCACCTGCAGTTTTGATAGGAAGTATGAAGTTGTCATTAAAGTGTTTGTAAATAGACTCTATAGACCAAAATAGGCTATATAGGAAAGGTTAAATTCTGCATCGAATCACTAAAACCTATGAATTCCTTGACACTTCAACAAAAAGGGTTCGAAAAATTCGTTCCCATAAAAGGACTGCCCTTTTCCAGCCTTCCCTCCAACAAAGGCAGCGTTTTGATCCTAGCTGACAACACACTTACCGGAAAACCCACCTCAGATATCCTCTACATTGGTAAATCAAAAAAACCAACAAAAAAAATCTTCGGCGGATATCTATCTGGATACGGCGGGAAAGCAACCAAAAAAATTCACAACAAAATCCTAAATGACGGTTACATAGAAAAAGTCTCTATAAGCTGGATGCTAAGCGACAACCCAAAAACAGCGCAGCAAGAACTCTTGGAAAGCTTCAAGAAAGAACACGGTGAATATCCCGCTTGGAATACTCAAAATAAGATGCCGCAAAAGGCTCAGCCAACCCCAAAAGTTGTCAAATCACCCACAGCTCGAAAGCAACCCAAGCAGCCGCCTAAACCTGCAGCCTAAAAACTCATTTTTTATTTTTTCTCTTTGGCGAATAATAGCTTATTAATTCATTAGTTGACCATGGCAAGCAGTCTTCTGGCTTGAACCCTAACAGCCCAGCAAATATGTGGATAGCGCTCTCATTTTCCGCCTCTATTTCTAGAAATTCTGGAATAAAAGCATACTTATCCAAGTAACGGTCAATATCAAATCGGCCATTGTCTAACAGGTAGCTGACTCGGAGCTTTTGCATGTTTTCAGTGACTTGTAAACCTAGGCTTTCCAGGATTTTTTCCGTCATCTCCAAATCAGAAACTTCAACAGAGTATTCTTCCGCAACTTTGGCTGTTTGTGTGATTTTAATTTTTTTGAATGATAACTCTGTTTTATCTTGTTCTTTTCTTAGGCGTAACACATTTTTTGCCTTGACAATACTGCTGTCTTTGAAATCAAAGAAGAATGTTTGAATTTCGCCGTCGAAAACCTTTGTTGCGCCTAAGCTGGCAAGGGCTGCTTCAATTTTTTCTTTGTTGATCTGCAGAATTTTAGCTTCTATTTCTTTCATAAAACCAAAGAAAGCATTTATAGTTAAAAACTTGTGGCTACTCACTTTAGACCGCAAGAAAGAGGTTAAAATGCGACATATCCGCTTAAATTAAAGGCTTCATAAACCCAAACCTGCCCATTCCCTGTCTTTTCTGACGCCAAAATCAACCAAAAAGAGAAAATATGCCTTCTGTAATTGTTAAAAATTAATTTCGAACTTAGAAAACTGTAGAGTTTATAAATCTATTATTCATCCCGTTATTCCTGATATAGGTGAATATGGTGCATGAGAACAGCGGAACGGTTCTAGTAACTGGCGGCGCAGGTTTTATTGGTAGCCACTTAGTTGCAAAACTTGCCAAACGCGACAATAAAATAAAAATCCTTGACAATCTTTCCACCGGAAAAATATCTAATATTGACCCCGCTCTCTTGCAAAATGGATCGGTTGATTTTATTGAAGGCGATATCAGAGATAATGCACTCGTTTCCAAGTGCCTAGACAACGTTGACATAGTTATTCATCTTGCAGCTCAAATAAGCGTGCCACTTTCGATTAAGAACCCCAAGTTTAACAATGAAGTGAATATTGGGGGAACAAAGAATTTGCTAAAGTCAAGCGTTCAAAACGAAATCAAAAGGTTTGTCTTCATATCTTCCTGTGCTGTTTATGGCAACACTGTTTATTTGCCTGTGGATGAAAAGCATCCAACTAATCCTATTTCGCCTTATGCAACATCCAAACTTGTCGCCGAGCAAGAATGCCTAAATCTTAACAGTAGCAATCTGCTTAGATCTGTGGTTCTAAGATTTTTCAACGTTTATGGACCAAAGCAAGGCTTAAACGAATATAGTGGTGTTATCACTAAATTCATGGACAGAATCAAGCAAAGGCTTCCGTTAACTATCTACGGCGATGGGTCACAGACAAGAGACTTCGTTTATGTCCAGGATATTGTGAACGCGATTATTTTAGCGGTTGAGGAAAAAGATGTTGACGGCGAAATTTTCAACATTGGCGCCGGTAAAGCAGTAACGATAGACGAGTTGGCGAAAACAATGTTATCATTAACTGGCAAAGAACTGGAAATAGTTAGGGCTCCAGCAAGAGAAGGAGACATTAAACACAGTTACGCTAACATATCCAAAGCGAATAAATTCTTAGGCTACAATCCTCAATTCTCGTTGAATGAAGGTCTGACAAATTTGTTAAGCCAAAATGGCCTATTATCCTCAGAGATATAATAAGTTGACAGATGGTCTTTTAGCCGCATTTGAACCGCAAACGGCTACCCCCCTCCTATCTATTAGCAATGAACTTCAATGAGCAAATAGCACAACCCTAACCCACAGAGACCCATTCCTACCTACACTTTAACCAAGTAAAGTCTAAAATGCAACCTATCTGACTGAGTACTGAAGTTTCAATAACCCAAAGCCTCCTCGTCATCTTTTTTGGAAGCAGAAATCGGCATGTAGAGGAGGAGGGAGGAGGTATACTATTTACAACAAAATTCCAGTGTAAAAAGATCAGGAAAGGTTATTACTACTGATTAATCAACACGTAGAGAGGAGACGAAGAACTTGCCCCTTGTATTTGTTATTGGAACCGCTGGTTCAGGCAAATCCCTTTTCACTGCCGCCTTTAGCGAATGGCTCAAAATGTCAAAACAAGATGTTGCCACTGTGAATTTGGATCCTGGTGTATTGAAGCTCCCTTACTCACCTGACGTTGACGTGCGTAACTATGTTGACACCGGCGACATTATGGAAAAGTACGGTTTAGGTCCTAACGGCGCCTCGATTATGGCGGCGGATTTAATTGCTGATGAAATCGAAAACTTAACCCGCGACATAGAAGAAGCCCACGCCGACATCGTATTAGTGGATACACCTGGGCAAATGGAGTTGTTTGCTTTTCGAGCTAGCGGACCCTATATCGTTAACGAGTTAACCAAAGAACCCAAAGCACTCGTCTACCTCTTTGATGCCGTCTTCTCAATAAACCCCTTAAACTACGTTTCTAACATGTTCCTCTCCGCTGCAGTTTACAACCGCTTCTTCCAGCCGCAACTTCACATACTCTCCAAAAGCGATTTAATTCCCAAAAAAGATGTTGAGGCAATTGCTTCTTGGTCAGCTAGCACCCGTGCTTTGGAGGATGCTATTGAAGACAAACTTGAAGGCACAAAACGCCTATTCAGCCGCAACATGATGCAGGCGATAAACAAGCTTGGCTTAAAGTTTCTGCTAATGCCTGTTTCCGGTAAAACCAATGAGGGCATGGTTAACATTAACACGGTGCTTGAACGTATTCTAAATGAAGGCGAAAAATATACAACCTAAACTTTAAGTCTAGCATCGGCGAAAAAACAATATGCTCTATTGTTATTAGTCTAAAAAAAGCCTTGCGCCTGAAAAAAACTGGAAAATTCTTAAATCACTGAGCATCATCACAAACAAGCTAAAGGTGTAAAAAAATTGGCACAACCACAAATCCCAACATTCAAAACAGTTTTTGTTTTCCTAGACACGGACAAATACTGCAGTCCATTTGATATGCTAGTCGCGATAGATGCTTTTCCAGACTCAATGATATTCAAGTACGAAAACGTTTCAGACGTTGAAGCCCCAAAAATTGTTTTCGACCTCCTTTTCCCAAGAGGCCCAGAAGGAGCAAAACACACTAAAGTGTTCATCAACGGAAGCAACTTCGAAATGATCGAAAAAGTCGTTGAAGCAACGCAGAAAGCCATGAAGTCAGCTCCATGGGGAAACAGCATAATCGTTGACCCAAGAGGCGGATACAGCACAGCGGCGGCAGCCGTTGCAAAAACATTCGGAGTAGCGATGGAGAAAAGTTTCGGTTCACTTGAAGGCAAAAAAGTCACCGTCCTCGCAGGCACAGGACCTGTGGGTCAAACAGCAGCTCGAATCTACGCCGCTGAAAAAGCAGATGTAACCATCACCAGCCGAACAATGGCAAAAGGGCAAGCAGTCGCTGACAAAATCAACGCTGAAGTCGGCGCGCAAAGAGTCAAAGTAGTGGAAGTTACAAAGCCAGAGCAAACAGCATACGCTGTCAAAGATGCGGAAATTGTACTCTCAGCAGGTGCAGGTGGAATCCAACTTTTGTCACAGGCACAGATTAGTGCTTCATGCAAAATCGTCGCTGACATCAACGCAATCAAGCCGCTGGGTGTGGAAGGTTTAGGCTCAAACGATGATGGCAAAGAAATCAAGCCAGGCGTTTTCGGAATTGGTGCATTAGCCATTGGCAAACTCAAAATCAAAACCGAAACCGAAATGATTAAACGCGCCACTGCTGAGCCACAGGGACTCTTTGACTACTCAATCGCTTATACGATCGCCAAAGACCAAATCCTAAAGAAACTAGCAAAAGCAGCTGCAAAATAAAGCAGCTTTACCTTCTTATCTTTTTGTTTCTTAATTGCTTTACCCGGTTAAGATTTCACCGAAGGAATCACTTGAAGGTTTTTCACTTGCCTTTGTTACAAGGCTATAGCAAGAAAATTGCCTTCCCCCCTTCTACACTTCTATTATACAAACAAACAACAATCAAAAAAGAGCAAAGGCATACAGCTTATACTCTAGCTAGCGAAAGCAGCCAACAAATACTAGAGGGCTCCTGCGATTCGGTTGCAGGCTTCTATGATGCGTTCTTTGGGCTGGGTAAACGTTATCCGGGCAAACCCTTCGCCATATTTGCCAAAGCCAACACCAGGAGTAACCGCTACCCCAACATCAAGCAGCTTTTTTGCAAATTGCATTGAGTCTCCTTTACAGTTAACCCAAACGTAGAAGGTTGCTTTGGGCTTGTCGCATTTGTAGCCAATTTTGCACAAAGTATCAACTAGCAAATCACGGCGTTCCTGTAGGATTAGGTTGTTTTTGCGCAGAAATTCTGGGGCTTCTGGGCTTGTATAGGTGGCTAAGGCTTTAACGGCGACTTTCTGGGTGTAAACTGGCGGTCCCGAATCAATTTGAGACTTAACCTTTGTTAACCCTGCCACAAGCTGTTTGTTTCCAACCGCGAAGCCAATGCGGTCACCGGTCATGTTAAAGGTCTTGGAAAGCGAGTGAAATTCGATGGCAACGTCCATGGAGCCATCAACCTCCAGAATGCTGGGTGCACGGTAGCTGTCGTAGGTGACTTCAGAGTAGGCGTTGTCGTAGCATAGGATGATGTTGTTGTCTTTGGCAAAATCCACTGTTTGCTTGAGAATTTTTTTGTCGACTGTGGAGGCTGTTGGGTTGTTGGGGTAATTAAGAAACATCATTTTCACGTGTCGTCCGTCGATATTCTCTATGTCAGGCAGGAATCCGTTTTCCTCAAGTAACGGCAGGGACTCGGGGATGCCGTCGCAGAGGATTGTGCTGCCGTTGGCATAAACTGGGTAGGCTGGGTCGGGGACTAGAACGCGGTCGCCTGGGTTAATGAATGCTCGGGCAATGTTCGCTATACCTTCTTTGGAGCCCAAAAGGGCAACAACTTGCTCTTGAGCAAGATCAACGCCAAACCGCGTTTTATACCAGCCCACAACCGCCGCTCGAAAGTCTGGTTCACCCTGACTAAACGAGTAATTATGATTCTTTGGATCTGCCGCCTCTTGTCTAAGCGCCTCTGTAACGAATGGTGGCGGTGGAAGGTCAGGATCACCGATACTCAGAGAAATCAAATCTACGCCTTGAGCCTTCTTCTCCTTAATCTGTCGTTCAATCTCAGCAAACAAGTAAGGAGGCAGCCGATTAATCCTACTGGCAAATTCAAACCGCACACTAAATCTCTCCGAACAACGTTCCCTCAAAAACTTTCTCAGCTGCACCAATCAAAAACATAATGTCACCAACTTCCACCTGCAAGGCGCCGCCCAAAACGTGAACGGTTACTTTATTTCCGACCAATCCCAGCTTGTTTGAAGCAGCCACCGCGGCGCAGGTTCCCGTGCCACATGCGAGGGTTTCGCCGCAGCCCCGCTCCCAAACTCGAACATTCAACTCTTTTTTGTTTAAAACTTCAACGAAGCCCACATTGGTCCGCTTCGGGAACGCCTTGTGGTTTTCTATTTTTTCGCCGATCTCTTGAACTGGGAAGCAGTCGATGCAGTCGACAAAGATTACACAGTGAGGATTTCCCATTGACAGGCATGTAACCTTGAAATTTTCGCCATCGATCTCTAAGTCCTCGTTGATGCATGTGCCCTTGCCCGTCATGGGTAAGCTGTTTCTTTGCCAGTTTGGCGCCCCCATATCCACCTTGACAGCAAAGACTTCGTTGTCTTTGAGCATTAACCAAACATGCTTAACACCCGACAGGGTTTCAACTGTGAACTCTGGTTTCTTAGCGATGCCATTTTCATAGCAGTACTTAGCAAAGCACCGGATGCCGTTGCCGCACATTTCCGCTTCGCTGCCATCAGCATTAAAAATCCGCATCTTAACATCAGCCGCCTTAGAACCCGAAACTAGCAGAAGCCCGTCTGCCCCAATGGAGAAGCGACGTTCACAAAGCTTCTTGGCCAGCTCCATCGCCTGCTTGCCGCTGATTTTCTCGTCTCGATTGTCTATTACTATATAGTCGTTGCCTAAACCATGCATTTTCCAAAAGTGCATACCGGTCACTCAGTTATTTTCTGGTTAGCTGTTAAAGTATCAAGCTGCTCTCGCTCTCTAATCATGACGGGTTTTCCCTGCCTAATCATGACTTCTGCGGCTCGGGGCCTTGAGTTGTACTGTGAGCTCATGCTATAGCCATAAGCGCCCGCGTTGAGAACGGCCAGCACATCGCCTTCCGCAATTTCTGGCAGCGCTCGGTCTTTGGCTAATGCGTCGCCTGACTCGCAGATTGGACCGACCACATCATAGGTTTCCTTTTTCGCTGCTCCGAGCTTGTTGGCGACAAGGATAGAGTGATAGGAGCCGTACATTGCGGGGCGAATAAGAGTGTTAAATCCAGCATCTACCCCGACGAACTTCTTGGCAGGCGTAACTTTAACAGTATTAACTGTAGTTAGCAAAATGCTTGCGTCACAGACAAGATATCTGCCTGGTTCAACGCATAGAAACGGTTTGCCCAACCCGTACTCTGCAATCTTACTTTTGAATGTCCCTACCACTTTGCTGGCGAACTCTAACCAATCAAAGTCTTTATCCTCTGGCTTGTAAGGAACCCCAAATCCGCCGCCGATATCAATGAACTCAAAGTTTATGCCTACCTCATCATGCACCCGCTTGGCGATGCTGAGCAGTTTCTCAACCGCTGCCACGTAGGGTTCCATTTCAAGGATGCCTGAACCAATATGCATGTGAATGCCAAAACGTTCCACTCGTGCCCTCTGAGCAATCGCGTAAGCCTGAATCGTCTCTTCTTCCCAGAGCCCAAACTTCGAGTCTGGACCAGCCGTAATACAGTGGCTATGGTGACCTGCACCGACTTCTGGGTTAACCCGCACAGACAAAATCGGCGGCACAGCTATCTTTAGGAGTCTGTCAAGCTCTGATTGTGAATCGATGTTTACGGTAACGTTTGCTTGGGCGAGGAATTTGAGCTCGTCGTTTCGTACACTTGTGCCCGTGAACATAAGGCGGTCGGGTGTGTAGCCGCTCATTAAGCCCATAAAGACTTCTCCAGGGCTAACCGTATCCAAGTATGCGCCTTGGGACTGCAAAATCTTTAGAACTGTTAGATTGCTATTGGCTTTGGCAGCGTAGTATATTCGGACGTATTTGTAGTTGCGTGTTAGGGCATCGAATATGCGATTGTAATTGTCACGGATGCGCTTCTCGCTAACCACATACAAAGGCGTATCATACTGCTTTGCTAAATCCTTTGCCGAAACGCCGTCAAAGAATAAGCTGCCTTTTCGGTCCTCTAACGGTTCACGAAGCTTTCTTGTCTTAACCATCCAGTTTACACCAGACTCAAACAGTTAATAGCAAGGCAATTTACGCTAAGCCTTTTGCAACGTACAGTTCCGCGCTGAGAATACCTCCGCCTGCAGCGCCACGAACCGTGTTATGCCCCAAGCACATGTACTTGAAAGTCATAATCGGATCCTTCCGTATCCTGCCCACAGTAACACTCATTCCGCAGCCTGCATCACGGTCAAAGCGAGGCTGGGGGCGGTTCTTTTCATGTCTAACAATGATTGGATTAATGGGGGCAGATGGGAGTTTGAGGTTTTGTGGTTCTCCCCTAAAGTTGGCAAAGGCCGCTTCAATCTGCTCTATTGTGGGGTCCTCGTTTAACTTTATGAAAATGGATTCTAAATGTCCATCTTTGACTTGGACTCTGTTGCAGCTTGCGCTAAGCATGAAATCAGCATTCTGCACGACTCTGCCGTTGAAGTTGCCCAGGATTTTTAGAGCTTCAGCTTCCATTTTTTCCTCCTCACCTGAAATGAACGGCACAACATTGTCAATAATGTCTAGTGAAGCTACTCCTGGGTAGCCTGCACCGCTGAGCGCTTGCATGGTGGTGACAATTATTTGCTTTAAGCCAAACTGCATCAGCGGCTTTAGCGTTATTGCGAGTTGAATGGTGCTACAATTAGGGTCGGTAGTTATGAAGCCTTTCCAGCCGCGGAGCTTTTGCTGAACTTTGATTAGGTCGGCGTGGTCAGGGTTTATTTCTGGAATAATAAGTGGGACGTCTTTTTCCATTCGATGAGCACTGGCTTTGCTAAACACTGGGTACATTGCTGCAAATTGTGTTTCAACGGGTCCAGCTAAATCCCCTGGCAGTGAAGAGAACACTAAGTCAACATCGCCTGCCTTCTCAACCGACTCCACGTCAGCGTTTACTACTGGCATGTCAGCAATTTCTTTTGGCAGATTCGTCTCCATTAACCAGTTGCAAGCTTCACCGTATTTTTTACCTGCTGACCGCTCTGAAGCAGCAAGCACCTCAATCTGGAACCACGGGTGCCCCTGAATAAGTTGGATGTACCGTTGTCCTACGGCTCCGGTTGCACCCAATATTGCTACTTTACGCTTCATCGACATTGTTTGTTTCTCCCTTGTGCCCTTTTCACTTGTTTTTCCTTGATAAAAAAGTTAATGGTCTAAGTTAAGCCCAGCACATCCGACATACTGAAGATTTTGGGCTCATTTTGCCTACTTAACCACTCAGTTGCGTAAATTGCGCCTTGCGCAAACACGTTTCGGCTAAACGCCGTGTGCTCTATGCGTAGCATCTCGTAGGGTCCTGCAACAATTAAGTCATGAATGCCTGGCACCCCGCCTGCACGCATCGCTACTGACTCTAGTTCCGCAGGCTGTCGTAGGCTAATGCCTTCTCTACCATAAACGGTCTTGCTGTAACCGCGTGCCTGCGAGACGATTTGCTCAAGTTTTTTCGCTGTACCGCTTGGAGCATCCTTTTTGCCAGTATGGTGGATTTCGCTTAGACTGAAATCGTAATCTTTAGGAAAAGCCTTCAAAGATTCTGCAAGCTTAAAGAGTATGTTAATGCCAACTGAATAATTTGGCGAGAACACGGCTGGAACTTTGCCGCTCATGGCAACCACGACTTGCTGGTTCTGCTGAGGCGTAAACCCGGTTGTGCCTAGGATTATTCGTTTTCGAGCATTTGCGACGACTGGTATATTTACAACTTCGGCGGCTGGCAAAGTGAAACTCACGTAAACGTCTGCGTTTTTGACGGCTTCACTTAACCTGTCGGAAGATAGAATTGCAGTGTCGGAATTGGCGATGCCGAGTTCTCTAAGGTTTTTGCCTATACAAGGGCTGCTGGGTGCTTCGATGGCGCCAACTATCTGATGCCCTCTTGCCAAGGCTTCACTGATTATGGCGTTGCCCATTCTGCCCCCGGCGCCTGCTACACAGAGCTTAAGCATAGTAGAGTCCCTCAATGTACTTCTCGTTGTACAGCCTTTCTTTCAGGTCCACGCTGAAGAAGTCTGCAACTGGCTGAAGAATCTGCGGGTTAGCCTCGTAAACTTTGCGCACACTTGTAAGTACCACATCTAAACCAGCACGAGTAATCTTTCCTAAGGGTTGCCTGCATGGTCCAGAGGGCATTCCAAGCACATTCATCAAAGTCTTGTAAGCCAACGGGTTTCTTGCCTTGCACACTACTGCTCCGTAGGGTGTTTGCTCCTGAGTTTTCACTGTGACTAAGCTAAAGAGGGGTTGGAGCGCTTGGGCGATTACGCTGGCGGCTTCCTCGTTACCGTCCAGCAAGTAATGTACCATGTCTACGATTGCGTTTGGGGCAACGTTTGAGACGACTGAGATAACGCCGCTGGCGCCTATATCGGGCGAAATCATCATTGTATAGGTTTTGTCGTCGTCGCCTGAGAGAATATCAAAGTTTTCTCCGCAAAACTGCCTTGTCAACTCCATATTCTTCAAGTCGCCAGTTGCCTCCTTAACACAGCTCACGTTAGGGTACTGTTGATGCAGAATTGCTAAGTCTTGTGGGAAAAGTTGGGTTCCTGTTCTGCCCGGGATAATGTAGGGGATTACTTGAACTTCGGGGAATTTCTTGGCGATTGGCTCAATGTATTCTCGACGTATCTCCATTGAGCTTGGACCGTTATAGTACGGGTCTACAAGTAGGACACTTTTTACGCCTAAGTGCTGGGCATGCAGGGTTGCTTCCATTGCTTCTTGGGTTGAGTTGCTTCCTGTCCCTGCTATTGTTAAGGATTTTTCGCTTGAGACCTCGTACACTTGCCTTATTACGTGGTTGTGTTCATTCCAATCTAAGGTGGGGCTTTCTCCTGTGGTGCCCACAGCGAGTATGCCTTTTACACCATTTTCTATTTGGAAATCTACCAGTTGACCTAAACCGTCATAATCGACTTGGCGATCATGGGTCATGGGGGTTATAAGTGCAGTGTAACATCCGCTAAATCTCACCATTACTAATTCCTCATTTTGGGTGAGGAATTATCCATAGCATAATATTTAAGCGTTACGTTTATCACAAACAATCTACTAAAAACGCAGAAACAATGAGGATAACGATGAAAAGAAAATACGCAAAAAAGACTTCGTCCGTTCCAAACTAACTAACTTCACTTTTCAAAGCCTCAAAATAATATGCCGTAAAGACGCCCTCGCAAGAGCCGTACAGTCCGCAAAAATAGGTAATGGCATCCTCAACAGTTTTGGCTGAGGGAATAACTTGCCTAAAATTATCCAATCGCACAACTTCTCCTAGCCTTCCCGTTTCAGTTTTGCATATTTGTTTTTTGAGAACGTTTCGCCCTGACAAATAAACTGCAGTTACTCCTCTTCTGGGATTGCCTTTTCTGACGTCTATCGTTTTCTCGCCTGAGCTTAGCCATTCAAAGGGTTCTTTTTTTGTACGGAACAGGGGCAATTTAGCACCTCCCGTTATAGTGAACACTATAAAGATAAGCTTTTAGTCAGAACTAGAATAAGAAAAATAAAATAGGTTGAAAGTTGAAAAAGACTTTGCTTTAACCTTTGCCTTTCTCTTCTTTACCGAAGTACTTGGTCCACTTTAGCTTACGGGCATCCCGCTTGAACTGCAATGAGCTTTTCTTACATTTCCCAGAATCGAACCACAGAATTGAGCCGTCATTTTTCACGTACATCATGCCTGTGCCAGCTGGAAAATCAGCACCACAGAACGAGCATTTACGGTTTTTTGGCACGACAATTTTTCTCCTTTATGTTTATCTTGTGATTTTCTTTGCTTCTCGCTCAGTTTCTCGCAGCATCAGAATATCTTGAACTCTTACCGGTCCTTTAACGTTGCGTGTTATGATTCTGCCTTTGTCTTTGCCTTCCATAATGCGAACTCGAACTTGCGTGATTTCGCCTGTAACACCTGTGCGACCGATGACTTGGATAACTTCAGACGGAATAAGTTCTTCAGCTGCTTCTTTGCTCATTACTGGGAGCCTCGTTTAACCTGGTCGATGCGAGTGACGATTTCTTTGATTAAGCCTGCAGCTTCTCCTTCACGGAGTATGCATGCGGCTGCGCATGGGACGTCTATGCCGATGGATTTGCCGAGTTGTTCTTTGCTTGGGACGAATACGTATGGGATTTTTCTTTCTTCGCAGAGAAGCGGTAGGTGTGCAACGACCTCTGGTGGATCAACATCTTCTGCTATCACGATAAGTTTTGCTTGTGATCGTTCAACAGCTTTTGTTGCTTCATTAGTTCCTTTCCTAACTACTCCTGATTTAGAAGCAATGGTTAGGGCTTCATAGGCTGCATCTACGATTTCTTTTGGTACTTCATATTTGACATAAAATGGTTTAGACATATTCTTGGCCTCACCCTTTTAAGGCACAGTCTTATCCACACTTCTTATTTAAGAATCTTTCGACTGTAAAACATCTGTTTAAAGCGTCGGCTTTTAAACACTTTAGAAAGCTTTAAATACGCTTCTACGGACTCCTACATGTTTTTCGAGAGGGGAATGGCGCAATTGCAAAAATTGGGCAGGGTGCGGGCGTTAACTCCATCCAAAAACATTATCGTTAAGACAGAAAAATCCCCGAAAATTGGCTCTGAAGTTGTGGATGAAAACTTAAAAGTTGTCGGCAAAGTTTTTGATATCATAGGTCCAGTGTCTAGTCCTTATGCAGTGGTTAAACCGACTGTCAAGGAACCGACTAAACTATTGAATCGACCAGTATACTTGCTTCTCTCGAAAACCAAGAGGAGCACAAATGAATGAGTAGAGACAGCAAGTTAGATGAAGAATTAAATCAATCTCCCAAGGAACCTTCCAAAGTACAATCATGTCCTGAATGCGGTAGCACCCGACTAATGCGCGATTACGAGGCTGCGGAAATAGTATGTATGGACTGCGGCGTGGTAGTACAGCAGAAAATAGCTGACCGTGGACCAGAATGGCGAGCTTTTGATGATGAGCAAAGATCAAAGCGAACCAGAGTTGGGGCTCCCCTAACATACACCATTCATGATAAAGGGTTATCAACAACCATTGACTGGCATGACCGAGATATTTACGGCAAAAGTCTTTCCCCTGGGCAGAAAGCGCAGGTTTACCGCTTAAGGAAATGGCAAAGACGCATTAGAGTCTCAGATGCAACAGAACGTAACTTGGCTTTTGCGCTTTCAGAAATTACAAAGATTTCTAATAATTTGAATCTTCCAAAAAACATTCTTGAAACAGCCTCTGTGATTTACCGTAAAGCAGTCAAGGAACGCTTAATCCGTGGCAGGTCAATTCAAGGCGTGACCTCAGCAGCAATTTACTTGGCGTGCAGGCAATGCGGTTTACCACGCACGTTAGATGAGATTGCTCAAGCTTCAACTGTGAACAAGAAGGAAGTTGGCAGAAGTTACCGTTTCCTAATCAGAGAACTAAACTACTCAATTCCGCCACTAAGACCAAGCCAGTACATTACGAAGTTTTCTAACCAGCTAACAATGCAGGGAAAAGTTGAAGAAATTGCCCACAAGATCTTGGCGGCAGCAAAGGAACTTAAACTCACATCTGGGAGAGGGCCAACAGGAATTGCGGCGGCAGCAAGCTATGTTGCTTCAGTATTGACGGGTGAGCGGAAAACTCAGAGGGAAATTGCAGAGATTGCACAGGTAACTGAGGTTACCATTCGAAACAGGTACAAGGAACTTGTTGAACGGTTAATGTTCCAAATAAGCATCTAACCAACACTTCTATTTTTGAAGGCTTATGTGCATGGCTGAATCTGAAACAGCAAACCAGCAAGCTCCAAAGATCGAAGATTCGGTTGTTAAGCTCAGGGCAATCGTGGTAGCGCTTAAACAGGATTTAGCTCATCTGCAACAGCAATTGGACATGTTTGATTCTAAGCCCGAATTGCTCTGCAGCCTGGAAATTATTCGTGAAGATGCTGAATCACACGCCGATAGCCTTGAAAAGGAAGTAAAACAGCTCCGAGAAGAGCTTAAAGCCATCCGGGAGCTCTTAGGCTTGAATCTGAAGAAGAAATAGCCTGTAGTATCTAGCAAATACACAGACATTTTTTTAAGCAACGTTAATGCTATGCTATCACATGCCCTATAAGTTTACTTTCGACCTCTCAAAAGTGCCACGGGTATTATTCACTGAAATTGCTACTGTAAGTTACCAAAAGGGTGTGCATAAAAGTCTGCTTGATCGGCTTCAAAGAATGATCATAAAGTTTAGAATCCAAGAGGCGACAGGGCTCAATCTTTCCGACGCGATAGTTCTGCTTCAAGATTTTATTGACTTGCAAGCTGTTAACATGATTGAGAGAAACAAATTCTTGCAAACTAAGAAAAGAGCAGTTTTCCTGCCTCACTGCTCAAGAAAATACTTGGACAGTCGCTGTAAAGCCACTTTTGATCCAGATGTACCCTCTTACACATGCTCCCATTGTTCTGAAGATTGCTTAGTTAACCAATCCAGCCACCTGGCCAAAGCAAAAGGATATGACGTTTTCGTGGTTCCAGGGGGGTCATGTATTCCAAAAATCTTGAAAAACACTCATTACGAAGGCGTCGTCGGGGTTGCTTGTGGAGAAGAAATAAAGATGTTTGGTCCGTTTTTGAATGGGTTGGGGCTTGCGGGTCAAGCGATTCCATTGATTAAGAATGGCTGTGCAAACACCGTTTTTAACATGGAAACACTTGTAAACGCACTCTAAACTAGCAGCCAATGCTTGAGTGGGCAGTTGACGTTTTACCAAAAGATTATGATTTTAACCCATGCAAAATACTAACTTGATTTAAATTGCCAAAAGAAAAACAAACTGAAAAGGCTAAAAAATTCTATCGCACTGGCGAGAAATGTCCTGAATCTGGTTTATGGACACATTTCTGCAAAGACAAACGTGAAGAAGCAAGGATTCCTTTGTCTAAAGCTGAGACTTTTCCATCCTGCCGTACATGGGGGTTCTGTCAGATGGAAACTAGTAATGGCAGCATAACTGCCTATTTAGGCAAACGATTCAATTGTAATAAAACAGTGTAGACTCAACAAAACTACTTTCAAAATAGTTATATGCCTAAATCAAGTGAACTGAGGAAAATAACAGTAAATAAAATTGGTTACTTTACTATTTCTCGTTTCTTCCAGCGCAAGTTTTTACCCTTGCACTTTCTACATTTCAATGCGGTTTCAGCGTTGCGTGCACCGCAGTCCCTGCAGATTTTCATGTAAAGTCTGTGCTTTTGCGCAATGCTCTTTTTTACTGGGTCTAATATCGGCATTTTAATGTTAACCTTCTGTTTTGGCTAAGTCTTTGATGGTTAAGTATCAAATATACCTTTTGCCGTGACTTTTCATTTTACAGGGGAAAACTTACCAACGGAAAAATCGCCTGCAACTATTCCTTTTATTTGATTTCTTCGATTGTCACGTAGGAGCGGGTGTCCTCTATTCCATCAATGCTGTAGAGTTTTTTGAGAATTTCATCCAGATTTTCTCGCTCGACAATTATTAAGGCGTCAACTTCTCCGGCAATGCGGAAAGCTCTGGAAACGGCAAGTTCACGGATTTGGTCGTAAACATGGATGCGTTTTATTGGTGAAACTTTTAGGAGGATGAAAGCTGGAGCTGTGGATACCCCTAGAGCGGTTAAGCCTTTATCGGTAACATCGATGAAACCTCTGCCTGTTCGGATGTAGCCGTGGTTTTTTAGTTTGCGCAGATGCACGTTTAAGGCTTGTCGGCTTACGCCTAGTTGGCTTGAAAGTTCGTCTTGTTTAACGCGGAGTGTATAGGTGTTTGTGGATTTGCCTTTTTCGTAAAGTGTTTTTAGAAGTTGGATTGAACGCTTAGTTAATGGCTCCAAATCTCTCACTTTTTGTGATGTTTTGTTAACTTAAACCTTTACAATAGTGAAGGTTGCTTAAGAATTTGATGCCGCGATGTAAGGGGAAGTTCCACGGTGACAGTGGTAAATATTCGCGCATTATCTCGCAAATTTGAATTTGGGCTTTATTGAAGCGTTTTTCAGGCAATCAGGCATGGGTAAACTAGTTTACAAGTGTCCACTGGAACCATAAGCTTTTACCACAATGTATTTATTTTGAAAAAAAGCTTTAGTGAAGCCACTTAAAAAGTAACTAGGAGTGAAGCGGAGCCGTGACAGAAGCCACCGAAAGCAACGCAGTCTTAATCGGAAAAAAACCAATCATGAACTATGTCCTCGCATGCATCACTTTCTTCCATGGCGGAGCAAAAGAAGTCAGCATTAAAGCACGGGGAAGATCCATAAGCCGAGCCATCGATGTCGCCGAAGTTATCAGACACAGGTTTCTTCCAGATGCCAAAATAAAAAGCATCAGCATTGGAACAGACCAATTGTTGCCCCAAGATGAAGGCAGCTCACCAACTAACGTAAGCACAATTGATATAACGTTGACTAGGTAAATCACGAGTTAGGCCCAGCTCCTTACTTTGCAGGAAAAACGACGCTAATGAAAACAGAACTTTGTAGTTTCTGCCTTAAAAGCGGCATACTATGCCAAAAATGTTCAGCTAAAGTGAAGGCTGGAGAAATCAGTGACTTAGATCTCAAAATAGCTCGTTTCCTGCTCTCACTAGAAGAGAAGTATCCTACCCTGCAAAACCTTTGTTTTTACAAAGCGGTTGACGTTGAAAAAACATTAGCCATCATCGTTGGGCATGGAGATGTGCCGAAACTTTTAGGCTACAGCGGCAAAATCGTGAAAGCCATAAGCGATGAAACAAACAAGAACGTTAAGGTTTTAGAGTATGGTGTTGACGACCGCAAATTCCTCGAAGACCTCTTCATACCATTCAGTATCCTAACAATTAACACCATCTGGCTTCCAGACGGAACCACTGAAACCAGAGTAATCCTCAAACGCAAACGCGGCACACAGTTGCCGTTTGACCTTAAGGCATTAAAAGAAATCGCCAGTAAAGTGCGCAAAATGTCCTTGCGCGTTGAAATCGCTGATTAATAGGTTGGCGAGCTAACCATGAATTTAGACTCAATAGGCGACTGGACTAGAACACACTACACCAGCAAGATTTCTCCGGAACTTGACGGTCAAGAAGTGACGATTTTCGGTTGGGCGCAAGAGATTCGTGATTTAGGCGGAATACGCTTCATCATCATGCAAGACCGCGAAGGCGCAATTCAAATAACCATACCTAAAAAACGGGTGGCTCCTGAAGTTTTATCTAAATCTGATTTGCTTCAGAAACGGTATAGCCTAGCTGTTAAAGGTTCAGTTAAAAAAACAAACATGACCAGTCGAGGCGTAGAAGTCATCCCAAGCGTCATCAAAATCCTAAACACTGCCATAGAAGCGCTCCCAATCGACATAACAGGCAAAACCCCTGCCAACATTGAGGCACGTTTAGATGCACGAGCACTAGACCTGACGCAGAACAAAGTGCTAGCCGCGTTTAAGATCCAGCATACATCTCTCAATGCTATTCGCGACTTTTTGTTTGAGAAAGGTTTTTTGGAAGTTCACACACCACGCATCATAGCTTCAGCAACTGAAGGCGGCGCAGAGCTTTTCTCCGTTAAATATTTCGAGCAAAAAGCGTACCTTGCGCAGAGCCCGCAGCTCTACAAGGAAGAGTTGACGCTAAGCTTTGAGAAGGTGTTTGAGGTTGGCCCATTCTTCAGAGCTGAAGAATCCCACACGCGAAGGCATCTCAGTGAGTTCACATCTGTTGACATTGAGATGGCTTTTGCCAACGCAGAGGATGTCATGGGTCTTTTGGAACAAGTCATACACCACGCATGCGTTAAAGTGCGGGAAAAGTGTATGGCTGAGTTGTCGGCTTTAAAATACAAGTTTGAGGTGCCTGAAGTTCCGTTCAAACGTTTGACCTACACCCAAGTCTTAGAGGACCTTAAGGGACAGGGCGTTGTTATTCCATGGGGTGAAGATATTCCAACTGAAGCCTTCCGGGAACTCGCTAAACTCTACCCATTTTTCTATTTCATCACTGACTGGCCAACACATGCAAAGGCGTTCTACATTAAACCCCGCGACGACAAGCCGGAAATCTGCGAAGGCTTCGATTTAATGTGGCGCTACATTGAGTTGGTGTCAGGTGGAACAAGAATCCATGACAAAACCATGCTCACCGAAAGAATGAAAGAGAAAGGACTTGACCCTGAATCCTTCAAATACCACCTGCAAGCATTCGACTATGGCATGCCGCCCCACGCGGGCTGGGCAATTGGTCTCGAACGGTTAACGATGATTTTAACAGGCAAAAAGAACATCCGAGAAGTCACACTGTACCCACGGGACCGAGCAAGGTTAACTCCATAAAGGCTCGCATTTTTCAGTTCTCCTTCTCCTCTGTACTTCTTGTGAGAAGATTCAGCAAACAAATAGTACATAGCCCCTTACCCTATGTCTTATTCAATTTAGCGATTGAAAATCACTATCTAAATTGATAGCCCTCTCCTTCTTCTTGTTGTCAGCCCTAGAGTTTTGACCTTTCGAAAAGCTCGCCAATGTACTCGTTGACAGTTTTGCCCTGCTTCTTAGCCACACGCTTTATCGCATCATTAACGCCCGTGGAATACTGGACTGCTTTTTTGGGCTTATTCACAACTGAGGCTGGCATGCCAGCGTTCAGCGCTACTTTGCGCAGCACAAGCTTTCGAAGGGTTTCTGCTTTAGGCTCAATTTTGCACTCCAAAGGCAAGCTCATGGCAAACTCGGCAACCTCAAACGAAGCAAAGGGCAAACGTAACTCAACATCATGGAATCCAGTGATTTTTAGGTCGCGTTCTAGGTTGCTTTCATGCATGTTCACGACGTCGTTGAACATGGTTTTTCTTACATTTTCACTGCCCTCTTTGCAGTATTCTGTGACATATCGTTGGTAGCCGCCGAACAGCTCATCAGCACCCTGACCCGCCAACATCACCTTCAAACCTGCCTCAGATGCCTTCTCCGCCGCCCAATAGAACGGTAAGCCTACACTCACCTTAACAGGGTCAGGCTCCTCAAGAAGCGCCACAGTCCGCGGTAGGGTGTTTTCAACGTCAGAATCCTTGAACAAATATATTTGGAGCGGCATGTTTAATGCGTTTGAGGCTTCGATTGCTTCTTCAGTTTCAGCTTGATTTTCCATGCTAACATGTAGCAACTCAACCTTGACCCCGAGATTGCCTGCTAGAAGTGCAACTAAGCTGCTGTCTAATCCTCCTGAAAACGCCACCGCCACCACCTTCTGGTTGCGGATGCGTCTTTTGATTGATTCTTCAATGAGGGCTTGAAGTTTTTTCGCCGCTTCATCAAGCGTTGTCACATTGGGCTCTGTAAAAGAAAGCGTTCTTATTGGTTTAAACTGAAAACCTGATTTGTTCACAAAAGCCAAGTTTCCAGGTGGAAAAGACTTGGGATTTTCAATCCCCAGTTCCCAGAACACTTTACGGTTAGATCCAAAGGCTGCGATACTGCTATTTTCGCCATAGAAGAGCGGTTCTACTCCGGCTGGGTCTCTACCCGCGGCCATCCAGCCATCCTTAACCATTAAAAACAAGTAGTCCCCGTCCGCCTTGTCGATTAGCGTTTGTAGGATCACTTCGCAATGCTCAGGCTCCTTGGCAACTTGCTCCAGTGCGGCTTCTTTGGGAATAGGTGAGTATATTCTTCCCCGAAAGAGAATAGCTGAATCATCCAACTGCAAAAACTCATAACCACTTGCAGCCCTATGATTTGAGGAAACGTAGCCGGCAACGGTTGAGGATTCTGGAGCTTGTTTTCTTAGGATGTCCACGTTTTTGTCTAAGATGCCCTTCCTTGGCAAGGCGAGCCCGAAATAGGACGGTTGTTCGCTTCCAAGTACTTTGAGAACATCAAGAACTTGGTCAACGGCGTTTTTTCCCTCTTTGCTTAGCACTGAAACCGTTACATTCATCCCGTTAACACAACCTCTACTATAACAGTCCAGAATAGCATCGGTAAACATTAATCTTTAATGTGTATAACTCAGTTTGAGGGAATATAGCACTTTGCCAATCACCCCAATAGATACTGGGCGCTATGGAACGCCTGAGATGATTAAAATTTTCGAGGAAGAGAGCCGCATGCAAAAACTCCTTGATGTTGAAGCCGCCTTAGCTTTAGCGCATGCTGAAGTAGGCAACATTCCAAGGAAAGACGCGGAAAAAATCACCAGCATGGCAAACACAAAACACGTCAAGGTAGAGCGCGTCAAGGCAATAGAGCGAGAAATAAAACATGATATAGCCTCGCTCGTCCGTGCGCTCTCAGAGGTTTGTGGATCAAGCGGCGCATACGTGCATTTGGGGGCAACAAGTTATGACATCGTTGACACAGCCAACGCATTGCAGCTAAAAGAGGCAGAGGCTGTAATTGAAAAAAGGCTTGCCGAGTTCAAAGGTATATTACAGAAGCAAGCAGCCGCCCATAAAGACACAGTTATGATTGGTAGAACCCACGGGCAACATGCGCTACCGATTACATTGGGCTTCAAATTTGCGATTTGGGGTTATGAGGTTAATAGGCATCTTGAACGCTTAGGTGAGTGTAAAAAACGTGTCATTGTTGGAAAAGTCAGTGGTGCAGTTGGAACGCAGGCGGGTTTAGGCGAACAAGCAGCAGCAATCCAGGAACTTGTAATGAAACGCTTGGATATCAAGGCAGCTGAAATATCAACCCAAATTGTCCAAAGAGACCGATACGCGGAACTCATCGCCATTTACGCTATGATTGCTTCTTCGCTTGAGAATATTGCTACAGAAATCCGGGAGCTTCAAAGACCCGAAATTGCCGAGATTTTCGAGGCTTTCGAAGCCAGCAAACAAGTCGGCAGTTCCACCATGCCCCATAAGCAGAACCCTGAAACCTGCGAGCGCGTTTGCGGTTTAGCCAGAATCATCCGAAGCCTTGACACTCCAGCATTGGAAGACATGATTACTTGGCATGAACGTGACTTAACACAGTCGTCAGCCGAACGCTTCATACTCCCAGAATCAAACATACTCCTTGACTACATCCTGAGCCTAATGTGTAATATTGTAGCTAACTTGCGGGTTGACAAAGAACGTATGCTCCAAAACTTAAGCATCACTCAAGGACGAGCCATGTCCGAAGCCGTCATGATGGCTTTGGCAAGAAAAGGTGTAAACAGGCAAGAAGCCCACGAGCTACTGCGCAAACTGACCATTCAAAGTGCAGTCGAGAAACGAGAGTTCAAGCAAATTCTCCTCCAAGATAAACTCGTCAGCAACAAATTAACCGAGAAAGAAATTGATGAGGCGTTAAACCCGCGGAACTATTTAGGTACGGCTGTTAAGCAAGCAGAAGAATTCGCCAAAAGCTGAAACTAAAAATCTCCAAGCGCCCTTTGTTTAAACTCTTGTGCGTTTCCTAGGTTTTCCCATTCGTCTTTTTTGACATAGCCGCCGACTTGTTCTTTTATTTTCTTTGCGAGTCGTGGTCCAAACATTGGCAAATTAGTTAACTCCTCAATTGGGGCGCGTTTTATGTCGTCGAAGGTTTGGAACCCTGCGTTGAACATTATGCGTCCACGGACCCTGCCAACACCCTCCAGTCTGACGATTGGCAACAGTTCTTTCTTTATGCCTTTGGAAACTCGCTCTACTAGCTCGCTGGTTAGGGGAAGCATGCTTTTGTCACCGAATAATCCTGCTAGTTCGTCAGTTGCGTGAAGGAGCCACTTGGCGTTCTCGATAATGCGGTACAGATCTCCCGGCTGTACGTTAAACTGCTGAATAAGGCGTTCCTCAGAGACCTCTTCAATCCAGCTTTTCATAACCGTCGCAGTTTTGATTTCGCCAAGGAACTCTTCAAACGCAAAGTGGTCTTCCCATTCATTAGGTATATCGGTGAATAGTTCGTCGCGATGCTGTTCGAGTGCGAGTGCTAAGGGGTCAACTTCGCGTGCGTAAGGGCGCATGACCGGTCCCATGTCGGGTGTGTGAGAAATCAAATGCAGCAACCCGAAGATGGTAGCGTCTTTAGGCTTGTTTTGCAGGGCATTGCGAATGATAACGCCTGATAGGGGATCGATGTAGAGTTCGCTGATTCGCTTACCAAACTTTGTGGCGTAGATCTCGTCGCCATCCACACCTATCATTTCTTCCTCGTAAAGGTACTTGAGGTTTTTAGCAATGATACTGCGTATAGCTTTCACATCGTACTGGTAGGCGTAGAATGTTTTGGCGAAAAAATCGTAAATCCCCTGTTCTGAATGCGCAAAGTCTGAGGCAACCGTTGCCAACACGTGTCCGCGGATGATTTTTTCAACTGCCAGGCGAGACCAAATCCGCTCGGGCTTGGCTAGAATGTAGCCTTCCATTAGGTAGTCCGCTTCATCCGAGGTCTTCGCGATAAGGATTGACTCGCCGACTTTGTCATATTTCGGTCTTCCCGCCCTGCCAGCCATCTGTTTGTACTCCAAGACACTGATTGGGTAGTTTCCATAGCCTGGTTCAAACCGACGGTAATCCTGGATAATGACAACTCTTGCGGGCAGGTTAACACCGAAAGCCAGCGTTGGGGTTGCAGTTAAAACCTTGATTTTGCCCTCCTTGAATGAATCCTCAACTAACTTGCGGTGAGGCCCAGCTAGGCCTGCGTGATGAAAAGCTGTGCCGCAGCTGACAAGTTCCGCCAATTGTTCGCTGATTTGGGTTCGCTCGCCTGTGGAGAGAATTTTTTCTGCTTCATGCTCAAGTGCCCTCTTCATAGGCTTAGACAGGACCTCACTTGTGTGTTGGGCAATGGTTTTTGCTGCCGAAACAGAGTTTTTGCGTGTTGATGCAAAAACTAAGGCTTGCCCTCCAGTTTTGATGGTATTTAGGACGAGGTTTACGGTTGCTATGTGTGTTTTGCGCTCGATTTTTCTTGCGCCGCCGTCTTTGTATTGGATTTCATCGTTTATGATTACGCCTTCTTTAAGGCTAACGGGGCGCCACTCGGTGATAATGTATTTGGCATTTAGCCATCCTGCGATTTCGTCAACGTTGCCAATGGTGGCGCTCAGTGCTAAAACCTGGATGTTACGGTTTACCTGCATGAGCCTAGCCAACACCACCTCCAAGGTTGGCCCTCTTCCTGCATCGTTGAGCAAGTGGATCTCGTCTGCAATCACCAACGAGATGCTGTCCATCCATTTGGCACGGTGCCGAAGCAGCGAATCGGCCTTCTCATTTGTGGTTACGATGATGTCGTAGCGTTCCAGCCAGTTGTCGGCAGTATCAAAATCGCCGGTGCTGATGCCCACAGAAACTTTTCTGCCATCTTGCTTGCGAATTGAAGAGTATTTTTTGAAGTCGTCAAATTTTTCGCTTGCCAGCGCGCGAAGCGGTGCCAGGTAAATTACTTTGCCATTGTTTTCCATAACGTGTTTGAGACCACAGAGCTCGGCAATCAGGGTTTTTCCTGAGGCAGTGGGGCTGGCCAATACGATGTTTCTACCTTCCAGTACTCCTGCTCGTATAGTGTCTTCTTGTGGAGGGAACAATTCTGCTATGCCCATGTTGAGTAGTACTTCTTTTACTTGTTCTGGAACAAGCAGCTCTGCAATCTTCAAAGCGAAACCGCCAAACCGTTTGTTATTGGCTATTGCGTTTTTGTAGGTTATTAGTGTTATTTACATGGATCCGCTTTTTCAGCCAGAAGATACCCTGTTTCCTATGCGCCTTAAACCCAAAATGCTTTTAGAACTTATTTTATAAATCTTTTGCAGCTAGAGCAATAAGGAGAGTTATCCGCTAGATCTGCGTGGCAATACTTGCAATTCTTTACGGGGGAAAACCACTTTGACAACAATGACTGAGACTCTGGTGTGCCTACTGGAACTTTTCTCTCAAACATTTTTCCAATAAAAAAGCTTCCCTCAATCAATCCAACCAGAATTGAGAAAAGATATAGGTCTCCCTGCGGCGTGGCACCTGGAGAAATAAGGAGTGCTGCTATTATGAGTCCCGCGTAAATGTATTTTCGTTGTTTTGTGAACGGCTTGGTCTTGATGATGCCAAACTTTATTAGCAGAACAAAGAACGCTGGGATAGTAAAAAGCAAGCCTGTGATGATTACGGTGAAAAATATCATGTTGTAAAAATCCATTAAAGGTAGCATTTCCATGGCGTTTACCGCTTGGTAAAATGGGAAGAAGCCTTGGATGAAAGCTGGGGCAAGGATGAAAAAACCGAAAATGGCACCAATCACAAAAAGGACAGTTACGATTGCTATAAATGGAAAAATCGCTCTTCGTTCATGTGGATATAGTGCCGGGTCAATGAATTTGTAAGCTTCGTAAGCGAAAACTGGTAGGGTTATCCCAATTGAGAACACCAAGGCGGCGTAGACGTAGAGTGTTATTGGGTCAGACATTGAATTGGCAAAAAGAGTGACGTTGGGAGGCAAATAAATTGTGGCAATGTTTGTCAGGAGCACCGACATTAATGGTTTATAATTGTCTGTTAAAGCGAAGAGATCACTATTTGATGGAAGAACCAGCATAACCATTAGAGAAGACAAAAAAACTACAAGGACCAATTTCATTCGCTTCGCCAATTCAGCGACATGACCCCAGAAACCATCAAACATATGCCCTTCCGTCATGACAAAACTCTCATTTCAGCATTTTCCAAAGAGGTCTTTCTTTGCTTAACCGTCTAAGCGGTAATATAGGTGCCAGAAACCATAAACATGTTTGTTGTAGTCATAGTGCAGTCACATCAGCTAGCCTGATTAAAATTTTAGCGCTGAGTTTTGCGGGGCTGTGTTGGCGGTTAGGTTTTTTTACTTGAAGTTGCATTAGCAGAGTGACGAGTTATCTATCCTAAAAATTGAGGTAGGATACTGTATGGTTGAAAACGTAAAAGAACTCCTTAAACTGCATGAGGGCATAACGCATGAGGTTTACTTAGACAATGAAAATTCTAGCATTATTCCCCAAGAAATCGTTGACGAAATGCTGCCCTACTTTAACAAGAAAGCCTACGGCAACCCCACGCTAACACACAAGCCAGGCTGGGAAGCCTTCGAAGTAATAATGAACTGTTTTGGAAAAATCAGCAAATCCATAGGAGCAAAAAACATCGAAGACATAACCTTCACACCAGGCGAAACCGAAGCAAACAACCTAGCAATAATGGGCTCGTGCTTCGCACAAAAAGGAAAGGGCAAAAAAATCATCATTTCCGAAATCGAACCAATCAACGTGTTGCAAGTCACCGAGATGATGCAAAAGTTCGGTTTCACAATGCAGAAAATCCCCGTAAACAAGGAGGGGTTCGTAAACCTTGAGCGTCTCAAAGAAGTTGTTGATAACGACACCGTACTTGTTAGCATTTCGGCAGTCAACAATGAGATTGGGACTGTTCAGCCGATTAAAGAAGCAGTTGATATTGTTAAAACCAAAAATCCTAACGTTCTCTTCCACAGCGACGCTTCAGATGCTTATGGCAGAATCCCCTTCAACGTGGAAGACTTGAACGTTGACTTGGTCACTTTGAGCAGTTACAAAATCCAGGGGCCAAGAGGAATGGGTGCTATATACCTAAGAGAAGGCATAAACCTAGAGCGGATTTTGGAGGGTCAGATTGGGACACAGAAGCTTTGGCCAGGTGTTGAAAACACACCCTTAATAGTTGGCTTTTCTAAGGCGTCTGAGCTTGCTTTCCAGAACTTCGAGGCAAACACAGCTAAAATGCGGATGTTGCGGGATAAATTGATTGATGGTATTTTTGCTGAACTTGGTAACTTGCGGTTTAACGGTCCGAAAGGCGATAAACGTTCGCCAGACAACGCCAACATCAGTATCCTACGCGCTGAAGGAGAAGCGTTAACCATTGAGCTGAGCCTCAAAGGCGTTTACGTTTCCAGTGGTAGTGCATGCAGCAGGAGATTATTGCAGCCAAGTCATGTGCTAATCGCTATCGGAAGAATATTTGAGGAAGCACACGGTAGCATTCTCATGAAAGTTACACGAAACCACACAGAAGAGGATATAGCCTACGTTTTGGAAGTTTTACCTACAGCTGTCAATCGTATTAGAGGGATAGTTGGCTCAACAGGAGTGCATTAGTATGTCGCGTATACCGTTACCATACAACCCAAAAGTCATGGATTTATTCCGAAACCCCAAGAATCTAGGTAAAATGGATGACGCCACAGTCGTCGCTGTAGCTGGAAACCCAGCCTGCGGAGACATGATAACCTTTTACCTTAAAATCGATGAGGAAAAACAAGTTATTGAGAAGGCCCAGTTTGAGAGTTATGGCTGTGCAGCCAACATCGCTACATCCAGCATTGTAACCGAAATGGTAAAGGGCTTAACGTTGGAGAAGGCTTGGGAAGACATTACTTGGAAAAAAGTCACTGAGGAAATCGGCGGACTGCCAAGCGTTAAATTCCATTGCGGAGTACTCGCTGTCGGAGCCCTAAAACGTGCTATTCGCCAATATTTTACTCAAAAAGGTGTTGGGGGACCCAGTTGGATTCCTGCTGAGCATACTTTTGAGGAAAAGCAGGCGCTGGAAGAAGAAGAGCTGGCAAAGACTCTGTCTAAACGGCTTAAGATAGAGGAAGAGAAGAAGGCAGAGAAGTAATCGTGGATATTCAAGCGATAAGACGGGACTTTCCAATCCTGAAACGGCAAATAAACGGCTATCCTCTAATCTACTTTGACAACGCCGCAACAACTCAAAAGCCGCATCAAGTCATCGACGCCGTCACCGATTTTTATGAAAACCACAACGGCAACGTACACCGCGCAGTTCACACTCTCTCGCTTGAAGCAACTGAGCTCTACGAGAAGTCACGGGAAGAAATCGCCAAATTCATCAACGCCAGAGAACCATCCGAGCTGGTTTTTGTCAGAGGCACAACTGAAGCCATCAACCTAGTTGCTTATTCTTGGGGAGTTAGCAACCTTGCCAAAGGCGATGAAGTTCTCCTTTCCCTAATGGAACACCATGCTAACATTGTGCCATGGGAAATAACTTCGAAAATCAAAGGCTTCACAATCAAATACGCAAATGTAAAGCCGGACGGCACTCTGGACTATGAAGATTTCGATGCCAAAATCACCAGCAAAACCAAAATTGCCTGTCTAAGCCATGTATCAAACGTCACAGGGGTTATAAACGACGTCAAACGAATAGCGAAAACCGCCCATGACCATGGTGCCTTGATGCTGGTCGACGGTGCCCAATCTGTGCCTCATCTTTCAGTGGATGTCCAAGATTTAGGGATGGATTTTCTGGCTTTTTCAGGGCATAAGATGCTTGGTCCAACAGGCATCGGCGCATTTTATGGTAAAAAAGAAGTGCTAAAACAAATGCCTCCGTTCATGGGAGGCGGCGAAATGATAAAGGAAGTCTCCTACAGTCAGGGCAAAGGGCAATGTAGTATTTCGTGGAATGATTTACCTTGGAAGTTTGAAGCTGGCACGCCTAACATTGGCGGCGCAATCGGCTTGGCGGTGGCAGTACGGTATCTTGAAAGCTTAGGCATGGACAATGTACTTACCCACGAGAAAACCTTAACCAAGTATGCCCTAGAACGCATGAACGAATGTCCAAGCGTTAGTATTTATGGTTCAAGCAATTTCTCTAACAAACTGGGAATCATACCGTTTGGGCTTAGAGGTTTCTCTTCGCATGAAGCTGCAGCTGCATTTAATGAATATGGGATTATGATGCGTAGCGGTTTTCACTGTGCCCAGCCGTTGCATGAAGTGTTCAGGCTGGAATCTTCTGCCCGGGCAAGCTTTTACATCTATAATACAGAGGCAGAAATCGACCGCTTCATTGAAGTAATCAGGGAGTTCGACCAATCTTAATGTCAACAGTCGCCGATTATGTTGCTCGAATCGAAGGCACCTGCGGCGCAGAAAGCGACGTCATAGTCATATTCAAATACGAAAAAAAAGATGAAGTAATCGCCAACATACTAAAAAAAGCCCAGATCAAAAACAAAATTGCTGGAATAATTTTTGAGTTAACTTTTGAAGGCACGTCTTTTCGTCTCTACACGAGCGGTAAAGCCATTTTTCGTGACGTCAAAAACAGACAAGAACTGATGGATTTTTTGGTTAAGTTGCTTATTTAACGTTTAAGGCGCATTTTAGTTCTGCTTACCCAGTTCAAAATGGGGATAAGGGGTCCCTTAAGCGATTGGGGCAGGGCGTCTTTAAGCTCACGGTGCAAGCTTAAACGTATGGCTGTTCTGCCTTTGCGTGTTAACGGTATATAAACGCGTGCAATGGGGAACTTGACAAACCCGTTGTTTTCTTTGAACCTGTCGAGAGAGGGATGGTTTCCTATTCTGCCATACATCAGCCACCGCTGACATTTGTCTGCGCAGATTTCAACTGCTTTGGCAAGAAGAGCGTTGTTTAAGCTCTTGTCCCAATGCTTTTGCATTGAAAGAATCTGGGAAATAACCGCTATTTCGTCGCCATATATTAGTTGGATGTACCCGACTAGTTCCTCGCCCAAGTAAGCGCCGATAAATGTGGAGCACCCAGCATTCTCGTACATGTTGCAGGTAACTGTCTCCAGCGGTTCACCGAAATGTGGGAAGGCTCTCTCCTGCCTAATAGGTGTTTCATTGTAGATTTTACTGATGCCCTCAGCCAACTTGTCGCTTGGGTCAACAACAATGACTTTTACGCCACATTTTTCTGCCTTACGAATCATATTTCGAGTCTTTTTTCCAACGTCGCTAAACCATGTCTGGGAGTCTTTTATTTCAAGCAAGGCAACATTGTCGTCTTCCTTTACCCAGTTACTTGGCGGGTTGGGAATAGGGCAACACCACTTCCGCTCCAAAAAAGTAAAAATGTCAATATCTCTTTCAGCAAGTTTTTCAAGGTAATCGTCAGTTGGCATAATGTTTCTTTCGTATTCTCTGATGTCGTGGGCTAGTTTGACTGATGCTCGTTTTCTGATTCGTAGAGTCTCAAGTTCCTTGTCCACGTCTAGAATGCTTTTTAGTGCATCGTAGAATGGTCCGCGATGGTTATGTTTGCCTCTTTTAAAAAGCCAGTCCGGATGAATTGATAATACTTCTCCATTGATGGTGCGTTCTTCCGCTTCTTTTTTTGTTTCGTCACAGCTGTGATAGTAGCGTACCGCGTCTAAGCTAACGGTGGGGAACTCATGGAAAGATTTTAGTGGAAAACTGCTTGGAACCTTAGCTTGTCCTTGTCCTATTTTACGTCTCCAAAGTATTTGGTTAACAAGTCTTGAGGTTCCATGAATGCTATAATATTGTATTTTCCTATTTGTTTCGTTTTCTAAGATTTTCCATTCTCTATATGGGTTGTTTGCTATATGAAGGGCAACTTCATGTTTGTCTTCGTGGAGTAAATCAAGGAGTTTTTTGTCGGGAAGGGTATAGGGCGTGAAAAACCAGTAAGCCATAACCTGACTTGGGGATTCATTAACCATTTTGGCTATGATGCGGGCGTTTTTAAGGTAGTCTCTGCCGTCTCTTTTTTTGATGCCTAATGCTATGTAAAGAAAGCTTTTAGCTCTTGAGGGGTACGGGTAATCAATATCCAGTCTTAGTTTGAACATGACTCTTCATTTATAAGTGGAGATACAACTTTTAGTTATAAACCCTTATGCGGCAACTCAAGTCCAAATTTGCCGCTAAACTAGCTTTGAAAGCAAAAATGAGTTAAAGCATTGCTAAGCAAATATTCTGGAATCTAGATTAGTTAAGTGAGTCCTTCTGAGGTCATGGTACAGAACCTTTGTCTGACACTGCAGTTATTACCGTGAATTAGCGGCTGGTCAGCCGTTATAGTGGGCTCAATGCAATGTAAAAATCTTAAAACGTTATATATGCAGATTCCAATAATCCAGTAAACCCGATAAAGTGACTAAAGATGACGCTGAAAATTCGAACTGCGGTAGTGCTTGTTGGTGGGTCAGGGTTACGTATGCGTCCTCTTACGGAGGACCTGCCAAAATGCATGATTCCTTTGCATAGTAAACCTCTTTTGTACTGGACGCTTACATGGCTTAGAGACCAAGGCTTTGATCACGTAGTTCTTGGCGTATCACACAGAAAAGAAGCAGTGATCAGCTACGTTAAAGACAATCCTTTGGGTATCAAAGTGGACTTAAGCGAGCACACACAAGAAGGCGAGACAGGAGAAGGGTTTAGACTTGCCATCAAAAGGCACGTAAACGACGAGAACTTTCTGGCCATGAACGGTGACGAACTTACCAATATGAATCTGGAGAAATTCGTTGATTTCCACTTCGCACAAAAAGGCATCGCAACAATAGCTGTGTCGCCAATGCGATCACCTTTCGCCGTGCTTGAGCTAGATGGGAACGATATTGTGGAATTTAAAGAAAAACCATTGCTTGAAGACAAACTCATAAACGCAGGCATTTACGTTTTCAATCACACCATATGTGAATTCCTTCCCAAGATAGGCTCTATCGAGAAAACTGCGTTCCCTGCGCTTGCTGAAAAACGGCTTCTCAAAGCATACCGACTAATCAAAGGTGAACGTTGGCTAACTATTAATAGTGTTAAAGATTTGTCTATAGCAGAAAAAGAGTTTGATTCTATACGAGGATGTAAAAAATGAAAGCGCTTATTACAGGAATACTGGGTTTTATAGGAAGCAATCTGGCAGAGAGACTTGTATGTGATGGTGACGAGGTTTACGGTCTTGTCCGCCGTGTAGCGAGCAGAAACTTTGAGGTCCTAGGCGAAACACTCAAAGACGTAACATTGGTTTCAGGAGACATTACAGATTATGCATCTACTCGTAATGCCCTCAAAATTGCTAATCCTGATGTTGTTTTTCACTTAGCTGCCCTGAGTCCAGTTCGCGATTCTTTTGAGCGTCCATTTGAATATCAACAGGCGAATTTTACAGGTACAATGAATGTAGCTCACTCCCTACTGGAACTGCCTGACCTGCAAAAACGAAAATTAATAGCTGCTTCAACAGCCGAAGTTTATGGCATACAGGGCAATATGCCCTTGAAGGAGACGCTTTCACTTAAGCCATCGAGCCCTTATGCAGTAACTAAAGCTGCAAGTGACTTATACTTGCAGATGATGTTTAACTCGTTTGATCTGCATGGCAGTGTGATGAGGCCAACTAACTCGTATGGCCGGAAGTTTGAGAAAAATTTCATGGTTGAATATCTCATTACTCAAATGCTTAAGGGCGAAAGTCTGTATATTGGTGCTCCTGACTCGGTGAGGGATTACATGTATGTGGATGATCATGTTGCTGCTTATGTGCTTGTCGCCAAAGACTCGAAGGCGGATGGGCAGGTTTACAATGCGGGTACTGGAATCGGCGTAACAAATAGACAATTGGCTGAATTGATTGCTAAGAAGATTGGATATGACTCTAAGAAGATAAAGTTCGGTTCTTACCCTCCAGGTTATCCGTTAAGACCCTTATCGTCTGACCAACGTTACCTTGTGCTGGATTCCACAAAAATCAAGAAAGAAATTAACTGGGAACCAAAATACAGTTTAAGCGAAGGATTAGATAGGACAATCGCGTATCTCAGAAACTGAGAAATATCGCAGCATAGTGGGAAGAAAACGAGTGCTACCACAAAAAAACAGTCTGCTTTCAATCTGCATACCAACCTACAATCACGCAGAGCCATTAAGAAAAACCTTGGAATCAATGATTCCTCAAGCGCGGCAATACAATATTCCCATATATATTTCCGACAACGCATCAACAGATCAGACTATTAGGGTTTTGGAATCCTTTCAAAAAAATTATCCTCTACTGTTTTTTAGGTCAAACAAAGAGAATCTGGGCATTGACCAAAATATGATTGATGCCGCATTTATGGCTTCTTCAAAATACGTTTGGGTAATTGGTGCCAGACGCATTATTCTGCCTGGAATGCTGAACAGAATTTATGAAATTCTTGAAAAATCAGACTGGGACATGGTAGTACTGAACGATTTAAATCCAACTTTTAAGGTCCCTAAAACCCAAAGATACACTTCCGCTAAAAGAGTATTCTTGGAACTAAGTCGCAACTTGACGGGACTAGGATTTGAAATTCTTCCAGCGGAAGCATGGCGATCAGGATTGTTGGCAAAATACGCTGGTACGGATTGGACTATTCTTGGCTTGAGCCTTGAGCATATAGCTAATAAAAAGACTTTGAATGTTTTCTTCTTGTCTGATCCTGTTGCTACTGATTCGGGACAGAGCAAGTGGATACCGAGGTGCTTCAAGGTTTGGGTAGATTTGAAGAAAGTTGTTCGCTCGCTGCCCGAAGTTTACTCTGCTGCAGATAAAGAACGTGTTATCGGATACCTTGCAAATGTTGTGTTTGTGTCTAAATTTGATATAATGACTGTGAGACGTTCACTTTCGTTGGTATCCCTGCGAAGCGAGGGAGCTTACAACGCTGAAGTATTTGATAATTTAAGAGAAGACTTGACTCAATACGCTGGTTATTCTCCAACCCTAGCTTATGCTATCGCTAAACTTCCTACTTTGCCAATAAAATTGTATTTCCATGTTTATGACGCTGTGGGAAGAATTGCACGGTTGTTTATTCATAGTCGGGCTAAACCTATTAACCCCGCTTCGAGGGGGAATATCCCTTACCCGTGCGAAGAACCCTTGTAATATGCTTGATTTTAACTAGTTAACTTTTTAACGTGGAGCCAAATATTATTTTGAAATTCTTGAGTATTTAATTCTGAAATTTTATTCCAAAGCTCTTTTCGCGTCTTTTCCCAATTTGCGCTTTCCTGAGAAAATTCCATGTATCTGACGATTTTCTCTTTCAAGTCAGCGTAGTTTTCCCACCTGAATTCTTCAGGGATAAACTCTTTCATTCCTCCACTGTTGTGAACTAGAGTAATACATCCACTTGCTAGACCTTCAATTGGAGCTATGCCGAAGTGTTCGCCTTCCATTAAGTGAACATAAACCCTGGAGTCATGGAGCATAGATATTAATTCGGAATTAGGCAGGTTGGTTTTTAAGGCGTAGTTTTGGGGCAGGTTTTCAGAGAATTTGTTAAACCAGCTTTTTTCGCCGTCACTTAATCCACCGACACTTACAAACTCATACTCTGGCAAATCAACTGCTAACTTTTTCATTATTTCATGTCTTTTTGCGGGAATAAGCCGTGCCACATAGATGACTCTTTTGCATCTCTCAGATGGTGTTTTGTCGTTCCAAAAATTTCCCAAATTAATCGGTGGATAAACAACTATTGGCTCCTTAACGCTGTGGATTTTCCAGAAGCGCTCAATCATTTCTTTGGTATAATTGCTGTTGCAAAAAACCAAGTCCAGTTTCCCTATCCCCTGTTCAACCCATCTCTTAAACAACCAGAGGTACACTTTCTTCCGAAGTCTAGCCCGAGAGTAGTCAAAATGTATTTCTGGAAAATGGACATAAGCAATGTTTTTTTTGGCCTTTGTTAGAAAAACTGGTTCGAACGGAGAGGATGATTGGGTCGAAAAAAGGTAATCATAGTTTAGACTGTTTTTGTGTTTTTTCAGTAATTTTACCAAGTAGCGGCGCCTTTTGTAAATTGTAAAGGGCGGTTTGATTTCAACTCTTTTTCCCAGAGAATGCACGGCAACTTCTTTTGGTAATTCTTCCCCAGTAACTTCCTCGTATCTCTCAGCGCTAAAATCAAAAGTGAGCAATTCCACTTTTTGCCCATGAGCCAGCAAGGTCTTAATTACATTGTGGCAAACTTTTTCACTTCCGCCAAAAATGTCTAAGTATGGGTGAACCACAAGGAATTTTGCCAAGTTAACCGCCAAGTTTCCAGTGAATTATTTATTTCATAGCCGTTTTACTTATAAGTTTATGTAAAACTCTATTGTTCCGTTCCAAAAAGCACTGAGAATAAGTGGGACTGCCTTTTTGGCTATCTTTAAAAAAGCTTTATGTGATTAACCAAACCACTAATAAGAATAAGCCGTTGACAAAACTAACCGCCAAAAAGTGAAATAACAAATGAACACTAACCGTAACTCTACCAGCGAAATAGAGGATTTGAAAGTTGATTTGGTAATGTGGACATATAATGGCGAAAAAACATTGCCTTATGTCCTTAGCCATATCAACAAGGTTGTCCCACACGAAGCGGTTAACCAGAAGTTCATTGTAGATGACGGCAGCAAAGATAACACGGTTACCATTGCACGCAAATACGGATGGGTCGTCCTGCGAAACGATGGCAAAGGCATAAGCGACGGCGCCAACACAGCCCTAAAAAATGTGCAACCCCCTTATTTTTGCAGTTTCGAGCAAGACATTATCTTAGCGGATGATTGGTGGAGTAAAGTTTCAGCTTTAATTTTAAATAAAGAAGGCGTTGCAGCAGCTTGCGGACTCCGGTTCCTTCCCAGAAATAATTTTTGTTACAGCATTGAACCTTACCAGCTAACCAGAAAAGGTGTCGATTTTCATGGTGGTTTCGGAAGAACATTAGATAACACGATTTGGAATACAGCAGCTTTGAGATCTATTGGAGGATTTCCAAAAGTCAGTTTTGCCGGCATCGATACCTTTGTTTTCCATATGCTCGAGTCAAAGGGCTACAAGTGGTTAGTAGAATACGATGTCAAAAGTTTACATCTACACTTCGGCGGGGTTTTGAATGAGTTCAAACACTATTACTTTTATGGTTCAAGCCTGCCGCAAATTTATAGGCGCCTAAGAAGCCTTAATCTATACAAAAACGAAAATCTAAGAGTTCTCTTCGTGAGATTTCTTAAATCTCCATTTTCAAGTTTCAAGATGGCCATAAGAATGCACGACGCCAGATTGATATTGTGTTATCCAATCATCAGGTTATATTGGCTTTTAGGATACATCAATGGCACAAGCTATGAAAACGCAGGCCAGTAAAACAAATTCATCGGTCCAATTTTTTCTCTGCCAGTTTGGGTTAACTTACAAATTCCGAATCAGTTCAAACATTTCCTCTCGGATATAATAGTGGTCAACATTTGGGTCAGAAATGAACTTCTGAATAATGGCTGGATGATCCTTCTTGTCAACGGTGTTGTAAGCTTCAGGATACCGAGGCTTCTCCTTGAACTGCGCCTGTTCCAACGCATCAGAACCCAATTTCCAAAAGGTCTCAGGATCATCTATGTGAGAGCTAAGTTTCGCTGAAACTTCTTTGAAGTTAGGCAGCTGAAACAGTTCAGAGTGCTTTTGGTACTTTTCGAGGAAGTTTTTTGGAAAAAGAGACCAATACCTGAAAATGGGTTTGGGAAGATATATTGCTCTTGAATGAGGTCCGTAACAGGAATTCGCGTAGGTGTGCCAAATGCCGTTGTTTAGATACCCAGTTAGTCTATGAGGGTTTGAAAGGCTTCGGAGCTTTTTGGTTCTGTCAAAAACTTTGGTTGTGCCTAGTGTCCAAGCATCGCCTACGGCTTCAATTTGGGGAAGATTTTTGGCAAAGCGCAGCCTAAACTCCTCGGTAAGCTTGTATTTGTTTAGCAACTGCAGATACGGGAAACTGAAGGTGTCAACATATGGAAGCATGCTTGGCAGAGCTTTTATGAATGGAGCACTCTGCTCATGGATTATTTCGTTGGCTTGGATTGAGAATATGTTTTCGAAGCGACATTTGCTACGCACCTCGTTTGTAACATCAGCTAAAATTGTTATGTCTTTTTTGTCGGGCCACTTGTATCTGTGAAATTTGACTTTCGGATTTAGGTTTGATATTTTTTCTAAAACCTCATTTGTGCCATCTGTTGAATAGCCGTCTGAAATTAAGATTTCATCACATATCGTAAGGGCTGAAGCGATGGCTTCTATAAAGGGGTAGCCCTGTGCAAGCACGTTCTTAACAATCATAAAGCCTGAAATCATGGTCAGTAGCAGATTCCATTGCTTCACTATTTAAAAATTGCTACTATACGCTTAACTGAGTCTTAGGCTGCTCTCATTTCCTTTTTAATTACCCTTTTGAACAAATGGAAATATGCTTCTTTTAGGCTTTTTAATTAGTTGTGCTAATGTTTTTTTGTTATTAACTAAAATAAAATTTGTATTCTTTTTTAAGGGAGGAAGCGCTTGAAGGAATAATATAGATATATGTTCCTTGCGTTCTCTATGAATTAACTCATCGGTTCGGGGACGACTTCTGATGGCCAAAGACCAATCGACAATTCTTGACGTGGGTTGCGGTGCACAGCCAAAAGGCACAGTCAATGTAGATTTTGTCCGGCGTGGTCTTAACCCACACGTGGGCGAGTTCATGAGAGATCCACACGCCATCCAGAACTTTGTAATTGCCGACGCTTGCAATCTACCTTTAAAACTGGAACGTTCAACCTCGTCGTCTCAAACCACGTAATAGAACATGTTCCTAACCCAAAGGAAATGTTCGGCGAACTATGCAGGGTTTCAAAAGATAAGGTTGTGGTTTGGTGTCCTCATAGACGTGGAAGTGGAGCAAAAAGGCCACATCACATTCATTATTTTAATGAAACTTGGTTTAGTGAGGTAGCAGAATCAATCGGTTTTACGCATTATGAACGGATTTCCAATTACGATTTCCCAATCAGCGCTAGGCTGCCTACTAAATAACGGATCGAGTTAGAAAACGGGTGATGATTTGGAAAGTTTTGCGGCATGTTGAATTTCTGATTAGTCGTGGAGTGTATATTCCCTACGAGGTCGAATGCGGAGTTTACCAATCAAAGCCTTTGGCTAAATGAAGATTTACCCGCAAAAACCTTGGTTAGTCGGCACTGATAAACTATTTATCGCAGGGAAAATGCATAATGCACTATGCGCTTGTGCTCAAAAGCATACACAGTGGATTTTGTAATCCCAACAAGAGAGCAACCTAACCCTGCCTTAGTTCACAGTATTGAACGGATGCCTTGCGCGGGCAAAATCATAATTACAAACGAACGTCCCTTAAGCGTTGCAAGAAAGCACGCCGTTCTCAAAGCAGACACGGAGTGGGTGGCAATGGTTGATGATGACATGCTTCTCCCACAAAATTGGCTGCAACAAGTTACTGCAAAAATCGCTCCCAATATCGGCGCCATCGGCACGGTGGCAGTTCACAAGAACAAGCATATCGCCGCTTACGACCGCGTAGTTGGCACAGTAGTTAAGCTTAACAAGATAGATACTTCACCGCACATCAACAACATAATCATCCGTAAAAAACTGATGAAGAATTATGACCCGCCTAAGGTGTTTTTTGGCGAAGACCAGCACCTTAAGAGATATGTTGAAAAATTAGGCTTAACTTGGAAGGTGCTGCCGTTTCTTGGCGCCACCCATTTTGGTGTATCCAAAAATTATGTTACGGTTGGTTTCGCATATAGGCGGTATGGGCACTTTACCATTTATCAGCTTGTCAGACGTGTGGTAGCCCGGTTCATTTTCACGCCATTCGCAGCGTTGAGCAATTTGAGTCTTGGCACGTTTTGGTACTTGTCAAAGATTAATATTGAGTTTATCGCTGGCTGGGCTAAAGAATACGCGGCTGAAAAACTCTAATTTCTGAGTGACTGGTTAAAACTATTTAAAGTTGGAATTCGAAAGGAGATTTCATGCTGAATCCAAAAAAGGGCGCAGGCATAGTAACTGGCGTAAATGTTGAGATAGCTGCGTCTGCTTCAATTTGGAACTACGTTGTTATTGGGGATAACACAAAAATCGGCGAAGGCACAATCGTCGGAAGCTTCTGCGACATAGGCAAAGGCGTAGTTATAGGCAAAAACTGCAACGTACAGGCGCACGTTACCATCTCAAACGGCTGTGTTCTCGGCGACAATGTTTTCATCGCGCCCAACAGCTCACTTCTAAATGACAAGTATCCGAAAAGCACCCTTTTGACGCCGCCAAAAATCAAAGACGGTGCTCAAATCGGCGGAGGAGTCACCATACTTCCTGATGTAACCATAGGCGAAAAAGCAGTGGTCGGCGGCGGAAGCGTGGTCACCAAGAACGTGCCTCCAAGAACAGTTATAGCAGGCGTCCCAGCGAAACCTGTAATGAATTTGAAAGCATATGAAAAGAAGCGCCAGAAATTCATTGAGGCTAGAAGCAAGGTGAACAAATGAAGATATGGTATGATGCGACAACGGGCAAGCATGTCAGGTATGGTTCAGCTATCGGGCGGCGCCTCAGACAAGCAGGGCATGAATTTATTTTTACAACCCGCGAACATCCAGATACTGTGCCACTTACAAAACTGCTGGGAGAAAATCCAATAGTCGTTGGCAAATATGACCCATCCTCACTCTCATCAAGGCTGCAGGAGAGCTCGGAGCGAATAATTGCGTTCTCCAAAATGTTCAAGGATAACCCGCCAAACGTAGCCATAGCTCATCAGTCGGTGGAGCTATGCAGAACAGCGTTTGGCTTTGGAACCCCAATAATCTTAACCGCCGACACCCCATACGCAAACGCCACTAACAGGCTAACCATCCCCTTCGCTCACACAGTGGTAATCTCTGAGGCTCTACCAAAAAGCTTCCCAAAGAAACACTGTGCAAAAAAAATCGTCACCTTCAAAGGCGTAGATGAGGTAGCGTGGATTAAGGATTTTAAGGCCACAAAAATCGCTGGATTAAGAAAGCCTTTGATAGTGATTAGACAAATAGAATCCAAAGCCGCATATGCAGGCGGAAAAACGGATACTGCATACAATCTTACTGAAAAACTCTCTAAAATGGGCGACGTCCACTTTACAGAAAGATACAACAGCTCAGGAAAAGCGTACGGCGCCAAAGAAGGCTTCGTTGATTCAACAAACTTGGTGGCTAACGCGGATTTAGTAGTCGGCTGTGGCGGAACAATTGGTCGGGAAGCTGCTCTGCAAGGCATCCCCAGCATCGGCATAACTGACATGGCCAAAACAAACGTTAACATGTACCTCGTAAAGAAGGGCTTCCCATACTTTGCCACAACAGAACGGGGTGTGCTCTTTTATGCAAAGAAATATCTTGGCAAACGCTTTGACGTAAGGGACAAGCTGGCGTCGCTTGAAAACCCTGTTGATGTAATTGAAAAAATCGTAAACGACATTAAGCCGAGTTAAAAAGAATTTTATCTCCAACTTTTACATGAAACTTCTCCATTGCGCTGCCTTGATTCACAGCTATTTCCAAGAATCCGTGGCTTCCAACCAAAACAATAGGTTCCCCCGACTCCGCTTCGGCATAGGCTTTGCCAAATTTGATCTTCAATGAAGCCTTCTGAAATTTCACGTTTAGCGTTTTGGCTTTCATCATGTTTTTTTCTTTTATATTTATGATGATGTTCCCGAAACCGTCTATATGCAATACTTCGCCGCTTAAACCCTCGTTAATTTGCTCGACGGCTGCAAAATTTGGTGTAACTGGGTTGTTTATTTCTTGCCCAAAATCGCTTGCCCTAACGCCTTTATCTAGGTAGGCTGCTGCGGGCGCAAAAATGTCTCTTCCGTGAAAAGTGTTTGAAATTTTGGGCAGCATTAAATTTGGGTTTGAAATCTCGTAAATGTGCTGTATGCCTTGACTTTGTGCTGCCAACATTAAGACTCCGTTATCGGGTCCAACAAAATAGCCTCTCTTTGTTTGTATTAGAATCGCTCGCCGCTGTGTGCCTACTCCAGGATCCACAACTACCAAGTGAACGGTATCTTTAGGAAAATAGCCTGCTGCTGAAGCCAAGGTGAACGCAGCCATGCGAATATCAAACTTTTCAATGCAATGTGAGATATCGATGATTGTGGCTTTAGGGTTTAAAGTTAAAATTACTCCTTTCATCTCTGCCACATAAGGGTCCCGCAACCCAAAGTCACTATTTATTGTTATCATTTCAGTCAACCGCCATGAACAACTGGAATAAAGACAATTTCGTCTCCATCGCAAAGCACTGTTTCTAAACCATCCAAAACGCTGATTTCTCTGCTATTGACAAGCACCAACGCATTGGATCTGGCATCGCCGAGTTGCTGGTCGCTAAAAATTTTTCTTAGTTTGGGCATGTCTATGCTAACCTTCGCCACCAAAGTTTTAAGTGTTAAGCCTTGTTGGAAGTTGACTTTTAATTGGGGTTTTCCTGAAATTTGTCGAAGAGCACCGATGAATTTTAGGGTTAACGGCATTTGGTTCTTTCGCTCGGTAAATATATACTCTATGGCGTGTTAAAATTTTTGGTTTGCCATATTGGCTTAGTAGTTTTGGAATGTTTCTTCAGTTAACGTTTCCACAATGTCGGTTGCAATTTCCACAATTGAGTCGGCTTGCTTCATCATTAAGTCGCCGTTAACCTCTTCCAACTGAGAAATCTGCTGAATTATACTTTCAACATCAATAAGAAAACGAAGGATCGAATCGTTCGTGTTAGGGTTCTTTAAAACTTCTTCACGGATGAGTATTTCAATAAAGGCAGGTTCGCCAAGGCTGTAATATATGGCGTTTCTGGCTTTTCGGATTGCTTCAAGAAACAAGCCTGGAGCCATATAAGGGATTTTCCGCGCTGCTTCCAACTCGGCTTTTGCTTCACGTAGGTACCTTAGTGCCCAGCCCTTTCTGTACTCATCCATCATAAAATCAGCTGTTTACTCGGATAAGTCTTCTTCGACGTCAGTCTCCATTGGAGCGCCATTTTCAGACAGCGCTATGGTCCGAGTTATGTATCCTGCTATTTGGTTTCTAACCCGTGTGGTTGTTCCTTGAGTTAAGGCTTCAACTGACTTTTTGTTTTCATCAAAGTTATCGTTAAACTTGGATGGAAATCGGCGCATGAGTTCTTTGCCTGTTCGTTTTACTTGGTCGGTCTTTACTTTTCCCAAACTTTTATTCCTCGGTCATCAATGTTTTAATTGTCCACGCTTAAAAGCGTAAGAGCAACTGTCAATAGAAGATAGACGTAATTTAAGTTTACGCCTTGCCATGGTAATTAACCCACCGATAAACAGTAATCAAACAAAAACAAGACGTGTTAACCAAGTTTTAATTCAAAGAAGTTTTCAAAATTCCGGATAATTTGCTCAGCAACCTCGTCAACTTGCATTTTCTTAATCTCAGCTACCGATTCAACAACATTGCGGATAAACGAAGGCTTAGTCAGTTGTCCCGCGTATGGACGCTTATAATAAGTCACTGGGCCATCAGTTTCGGTCAAAAAGTTGGTAAGGGGCACTTTTTCAACGACTTCTCGGATGCCGTTAGAGTAAGTTACCGGCGGGCCTTCAGTGATAAAGTACCCATTATCAACGGCTTTGATCAGTGCGGTCATGGGGTAGCTGAACCAGTGCAAGAGAACCCTCTTGACACGATAAGAAGGGAGCATTTCCACGATTTTATCGGTTGTTCCCCGTGAATGGATGATGACAGGCAAATTCAGGGCTTCAGCAAGATGAAGCATTTTGTCGAAAACCATAATTTGTTTTTCCCAGACAGTTTCGTATTTATAGTCTAAGCCGATTTCCCCTATTGCCTTTACAATTGCTCTGTTGTTTGTGATGAACTCAAGGGTTTCCTGAAGTTCGTTTTCTCCCATCACATTGACGTTCCATGGGTGAATCCCCAGTGCAGAGTAAATTAAGTCCGGAAATCTCTTGGCCAAAGCAATGTCGTTTTTGCATGTCTCCAAATCCATTGAATTTGTAACCAGCGCTGCTACGCCAGCATTCTTTGCATCCGCTATCAATTCGTCAATATGGCCGACATATTCGGTGTCGGAGAGGTGTACATGTGCGTCTACTAGCTTCATTTCGTGTCAGCGCCTATTATTCGCGGTTCTTAGTTTAAAGATTTTCTTTAGCTCACCAGCGCAAAGAGCTGTCTTTTATCCAATTTCCGCCTTTTTGAGTGGCGGGAGACTTTTTGGATGTTTGCTTTCGCTTTGAGCAAGGGCTAAATGCTGTTTTTTGGGGTTTATTTGCTGGTTGTTTAATAAGCAAGCAGTCGTTTTGACCGATAAGGCTAAATATTGCTTTAAAAAGAAGAAGAGGCTACGGAGAAGTCGATATGACTGAATTAGAAATTGCCGTAGCTCCCATGCACCGATTATGTAAAAAAGCAGGTGCTGACAGAGTAAGCGAAGCAGCAGCAAAAGAACTTGCAAAAGCTCTTGAAGACATCGGCGTAAAAATCGCGAAAGAAGCACTTGATTATGCAATGCATGCTGGCAGAAAAACCATTAAAGCGGAAGACATAGAGATCGCCGCTAGAAAAGTAATGGGAAAATAGTAACTTAACTTACCAAGTTTCTCCCTTTTCTCTTTTTTGTTAAAACACGCCCTCAATTTTTTAGGCACGATTTTCTCTTACTCATATTTTAGGCTGTTGCTGACGAATCCCACAAGAACTGGAAGTATTCCCGCGCGAATTCAACCAGGCCCACATGATTACTCCAAATAACAAGGCTCGGCTTGTCCTCACCCAAAAACAGCATGGCCTCTTTTCCGTCGGCGATTACGCCGCCCCCAAACATGTGGTCGCGAATACGTAGTTCGTTTAAGCTTGAGTATTTTTTTATGAAAAGCCAGTCCTCTTTTTTACCAGCAGCCATCAATTTAACACTAACAGTCTTCTTCAAGCCTCTGCCAAGCAAAGGCTCGGCCAACGCAATTATCGACTTGGCAAACTCAGGCGCTGCAATCACGATTTCCTTCGAGGCTTTGGCTAAAACTTCTTCAAGCTTGCCAAGAACTGCTTGCTGCCCGCGCAAGATGAGCATGTCGGGGCGTTCGACGATTTCTCGTTTTTCATATAGGGGTTGCAGTGTTTCAGCGACGGTGTTTTCCCAGTTCAGGTATTTGTCTTCGAGTCGCAGCTTGGTGAATCTTGTGGCTTCCAGGGGTGGCACTGGATAATATCTGAAGGGTCTGGTTTCAGTGTTCTTTATCCAACCTTTCTCTTTGAGTGAGTTGAGGACCTCGTACATTTTGCTGTAAGGCACTTTGGCTTCTTGGCTTATTTCCATCGCTGTCATCTGCCCGCCTTCCACCAGCGCTACGTAAGTGTCAATTTCGTATGCGTTTAAACCCATTTCGCGTAGTGCGTTTTTTGTGTTTTCGTTAACTGCCATATTCTTCCCCTCAATCACCTTAGGAAACGTTTGGAAACCTTATTACATCACATTTGCTCTTAAGGACTTCGAAAAAGCGCTTAGGTGTTAGAAGGCTAAAAAATGAAAGACATTAAACCAACAAGAAGCATCTGTCCCGAATGCCTCAAAGCAATAGATGCAACAATTTACGAAGATCAAGGCAAAGTCTTCATCAAGAAAGACTGCCCCGAACATGGACATTTCCAAGAGCTTTACTGGTCAGACTATGACCAATACGTGCGTGCAGAAAAATTCCGCTGTGACGGTGACGGAATGGAAAACCCTAGAACCAAAAAGGACAAGGGTTGCCCAAACGATTGCGGAATCTGCCCCGAACATAAATCACACACCGCCCTTGCAATCATCGACGTTACAAACCGTTGCAATTTGCGGTGTCCAGTTTGCTTTGCCAACGCATCAGCCGCTGGGTACGTGTATGAACCAACAGCTGAGCAAATCACGGGTATGCTTGAAAACCTCCACAATAACAAGCCAGTGGCAGCAACAGCGTTGCAGTTTTCAGGCGGAGAACCAACTATCCGCAATGAGCTCTTCGATTTCATTCGAAAAGCTAAGGAAATCGGCTTCAAACATGTTGAAGTAAACACGAACGGCGTTCGAATAGCAAAAGAACCAGACTACGCTAAGAAGCTCAAGGAAGCTGGCGTTAGCACAATTTATCTACAGTTTGACGGCTTGACCCCTGACGTTTACAAATTTATTCGTGGATTAGACCTTTACGAAACAAAAATGAAGGCTCTGGACAACTTACGTGCAGCAGGATACGACAGCGTTGTTCTGGTGGTCACCTTGGTTAAGGGCGTTAACGACCAGCAACTTGGTGACATAGTTCGCTTCGCTGCAAAAAACTCTGACCTGATTAGATGTATTAACGTGCAGCCTGTTTCGCTCTGCGGCAGGCTTCCCCAGCAAGAACGAGAAAAAATGAGAATCACAATACCCGATTTCATGCGCCTAGTTGAAGAGCAAACAGGCGGCGACGTTAAAACCTCAGACTTTTACCCTGTACCCGTCGTCGTGCCAGTCTCTAAAGCCGTCGGTGCACTAAAAGACAAGCGATATGTCGAGTTCACAGCACACCCACACTGCGGAATGGCAACATTCCTCTTTATTGAAAACGGCAAAATTATACCAGTGACACGCTATGGTAACATTGAAAAATTCTCTGGCTCACTAAAGAGCGTTTACGCTGAAGCAGCAAAAGGAAATAAAAACAGAGCAAAACTCCGCCTCATAGGCTCAGCAAGACATATCAAATTCAATTTCCTACGCAAATACGTCCTCAAAGTTTTAATGGATGGTGACTACCAATCTCTTGGCGATTTTGCAAGACAAGCCATTTTGCTTTCATCAATGCATTTCATGGACCCATACAACTTTGACCTTGAACGAGTCCAACGCTGTGTCATACACTACGCAGTTCCAGACGGGCGCATAATTCCATTCTGCACCATGAACTCCATCCACAGAGCTGAAGTTGAAAAGAAACTTGGCATTCCACTCAAAGAATGGAAAGAGCAACATAAGGTTGAAATAAGCCAACCAATCTAGATGTTGAGAACAAAAAGTTTGCAAGGTGAAATTAATGGGTGGAAAAAAGAAGCTTGGCATAAAGCAGATGGAGAAGCAGCAGGTTACTCAAGACGAAGCTAAAGCTGCGGAGAAGAAGAAAGAGAAAGCTGGGCCGCCAAGAGAAAGAAAAACTGTTGGCATAATGCCTCCTGACTCTAAAGACGCAAAAATCTTAGCTGAAGTTAAAAAAATGGGTGTGTTGACGCCATACGCGATTTCAGCACGTTATAGCGTGAGAATTAGTGCAGCTAAAGATTTCCTTGAAGAGCTTCAAGCTAACGGCACATTAGAGCTCGTCTCTGCAAGCCACAACCTAAAAATCTACAAGCCTAAAGCAGCCTAACTGCTTTAACTAACCTTTTATTTTAACAATTTCTCAATCTATGGAGTTTTCGTTAAATGGAATTTCCACAAAGAGTTTACACTGCAGAAGAAGTAAAAACCGCCAAGGAACTAATCGACCAAGGGTACAAACACAACCTAACAGTTGAAGGTTCGCCATACTTCAAAGAAAAAGTCAGCAAAGCACTTGAAAACATCAAAACGGCAGGGTACTTTGATTTTTTAACAGCTTTTGTTGGCAAAATTATGGAAATTGATGGCATTACACAGCTGCGTGAAACCGAGGTCGCTATTTGGGCAAACAAGTTCGCTGTAGAAAACTCAGTAGACGCAGCAAGCCTATTTATCCAAAAAGCTTACCACATGAAAGAGTATCTTGAAGGCGAACTTTACTATGGCGGAAACGCGGAAAAACGCTCCGTCGCAAAACGCATAGAGTTTTTGCAGGTTCTAAAAGAGAAAAGCAGCGACTCCAACGTCGAAGAGGAATGCGAACGGCTGCTTCAAATGTGGAAAGAAAGCTCCTTAGCCTTCTAAGGTGCCGCTGCAGGTGGAGCTATGGCTTCAACGCGTATTGTTGCTCCGCTTTTAACTTGCCTGAAAAGCTCCAAATTGCCAGTTATCTTTCCCAAAATGCTTACTGGGCTGTAGGGCTGCGATTTGCCATAGAAAACGCATAACGCGCCGCCCATTGGCCAAAAAGCGATAGTGCCTGTTTCCACGGTTGGCTTGGCTTTTTCTTCACCCATCTTTATAGGGATTTCAAAGTAGACTTCTTCCTTCCATATTGCTGCTCTGCCTTCAATGGGGAGTTTGCGCATGATAAAATCTATGGTTCTTGGAGCTAAAAATCGAACTAATTCGCCTTCGACTTGCCCTACACCTTCGATGACAAACTTAATTTTTAAATGTGAAACGTCTGTTTCATTGCTCAAACTTTCATGCTCCTTTAAAGAAAATCAATAAACCCACATAAGATAGCCTATTCAATGGAAGACGTTCAATTTAACTCTTTACAGTTACTAAAAGCAACCTCGGCGATAACGGCAGTTGCAGTCAGTGACTAGTGTTGTACAGTCACATAGGCTAATTAGAACTCGCCTGCTAATTCTCTTTTGAAGGTATTGTAATGTCACTTGAGTTAGTTGGCGAATTCACGGGTAAAAACACGGTTACCCGAGTTTTGCCTGACGGAAAAATCGAAGTATCCAATCAAGGCATGGGAAAAATCTTGGGAACAGACGCTTTTATCATGTCAACGGTGGTTGGAACAATGACAAACGGAACTTTTAAGGGAGAAGTAAATTCGTTACTAACAACGATGGACGGCCAAACCTTAACCATGAAGGCTAACGCAGTAAGTTGGCAAGATTCCGAAAGAAAAGGCGGCGTCACCCGAGCGGCGTCTATTCAAATGACTCAGTCAGAGCGGCTCAAACGCCTAAACAAAGCCATATGCCTCCATGAATACGTGACCGATGAGATGGGTGACTGGACAGGAAAAATTTGGGTATGGAAATAGCGACCTACTCAACAGTCATCTTTTGTGTAATCCCATAATCGATCACAACATTGATTTCATGTGCCCTTAGTTCCTTGTCAAGTTCTGAATCGCCAGTGTCAACTCTTAAACTCTTGAGCCTATCCAGCTTGCTCTTAGTTGCAACCACAACAATATTGCTCACGCCAACCTGCTGTATTACTCTGCTGCTTATCTGTTGATTTCCTCTTCCAAAAACAAAACCTTGCCCACCAATTGGTGTCACAATTATCTGGGCTGATTGGCCTCTTGTGGCTTGGAGAATTTGCTGCTCGTTGACGTCGCTTGCGATTATTTTCTTGTCCAAAATAATGTCTACTCCCAACAAAGTCTTCTTTTGATCTAGAAGATCTGCGATAGTTCGGGTGGTTGTGCCTGGACCAACAACGTACAGCACATTGGGCTTCATTTGTTCAATTACATAGATTGCCATAGCTGCTTGATTGCGCACTTCGTCCTCTGTCATCGGGCTTTCAAGCTTGTTGCCCTGAATAAGGTGGGGTTCAAAAGGGCTCAACACATACCCGTACAATTCCGCCGACAAGTGCCCTGCCCTGAACGCTTCTTCGTCTATGTCCATTACTTCCGCTTCATGTAGAGGCATCTCGCCCCAAAGATACCTAATGGTGACTCTTGCGGCCGCTATCGGGGTTACTGCAAATATGGCGCTATGCATTTTAACGCCAGTCGGGACCCCAAGCACTGGAACTTTTGTGTCTACGGCTTTTTGTAGGTCGCGGGCTGTTCCGTCGCCTCCGCAGAAAACCAGCAAATCTACGCCCGAGTCAAGCATGTCTTTTGCATTTTTTTGTGTATCTTCAGAAGTGGTTTCTGTTTTGGCTTGGCCCTTAACTTCAAATGAGAACCTGTATTTTTTTGCTTCATATTCGCCCATTGAACCGGCGCCGACAAGAAGTTTTAGGTTTTCTTTTACCGCGGATAATTCCGAGAGGAAAGTCTCTGCCCTTTGCGCGGCTATAGGTTTGGCGCCCAATGATATTGCTTTTTTTAACGTTTGTTTACCGTCGGTTCCTTTTAAGCCGACTGCGCCACCCATACCGGCCACTGGATTAACGATGAAACCAACAGTTTTGATCGGCAGCGGGTTTTGGGAGCTGATCAATGAAAGTAACCTAAGTTGGTATTACCTTGCTATCATAAAACCCCTTTGTTAGACGAGTAGAGAGGCACACGGAAAACCGAAAAAGTGTTTGATTAAATTATGGGTTTGTTTGCCTCACGCTTAATTCGAAAGCTCCGCCGATGATGCCAAGGACTGCGCCTATGAAGTAGCCGCCCATGCCAACAAAGCTTACCGCTGAAAAAGCGATTATCAATATTGCCCATGGGACGTGTTGATGCGGTTGTACTTTGAGCATGATTGCACTGATTAATACAATAATGCCGCAGATGACTGCTACCACTGAAAGACCTGCGAAAAAACTGGTGGAGCCGGCGTAGGTGCTCATGAAGTTGTGGTTGCTGCCCATCATTCCTCGCATGAAATTGCCGTAGCCGCCAAATCCAGTTCCGCCTGAACTAAACCATAACACGTTGATGGTGCTTAGTATGAATACTATTAAGCCTCCGACGAGAGAAACGATAAAGGCGAATGTTGTTCCTTGATTTGTTGCCATCTATTTCACCTCACAAGAATCTCCTAGGATCTGTATCAATATCCACAATAGTAGGTTTATCTGATGCAAGCGCCCGTTCAACGGCTGCAGGCAAATCTGCGGGCTCCGTGACTTTGATGCCTAAGCCGCCCGAATGCTCAGCAAAATCTGCAAAGCTGTAATCATAAAGGTCCGTTTGCCAGCCCTCATAGCCCTCGACCTTTTGCTCCTGCATAATCATCCCCAACCTCTTGTTATTCATAACAAATATCTTCACGTTAAGATGATATTTTAGTGCCGTCAAGAAGTCGCCTAGAACCATCGTCAAGCCGCCATCGCCCGTTAAACAAACAATTTGCCGCTCAGGATAAGCTAACGCCGAAGCTAAGGCGCCTGGCAAACCAAAACCCATCGTGGCTAAAATTCCACTCATCACCAGTCTTTGTGATTTTTTCATTCTGAAATTTCTGCCAAACCACCAGCAGTTCTCTCCAACATCTAAAGAGATCACTGCGTCATTTGCGATTTTATCGTTTAGAACTTTTATGATGTACGGGGGCCGAATCGGCTTCATGCTTGCATCAGCTTCTTTATCCAGTTGGCTAAGCCAATTCTGCTTGAGCTTTGCAATTTCAGCCAGATAGTTGGGGTTCTGTTTCTGCTGCACTTTGTCAGTTAATTTTGGAATAAGCACTGCACTGTTGCCGACCAATCCTACCTCTAGGGGGTAGCGGCGGGCAAGCATAAGGGGGTTAATGTCGATTTGAACGGTTTTTTTTTGGGGAATGAGCGATAAATCTGAAAATGAACTGCCGATGGCAATTAGCAAGTCGGCTTTCTGCATGAGCTCTGCCGCTGCTGTTGAGCCAACGCCGCCGTGGCAGCCAACATCTAACGATTCTGCCTCGTCAATGACGCCCTTAGCCCTGAAAGTTGTGATTATGGGTGATGAAATCTTGTTGGCTAACTTCAAAAGCTTCGTGCCCTGCCCTCTGCATCCGAAACCTGCAAGAATCACCGGTCGGCTTGACTGGTCAATAATCTTGGCTGCCTGTTCAATGACATATTCTTCTTGTCCATAGGCAAGGTTTGGCATTCTGCCCTCAAACGGCACAATCTTGGTTTCGTAGGGCAGCTTCTGTACGTCATTGGGTATGCCTATGTGGGCGACGCCTTGGTTTAGAAGAGCATTTTTGATCGCTAAAGTGGCTACTGATGTCGTTTGGTCTTCAGACATTAGTACGCTGTTGAAGACGCATATGGGCTGGAAAAAGGCGTATTGGTCAACTTCCTGCAGGCTTCCCGCGCCTATGAGTTGGCGTGGAACCATGCCTGTTAAGGCTAAAACGGGAGAGTGGTCCAGTTTGGCGTCGTACAAGCCAGTGGCAAGGTTGGTTGCGCCTGGACCTGAAATTCCAAGGCAAGCTGCCACGTGCCCAGTAAGTTTTCCGTATGCTGAGGCCATAAACGCCGCTGTCTCTTCATGCCGAACTTGCAAGTACTTGACTTTGCCGTTGCTTTTGCGTATAGCATCCACTATGCCAAGAGTTGATGTGCCTGGGATTCCGAAGACGTATTGTACACCCCAAGCCGCGATTTGGTCTATGAGAACTTGGGAAACAGTGCGCTCAACCTTTTTTTCCTCTGCTTTTTCCTCAAGCAGGACAAACACGGATTTTGGAGCGCCACAAACTGGACAAATCCATTCCTTAGGTAAATCGCTAAACTTTTTGCCTTCTTTAACCTCGTCATAAACGTAATTGCAAACAGTACACCTGTATCTCGCCAAAAACGACACCTCAAAACAACTATAATAAAACTAAACAATTCAGCCTTATCTGTTTATTGGAAAGGATAATCAAGAAATCCTGACTAAAAGAAGATGCTTAGTCAAGGTATGTTGACGAAAAGCCTTTTATAGCACAACCAAACTACGACATTTGAAGGTGCTCAAGCGTCAGATTTGTGATATCTATGTTGAAAAAGCATCTCTCATACTTGCTCCTTGTCGGCCTCTTGTTTCTCTCATTTAGTCTGTTAGGTCATTGCCAAAATCAGACAGCGGACTCCATCCTGAAGGGGTGGCAAGTTGAGTATACAGGCGATAATGGAGTCGGTTACTTTTCCGAATCAAACGGTGTTTTTAGGCTATGGGGCAACGGTGGAGGTATCACTCATTGTCCAACTGTAGCCCTCTACAAACCAGTAAAGGTAACTAGCGACTTCACGTTTTCTGCAGAGGTAAACGCCAAAACAATTGAAAGCTGTGCGTTGGTTCTCCGTGGAAGCTTGCCAATCGCCGGAAGCACAGACGGCTGCAACTTTGAGTTTGGGTATTATGGGCAAGGAGATTTTCTGCTAGCGAGAAACTGTAGTGACTGGGCGCCAACCTTCATAACGTACGGCACCGAAAACAAATGGTACACAATGCAGCTAAACGTTTCCAGTTCGCCTTTTCTTGTCACCGCCTCAGTAATTGACGAAAACGGCATTTTAATCGGAAGCTACTCAACTAATTTCATAACTGGCTTTTCGTTCAACGATATTCACTACATTGGTTTTGTTGTTTGGGGCTTTTCGCCAGCAGATTATTCCTTCCGAAACTTGCAAGATACATTCCATCACCCGTCAACTCTATCAATCAGCACCCAATCATCAGCTACAACCACTGGAGCAATCGTAAACGTTTTTGGCACACTAATTGATTTGAGCGGTTTACCCATTCAAAACCAAACAGTCGTTTTATCCTACGCTATTTCAGGGGTAACTCCTTGGGTTCCCGTTGGTTCAGCGCAAACCGATGAGCAAGGCAATTACTTGATTCAATGGGTAAACAGCGCCTCGGGCACATTTACTCTTAAAGCAGAATGGAACGGAGACGCTACAAACGCATTTGTCAGCAACACAACAACCTTAAGCTTCTTGCCCAGCCAAAGAAGTACTTTTATCATTGAATCAAACAGCACAGTTAACCAGATAATGTTTGACAACACCACCGCTACGCTAAGCTTTAACGTAACAGGACCTTTTGGAACCGAGGGGTTTGTTAAAACAACAATAGCTAAAAGCCTCCTTGCCAACAGCACGGATTTGCAGGCTTATCTTGATTATCAACCGCTCAATTTCACGGTTGCATCGGTTGGGGATTCATGGGTGTTCACGTTTAATTATTCGCACAGTACCCATAAGGTAAGCGTGCACCTCACGGAAGTGGTTTCTTCTCCTGAGGCGTTGGGCAGCAACCTACTGTTAATCGGCATTATAATTGTGCTTCTAGCATGTTTAGCATTGGGCATATTTAGCTGGCACCGTCTGAGCCACAATCAAAGAGATATTGTCTAAAAAGGCAAAGCCGCGCTATTGAAGCATTACAGGAATTTTTGGTCAAAAGTTCTCTTTTATTTTTTTTAGATAGTTAAAATCTAACAAAATATACGAGGGAACGAATTCATAGATTTGAGCGGAGACAATTCCGATAAAGATAAAAATTGTCTTTTAGGAACATCTTGGGATAACAAAAATAATTAGATTCTGCGAAGGAGACTGATTTGTTTTGTTTAAAGTGATTAAGCATTTTTGGACATTGTAAGGCAATTGTTGATGTTTGCATAAGTCTTGCCCCTAGGCAAGCTTAAACGGATACGTTTCAAATAATAAAACATGTTGAAAAAAGTTTAGCATCCCCTTGCTTTTTTTGACTTTTTTCGAAAAAGCCCGATTGCATCAATTTAAGTTCTTTAAAAATCATGGAAAGCGGTCCTGAGTTTACGATTAGGTTATAAATTCTGATTGATAATATAACACCATGCGATTAGATGTTGGATGCGGAACTTCCCCTACAGGTGATGTTAATTGTGATTTATTCATTGAAGACATCAATAATCACAGAAACAGCAAAGCTCCTATACACGAAGACAAATTCAAAATTGACACTAAAAAAACACTTAACTTCATCAAGTGTGATGCTTATTACTTACCTTTTAAGGGTAAAGCGTTTGATGAGGTTTTCAGCGCCGACCTGATTGAGCACGTAGCAGATCCTTATAAATTGTTTATCGAAATGGCGAGAGTAAGCAGCAACAAACTGATTATCCAATGTCCTCACAAATGGGGTGATGCTTTTGAATCCAGCAAAAGCTGGCACAGCCGAGTTTGGCTAAAGCAGCATCATGTTAACAGTTTCAGCTTTAATTGGTTCAAGAAAGCAGCTCCTTTATGCGGCTTTGTTGTTAATCAGGAAGAGATTACCCGTTGGTTAAACTTACCGAATGATTATTTGCCCTGGATGCGAGTGCCGGGCAGTATCAGAATAGTTTGTTTTCGCACTTAATTTTCTTTGTCGGATTAAAAGTTCTCAGGCAAATTGTCTCTTATCGTCGTTTATGGTTAGTTGGATTAAATTCTAACCAACCTCAAGAAATGTCTAATTCTTTGGAAGCTTATCTACTGTGGCTCTTTGAAATTTTTTTCTTAACCTTTTTAGAAGGCCGAAGTAATCAACAATGACTTTTTTCTAGAACCCCTTTTTTGCAAATCTCCTTGCTTATTTAATTGGGGATGATTTTACACCCGATTAAGTCAATTGGTTTTTTTGACGTTGGTGCCGATTGGTGAGCCGACTACGAATTGGCTTAGCCGATTTTCTGTAGGGCAGCGATTTTTTCTGTGCAGGTGTTTGGTCCCGCATTCAGAGTCTCAAAAATAAGATTTTCTAGGCATCTGATGTCTTAAATTTCTGCAAAACCCGCTTGCTCAATGTATTGTTTTCAACCCTGAGCAGAAGCTGTAAGTCATCAACGGAATCGATATCCAAGCCGACCCTAAACGAGTAATAAAATCTTACGCATACATCTTTGCTGCATGCTTGCTGCACATGTTTATTGAAACTGTCGGGGCCAAAACATGCGTGAACCAGATGGGGCGGATACTGGAAAAACGCATTGGTGCCCCAGTCTTTAGAGGGAGCCAAAACCACTCGCCGCCCATCCAAACCCAATTTTATTATGGCATCAATGTCTTTTGGCAATATGAGAGGCACATCTGCAGGCAATACAAGCACAGAATCTGCCTCGTTTCGCATGCACCAAGCAAACGCCTCTTCAATGGCGCTGTTCAATCCTTTGCCGGTAGGAGCAAAAAAAGAAGCACCAAACTCCTCAGCCATTGGCGCAACGTTTGTGTCGTTGCTAACAACCAAAATTTTGTTAACCACTGAGCCTTTGAGCGATTGCAGAACGTCCTCCAGCATGGCTACCGTTAAAGACTTGCGTTCCAGCAGGCTCAGGCTTTGAGAGAGCCGTCTCTTGGAAACGCCAATCCTCTTAACAGGCACAATTGCGTAGACAACCATTTATCAAGGGCACCCCAAAGTAGCTATAACAAGAGCTACTGCTTGTTCTCAGTTTGTTTGACTATGGTGCCCAAAAATATTCAGCATTAACCTCGAGCAACCTATTAAAAAAAACCTTCGAGCACTCGCCTGAATTGAATAGTCATATAACCTCAACTGGTGATTTTTGAGCTATAAAAATGACTTGCAGGTAACAGTTGAACATTTTAAGTATTTTTGATAAGAAATCTTGCACCTTTTCCCAAAATAGCAGAACTGTTCATAAACTGCTCCAAACCAATATTCTCTTAAAGAGATGCCGTTATGGAGAACTGGGATGTAATAATCATCGGCGCTGGCTCTGCCGGCTTGTCTGCTGGAATCTACGCAGTTAGAAGTGGGCTTAAGACTTTGGTTATTGACGAAAAATTCGCTGGCGGGACAATCGCAGACGCCTCCAAAGTTGTTAATTACCCAGGGTTTGTGGAGATCAGCGGCGGAGATCTTGCGGAAAAAATGACTTCTCATTGCCGAACGGTGGGTGCAACCATCCACGACTTAGAACCTGCAACTGAACTGCAGCTATCCGGTGACGTTAAGACTGTAAAAACTTCAAGAACAACCTATGAGGCTAAAGCCATCATCCTTAGCATGGGTTCGCATTACAAGGAAATCGGCGTCAAAGGCGAATCTGAGTTCAAAGGCAAAGGAGTGAGCTATTGTGGCGTGTGCGACGGTCCATTCTTCAAAGGTAAAAGAGTCCTCGTAGTGGGTGGTGGAAACACAGCCTGCATCACAACGCTTTACCTGTCAGGATTAGCCCGTCAGGTTTATGTCATCCATAGACGGGAAGCGTTTCGAGCTGAAGAAAGCTTAGTTACGGACATAAGTGGAAAAGGCAACGTCAAAATTATGTGGAACACTGAAATCCAAGAAGTTAAAGGCGACAAACAAGTCAGAACAGTTATTCTAATCGACAATATGACTAAACTAACCAGCGAACTTGAGGTTGACGCGGTTTTTGTCCAAATCGGCGAAGCGCCTAACAGTCAACTAGCCAAAGCTGCTGGGGTCGAAGTGGATGCGCATGGCTTTATCAAGGCTAACGTGAGGCAACAAACCAATTTGCCAGGAGTTTTTGCTGCTGGGGACATAACGGATCAACCGATTAAGCAAGTTGGTACCGCTGTGGGTCAGGGCATCACTGCAGCCCTTGAAGCTTATACTTTCATTAAACGACCATACTACCGAAAATAACGAGGTGAATCAAATGAGCGGAAACATTAGAAAATGCACTGCCTGTGGAGAAAACGCTCAATACATCTATACGGCGGAGTTTAGGGTTGGTGGAACCAGCGGCGGGATGAAGCTGCTTTTTGGCGAGTGGGCTGAGCTTGGCGAAAAGATGATTCCCATGTATGTTTTCATTTGCCCCCGCTGTGGGAAAGTTGAGCTTTACGCAACAGAGGATCTTAGGCAGAAAGCAGTTAAGGTAGCCAATGCCACCCTACAATAAGCAGGCGCTGATTAACAGGTTTTTTGAGGTTAAAAGTTCCTCTTTTCTAACTCTTTGAATGAAAAATTCTGACTTAGTTTGGACGTTGTTAGACAATATTATATGAATAATTGGCAAAGTTGAGAAAAAAGATTATATCAATCTAAAGCCCCTCTCATGCTTTCAATAAGCTTTAAGCTGGCATTTGCATCCTGCCAGTTTAGAGCAAGCGCCGCCAAGTGAAAGAGGTTTCAGAATGAGTGAAAAATGTCTCGCTGTAGTAGAAATCAATCAAGACTTATGTAGCCGATGTTATGTCTGCAAATCAATCTGCCCATATGAAGCCATAAACGCTGACTCAACTGGAAAAGTAGAGATTAACAGCCAAGACTGCCAGGTTTGCGGTATCTGCTACAGTGCTTGCCCATCTTCAGCAATAAAAATGGAATATTACACTTACGATAACCTGTCAAAATATGTCAAAGATATGCGTGCCAAAGGCAAAGAAGGCGCTGACACTCTTGTTTTAATGTGCCGTGGAAACTCGCCCTCAACAGGTGAAGTCCAAGACATCCTAAAAGAACAAGGATTGAATGTTGGCAAGTACATGGCGCTACGCCTACCTTGTGCGGGAAGAGTTCCAACAGACTTTATTTTCGACGCCCTCAATTCAGGCGTAAAAAACATAGTTTCCATCCAATGTGAAGACCCCTTCTGCCGCTACAAAGAAGGCACAAAAATTAACACTCGAAGGCTTGTACTAGCAAGAAATGTTCTCGAACAGCTTGGTTTCGACGCGAACGCTGTAAGGATTGTAAAGTTCTCCAGAAAAGCAGTTTATGATGTACTGGAGTGCGTGGGCTGTGACAAATGTATCTTCATCTGCCCTTACAAAGCAATTGAATTCGAGTCTTTTGCTACTCCGAAAGTTAACGAAGAAAAATGTGTGGGCTGTGGCGCTTGTCAATTGGTTTGTCCGCATCATGCTATCCAAGTGAAGGGCTTCGAGTTTGAAAATGTGCTCAACCGCTACGGGGACTCAGCGGCAAAGTTGAAAGCTAAAGGTAATGGTCCAGCAGTTCTCGCTTTCATCTGTCAATGGTCAGAGTTCTCAGCGTTAGATAACCCGAACAGCGTTTTTGCTGGCAAAAATGTGTTGGCTCTTGAAGTTCCATGCTTCAAATCCCTCGACCCAGTACACGTCGTTAACGCATTGAACTGTGGTTTTGACGGTATTATGGCGGTAGTTTGTCCTTCTAAAGATTGTAAGCTTCAGGAAGGCCGGGACACTGCAGAACGCAACCTTGGCGTTATCCTTAATGTGCTAAAGAAGAAGAGTTTGCTTGACCGATTCGAGCTCTACGAAGAATCACCCCGATGTGAAGGCGACTTCGCCACTAAGCTTGATGCTTTCTATAGCAAGATTGCTGCTTTACCTAAACGTGAAATAACTGTGGAGGAGACAGAGAAACGTACAAAATAATAACAAAAACACAACTTGCACCAAAAATTAAACTCTTCGAAGTTGACGCCCCAGACATCGCTGCCAAAGCGCAAGCGGGACAATTTCTAATAGTCATACACGGCAAAAAAGGCGAACGCATCCCCTTAACAATCAGCGGATTTGACCGTGTGAAAGGAACCATTTCATTTACTTTCCACGAAGTCGGCAAAACCACCAAAAGCTTAGGCATGCTGGAACAAGGCGACGAAATTGACAACGTCACTGGTCCGCTTGGCAATCCCTCTGAAATCAAGAACTATGGAAAAGTCCTCTGTGTCGGCGGAAGTGTAATGATAGCGCCTCTCTTGTTGCAGGTTAAAGCAATGAAGGAAGCAGGCAACAGCGTCACCACCATTCTTGGCGCGAGAACCAAAGAGTTCGTTATGATGCAAAAAGAAGCCAAAGCTCTTAGCGACAAAGTTTACCTTGCAACTGACGACGGCACCTTGGGTTATCAAGGCTTAGATTTCCTAAAAGACTTGCTCAAGACAGGAAAAGTTTGACCGTTGCGTGGTTATGGGTCCAGTTATACTCATGAAAGATGTTAGCGAAATCACCAAGCCCTACTGCATACCCACAATTGTGACTTTGACGCCGATTATGATTGATGGCATGGGCATGTGCGGTGTCTGCCGTGTTACAGTTGGCGGCAAAATGCTCTTTGGCTGCGTGGATGGCCCAGAGTTTGACGGTCACCAAACAGATTTTGACGAATTAATTATTCGGCAGCGCACGATGTTGCCTGAAGAGAGGTTAAGTTCAGTTTTAGCTGATATGGATGGAGGTTGTAAATGTGGCAGAAGCAAAGCCTAAACCGAAACTAAACAAGAAAGCCGTTGAAATGGCAAAGCAAGATCCCAAAGTACGCGCTAAAAACTTTAGCGAAGTAGCCCTAGGCTACACTGAAGCAGAAGCCCAAGAAGAAGCCAGCAGATGCCTGCAATGTCCCAATCCCTTGTGCCGAACTGGCTGCCCAGTCGAAGTTCCTATTCCAACATTCATCAAGTGCATAAGAGAAAAGAAATACGCTGAAGGCATCCAAGCCATAAAAAGCAAAAATGCGCTTCCTGCAGTTTGCGGAAGGGTCTGTCCTCAAGAAGTTCAGTGCCAAAGCAAATGTGTCATCGGCAAAATGGGCGAACCAATCAGCATCGGACGCCTTGAACGGTTCCTCGCAGACTGGGAACGCGAAAACGGCGCAACACTACCTCCAAAAGCGACGCCAACAGGAAAAAAAGTCGCAGTTATCGGCGCAGGACCAGCAGGCTTGACAGTTGCAGCAGACCTAGTGAAGCTCGGTCACGAAATTACTATGTTCGAAGCTTTGCACGTTGGCGGCGGAGTCTTGTCTTATGGTATTCCAGAGTTCCGTTTACCAAAAGCAATAGTTCAAAATGAAGTTGAATACGTGCAGAAACTAGGCGTTGACTTGCGCCTCGGCAACCTCGTCGGTAGAATCCACACAATTCCAGAACTCATGAAAGAAGGCGGTTACGAAGCTGTTTTCATCGGTAGCGGCGCAGGCTTGCCACAGTTCACCGGGTGTCCAGGAGAGAACCTTGGCGGAATCTATTCAGCCAACGAATTCCTCATCCGCGTTAACCTTATGAAAGCTTTCCAATTCCCAGACTACGACACGCCCATCCGAATTGGCAAACATGTGGTTGTCATCGGCGGCGGAAACGTAGCAATGGACTGCGCAAGAAGCAGCATGCGTCTCGGTTCAGACGTGTGCCTACTATACAGGCGTTCACGTAATGAGTTGCCGGCAAGACATGAAGAAATCGAAAACGCTGAAGAAGAAGGCTTAGTCTGCAAATTCTTGGCGGCACCTCTTGAATTCTACGGCGACGAAAAAGGCTGGGTGAAAGCAATGAAAGTGCATCGCAATGGAACTCACCGAACCCGACGCAAAAGGCAGACGTGGCGTTAAAGAGGTTCCAGGCAGCGAATTCGTTATGGAAGTTGACACAGTAATAATCGCTATCGGACAGACACCAAACCCAATTATCCAGCGGACCACAGGCGGCTTGCAAAGCGACCCAAGACACGGAACAATCTGCGTTAACGAAGTGGGCAAAACAAGCCTTGACGGCGTCTACGCAGGCGGCGACGTAGCTACAGGAGCAGCAACGGTTATCAGCGCTATGGGTGCAGGCAAACGCGCAGCCAAAGCAATGCACGAATACCTATCAAACAAAAAATAGCCAAAGCCTCTCATTGGCTTAAGCATTTTTTATTTTTTGCTTCTTTGTTTATGACATCGTAAATCCTATTGGGCATTGCAACACTTGCAGCTATAGCGGCTATTGCAATTATTGTTTTTATGCGTTTGTTTGGTTGCTGGTTTTTTGAGATACTGAAGGAGTTTGACAAATCTTTGGGGTTATTTCGAATTAGAAATTGAAGGTCTGTGGAGTTGTTTGATGGTTGTTAGAGGGCTCCTTACATGTTGCTGACGTTCCGGAAAAAAGAACAGCAGGAAAATAAATATTCCAACGCTACAGGTTCTGAAATTAATCGCAAACCTCAAAAGACTATCTGGCTAAACAGTAAACAGGAGATTTACCAAACATGAGGTATGAAATTAAATACAAGCCTTCTTACGCCATGCTTGTCGCTAGTTTAGATCAAGGGGAGACCATTACTGCTGAAGCAGGCGCCATGACCTATATAACCCCAAACATTGAAGTGCACACTCGTAAACGCGAAAAAAGTCTTCTAAGCACCTTAGGCTTAAGTCTCATCGGCGGTCAGTCTTTCTGGGTTAACGATTACACTTCCTCAAGTGGGTCAGGAGAAGCAGGTTTTGTTGCCGCGCCAGTCGGCGATATTGAGAAACTTGAAGTGGCCCCAGGTAAAGGTTATGTGATTCAGAAAGCCGCATACATCGCATCCACAGCAGGTATTGATTTAGACGTTAAATGGGAAGGTTTCACTAAAGGCTTATTTGGGCAAGGCTTATTCATGCTCAAAGCAACTGGAAACGGGCAACTGTTCATTAACACTTTTGGCGCAATAGACGTACATACACTACAAGCAGGTCAAACCTTAATTGTTGATAACTTTCACCTTGTTGGCTTCAGCGAATCCTGTAGCTATAAAGTCACGCGATTCGGAGGCTTAAAAGAAACCTTGCTTGGCGGTGAAGGCCTAGTGACACAGATTACTGGTCCTGGAGATGTCCATATACAAACAAAGAACTTGCAGGAATTCACTGAGTGGCTATGGACTCTGCTTGAGCCTAAAGTACGCAATTCAAGGGCTCGTTAAAAGGACCTCTTTTTTTTCTAAATGAGAGCTTACTAACATGCTGCTTTCTGCCTTTACGTTTTCCATAATGATTGGGCTTAACAGGTTTACTGCCATAAAACACAGAATTACTACCTTTACCCTGCTTTTTGTCTCTTTAATCTCACTTAAGTTCACCATTGGGTAACTGTAGCGTATAATGGCTCTCCTCAAGGAGCTGTCTGTTCCACAAAAAGAACAGGCGTAACCGATGCTTCTTCCTTTGCAAGTCCTGGTTTAACGACGCCATAAAGTAAAATAGTTTCAAACCGAATGAAACGTGCGAGCAGATAAAATGAGAAAAATGAAGGGGTCCGGCAACTACCTCAAAAACCAAGTTAGAAAGAACCTTGCCAAAGCCGCCGCCTGTCTGCTTCTATTTCTGTTCATCTTTTTCCTCTCAAGCCTTGAAGCAATTTTAACTTTCAGCTTTGGCATTCTTGAGGCAGTTGGATTTGTGTTTTCTCTTGTATTATTGGCTGGATTCTACTATTTTCTGCATCAATACAGGATTTACAGCGGTGGTTGGGAGGGAGAAAAAGAGGTTGTTAAACTTCTCGGCAACAAGCTAAGCGACAATTACATACTCTTGAATGACCTTTATCTCTATGGAGGCGGCGGCGACATTGATCATATCATCTTGGCGCCCAGCGGAGTATTTGTTTTGGAAACAAAAAATTGGAACGGCGAAATAACCTGTAATGGTGATGAGTGGCGCCGAAGCGGAAGAGGGAATTACAAGGGCAGCCCGAGCAGGCAGGTGAAGCGTAACGTTGCCACGATCAGGCGAATAATTGAGTCTGTGCCAACTCTTAGGCCGCTTGGCGTTTGGGTTGAAGGCATCGTGGTCTTCACAAACAACCATTCCACTCTGCACCTAAACAACCCAACGGTTATGATTGTAAAGCTTGCGCAACTGCCAAGCCACATTACAAGTCATCAAAGCCAAGCCAACTATTCAGCATCACAGCTTGGAGCGATCGGAGAAGAAATTTTGAAGCAAAAGCGTTAATGGCTGCTTTGGTTTGCGCATGGCGGAGTTATTTTTAGCCAGTCTTTTCTTGCTACAAAAGTGAAGGAAGTTATGCTTGTTATTAGGAAAGTTGCCATGATGATAAAGTTCGATATGGTTACTGAGCCGTGTGCAATTGAGGAAGCTAAGATTGTTAAGAAAACGTAGAACGTGATTAAGCCGGTGGCTAATTGAAGAATATGTACTCCTACTCGGATGCGGCAAAATCCCGATTTTATCTTGTTCAAGGTTGATTCTACGTGTTTTGAAACGTCTGGAAGGTCATCTAAAAGCAATGTTAAGCCTGTTAGCACGAATAGTCTGCCTGCGTTAATCCCGACGTTTGGCGTGCCTATCAGGAAAAGGCTCACTAACGATACTGATGTGAAGGTTACTACGCAGAAAGCTGAAGTTACCATCACAGCAGCCCCGTAAACATAATGGTGAAAGAGAAATCGTCCTGTGTGGAGTTTTCTGCCTATGCTTGCGCTGGGGAAAATGTTGATGAGTGCAGCTGCGCCAACTAAAAGGAACAGGTTGCCGCTGATAAGGTAGGGTGAATATGGTTTCCAGTAAGGCCAAGAATGATAGAAGCCATAAAGCATTGTGGCTATAGATGTTAGAGTTATCATTGAGTTAAGCATCAACGATAAGCTGAAGATCTTTTTTAGCCATACTCTAACTGATTCGGCCATGTGTCAAACCCTAAAACTGCCTTGACTGCTTGTTTTTAAGCTATTCTGCAAAAACTCAAATTTAAAATTAACGCATAATCACGGAAAGAACTTGATGGAACTACACTATATCCCATACCTTGTTAAGAGACTTGTTTTTGTAATTGTGCGGCTACACCAACAAAGTATTATCTAAACTGTCCACCGTATTCTCTTTAGTTAAAACTTGTGAGGTGGCTAAACAAGCATTGGCTTGTAAGGTGGTGAAGAAAATTTGGGTAGCCAGAGGCATAATTAGTGGAGCAATCGCAGGCTTTCTAGCAGGAATATTCGGCGCTATTATCATTGCAATCGTCGTGTTCCTCGGACTTGCATTCGCAGGCGGAATATCTGGTGGTCTTACAGGTTTATTCCATGGGGCTCTGGCAGGTTTAGCCGCGGGTGTGGTGGCAATAATAGCGGCGGTGTTTGCAGTCATAGTTGGAGCAGTCGGCGGCTTGATTGTCGGAGCAATTACTCGATTGTGTCCATTATTTTTTTCCTACCTTGTTGTTTTTTTACCAGTAATTTTTTCATTAATATTTGATAATAATTACAGTTTGAATTTGTTAAAAATGTAAAGGAGAGGGGATGGTTTGGTTGTGGAGAATTCAGAGGTCTTCAACATGTGACTATATAACGAGATCCCTTTTTACACTGGATTTTTGTTGTAAATAGTATACCCCTCCCTCCTCCTGTGCATGTGCTCTTTTTACTGTTTGAAGTTGTTAGTAGAAAGATGGGGGGTAGGTTCTTGTTATAGAGCATATCTTTTTTGATTGGTTGCATTTAGCCTGTTTTTTTAGGTATACGTAACGTAGGAAGTCTCTTCTGGCTTAAGGGTTGCTAAGTGCGTCCTTCTTATGTGAGCTATCTGTCTAAGCTGAAATGTTTCTCATGCATGACTTTCTCAGGTACTCTGTCTAAAATCATCTTTTCAGCAGGCTTTTTAGTGAGCATAATTGGCTGCAACTGTTCTGCAAGCGCCAAAGCCGAAGTCAACTTGCTGCTTTTCTGCGCGTAAATCTCAAACAGAACGTCGTCTTTATGTACCGTCTCTCCAAGCTTTGAATGCAACACAAGCCCTGCACCCTTCTCCTTTGGCGTTCCTGCCTCACGTGCAATTCGCACAATGTCTTCCGTGCTAAGCCAAATTACTTTGCCCGCGTGTTTCGAGCGCACTTCCATCATTTCTGGACCAACCGGGAGATCATCAGGTTTAATCGCGGAGTTTCCACCTTGAGCCGCTATGATTTCCCTCATTTTCGCCTCTGCTTTGCCGCTGTCAAGCATTTCCTCTGCCTTGGCCCGCCCGTTTTCAGCTCCAATCATTTCAAAAAGCATGCCAGCAAGGCTAACGGCTTTGTCCCGCAAGTCAGGTGGTCCTTTTCCCATCAGCGTGATTAAGGCTTCTCTTGCTTCAAGGGCAGGGCCGATACTGCAGCCTAGTGGTTGATCACCAAACGTTAGAGCGCACTGAATGTTCACGCCTAAGCGTTTGCCTAAATCCACAAAGTCCGAGGCGAGTGTGTACGCTTCGGTTCTTGTTTTGATTTTGGCACCCATGCCAGTAGGAATGTCTATGACTACGTGAGTGGTACCCATGGCTTTTTTCTTGCTAAGAATAGATGGCAAAAGCATCGGGTCAATCCCCAGCGGGTACTCAACTTGTATGAATATGTCATCTGCTGGTGCAAGTTCCAAGGCGCCGCCCCAAACTAGGCACCCATTGGTTTTTGCAACGACCGTTTTTATTTCGTTTATTGATAGGTTAACGGGGCAGAGTGTTTCAACTCGGTCTGCGGTTCCAGAGGGCGATGTGATAGCCCGTGAGGAAGTCTTAGGGATAGTGTATCCTGCCGCTGCCACTATTGGCACGACTATGATGCTGGTTTTGTCGCCAGGTATGCCGCCGACACTGTGCTTATCAAGAATTGGTCCCTTGCCGAAATCAAGGGTTTTTCCTGTGGCAACCATAGCTCTTGACAAGGCTTCGTTTTCAGCAGTGCTCAACCCGTGAATGCTAAGTGCGGTCAAAAACGCGGCTATCTCCACGTTGCTCAGATGGCGCTCCACGACATCGTTAACAATTCCAAAAACGTCCTTTTCGCGTAACCGTTCTCCATGCAGTTTAGCTCGAACACTAAACAGTGACTCGGGAAGCGGAGCCAACTTAACATCAACAGTTTCGTCCTCTTTTACTCCTAGCGCCTCTACGCTTTCTTTGTAGAGTCCAATGCGGTTATTGGGAAAGTATGGGGCGATGTTGGCTATTGCAATTAATTGCTGCTTCTTGTAAGTTATGTTTATTCTGTCGGAGCTGTGCACACCCAGCAGGTTGGCGGTTTCATCGCTGAGTATGGCGATTCTGCTGCCGCCTGTTGTTATCATCAAGACTTCAACTTTTAACTCCATTTTCGGCTCACGTTAACTATTTGATGTTGCCAGAAATAGTTAAAGATACTTTCTTCTTCTAATTAGGACTACAAAAAAGAGTATCGAAAAGAATAGAGGTAAAATAATCAACCAAGAAAACTCTGGAACGGTAGGAGTTGGAGCTGGTAATGTTGGATTTGTCGCTATTGGAGCATTGTTATCCGTATCGAAGAATATTGTTTGCTCAAAAGTTGGGAACCAAGATCCAACATTTGCCTCCGTTTTAATAGAAATAATTAGTTTATGAGTACCTTCAGACAATCCGGTTAGAGTTATGTTGCCGTAAAAGGATTTCCAATCAGAACTTTTGTTTTGACCGTCTATAGAATAGTATGACCAGATTATTCTTGATTCTACACTATAGATTATTGGCACTTGATTGGTATTGTAAGTTTCGTTGTTTTTTGGTGAGATAACAGCAAATATCTGTGTTTGAGCAATCGGTGGAGGTGTGTTGATTGGTTGATTAATTTTGTCGCTTACAGAGAAACGCGTTAGAAAGTTCGACGTCATAATGTTATCGCCGTAATCTGACCATAAAACCTGAAATGACATCGTGTGATTTCCAAGCGGCTGAGCAGGTATTGTTCCCGTTAAAATTATATATGGATGGTTAACTGTGTAAACTGGGATATAAGCGGGTTTGCTGCCATTAATCACCATTGTTCCATGAGGACCCTTGGCTGCGTCGGCTCCGGCAATGCCCGTTATGTTTCTTGAATTATCAAGTACATATACTCACAGAGTATATTTCCCCGTCAAGCAGGCTATTCCCAAACCATGAAGGCGGAATACTTATGTTTAAAAAGTAAGGGATAGGCTGTTTTTCGGGAAAAATTTGCGAGTTAGCGGGAATAATGGCCTTCAGTAATGGAGAATTCGGGTTGGGTGTAGTCGGTCTGCCTACGGCAAATTCAACTCTCGCGCTTCCTTCATTTTTCCAAGTTCCATAATCGTATTTTACGTATACCATTATTACGTGCCAGCCGTCGGCAAGGTTCGGCAGGTCAGCTTGGCTAGTTACTGACGAAAATGAATAGCCACCATCGTTAATGACGCCTTTGTAGACAGGTGTCATAGCAACATTGGCTTGTCCGTCTATGCTGTAGGCAATATATCGGTTTTCTGAACTGTTGAGTGGATCTAAAAACATCAATGCTGAAATTTTGAGCAAGATTGGGTTTGTATTGCTTCCAGAACTATTAGGTGAAGAAATGAAAACCTGAACTGGACCTGGCGAAAAATTGGCGTCCAGGAAGGCAAATGAACAAATTTCAAGGACAACTAAAACGATGGCCAATAAGGCTAATAGTTTTATGTTCATCGATACCACTTACCAGAGAATCTTTTGTTTTTAAAGCGTTTTTGGTTAAGATTTCTTGACTAAGTTTAGTCAATTTTTCTTGACTGATAAAAGAGTGAAAATTCCAAGAACTCTCCCTTAGCGGTTCTTCCCGCCTTAATTCTGAGTCTTCCGAAGATACACAAAAATGTGGTTAAAGATTTTAAGTCACAACCAGCCACACATATCCTGTGAAACCGATTTGAAGTACCTTGACTTTGTAACTTTATCTTATAAGCCTAAAGAAACCGATTTAACTTGCACATTTTTGGTTGAACCTGAGGGTATCAGCCTCAAGGAGGCTGCAGGCGGCGTTGCTGCAGAGAGTAGCGTTGGCACCTGGACCCAGCTTACAACCGAAAAACCCTACGTGAAAAAGCTGGCAGCACACGTTTACAGCATAGAAGGCGACATAGTAAAAATTGCCTATCCAATTGAATTATTTGAACCCGTCAATATGCCAAACATTCTGAGTAGCGTCGCGGGAAACGTTTTCGGGTTGAAAGCTCTCAAAAACCTGCGCCTCATAGATATCCAGTTGCCAGACGCCTTAATTTTTGGTTTTAAGGGTCCAAGCTTTGGAATAGATGGAATTCGCAAACTACTAAAGGTTCCAAAACGACCGCTTGTTGGCACAATAATCAAGCCTAAACTCGGTTTAAACACAGCTGACCACGCACAAGTTGCCTATGAGGCATGGAGCGGCGGCTGCGACATAGTCAAGGACGATGAGAACCTTAGCAGTCAAAAATTTAATCCCTTCGAAGAACGCCTAACCCAAACGCTGGAAGCCCGGGACAAGGCAGAGGCGGAGACAGGCGAACGCAAAGTCTACATGATAAACATCACAGCCGAAACCAACCTCATGCTCAAGCGAGCGGAAGACGTGGCAGCGCAGGGCGGCGAATACATTATGGTTGACATATTAACCTGCGGCTGGTCAGCACTGCAAACACTGCGTGACCAAAACCTCAGACTCGTTATCCACGCACACAGAGCGGGGCACGCCGCCTTCACCAAAAGCCAGCAACACGGTATCGCCATGCGCCCAATAGCGTCAATAGCAAGAATTATCGGCGTAGACCAACTCCATGTTGGCACTGTTGTGGGCAAAATGAGTGAAACCAAAGAAGAAGTACTGCAAAACATCGATGCCTGCAAATCAGAAATGGGCGATTTGAATCCTGTTTTGCCAGTTGCCTCAGGCGGCTTGCATCCGCGGTTAGTTCCAGCGCTTTTGGAAACTTTCGGCAACGACGTTGTATTGCAGGCTGGCGGCGGAATCCACGGTCACCCAGACGGCACAATCTCAGGCGCAAAAGCCATGCGGCAAGCAGTCGATGCAACATTAAACGGTGCTACGCTGGAAGACTTCGCTAAAACACACAAAGAACTCAAAGCTGCACTCGAACAGTGGAAAGCTTAAGGGTTTTTAAAAACCCACGGGTAAGATCTGCGCATAACTTCAGTCACTGATTGAGGCGGTATTATGCCTTCTTCGCAGATGAGTCCGTTGATATAGCGGCTGGGGGTTACGTCGAAGGCTGGGTTGCGCACGGAGAGTTTTTCTGGCGCTTCCTTCCAAACTTCGGCGGGGTTTCGCTGTTCGATACGCTCGTATCCACCGCCTAGAGTTTCTGGGTCAAACTTGAGCAGTTCCGACACTACATAGAAGGGCTTACGTGCTTCGTTTGCTAACACAGCTATGCCGCTTGTACCAATCTTGTTAACAACATTACCCTCAGAAGTGATAGCGTCTGCACCGACAACCACAAGATCCACGTTCCCCATGTAAGAGCGTGCTGCTGAATCAACAATAAAAATAGTTTCTATCCCCAACTCAACCAATTCCCGAGCGGTTATGCGTCCTTGGAAGGCAGGTCGGGTTTCCGTGCAGATAACGCTAAACTGTTTGCCTTCAGCCTTTGCCTTGGCAATCATTCGAGTAACCGTCGACGAGTGACAATGTGTCGCTACCAGCATGCCGTCGCGGATTCGTTTGGCTCCTATCTCTGCGGTACATTCTCTTGAGGCGTCAAGGTTCTGTAAAAACAAGCCTACGTTTGAGGCAACCAACTCTGATAGGGTATCAACTTTTTCAGTGCTGTTTTCCTCTGCCTGAGTAATTACCCAACGTACAGCATTTCTCATTAAGGGCTCGGTTTCTCTTGACGCAAAAAGCACAGCCTGGGCCTCTTTAAGCTCTCCTATGAACGCGGTTTTGTTTTTTGCCGCCGTCTGCTCCGCGAGTGTCTGGAGCGCTTTAATGGCGGCTATTGCAACATTTCTTGCGCCTTGAACTTCGAGCCGTTTTATCTTTTCGGCTGTGGTTCTAACGATTTGGGTCATAACAATTCAACCTTGACTGCTCGCATAGTTTATTTCATGGAGAAACATATAAGCAATTCACACTAAATTCTAGCAGCGAGCATTATGCTGCCAAACGAAGACGCCATAAACAGTATTCTAAAACCTTACATTAGTCCGTGGTATGAGTCGCTTGAAAACCCGCAAAGGGCGCAGGAACAAGTTCTTGTCGATTTGATGCAGAAATACGGCAGTACCGAGTACGGCCAAAGTCATAGCGCCCAAACAGTCCAAAGCTTCCAAGACTACCGAAAGAGATTCCCAATAATCAACTACGCTAAACTAACGCCCTACCTGTCAAAAATTCAGGAAGGCAACTATAAAGCGTTTTTGTCTGAGCCTGCTGAATGCTGGGTAATGACAAGAGGCTCAACAGGCAAATCAAAAGTCATGCCCGCAACGGAGACTCATCTAAAGCAAATCTATTCTTGCGGAGCCCGAGGGCTCATAAATTTCGCAGTTAAAAAACACAATTTTGAGGTTTTTACGGGTTCGATTCTTAACCTGAATTTTCCCTCAAACGTTCACACTATGAACTGCAATGGCAAAGAGGTTAGTTATGGGTACAGTTCAGGAACTTACGCCCGGCTTAACCCTATGTTTGACCGCGTCAGCCTTTTGCCCCGTCAAGAAGAAATTGATGCGTTGGGTTCGGGGCTTTCACGTAAGAACTGGGAGCGGCGGTTTGAGCTTGTTTATGAGCAGGCGAAGAACCAAGATGTCACTGCCACCATGGGCGTAACTCCAGTCATAATGTCCTTTGCCCGATACATGAAACGTAAATACGGCAAAAAACCAGCCGACCTCTGGAAACTCAAAGCTCTATTCTGCACAAGCGTCCCAAAAATACAATTTCGGTATGGGCCAATCCTTCAGAGGTATTTTGGTCAAGCTCCGGTTGTTGAAATGTATACGGCTACTGAGGGCGTTTTTGCCCAGCAACTAGACGATTATCCCTATGTTGCGCCCAATTATGATGCTTACGTTTTTGAGGTTGCAACAGGCAGAGGCGTCAAAATGCTTCATGATCTCAAAAGGGGCGAGTGGGGCAGCCTTATTGTTTCCTCATGTATGTTGCCACGCTATGACATGGGTGATCTGATAGAATCAGCTGGAAACAACTACTACCGTATAATAGGACGAAGAAAAGCTCTAACGCTTTTGGAGCACAGGCTTTACCGAACCTTTGTTGGCTGGTCAACCTAAACTGCTGGCTTGGGAAAATGCTTTCTTGATGTCAAAGCCACGTAGATAGCGCCAATTATGATAATTATGCCGATTACGAACAGCATTATTGCTAGGCCTTGGCCTCCTGAACCAAAGTAGTTACCGCTTAACTGCAGCAAAGCGAACACGCCTAATACTATAAGGATCAAACCGCCAATTAAGTAACCGACAAAACCATGCTCGGTTTTTTCTTGCTTTTCCCCTTTTTCAGGATTCTGATTCTTCTCTTGCTTCTCGTTCTTTTCAGCCTTTTCCTGTCGTCTGTACATTGGAGGGGGCGGTACTGGTTGACCTGCTGTTGGACCCTTCAGTGAAGCGCCGCATCGTGGGCAAAAAGCCATTGTCTCGTCAACTTTATTGCCGCATTTCGGACAAAATGACACAATTTTCACCTGTTCTATTTTATCAGCTCTTGGTATTTAAAACATGCACTCTCTCTGCTAAAGAGAAAGATATATCTGCAAATGAATCATAGTCGAATTGGGAAAACAGCTTGGTCAATTTTAATCCAGACGCGTTACCAGAAAAGAAAAAAGAAAACTTGATAACCGCTCTATACATCGGCGCTGTTTTTATCCTGCTTGCAATCATTTATTTCGTTAATTTGCCCAATAATCTTTGGACAAGCATAGTTAACTTCTTTAGTTCCCTAACGCTTGCAACGGTTCCAGGCACCAGTTTCGGTTTACCAGCTCCTTTAGTTCCAGCCGCCCATTTAACCTTGTATGTTGCAGCTTTCCAGTTTGCACTCGGTTTGGGTGTATTAGAAATAGCAGTTTTATCAATTAGGATTATGCTGCATTCTTCTGTTTCGCGGAAGGCTGAAACTATTGAGAACCTTGTTTTTTGGCTTGGAGCAAGCTATTTGGTGATTACTTACTTGGTTAACATGTCGATTATGAGTGAGTGGTTTGTGTTTTGGGCTGGAATAGTGCTAATCCTCGGGTTATCGCTGATTGCACGAGCATTTGTGTTAATAGCCAAAAGATAACTAGTGCTTAACTTTTAGTTTCCACCAAAGCCTCATTACTTGTCGGCCCATGTTCCAAGAGTCTTTAAACAAGTTAACCTTAGTGCCTCTACCACTTTGCCATTCAACCGCAATCTCCTTAACCTTATAGCCGTGCAATTGAGCTCTGACAAGTATCTCTGTGTCCCAAAACCAATGCGTCGCCTCTACCTCATCAAGCAACTGCATAACTGGTTCTCGCTTGAATCCTTTGAAGCCGCATTGGTGGTCACGGAGTTTTGACCCAAGCATTAGGCGAACAAGAAAATTATAAGTCTTAGAGCTGATGCTCCTGCGGAGGCTGCGCTCAACCCTGCTATCCCTTAGGAGTCTTGAGCCCGTTGAAAAATCGTAGCCTTCCTTTGTTATGGCTTCAACTAGAGGCTTTAAAGCCTTAAGGTTTGTAGCTAGATCCAAATCCATGTAAACAAAAACTTTTCCGTTGGCTTGTTTGAAGGCATTTTTGAGCGCGGTTCCTCTGCCCAAACGTTGGTCACAATGGATATGCTTAACATAAGCGTACTTCTGCGCTAATTCTTCTGCTCGTTCTGCGGTGCCGTCTATGCTTCCATCTTCAGCGATAATTATTTCATATGAATCAGTGAATTCATTAAGGGTTTGAGTGGTTTTCTCTATGGCAGGGTATAGGTAGTCAACTTCGTTGTAGGCTGGAAAAACCACCGACACCTCAACTTTTTCGCTGGCGTTATTTTGCTGTGTCATGGTGCAAAGTACCAGCTTGGGAACCACTTCAAATCGTGAATGTAAGGCAGGCTAGTTGGCAGCCCTGAAATCACAGGGTAAAACGCAATGAACATTATAACGGCTGCAGCAAAAATGGCTAATGTGGCTATTTTTCCAGTTTTCTTGTTCCAGTACTTGTTGATGAAATAAGTGATTGCCAAGCAGACAAGAGGCACACTTAGGTAGAAATGGTAAATGTAAGTTGCCCTTGAAATCACAACGTATGGAAGCCAAGAGAAAAAGAAAACAACCGTTATGTAAACAGCAGCCAAGTCCAACGGATTAGAGCTAATTTTGCTCTTTAACTTTTGGCTAACCTTTTGCAGTAAACCGCTGTCGCGAATAACCAGTGCTGTTAAACCCAGAATGCAGATAAAGCCCACCCACCAAATTGCCGGGTTGCCAAAAACCGTAATCGTGGAAACTACTCCGTTTTGTACGTATTCGCCGTTGGGAAGGTAGGTTATGTCAAACCATCTTGGGACGTTTAATCCATCGAATCTGAACATGAAGGGCCAGGACCACCAAGGCGCTGAAGAGGAGTCATTTACAGAACCTGAGTGAAAACCAAACATGGCATTTTGAAGATTGAAAATCTTAAGTATCGAATCGCCCGCAAGCATATCGGGGATATAGGTGATGAAGTAAATCACAACGGCAACGCCGATAAAGCCAAGAAGTAGTAACGCAGGATATTCAAAGAAGCCAACGTACTTGTCAGTCAGGGTTCCTTTAAGCTTTATAACATCCTTGAACCTGACCGCTAAGAGCAAAACAAGCATACCTGCAGCGCCAAAGATCGTAAACCATTTGGTTGAAAATCCAAGCGCAAAGAAAAGCACCGCCAAGAACAATGGGATAACAGAGGTTTTCCACCCACTCTTAAGTACGTTCATGAAGTAAATGAGGAAAAATAACTGAGAAAGCAAAGAGAAGAACACCACGTAGGTGTCGACTGTGCCGATTCTTGCCATTGTGAAATGCATAAAGTCAAATGTCATCAGAAAAGCCGCTGAGAAACCACCAATCCATGTTCCAAATAGTTTCTTTCCTAGTAAAAACATCAGGGGAATCATCAATGTGCCAAAAATGACGCCCATAATTCTCCAGCCAAAAGGCGTTTCGCCGAAAACTGCTAGTCCGGTGGCTTGAATTTCTTTTCCAAGCGGTGGATGGGTTCTCTCTTTTGGGATTTCATGATGCAGGTAGTTATGTGCAGCCCTTGCAAAGTAGACCTCATCAAAGTACATCTTGGACATGTAGTCTGGCGGAATCTGAAGGAAGCTTTGTTCGTCAACAAGCTTTGAAAGGGTTGGGTCGGTGGTGTTTTCGCCTGTTATTGAAACGATTGGAATCTGCTGGTTACTTTGGCTTTGAACTCCAATTTCTAAAATGTTCGTGATAGAGGACGGTTCTTGATCTGAGGGATTAGGTATAGCCCAGTAAAAATCAGGACGCGAATCATAAGTTGATGGGGTGAAGTCAAATTTCAAAAACTGGGTATTAGCATCAACTTGAAATGTGTAGAATGTTAAGTAGTCAGTTGCGAAGGTTTGAAGGTTGCAAACTCCTATACTGCTCCAGTTTCCTGGAGAACCTGAATAAACCAATGTTGTACCGTTGCCGTTTTCAACCCAAAAATAAACTGTTTGAACCTGTTGTATTGAACCCAAATTCACATAGAAGCTCTCAGGCTGAGTGCCTTGCCAGCTCGTAGTCGGATACTTTATAGAACCCACGTTCCAAGCTGCTATGCCAAAGAAAACTATTGAAATCAGAACAATAGTAATGACGTCTTTCTTGGTGAGTTTTAGGTCCCAGTTCATTTTTGTTCCCCTCCCGTTTCGTCTAAGTTCAACTTTGAGGGTTCGCCTGTCAGTTTTCCATGCCCTCTTATTTCATTCCACATTAGTAGTGAACTATAAATAAGCATTATCAAATTGACCGCGCTCACAACAATGACGACTGGATCTCCAGTAAGGTTAGGCGCTGCATTAGGGTAAGAGACGTTTAACCAATACAAAACGTAGGCTTGATTGACCAGAAGCGTCGCCGTTAAAGCCACATACAAGACTCTAGCCCTTTTGATAAGCGGGAACATTAACGCCAACATGCTTATTGCTGGAAACAGGTACCGCTCATGCATTCTGGTCGGCAACATAAAGAAGGCAAAAAACAGCATGAACGCTGCAAATATCGCTATCATATCGCCTGATATCTTGAACCTTTTATGAACGAAATACAAGCTGAAAACTGCTACTGCTCCGAAGAGAAGCCATCCTACATAGAAAAGGTATCCATCCTTCATCCATAGAGCAAACAAACCCCACAAGTTGAAAGCGTTAACAGAGGTATAATTATAGTAGGTATAACCGGTCGAGTAAACGTTAACTAAGAAAGAAAACGGGTTTCCTACACCTTCGAAGGGTAGAACAACCAAGATAATGGTTGCGGCAAAGGCTGCAATGGAGTATAGTAGGTTTTTTATGCCGTTTTTCTTGTAAATGAAAAATGCAACCAGAGGCAACAGTGCTATTCCTTGCGGTTTGGTTAGAAGTCCCAAAGCGAAGGCTACTGCGGAAGGCACGGGCTTAGATTTTAAAGCAAGCACAAGCGAGAGAACAAGGAAGAATGTATAAACGGCGTCAAGCTGTCCCCAAACGGCAGTATTGTAGATAGTTGCTGGGTTAAACGCGTAAAGCGCCGTGGAAGCAAGGGCTACTTTAAAGCTTGATTGTTTTCTAACAAAAAAATAAATTATAGCTGCAGTGGCTAAATCGAAAATGTTGGGGACGACTTTAACCATGGTCGCCATATCCATTTTTACAAAGTCCGCTAGCGACGAAAAAGCCCAGAAAATATACACGTTAAAGGGTGGATAATCAAAGTAGCCTGCAACATTATAAAATGGTCTAATCCCGTGTTGTGCTGCAGTGTTAAACCAGGAGATGAAATCTCCAGTGTCAATTTGGTATCCTTGCATGGGGAACAGGAGAACCCTAACTAGGGCGGAAACTGCTAGGACAACGGCTAAAATAGCAAGTTCGCGCTTCGCAAACGAGAAATTAACCATCTGTTCCCTCTCTTTTAAGCAGAAATACTTGTAGTCATGGCATAAGAAGGTTTTCAAAAATAATCAATTCGGGGTTTTCTTCTTAAAGTGGCATGAACTAGCCCAAAATAGTTAACACTATTTTCGCTGGGACTGGGTATGGAACTGGCGTTGGCGAGTATGAACTGGAAGGACCATGCAGCAAGCCCAATGTTAGCGAATAGACAAAAATCGCAAGCACAACGGCGCCTATTATCAGGCTTAAGTTGGATAAGATACGATAGATTTTTCCGTTTTTGCGTATCTTCCATAAAACAACTATGGCAGCGACTCCGAAAATAAAGATAAATAATATTGAGATTGGGAAAGGAATTAACTCAAACGCCATAATAGTGGCTATTATCATTAAAGCTATTTAAATTCCAGGTAATTGCGGTGATTTAAAAATTTAAGTTCAAAGGGAGGAGGTAGGTTATCAAGGATGAGTTTTTGCCTGAGAAGATAAAGCAAGTGCTAAGATGACTATCCTTATGGCAATTATCGGTCAGATGGCAAGAGCATTTTGCTGTGTGGCAGTGATGAGCTTGTTTTGGGTTGCTTTTTTGAATTAAAGCTTAAATCGTCTGCAACAGTCATCCCAAATCATCCCAAACCATCGCAAACTATCCCAAACCATCCCAAATTGTCCCAGCGAAGAAGGAAAAATAATGTTTTTTGAATAAAAAAATGAACTACAAGACTGCCACGTAAAAACGCCAAGGCTGGTAAGGTTTGAGTGTTGCAAATATTAGATCCCTCGCCTCCTCCCCATTTGCTCTTTTAATTTATTCCTTGGAATTGCGGGACCTTCGGCGATATTTGAACTGGCTACATACTTAAAATCATAAAACTTTAATTTTTAGGCTTAAGATGTTTATTCTTTTTGGAGAGCCTGTCAATTTTTTTCTTTAACTTAACATATTTTTCTTTCTCTTCTCTTCTTGTTTTGCCTAATTGTCTATAGTGATCATATGAGTATCCTGCATTGTTGTCACTTGCACTGCCCAAGAGCATCCCTAATTCTACAACTAATTCAAGCCTATTAAATTATAACCTTACGCTCAAAAATAGTTCTTTGAAGTTGGAGCCTTCGGCGGGATTTGGACCGCGACCACTACTTGCGATTTGGGGTTGCTGAAGAAAACATAGGGAGACCTTTACCAGTTGGCTAAGTCTAATCCCTTTACGCATTTGAAATGTTTGTCACGTGTTAGGAGCGCTTCATGGTTTGATCTGGCGATTGCTGCGATAATGATGTCAAATTCACCTATTAGGCATCCGCCTTCTTTTAACTCACGATATATTTCAGCTGCTTCCGCACATACTTCAAGAGATAAATCCATTACTACCATGTTAGCTATCGCTTTTTTAATTTCTGACAAATTCTCTTGGCGATTTAATGAAAGAGAAGCGCCTTTTATTAGTTCATAATAAGTAATGATTGTGATTGAAACATTTGTGGTTTTTAGTAATTCGTCAATTTTATCTACGGCATCAGGTAATCCTTTCAGGAATGAAACCATTATGCTAGTATCGATAATTGTCAAATATTGACCTCTCTTGATTTTGCCTGCTCTCTATCCTTCAATACTATAGCGAAGACTTCATCTATGTCGTCGCCTTTCCAGCATCCGGCAAATTCCATAAGGGACCTTTTTTTCTCTTTACCTGCGACTCGTAAAACGACATCTGAGAAGGATTCTCCGGGTTTCTTCATGCCTCTGAGTGTTTCGTATGCTTTTTGGGAGAGGGAAATAACTTTTGTCATGGCAAATACTATGTGCATATGCATATATATGCATTATTAAAAATTGGAGCCATCACAGAGAAACTGCAGAGGCGAAAAATTCCAACCCGAATCAGCGAGTTGCGGGATTTCTATGGCACCTTCATGATTAGGAATGGACTCGTTGCGCAAGAAGCCGATTTGCTCTGCGGCAGGATTCCGCCCAGCATATTCGTCAGGCACTATTTTTCACCGGCGATAAAGGACCTCAAAGAAAGAACGTTGAATGCTCTTGAAGGCCTTCAATAAACTGGGGGGGTATAGAGGAAACACGACAGGTCTTCAGTAAATTGTCTAATCATCAGAACATAAAAAAACAAACAAATAATATTCAAGAGGATTGTCTCTATACCGCCCAATCCGTGGAAGGCCTTTGCCCCAAGCAATTACAAAGAATAAAATACTTCCTGACAGACAAAAGATACAATCTGATCGATAATGAGAAAACTGGTTAGCTGTCATATTGCTTTGCATACTGATTCCGAGCGCTGTTTCCGCGTATATTTTGATTCAGCCCAAATTATCTCCGCCGCCGCCAACTCTGCAACAGCTTGCTGCCATAGAATATCTTAAAAGCCATTTTAATAGTGACGTCGGATTGGTCTATGAAAGCGAAGATTCGGGCAGCAACCCAAACGCCCTCGACTACCACTATAATCAAACATACAACATCTATTCCGATAACCTTTTGGCGGCCTACGCTCTGAGACCTTACGAGCCGCAAATCAGCAGCAAGATTAACCAAACAATCTTATCATATAACCTTCCACCTAGCGATTTCTTTGAAGTTCTTTTTAGCAAAGCAATATCCGAACCGCTGTGCAACAGCCAAACAAACAGGACTGAAATAGGTGGGAACTATTTGGCTGAATTCCGAAACTACTCAGCTCCAATCAGCGGCCAATATGCGAATGCGCTGATTTTCCGGTCATTGAACAACTATCTCAAGGGTGATCTGAGTGCATCAAAGGGGAACTTCACTGAAGCGTTGGGTCTTTGGGACGGTAAAGGAATCAATGACGACGCCACAAAAACTGACCGGAAATACGCTAACTATAAGCTGGCGCTAATCTTGTATGCCGCCAAAATCCTGAATTTCGATGATGCCCGAATACCCAAAATCGAGCATAAGCTTTGGAGCATGCAGCAAGATAATTGGGGGATAACGAGCTTAGCTAACCTTGATGGATCCAGGTCTGGTTCGGCAAACGCGGAAACAACGGCAATGGCGTTATTGCCTTATGACTCTCAGCTTATTTCGGAGATTCAGGAGTCATTTGGGAAATACGCATAAGGTCTTCCGAAATCTGGTCCCATATAGCGGAACAGGTCTTCTACCTAAAATCTAATCATCAGAAACATATAAAATAAATAAAATAGATTGTTAGTTGTCTTATCTTATGCCGCCCGATCTGTTAAAGGCCTATGCTTTAACTCATTTCTGCCTTTGAACCACTATAGTGCAATTCGCAGCTAAAGCGGTAATGGCCCCAATCGCGGCAAGCCAAGGAACCAGGACAATTCCTATGACGCCGACTGTAACTGGAATATCAAGCAGAGTTTTGCCCTCTTCGCTCTTTATAGTTATTCGCCTAACATTTCCTTCATGAAACAACTCCTTCACTTTCTGAACCAAATCTTCAGAGGAAACAGAAAAGCTCTCTTCCTCTATTCCAACGGGAGTTCCGCAATTTGGGCAGAATTTCATGTCGCTAGATATCTCTTTTCCACATTTATTGCAAAAGGGCATAGATTTATCTCCTGAGTTGAGTTCGTCAGATTCTCCTTATATCCTTTTTGATCATACGATAACCGCTGCTAAGGACTTCCAGAATCTGGTCCCTACAGAGGAAAAGGTCTACGGGATTTATCTTATTATCAGAACATATAAAATACAATAAATAAAATGTGGGTTGACTTATCCTCTATGTTACAATCAGCGATAGGCCTTTTGCCCCCTTCACTGCACGCATTGACTTGGGCAGCGCAATACGGCAATACGAATACAGCGGAGGCATGTGTATGGTTATATGCGGTCGCTTCTTGTAAGTGAACCGTTCCTTTTTGTTTTCTCTTTTGTAAATTTTTTGCTGTTTTGTCTTTAGGGTAAATCTTAGTTTTGCAACACAATGCCTATAAGAAACATTAGAACATTATAATATATGCAATGATGTAATGGTTTGGTGAAAATCAATGTTGAAATCGAAACAAATCCGGTCTGGGGCGTTCAAGAATCGTTTCAAAACTGTTTCACCGAACTATCATATCATTCGAATACTATAATATTAACAATCAAGGAGAAATAAAAAAAATGAAAACTTTGAAAATATTGGCAGCAATATTGGTCTTAGCGCTCGTAACGATGGGTGCAACTGTCGCAACGGGTTTTGCCTTTGGATGGGGCGCACAAACAACATACAGTCCACAGTTAGCAATCGGAAATACTGTGAATGCGCCGCAAGTTTTAGCCCCTATAACTCAAACAAACACGCAGACACCTACGCTCTAAACGCCAAGCTATAACAATCCACAACAATACGGTGGATGGGGTGGATGCATGGGCCGCTGGGCGGGCGCGGCAGGTTATCCAACAACTGCAACATCAGTAAGTCCTCTAACGATAACTCAAGCAGCTGAAGTAGCAAAGACATATGTCGCCTCGCTAAACAACCTTGACCTAACAGTAAAGCAAATCGAAGAATACACCAACAACTTCTACGTACCAGTCACTCAAGTAAACACAGGAAACGGAGCATTCGAACTACTCATCAACAAAGCAACAGGCATAGTCACACCAGAACCTGGACCAAACATGATGTGGAACACCAAATACACCTTCGGCGCTGGATGGTGCAACTGGGCAAGAGGAGCAATAACAGCAACCCCAACAGTCACAGTTGCCCAAGCTAGAGCAGACGCACAACAATACCTAAACAGCTACTTAGCCGGAACAACCGTTGGCGATGTCACAGACTTTAGCGGCCACTACACTATCGAAGTCCTACAGGACCGAACACCATACGGCATGTTAAGCGTTAACAGCTTCACTGGTCAAGTCTGGTACCACACATGGCATGGCGCCTTCGTACAAGAACAGGCAGTCAGCTAAAACCAATAAAATTCTTTTTTCTTTTTTGTTTAAGATTTAATAGAGGGGGAATATGTTAGAATATTCGAAGGAACAAGCAATGACTGAAAAACCACAGATCGACATGACAATCTACAACATGCAATCAGAAATTTCAAAGACTCTAGCCAATCCAATCCGCCTGGCAATTCTTCACTCTTTGCGAGATGGAGAAAAGAGTGTGAACGAATTGACGACAATCTTGGGAATAAGCCAGTCAAATCTTTCTCAGCACTTGGCGTTGATGAGGCAGAAAGGCATCCTTAAAACACGAAAACAAGGTACAAGCATCTTTTATTGTGTCACTAATTCAAAAATCAATCAAGCCTGCGATATGGTTCGAGAGGTTCTACTTGACCAGTTGAATCAAAGACACGAACTTGCCCAAAGTTTCCGTTAAGAAGTGAGTAGATCAAATGTTTGGATGCGGGTGTGGCTCAATCTTCGGTTCTCTCTTGGTTCCAGACAAGACAATAGTAGCACACGAGAGGTTATACGAGAAGTAGTTGTAATCCCTTGCAAGTATTGAGGCACCCTATTCCCGCAAACAGCAACTTTCTGTCCTAATTGTGGCTCAAGAAGAACCGCTTAATTTCTAGTTTTTTAATTTTCTCCTTTGCTCCTCAGACATCGTTGAAATAAATTCAAGCACTATTTCGTGAGGTCCCAAAGTTCAAATGGCGGCTATTCTGTGACAAGGGTCGGGCAACGTTGGATGTGCGACTGCCCGGACCACAAGTACCGTGGCGTACCGTGCAAGCACATCTTTGCAACTCAGTCGTCATTGTCAGGCGCGGGAGTCGGGCTGTGGGAGGCGCCGGGTTGACCTGCCCTGAATGCGGCTGCCTGAACACCCGAAGCTTTTGCTTATATCGGCTCAAACACTGTGCGCTACGAGTGCGAGAACTGCGGATGTGTCTATAGGTCCAAATAACAGTTAAGATAGAGGTCTTGAGACATGGCAGACGAGCTTGAGATATTCCTGAGCGAACCTTAAGCCTGAAGCGCAAGCCAGAGTTCTCCGATTCCTGAAGATAACAAAGAGAAGAGGCAAACCTAATGTCTTCCCATTGTTCGTTTTGCCCAAAGCCTAATGTGTCTGCTGGTTACTTTTGGGTATATGGAGGTTCGGCATAAACAATTGTATTGTTTCTTGCCGTTAACAACGTCACGTAAATTGGTGTGCCGTTATGCAATTCTTCATAAAAAGAGCCGGGAGGAAAAAACAAGCCCACTTGCTCTGTGGCGTTTACTGCGATTATTGAATCGTTTACCTTTGCCCATGTCGGTGCACCAGTTACGTTAATTGCTTTAATCCCATTTACAAAACCGCTCGTAATGGTTATCGGGAAATCGCCTGTGTTTCGGATGTTTGCCGACAGCTCATACGCATCTGCGCCGCTCCAATAACCCCCTGAAACTATCTCAACAATTACCCCTTCTTCCACAGGGCCAGTCGCGTTTGGATGGTACATGTGGTAAAAGACATTTCTTTCACTCCAAATTATTGGATTATTCCTAGGATCATCTCTATCTGTCGTTAACCAGAAGTTGTATTTCTTACCGAGAACAACGCTGCCCGTGGGCATAGTTAGTGTAATGATTCCTGTTGAATGTCCTTGGATTACAAGATTTCCTGAAACCTCGATTTCTTGCCTATTTGCTGAACCGTCTGCTATTTCGATAGTCTTGTCAAGCGTATTTGAAATTGTGATTAGAACTGTGTCATTGCTGGTCCCGCCATCTATGAATTGAACATTTATGATTCTTCTAGGGTCTCGATGATCACTGATGGGTACCATGGGGCTCGATTCTAGATAAAGAACCAAAAGCAAAGAACAAGTCAACAAGGTTGAAATTCCAATTAGCAGGAGTTGTCTTTTATGCAATCCCATAGTTACGGGTTACGGCTCATTCGGTATTTAAGCGTTAAGAGTCAAGGCGTTCACGAAACGGGGTGGGAGAAAAGAAAGCTTTTGCCAAAAGAAACAGGCGAAACATTATATCAATCTTGCATCAAGGTCTTCCAAAAGTTGGGGGTATGGAGGGAAAAAGCCCAGATCAGGCCCTTTCAATGAGTCAAGGGCAGAGTTGGAGCCTTCGGCGGGATTTGGACCCGCGACCATTACCTTACCAAGGTAACGCCCCACCGGGCTAGGCTACGAAGGCACTTATTGTTCCCGTGAAAGAATTGCCTCTGACAATAAAACGCTTACGGTCGACGTCGTCACAAAATCGGTTCGCGAGTTTTGTTAATTTGTTTTTTTAATGATTGTAATTCGTCTGAATTCTTATCCGCTCAGGCATTTATAATCGCTAATAGTCGCATAAATCGCAGGGAGCCGCTAATAGTCGGGAGGAATCGCACCTTGCAAATAATTCAAACCCTAAATCACAAAAGCAAACCGAAACACAAAGAACAAGAAATCAAAAACAGGAACACACGACTAAACAGTAAGTTAAGATACGATGCATTGGTGAGGAAAAGCTTCATATTAATTAGTTAGTACACAAATTACCTCGTTTGCAAAGTGTGTGCAGGGGTCTCCAAGTCTGGTCAAAGGAGTAGGGCTTAGGACCCTATCGCGCAGGCGTTCGTGGGTTCGAATCCCACCCCCTGCACCATAATGTTGAAATATACAGGGGGTTTATCCTGGCGATGTATACTCGGTTTTTGATGATTTTTCATGTTTTAGGTCTTCCTTTTCTTAAAGAATTTGAGTCCGTCCATCTCAGTGACTTACTCGAAACCTGCTTCTATTAGAGCGCATATTTCTCATGGTGTTTTGGCTACTTTTGAGATGTAGTCTATCTCGCCTTGAAACAGTGCCTCTTCGAGCTGGATATAGAGTAGGGTGTTTTTGATGTTTTGTCAAGTTCTTTGCTCATTTTCTCTCTCTCTTGCGCAGAGTCTTTTGTAGCTTTGACAAAATGTGTGCGGATGTATTTTAATTTAGTCTTATTGCGTTTTTGACTTAAGGTGTATACTCGGAGCGTTTGATCTCGTAAAGTAAGACAACTATTGAGCTTCAAAAATTGCTAAGAGTGGACGCAAGTTTTCTATTGCTGCTTTATTGGCTTTGATAACGTCGCCGGCTAAATCATCTTTTTGCTGTGCAGCTTTTTCATCATCATCCTTTGCAGAAGGAAGTTTGTTGCCTTCAATCACTTCCAGCACGCCAGCGCCATATAATAGAAACTGTATATTTCCCTGTTTGTTTGAGGCAGGCGAAAAACGCAAATATGCCGCAGATTTAAGTTGTTCTTGTTTTGAACGGCTAAAAACTTTACGATTAAGGCAACCATGGTTGATTATGGTCACTGGAATTTGGACGCGATCCAGATTGGAGACTTCACTCGCTTATCTCTTTTTACTCAAAGGAAGTTTTCCTAACGCAACTATTCCCCGCAAAACGTTATAATTCATTTACTTCAGGACTTTGTTTCTTATCCTCGTTTATCCTTATTATTAGGTCATGTATTGGCTTTAGCGATACTTCCGTCCCATTCTCACCGTGCTCTGAATAATCAAATGGATTATCCAAATCCTTAATCAAATTAATCATGTATATGAGTAAAAAAGACACAGTTATAGTGAAGAAAACTGATTCGTAGAAAGGTTCCACCTTTGTAATAAGCAAACCTACAACAACAAGAAATACCAGTATTTCGACAATAGTGTATCCTGACTGGATGAATGATAGGTCTCTGATGTTATCTATACGGATTATCATTTTTCTGATTTTGTTTTGTTCATTTTTCATTCTTGTAAGAAAATTTGCTTGCATCATGCTTTCGAATTCCGCAAAATAGTCGTTCATGTGATGTAACTTTCCGATGATTACTCTTGTTCTCTCTTTTCGGTAAAACCATGCGAGCAATATGTGCAGAAAATCTTTATAGTTCAATATGAAGCCGTTAGTAACACTATTGCCTTTGTTCTTATGGAGTATATATGCTTCATCGTATATGGCTTCTAAGCTGGCTGCCATGTCACCTGGTATTTTTTCGCTTTCCTTGTAATCTGATATGACACCGGCAATCAAAAAGCCTATCAAAAAAGTCGTTGCAGCTATTATACTCGTAAACAAAGCATTCAAGCTTACGACTTCAAAACCATATTGATGGAAAATTAACTTTAGAATAAGGATCACAATTAGAATAGGTATGATCTTGATCAACAGGTGCCATTTTTTTGTTTTAGAAAATAAATTATTCAATCGCACAAATGTATAATTCAGAATTACATATTTATTTTTAACTAAATAATTAAGTGATTTCGATTGATTAACATCCAAAATACTTTTCCAATTTTCCTCACTTATGTTTTCGATAGATCTTTCGTGGCTACCTTTTCAGCGTTCGCTTTAAGTTCAACAATGGAAAGAAACAATGGTCTGCGATCGGACAAAAGACACCCATCATACAAGGCAGCAAACAGGTACCAGCTGTATTCTCATCTTGCATAATTTCCTTAATAGCTGTTAGTCATTAAATGTTTCGACGTCAGTATTTGCTTTATTGTTGCTTTAAGTGAATTGCAGGGGGTATGTTATTATTTAAGACTGCAGAATTTTTAGGTGATTTGAGGGGAAGCTTGTGAGTTCTGAAGAATCTTGGCATGCGATTGAAGCACAGGAAGCGTTAAGCAAACTTAAGAGCGAAAAAACAGGTTTAAGCTCATCTGAAGCAGCCGAGAGACTCAAGAAATACGGTCCTAATCAGTTAGCCGCAGGCGAAAAAAACTCGCCACTCAAGATTTTCATAGGCCAATTCAAAAGCATACTTATACTAATTCTAATAGCCGCAGCATCAGTGTCGTTTGCGACTGGACACCAATTTGACGCAAGTATCATCCTCATTATCGTTGTAATCTCCGCATCGCTAGGTTTTGTCCAGGAATACCGCGCAGAAAAAGCATTGGAAGCCTTAACAAAGATGCTTGTGCCAACTGCTTCGGTTTTGCGGGATGGCAAAGAAATACAGATTGCCACAAAAGACATCGTGCCCGGCGACATCTTGATACTCAAAGAAGGAGACAAGATCGCCGCAGATTCGCGGCTAATAGAGACTTACAACTTACACGTTAACGAAGCTCCTCTGACAGGTGAATCCGTTCCTGTTGAGAAGAGCACGGAAAAAGTAGCTAAAGATGCTGCGATCTTGGATAAAAAAGACATGGTTTTCTCGGGAACTGCGGTTACCTCCGGAAAAGCTAAAGCCCTCGTAGTTATGACGGCTATGAACACTGAATTCGGAAAGATCGCAAAGCAAGTTAGCGCTGTCGAGAAGAAAGAGACTCCTCTTGAAAAGAGAACTAAAGAAGTTGGGAAATGGCTTGGCTTAGCAGCATTGGCGGTCAGCATAACCGTAATCGTTTTAGGTGTTGCACGGGGGCTGCCGTTGCTGGATATGTTCCTCTTCGGCATCGCATTGGCAGTCGCAGCTGTTCCAGAAGCGTTACCTGCTATTGTAACGGGAAGCTTAGCTATCGGCATGTATAAGATGGCGAAACGAAACGCCCTCATCAGAAAGATGCCTGCGGTTGAAACGCTTGGTTCAACAACGGTGATCTGCACTGACAAAACAGGCACCTTAACCAAAGGCGAAATGACTGTACGCAAAGTCTACACGGCAGGCACAACCATTAATGTCAGCGGCGTCGGCTACTCGCTTCAGGGGAGGTTCGACGAGAAAAACAAGGCGACAACCGAGACAGAGTGCTTCTCGTTACTTATGAAAGGCGCTGTCTTATGCAACGATGCCAAAGTGGTTCAGGAGGGTGAAACATGGGTAGTTAAGGGTGATCCAACCGAAGGTGCCCTTGTGGTGGCCGCATTAAAAGCAGGCGTGCAAATAGAGGAGTTGCGTAGCGCTTACCCACGCATAGACGAGTTTCCGTTCTCCTCGGACCGAAAACGCATGACAACAGTCCATAGCTCACAACTGCAAGCTGATAGTAAAAAACTCATCTTCATGAAAGGAGCCCCCGAGATTATCCTGCGATATTGTTCGCGTATTTGTGCAGATACTAAAACAGAGGAACTCACTGAACAAAGGCTCAAAACAGTGCTTGATGTGAACGAGGAAATGGCAAGCGTCGGACTGCGCATTTTGGGAATAGCATACAAAGAAGTGTCGGGCGATTTAATTAACTTCAAAGAAGAAACCGCTGAAAGTGAGCTGGTTTTCCTTGGCTTAGTCGGCATGATGGATCCACCTCGTAAAGAAGCCATGGAGGCAGTGAAGCTTTGCCGACAAATTGGAATCAAGACCGTAATGATTACTGGAGACCATAAGCTTACTGCGTTGGCGGTTGCCAAGGAATTAGGTATCTATCGTGAAGGCGACCAAATCCTCACTGGCGAAGACCTGGAACGGATTTCGCAGGAAGAGTTCGAAGCAAAAGTTAGAAAAGTAACCGTTTACGCTCGCGTTTCCCCGCTTCATAAGCTGAAAATTGTAGAGGCTTGGAAGAAGAAAGGCGAAGTTGTAGCCATGACAGGCGACGGCGTTAACGATGCTCCAGCGCTTAAGAAAAGCGACATCGGCGTCGCTATGGGCATAACAGGAACAGAAGTCACTAAAGAATCCGCCGACCTCGTGCTTGCCGACGACAACTTTGCAACTATTGTTAAGGCGGTGGAGCTGGGTCGCTGGACTTATGACAACATCAAAAAATACCTCACCTACCTCTTACAGGCCAATTTGGTCGAAATCGTTGTCCTCTCGTTTGCAGTGCTAGCTGGTTACCCGCTGCCGCTACTACCGGTGCACATTCTCTATGTCAACCTCGCTACAGACGGCTTGCCAGCCATAGCTTTAGGTTTGAGTCCTCCTGAACCTGACGTAATGAAGCGGCCGCCCCGGAACCCTAAAGAAACAATATTCACCAAAGACGTCAAAGTGTTCCTCATACGAGCCGTCCTCATAGAAACGCCACTACTGTTATGGGTCTTCATAAGCTCCCTGCCGTTAGGCGTCGAAATCGCCCAAACAAGGCTGTTCTTAGTGTTGATCTTCTTTGAGCTTGTCTTGGCATTAAGCTGCCGTTCACTAAAATATACCATAATCAAAGCGCGACCTCACAAATTGCTCGTGGGTACGCTGCTTTGGGAAATCGCGCTGATACTGCTGATAATCAATGTGCCGTTTCTGCGTGAAAGCTTTAGTCTAGCTCCAGTCGGTATCTTCGAAGTAATACTAATAGCAGGTCTCTCCGCAATCGTGTTGCTGACCATTGAAGTGACAAAACGCATACTGCATTACCGCGACGCAAAGTACGAAGTGGACTTTCCTGAGCTTTCAAGCGAAACAGGCAACACCGTACAACACACAGAGGAATCGGCACTCAAAAGATAACCAGTGAGAAGTTTTGAACCGTACTGCGTCAACTCGTCGTATTTTACTATGCCATATTTTACTATGCCATGCCTGTTTTACCTCGGGGCGCCAGCTTTGATGAAGCGATCTTTCCTATAAGACACGTTACTTTTCACGTATTTGGCTATCCAACGGCTTCGCTAGCTACGCCGTCCGCTCCTGAAACAGCTAGAATCTTTTGTGCTTTCTTCGGTAATGTCTCCAAGAGTTCAAGACTTCTATTGAACCTTTGAACCGCTTGCTTTGAACTGGGTTCAATGACGCGTTTGTTGTCAGCCAAAAAATCATCCTACTATTGAGCCGTCGGGTTTTCTACCTAGAAGAGGGCACGTTTTGTTATTTCTTCAAGTTCATGAAAGTTAGCTCCAAAGTTGAGGGTTAAGCCAGCAAGAAACATCTGCATGTAGACCGTTGCACGTTCAATTTCTCTTTGTTTCATCAGGTAACCTGATGTTCTTGTCAATAATTACTGGTTTGGGCAAGGCATACAAATGCTGAAGTTGATTAAGCATCGGAATAAGATCCTTCACAGTCCGGGAATCATCACCAGTGGCGATGTAGGGCAAAAAAGCAACGGTCTTGGAGCTCTGAAGCAGATATGCAGATTCTAAATGGGATTTGATGAACCAGAACATGACACGCATGCTGATGTCCCAGTTTATAGCTTCCGCTTTGGAGCGGGTTTTGCGATCCCAAATTGCTGGCGCCTCAACCTTCGCTGAAAACTGCCTCGGCACATCATCAGTCTTTCAGCGATTTTAAATTGAACGAAGACTTCGTTATTATCTGGATCCCAGCGCCAGTAAGTATCCTTGACTTCCCATTTCGCGAATAGACCATCGATCTCGCTTCTTGTGTAGAGTGCTTTTAGTTTGGTAGTTTTATATGCTAAGTTAGGGTCATCACTGTAAATCTTCAAAATCGTTTCTCCTGAGAGTTTAGAAAAGTAGTTACTGGAAAGAAAAAAGAGAAAGAAGCTGCGAAAAAACCAATAGACTGGCGATATCGCTCGCTGACTGGGGGTTCGAATCCCACCCCCTGCACCATATAAACAAATATCAGGGGTCCCGCGTGGCGACGTAAACAGTTCTTTTCATTTTAAAGTTTCCTCTTCTTGAAGATTTTTGCTCCTTCAAACTCGGTGACATATTAGAATAGAATGCAGATTTCTTTTCCCGTTTTGGTTATTGAATAGCATTAGATTTGGGAATTAATGCGTTATTTGGTTTTTCGATTCTAAGATAACAACGTTGTTACGTTCCGAACTTCGACCTGTTTTTCGGCTTTAGTCCTTAATTCCTTATCTTCTGTAACTAAAACAAGCCCTTTTTCTTTTGCAGCGAAAAGATAGCTTGAAGCATAAAATGAGAGTTTTTCGCTTTCTGAAATACCTAATATTTTCTGAAAGTTACTTGCTTCGCTTAGTATCTTGTTAGTTCTTGCAAGAACTGTTTGAACCCTATTTCGTAGAACTTCTGATTCGTTTTTGGTTAAAAACTTCGTTAGGCAGGTTTCTTTCCAGATTGCATTTCCCACCTCATAAAAAGTTAGGTCGAGAAGGAAAGATGTTCGCAGATGGTCTAACTCGGTTTGAATATTTGCTTTTTTCATTAAAAGCATTAACGAACTTGCATCTATAAGAAGGCGTTTCATCTTTGGTCTCTTGATTCCCTTATGGCTTTCACGATTTCCTCATCTGGTATCTTTTGCAGAATAGTCTTTATGTCGCTGAGAGCTTGGGATAATTCTTCTTCTTCGCGTTTCCTGATTTCATCTTCTAGAGCAGCTCTCACAGTTTTGCTGACGTCTACATTATATTTTCGTGCCTTCTCTTTCAGGGATTTTTTGACCCTGACAGTAACTATTTCTGTCATACAAACTTCGTATTACTTTCTTGTATATAAAATTAGCGAAAGAAGTACTGCGAATAATAAACTCGTAAACATAAAACAAGTTTACGCACAATTTTTTATCTGTAGATTCATTGAGAATTATTTTTCATTTATGCCCTTGGAAAGAAAAAAGGAAAGTTGCCGCGTAGATTGATCAGAATTGGCGATGTCGCCAACGGATTGAGGGTTCGAATCCCTTCCCCGGCGCCAAATATTAACAATTACTACAACAGAGTATTTCATTTGGGTGCGAATCAACTCCTTTTCAGCTCACTCAACATACAGAAAGTTCAAACAACACCACCCCAACCCATAAAGAAGTTCACAACCCTCCAACCCTACAAAGCAATTTCGAGCCAATTTCAAAATTCCAGACATAATTAAACTGCATTACCCCTGAAAAAAATTTGAATTTTGATCTTCTAAGTTTAAATTAACTGCTGAAAATCCCCAAAAAAAGAAAAACTGAAGATAAAAAAAAATAAAATCTTGAAACGTAAGCGATCCAGTTGGCTAGTTAGAAAAAGAGGAAGTAACCTGCGAGAAACAGAACTGGCAATCCACCCTTGAACCAATACTGCGAGTTAAGAAGAACTCTAAGTAGAATTTGAAGCAATTAAACAGAGCATAACACATGCACGCTGGTTGTTGTTTCATTTTGTAACAACATAATTTTATAATTTGAAATATTGAACAATAAAACAAGGTAATTCTAATGGAGCAAGCCCAAGCATACAAAGTGGATTTGAATAAAACTGATGGAAACGGAGACTTTCCATGTCCAAGATGTGGAAATATTATATCACCGGACGAGACTGCTGAAGAATCTTACAGTATTCTTGAGCCCAAAGTCAATAATCACGGATTGGAAGAAGTGGTGCTTTGCTGCAACACATGCAAGAGTCACATTCACTTAACCGGATTTTCTCTTTTAGAAGAATTATCTATTGATGAACCAGCAACTCGCCACAAACTTTGCTAAAGTTATCTTATTGCTTCATCTATCCTTGAGTCACGCCTAGTTCGTGTAACTTCCTTGAAAAGCTCCAAACACTCTTTTTTAGTGGGCGCCTCTATGCAAATGCTTCCGTAAGCTCCTATATCAATTCGATATTTTCTTCCCTCTAAATCACGATCTTGACCCATAATATCCCCCTCCATTAGCATTTCCGAATTAACGATACATTTCAACTTATAAGTTTAATTCACATGCACCGATATCCCCAAAACAATATGGCGCCAAAACGACTGCTTTAGAAACTCTGTAGAAAAAAATTTTGACTAAAGTATAACCTGAAAAGAAGGCGTTAAAAGACAAATAAAACGATTTCAAGATTTCTAAAGAGGTTATGGGATTTGCTCTTCAACAAGTTTCTTAGCTTGTTCTTCAGACAGATAGTCGGACAGATACATCTTGATAAGTTCTCCTAGAACTTTTCTTCTCAATTCTTTGTTTTTTTCATTATTTGAGGCATCATTAATGCAACTATTTTGATTATTAATTGTGCTGTTTGGGTTGTTGATGTCGTAATTTGGATTGTTGATATCGCTGTTTGGGTTGTTCAAATAGCTATTGGGATCTTTGTCTTGAGCTTGTAAATCTTCGACAATTCGTCTAAATAATACACCAATTGTAATCGGCATAAAAACACTCCTTGTAGACTGCTCTACTTTTATGGCAAAGCAATCTTATTAGTCTATCAGGTTCCTTCCTTTAAAAAAAGAACTCTCCATAATTCAAATCAAAGAGAAAGTAGAAGAAGAATTTTTGCGGATGATACCTCCAGTGCTTTTTGGGTTCAAATCCCACCCCTTAACAACTAGGGCAAAACATACAGAGGGTTAAGATGGTGATTTTTATAAAAAAAAGAAAAAAGAGAGTAAATAAGCCTATGCCGAGGTTTTACTTTTTCTTTGCTGGTGCTTTTTTAACTTCTTTCTTAACAGGTTTCTTCGCCATTGTGTAACCCTCGGGATTTCATATATGTCAGTAATTTATATTTATAATTTGCTTAAATCAACGAGGAAAAAGATAACAAAGCTTAATATTGCCTTAAAAAATTAAAGAAGCTGTGAAGGAAGTCGATATGAACAAATCAATAATTGCTGTAGCTCCTATGCATAGATTATGTAAGAAAGCCGGAGCAGAAAGGGTGAGCGAAGCAGCAGCACAGGAGCTTGCAAAAATTCTCGAAGAAATTGGCACCAAGATTGCAAAAGAAGCATTTGACTATGCTATTTATGCTGGAAGAAAAACTATTAAAATGGAAGATATTGAAATCGCGATTAAGAAAGTCATAGGAAAACAGTAATCCGGTGGCGCTCATGCTGGCTAAGCTGATAGGTCAGACGAACCAGTTGAGTAAGCAAAAGAAGGCTACTCAGTATTGTTATTCCAAGGATTAGTGCGATGAATGCGACAGAAGTTCGTGAGTTCTCTTTTGATATTGGGGCTTTCTAACCATAAAACCCGAAAAGAGCGGACATTAATAGGTTCGGCGTTATTTCAGGTCCAGGGAATGCTCAAATTGAGTTAGTCTAATGATAATTAAACTCAAACTTAACTTAACTTGACGAACTTGGCTTATTATCAAATTCCAAGCTTTTTAGAGAGGTTTACTTAAAATGACTATGCTCAAAAAAACGGATACGATGACATAGTTGTGTTAAGTTTTTCGTATTGATTGTTTTCTTATTTTTAAGGTAAAAGTGATGACGAGGGATGCTGTTAGTATTGTGGCTAAGGGCATTAATGCTGTATACTCCGGTGTGGTGGGTGTTGGACTTGTCGTTGATGTTTGAGCTGGAGTCTGCGTAGTTGAGGGTTCAGATGTTGCTGGTGTCGGTATAGGTGTAATCTGGATGGATTGCTCTAGGGTTTCAGTTTTTACAAAGAAAACGTCCTGGTGAGTTTCACTTCCAAATTGTGTACTTCCAACTACTGCGTAGCTTCCATCGATAGTTTTAATCATTGCGTTTTCTTGGTCCCAACTAAAAGTTGCGCCGCTTTCTTTTGCACTATAGTTTTTAATCCAAAGGGTTTGACCAGATGAATCAGTACGCAGCAACCCCATTGTAGGTCTTGTTCTTGTCGTGTTCGTTGGAGTCCAAGTTCCAGCTATAGCGTATCCGCCATCTTCAAGTTGAACCAGAGAGCATGGATTATCATCTTGTGGGTCTCCATAGATTTTACTCCATTGAAACTGACCTGTTGAACTAATTTTGAATAGGCAGAAATCATTGTTTTGGGTCCCAGCTATGGCGTATCCACTATCAATTGTCTGGATTATAACGTTTTTATATCCCTGGATATTTAGCAAATCGTACCCTTTATTCCATAATTGTTTTCCTTGAGCATCAGTTTTCACTACCCATGAAGAATAAACAACCGATGATGTACTTGCGCTAAATAATGAAGCGCTACCAACCAGAGCAAATCCGCCGTCGTTGGTTTGAATCACACATTTAGCTATATCCTCACGAGGTACCACAATTCCGCCTGCCTCTGTGTAGGTTCCGCTATTGTAAGTTTGATTCCATTGAGCAACGCCTACAGAATTGGTTTTTATAAGCCAGAAATCTCTACCTCCATCATACGTTTCTACTAGTCCAGCCAAAGCAAACCCACCATCACTGGTTTGAATCATTGAAAAAAGCTGACTATATGCAGAAGACTCATCATCTAGCTGGTAGATTCTACTCCAAAGAACCGAGCCTTGCGAATCAACTTTAAATAGCCAAAATCCTCCCCCAGCTACAACATATCCCTGATCTGCAGTCTGAACAATAGCGTAATTTTCGGAGTAAGTATAGATTGTAGGAGATACGTGGTTTGGATCTTCAACGGTTGGGTAGCTATGCTTCCACTGCACTCCACCGTTTGAGTCTGTTTTTAGTATTTGCAGTTCATAAGATGTGGTAAAATGTCCCTCATAACCTACATTATCAACGCGTCTGATCATACCAGAAATGGCGGTCGCGTATCCACTATCCAGTGTTTGAACCACAGAAAAAGGCGCCAAAATATCCATGTCTTCTCCTTGATAAGTTCTTGTCCACCCTGCTGACGCCATGGTTGGTGATGAAAGAAGCAAAAATACTAGTAAAAATGAGGCTATGCTAAAAGTTTGAAGCATGCGTCTCCTCAAGAACTTGCCACTCCCTTGCTTGCTATACTCTGCAAGTGGTATTTAAGCTATGATAAAGTTCGAATAATGACGAATCTTATTCACTGTAATTAGACTTTGACTTGTTTACCTTTTAAGGTATACACATATTATCCTATTTTTCCAAGCTTGATAAGCTTCTATTTAACACAGGAATACTGCTAGCACTAAAGTATCGAAGCCTACATGTGATAGGTAAGCCTAAAGGTTATTTTCGGTGAAAATGTTTTAAAAGCAAATGTTCGCAAACTTTTCCTTTGTCATTGAAGAAACACACGTTTCAGCACTTTAGGGGTTATTTTTGATTGCAGTTCTTGTTATGTCAAATGGTGTAGCCTAGTCCATGCTGAAGTACTGATACGCCGTAGCGAAGTAGGCTTTTTACTGAGCTCAACCGTTTTCTTGGAACCTTTGCGATGCCCTCAATTAAGCCATATGAAGACACAAAAGCCATTGTGAGCTGCATAGAATTCGAGTAAACAAGGAGCCTTAGAATGAGAAGGGGCAATTTTAAGGAAATGCTATTTTGGGATTTTGAATTCATCATGCCACTTCTTGTTGAACTATTTTCTTAGTGGGAAAAGTTAAGGATTTGCCCAAATTGTCAGCTAAATCTATTTGATGCAGTGTTGATTTTTTGCTATGGCAGTCTCTGCATTAAATCAAGCAATGCAAAGTCATTCCGTGCTTTTATTCTTGTTTGGAAAGCCAAAGCTTGCCTGAATTTGCAAATGTCCAGCAATTATGGCTGCAAATTAATAACAACAAACCATTGGGTCACATTTTCCGCAAGGTTTATAGTGAAATTAATGCTAATACCCCTATTGTCGGCAAGGCTTAACTTTCAAAATTGCCATCAAGTTTGGGGGTAAGACAATTTCAAAAAAAATCCAAGTAATCGCCATTTTAACTATCCTGCTCGCTTCATCAGTTTTAGCTTCATCTCAAGTTTTTAATTCAAACGTAAATGCTCAGGCGTTCACTGCCAATAATAATTCCGTTTTAAACCAGTATGAATGGCCACAATTAGAGGGTGATTCCGCCTTTACACGGTTCTCAAAAGGACCGGGCCCGAACACAAACGAGATACAGTGGAAGGCAAACGTGTCAGGCGTGCAAAGTTACCTGGTCGCTTTTGGTGGCTTTATCTATGTCTGCACGAACACCTCCGTTGTTGCGCTAGACCAAAACGGGCAAATCGCTTGGAAAACCGACATTCCAATGCCTCGAAACTGGCCAATCGCCTATAAAATTGACGATTCACACATGATTGTAGAAGGCACGTGTCTTGACCCCAAAGACAGGCAGTATCCTGTGGACCAGCACCCAATTCAACGAAGACACAGGTATCTTCAACACAAACGTTTACAGCCCAGAAGAAAAAATGTTCTATATAAAACTGGACAACTCGTACATTCAAGCTTGGGACTTCTCTAATCCAGCAAACCCGCCGACAATTGCTTGGCAAACATTCATTCCAGGCGGCGGACGAACAGGCATCGGTGTATCATACGGCGGCGGCATGGTTTTTACAGGCTCCTTCGAGAATGAGCAATACGCCCTTAACGCCCGAACAGGCGCAGTTATATGGTCAACTCTAACGAAAGGACCTATGATTTTTACAGGCGCTTACTCTGATGGCAGATTTTTCAGAGGTGGAACAGACGAGAACACAATGTATTGTTTTAACGCGACCACCGGCGCCATAATCTGGACTTACACCCCTCCGACTAATGGCTATTTCGTGACAGGGTGCGCTGTAGCATACGGAATGGTTTATGAAATGAACAAAGACGGCCACCTCTATGCCATGAATGAAAAGACAGGCGATTTAGTTTGGAAATACAAAGGCCCAGACGATACGCTTCTTTGGCCAGGAATGCCCTCGATTGCAGAAGGCAAAATATATGTAACGACCGGTGAAACCGCGATGTACGGCGGACCAAACAGGAATCTCTGAGTTCGCCTGCATTAACGCTTTTACTGGTCAAGCAATCTGGAAACTTCCAATTGAAGCCTTGGCCCCACGAGAATCCGTAGCCATCGCCTATGGTCACTTGTATATGATTCCAGGCAACGTAACAACAGCGGTTGACTCAGTTTCAGGAAACGAGTATAGCAGAAACAATGAAGTCTGGGCAATAGGGAGTAGCTCAATAGAAGTCAGCAACTGGCCCATGTGGCGCTCTGACCCAACACACACGTCAACGGCCCCAACAGGTCCCTCAACTCTGTCTTTAACTTGGAACTTCTCAACTCATGGCTCCATCATTTCTTCACCAAGCGTTGTCGATGGTGTTGTTTACTTTGGTTCACAGGACAAAAATGTCTATGCGATTGGAGCATGGAGCGGCAGTCTCATCTGGAAATACGCCACTGACGGAGTCATTGAATCCTCGCCTGCAGTGGTCAACGGGAAACTTTACATCGGAGTCGACGACGGCTACCTCTATTGCCTAGATGCAACCAAGGGCACGCTTCTCTGGAAAACCTTCATCAACAGCAACCAAGAGTTCTCTTACGGCTCAGTTGTTCTCAAATCTTCACCTGCAGTGGTAGGAAACACCGTTTACATTGGTTCATTGGACCATAACCTGTATGCTATTGACGCGATCAGCGGCAACATAATTTGGAAGACACCGACCAATGGACAAGTAGGATCTTCCCCAGCGGTCGCTAACGGTTCAGTGTTTTTCACTTCAGAGGAGTCTTCAACTGGTGTTCTCTACAGAGTTGATGCTGGCAGCGGCGATGTCATTTGGAAACAGCAGCTCCCATATGAAACCCAGTTTACAGGCGGTAATCAAATGTTGGCTTCTCCATCAGTCGCGGCAGGTATGGTTTTTGCAGTAGCTAACGTCAGAACCTACTATGGCATTAACGAGACCAATGGTGCATACGTATGGAATTTCACTGACCCATCCGCGACAGAGTTCGTTGTTCTTTCTCCAATTTACAATAATGGTCAATTATACATTATCGACAAATATGACATTACAAGCCTCAATGCAATGACTGGAACGCGAAACTGGTCCTTTTTCACGGGCGATGAACTTTACATTTCGCCTTCGTACGCTGACGGCAAAATCTATGTAGTAACAAGCCAAAAAGACATATTCGTACTTGACGCCAACCATAACGGAGCTAAACTGGCAACTTACATTACGCCTTCAAGCTGCTGGTCCGCGCCAACAATAGCTAACGGGAACCTGTACGTAGGATGCAACGACTGGAACCTCTACTGCTTCTCAAACGTTGTAAACAGCCAGCCCGCTCCAACTCCAACAACGTCTTCGCCAGATACAAAAGATATTATATCAAATCACTATCTGCCAATCGTACTGGGTATTATAGTTGGAGTCGCCATCATCGCAATCATAGCTGTTGGTCTTGTGCTAAGGAAACGGAGTGGACATAGCAAACCTTAACCCTTGCTTCTTTTTTTGGCGGGAATCAATCTTTTTGTCAAGCAGAAAAATGTTAGGTGTGCCTAAATATTTATTAGGTTAACCTATACAATTTTTAGGTATGCCTAAATCAGAGTTGCAATCAAGCAAAAGCATGCAAGACTACCTACGCGCAATAGCAGTGCTCTCGAACAACGGCGACCCAGTCAGCACAACCGAAATCTCACGCTACTTCGACATAGCACCAGCAAGTGTAACCGAAATGCTCAAGAAAATGTCCAAAAAAGGCTACCTCAGCTACTCAGCCTACCACGGCACCATGCTCACTCTCAAAGGACAAGCAGAAGCCCAAAAAATAACGAGAAAACACAGACTCATAGAAAAATTCCTTTCGGACGTGCTACACATCGAAAAAAGCCAAGTTCACGCGCAAGCCTGCCAAATGGAACACACACTCTCCGACGAAGCAGAAGAGTCACTTTGCCGCTTTCTCAAACATCCAGACACCTGCCCCGACGATGGAGAAATCATCCCTGCTTGCGACCTCCCGTTCTCAACATGCGAAGAATGCATCGCCCTGCACAACAAAGGCTTGGAAGAAGTAGGTAAACGCAAACAAAACCTCAAGTCAATTTGCAGCCTCAAATCAGGCGTAAACGCTAAAGTCTCATTTATCCGCGGCGAGCACCGAACCCTACAAAGGCTCCTAGACATGGGCTTAACCCCAGGCACCCCAATCAAGATTGAAAGAGTAGCGCCGCTGAAGGGTCCTATTGAAGTCTGTGTGCGAGGCTCAAAGGTTGCGCTTGGGCAAGATATTGCTGCTAACGTGTTTGTTGAATCAATTCCTAATAAGGCGTGATGACATGTGTCTTGCCATTCAACACCTTTCAAGGGCAAAAACAACCGCGAAGACTTAACTTTTGCTTTAGCAGGAAACGCGAACGTTGGAAAAAGTGTTCTATTTAATCAGCTTACTGGTTCAAGCCAGATAGTTGGCAATTGGCCTGGCAAAACCGTTGAAAAAGCTGAAGGCAATCTCACTTTTGAAGGACAAAAAATCACCGTCATTGACCTGCCAGGAATTTACTCGTTCTCAACGTTTGGCATGGAAGAGCTCGTTTCCCGCGAATACATTGCCACCGAGAACCCCGACGTAGTCATAAACGTTGTTGACGCAGGCGTTTTAGAACGAAACTTGTTCTTCACCATGCAACTTATCGAAATGGATGTGCCGTTGGTTATCTGCCTTAATCAGGTTGATGAAGCCAAGAAGAAAGGCATAACCATTAATGTGAAAAAGCTTGAGCAACTCCTAGGCGTGCCGGTGGTTCCAGCAGTAGCTATACGTGGCGAAGGTATCTATGAGCTAACTAAAACCGCGGTCAGGGTCGCTCGGGATTGTCAGAATCGCAAGTCCGCTCTTAGATATGGCGAGGAGATTGAGCAACGCATAACCAAACTGGAACAAACCATCCAAGATGCTGACCTAGATCTGAAATACCCTTCCCGATGGGTCGCCATAAAACTTCTTGAAAACGACCCTGAAATCAAAAAACTGCTCGACTCTTCCGAACCCATTAACCGGGCTTCTCAGGTTTTAGCAGCTGAAATCTCCGTTATTCACAATGAACCAGCTTTCGCAGTAATTGCTTCAGAAAGATATAGCTTAGCAAGCAAGATAGCGAATGCGTCTCAGCGTCAAGCCGAAATCCGAACGTCGATTTCTGACAGAATAGAATGGTTAACTACCCACCGAGTTTTCGGCTACGTAATATCCGCAGCGGTTATTGCAGGCTTGCTTATCTGGACGTTTAGCGTTGGCAGTCTGCTTTCAGGATTATTCTCTAAGGGATTATCGTTTCTTTCACCAGTTGACCCTGCCTTGAACGGGTCCATAGAGGGGATACTTTGGAACGGGATCTGGGGCGGAGTAGTTGCAGGTTTAACACTGATTATTCCGTTTGTTGTGCCTTTTTACCTTATGCTTGCAGCAATAGAAGATTCGGGAATCCTAACTCGCGTAGCTTTCATGATGGATAGCGCCATGCACAAAATAGGCCTTCACGGCAAAGCCCTAATTCCCCTGATTCTCGGCTTCGGCTGCAACGTACCCGCCATCCAAGCATGCAGAATAATGGAAACTAAACGAGAGCGACTGCTGGCAACCTTCGCAATAACCTTTGCACCCTGCTCAGCCCGCACTATTGTTATCCTTGGATTAGTCGCTGTCTTCCTTGGTCCATGGTGGGCGTTGTCTTTGTATGCCATTGATATCGGGCTTATCTTTGTTCTTGGAAAAATCGCCTTGAAAGTTGTTCCGGGGCAATCCACGGGGCTAATTATGGAGATGAGTTCGTTCAAAATGCCTTCGATAAAAGTGGTTGCGAGACAAACTTGGGCGCGAACCAAATCGTTGATTTACATTGTGTTTCCGCTCTACATCGCTGGAAGCGTCATCGTTCAAGCCTTATACGCCGTGGGTTTTCTGCAGCAAGTGAGCAAAGTTATGTCACCTGTCACGGTTTTCTGGCTGGGTTTACCCGTTATAGCAGGCGTACTTCTGATTCTTGGTTTTATCCGCAAGGAGATGGTGGTTTTGGCTGCAGTAGCCATTTTTGGTACAACAAACTTGGCACTTTACTTTAGCAATATTCAGCTCTTTGTGCTTGCACTGGTAAACATGATTTATATTCCATGCCTATCAACGGTCGCCATAATAGCGAAGGATTACGGCTGGAAAACAGCCATCATCATCTCCCTTGCAAACTTCGCAGTCGCATTACTGGTTGGCGGAATAGCGTTCCGTCTTCTTTCACCGTTTCTATAAGAAGCCTCAGACTTCAGCAAACAAGAAAAAGCAAAGTCCCACAGTTTTGTAGAAAAAATGAAATAGCCCAACAGTCAACAACATAAGTGCAGGAGCCACTAAGCTTGTCCTTTAAAATAAAAATGCAGGAAGCAACCAAAGGCAAGGATTCGAAAATCGTTTTAGCGCTGGATTTTCCCTTCGAATCCCCCGAAAACCGGGACAAAGTTCTCGCTAAAGCCCAAAGTATCCTAAAAGTCGTCCACCCATACATTTGCGCAGTCAAAATCAACCATCACTTGGTTCTGCCGCTCGGCACCTTTGACGGCGTCCGGAGGTTGGTCGAGCAAATCCGCGGACAAGGGCTACTAGCGATTATGGACGCAAAAGTTAACGATATTGGCAACACCAACCAAGTCATAGCCGAATATTATTACTCGGCGGGTTTTGACGCTTTAATCGCGAATCCGTTTGTTGGCTGGGAAGAAGGCTTAAAACCACTCTTCGACGTCTCCAAAAGGCTCGACAAGGGCGTGATTCTTCTCTGCTACATGAGCCATAAAGGCGCAAGCGAAGGCTACGGACAAACAATCATTGACCCAGAAACCCATATGCAAACCCCACAATACATGTTATTTGCCCGAAAAGCCTTGATGTGGGGCGCTGACGGAGCAGTGGTTGGAGCTACAGTTCCCGATAAAATAAGAGAAATAAAACAAGTTTTAGGTCAGCATGTGCCTATTTACTCACCTGGCGTTGGAGCTCAGGGCGGAGCGGCGGAAACAGCGGTAAAAATGGGCGCTGATTACCTTATTGTTGGAAGGGAAATAATTTCTGCAAGCAACCCTGCAGTTGTTGCACGCAGGCTAAGCGATTCAATAAAGGGAATTTAGCGTTTTTTATCTTCTTTTGTTTTCCCAAAGCTCTTTCTTTAGCAAATCACGTACTGAAGAGCGGATGACGCTACTCCTGCTTGGGTACATGTTTGCGCGGACAAGCTCGTCTAAACCTTCCAGATACGCTTCTGGTAATAGGACTGTTACAAGTTTCAATTTGTTTTTTCCTCCCTCAAACTATATCATGCATATAACATGCCACAAATATAAGAGTTAACCAGCAAAACCCCAAATAGCCTAAACAAGTTAAAGGCTTCTAAGCTGGTTTAACGTGCCCAAGTATGTGCCGTCTAAGAGGTAAAGTTCTGAGTGATCAACGTCCACGGCTTCAGAGCGCAAAATAGGCCCAATCAAGGCTTCCGCGCCAACCTCTTTTCTTGGTCTGGTTTCATTTATAGGTCTGCCGCCCAAAAAATCGTTGAAGCTAGGCATGATGAAAAGCTCCTTTGCCCTAAGCTTAACATTGTAGTGCTTCTGAAGCGTTTGCACCACCGAGCCCTCAATTTTCACGTTGTGCTTCTGCAACAAAATCTTCGCCAGTGCCTCGCTTTCAATGTCTGCTTTCATCCATGCCTGTCTCGTTATCTTGAAGCCTGCTGGGTCACGGAAAACCACCACAGGATGCAAATGCCCCATAACCAACGTCTTGCAACCCAACAGTTCAGGTGACGGCCACTTGTGACCATGAAAAACCCCTACATCGTCGATAACTGCCCCAGTTGCAGGCAATAACTCAACTTTTTCTGGCAGAAGTGGCTCGATGTTGGCGTCATGGTTACCGCGCACAACCGCGATGCTTGGGACGCAATTTTGCAGTTTTGCAAAAAAATCTGGGATGTCATGCCACTCCGCCATTTCGCTTGAAATGACCGTGTACTTCACGTCTCCAACAATTACGAGGCGCTGGGGTTTGCACTTGCTAAGAATTGTCGTTAGTTTGTTAAGAATTTTTGGCGTTTGGCTTGGCACGTGGATGCCTTTTTGTTGGAGCTCCAGTTCCCAGCCTATGTGAGGGTCGGCGATAAGAAGAGTTTTGGTTTCTTTGGTTTTCACGATTGCTGCGGGGTTGGGCCATAGCAAACTTAACATGCTGATTTTACCAGGTTTAAGATTTTTTTGTGAATCTCCAAGTTGCCAGAGGCTATGAAGCTCAGGGTTTTCTTGGGGTCTAATTCCACGTTAACCGCTTGATTATCAGGAGTGGTCACTATTCCGCCTGCCTCCTTAACAATCAAAAAAGCAGCTGCTACATCGGTCGTTCGCAGTTTGCCTCGAATGTCCACAAAAGCGTCTGTTGAGCCGTCAGCCACAAAGCATAGTTCAAGTGCGTTAGCGCCGAAATGGCGGATGTGCTTTGTTTCGGCTATGATTCCCGTGAGTTTTGGCACGATTTCTTTGACTTTGTAAGTATTCAGGTCTAAGCCTATTACTGCATCATGCAAAACAGCGGTGGTGGAAGGCTTAATCTTTTTACCGTTCCGGTAGGCGCCTTCTCCTATAATAGCTGTATAGGTTTCTCCATGAACTAAGTCAGCAACCATGCCCGCACAAACATCACCCAGCATACGTTTGCTGGAAACTGCAATAGAACAACAGTAGAAAGGCAAGCCATGCATGAAATTGGTGCTTCCGTCAATCGGATCAACCGTTACAAAGTATTTGCCTGCCGTTTCACCGAATTTTTTGACCCCTGACTCCTCACTAATGAGCGTAAAAGAAACCCCATGATGCTTTAACGTGTCAAATATGGCTGTTTCAGCGGCTAAATCCATAGGTTTCATAGCGTCGCCGCCAGCGCCTACTCCCAGGTTCGGTTGGGGCTCCTTGATAGTTTTCTGGTAAGGTTTTATGCTTGCTTGCACGTTGTTTTTGCAATCGAGCAGTATTTCTTGCCAGTTAAAGTGAGGCTTCATTGTGAACCTTCATTTGTATATTTGCGGTCAAGTTGATAAAGGATTTACTGGCCAAATTCAGCTTAAATGATAACCGATAAATCATCTTTACAACAATAGTTAAGAATGGTGATAAAAGCGTCCACAACTCGGAAAACAAACGTTGCAAACTTAGTTATCGGATTGGTTTTGTTTTTGATTGGCATAGGCGCCTTGATGCCCATTATCGGTCCAAATGCTCCTAGCGCAAGTCTTGCAGGCGAAGGAATTTTTGCGCTAATCTTCATCTTTGTCGGCGGATATGAAACTGGCAAGTACGCAGAAAGCCGCTATGCTAAAAGTAGAGGGAAAGCGGCGTAGTTGGGTTATTTCAGTTAAGAGCGCTCCAATTTATAGGTTAAACAGTAGTTCAAATCCGAAATGCTTATATTTTCTGGGCAATGTCTGATTGAGCAAGGTTCGAAGCTTCAATGTCTAATATACAAAGCAAGAAAGAATTCAGCGCTTGGTTCCAGAGCTTCGACTACGGCTTTTATTATAGTTATTTTCCTTAAGCCCAGAACTGACAAATTTTTTGAGGGTAGTTCTGGGCAAGGTACGGGTGTAAAAGATGGCAAAAGATAACTCTATGAAAAAAATTGTCGTTAAATTCGGTGGTTCTAGCCTATCGGATCACGAGAGACTTTTAAAAGCGGTGACATCGGTGGTAAACGAAGCCAAGAAAGGCACACGGGTCGCCGTTGTAGTTTCCGCAATGGGCAAAACAACCGATGTCCTTATGACAACAGCAAAAAACGCCTCAAACGGCAAGCTCGAAAAGAAAGACCTCGACGACATCCTCTCAATGGGAGAGCGAACCAGCATCAGGATCTTCTCCGCGGCTCTCAAAAATAACGGGTCGGAATCTTGCTACTTTGATCCCATCGACAGCACTTGGCCAATAATCACCGACTCAGCATTCCAAAACGCCAACCCAATCCTCAAAGACTGCGAGGAAAACATCCGCGACTGCATCCTACCGCTTGTAGAGAAAGGCGTCATACCTGTTGTTGCGGGCTTTCTTGGCAAAACAAAAGACGGCAAAATCACCACTTTGGGCAGGGGTGGAAGTGACACAACCGCGTTTATAATAGCTGAAGCCTTAGACGCGGACGAAATCGTCCTCGTTACCGACGCAGACGGCATAATGTCAGGTGATCCAAAAATCGTAACTTCACCAGAACGTCTCAAAGAAATTGACGTTAACACTCTTGTCGGATTGGCAGATTCAGGTGCCAAATTCATTCACAGCAAAGCGCTCAAGTACAAGCCTAAAAACATCAATGTCCGAGTAATTAACCATGCCCACGGAGACCTATCTAAAGAAGGCACAGTAATCACAGGCGCCCTAGCGGCGGAGCTTGACGCTGAAATAGCCCATCCTTTTCCAGTGGCTGAAATAACAGTTATTGGTAATGGCATATCAGCGAACCCTCAAATTGTGCAGGAAACGGTGGAGAAAGCCAAGAAACACTCACTGCTTCTGGGAATGTCAATGAATACTAACTCGGTCATCCTCTACGTTTCTCAGGAGAAAAACTTAGACGTTCTATTCAACGACATACATGCTATAACAAAGGGCAACAAAGAAACCATTGCAATGGCCGTCAAAAAAGACCTTGTTTTCATCAAAACAAGCGGTGTCGGCTTAGAAGAAACCCACGGAATCATCGGAAAAATCAGCGCAGACCTTAGAGTCAGTGGCATAAACATTTCAGGAATTTTGACCATTACATCGAGCATTTTACTGTTTGTTGATTGGAGTGACCGTGAGAAAGCGCTGAAGCTGATTAAAAACTCTTTAAGGAGCGCTAAATAAAAGCAAGGTGAAGAAAAATGAACCAGGGAAAAAATAGGCGACTTAAAAGAATCATGCAATCTGATAACCGAACAGTAATTGTGCCAATGGATCACGGCGTAACCGTTGGGCCGATTCAAGGAATAGAGAACATGCAGCAAACCATCAATCATCTCCTCAAAGGCGATGTAGACGCCATCTTAGTGCATAAAGGCATAGCTAAACACGTTGACGCTAATGGCACAGGCCTAATAGTCATGTTATCTGGCATGTCAAACCTTAGCCCCAACATAAACAGCAAAGTCCAAGTATGCAGCGTTCAAGAAGCCATACGCTTAGGCGCTGACGCAGTTTCAGTGCACGTTAATATCGGCGCTCAAGACGAAGACAAAATGCTCAGTAACATGGGAAAAGTAGCTGACGAATGCGAAACATACGGTTTACCACTGCTCGCTATGATGTACCCACGGGGACCAAAAATCCAAAACGAGCACGCCCCCGACGTAGTAGCCCACGCAGCACGCATCGGCGCTGAACTTGGCGCAGACATAATAAAAGCCAACTTTACAGGAAGCATCGACAGCTTCAAAGGCGTCGTCGAAAGCTGCCCTGTACCTGTAGTCATCGCTGGGGGACCCAAATGCAAAACTTCAGAAGAAATCCTGCAAACCACCCATGACGCCTTAAAAGCTGGAGCAGCAGGACTTTCCATTGGGCGCAACGTGTTTCAACATGAAAACCCAGCTCTGATGGTTAAGGCGCTTGGAGCAATCGTTCATAAAAACGCCAGTGTGGAGCAGGCTCTCAAAAATCTTGGTGAAAAACAGTGAAGGAACTCTGGGTAGAAATAGATCAAGAGGCTTCAAGCCAAGAAAAAGAAAACTTGCTTAGCGTTGCCCACGAAAACGCAGACGTAACCCTCCAAGATGGACAAGCAAGCAACCGATCAGGTAAACTAAACATAACCTTCCTAACCGATCTTAACGAGAAAAAAATTGCCCAACTGAAAGGCGAAGGCAAAAAAACTGCCATACAAATCTCCATCCGAGGCAAAGAAGATGAGAACAAGGCTGCTAGGGCGGCTGAACTGGGTGTTGACTACATTATCCTTATCACTTCTGACTGGCGAGTGATTCCGCTGGAAAACTTGATTGCGAAGGCTCATGGTGGCAAAAGCAAACTCATCGCCGAAATAGCCACGGCAGAGGAAGCCAAAATTGTTCTTGAAGCCTTAGAGCTTGGCACAGACGGCGTTCTACTCAAAACTGCACGCCCTGACGAGCTTGTTAAAACGGTCAAACTGGTTAAGGAGCAAATGCCAAAAATCCCTCTAACAGTAGCTAACATTTTAGCCATCAAGCCCATTGGTTCTGGAGCCAGAGTTTGCGTGGACACGGTTGATTTGATGGTTCCAGGCGAAGGCATGCTGGTCGGATGCCAATCCGCGGGCTTCTTTCTAGTGGAAGCGGAAGTAAGCGAGAACCCCTATGTTCAGTCAAGACCTTTCCGAGTGAACGCTGGACCCGCCTCACACTACACGTTAACCTCACTTCAGAACACACGCTACCTCTCCGAACTCAAAGCAGGCGACGAAGTATTAATCATTAACCGGGAAGGAAAAGTCCGAATAACAAATGTGGGGCGTTCAAAAATCGAGTTCCGACCCCTAATCCTCATCGAAGCAGAAGCGGACGGCACAAAAATCAAAACGATTTTGCAAAATGCTGAAACCATATGCGTAGTAACTCCCAAAGCCTCAAAACCAGTAACAGAACTAAAACCAAACGACGAAGTCCTCGTACACTTATCTGCCAAGGGAGGACGGCACTTCGGTGTGTCAGTGCCTGAAGAAACGGTGATTGAGAAGTGACACCGAGAATCTGTGTCTCGATTCTCCCAAAAAACAACCTGGAAGCCCTGAGCTTAATTGAGAAAGCAGAGAAAGTCAAAGCAGACCTTATCGAAGTGCGCTTTGACTGTTTTGAAACCTCTCGTAACCTCTCAGAACTTGTCAAAAGCACAAAAATTCCGCTCATCGCGACAAATAAGCTTCAAAGCGAGAGAGGCTTTTTCGCTGGATCAGAAATTCAGCGCCAAGAAATCTTGCTCAACGCCGCCAAAAACGGTTTTGAATATGTTGACGTTGACTTATCAAGCCCCGAATCCAAAAAAATGATTGAAAACCTCAGGCATTTGGGTGCTAAATCAATCGCCTCCTACCACAAATACGACGGTGCCCCAAGCATCTCGGAAATGACGAAAGTTCTGGAAACAGAAATTTCCAGCGGTGCCTACGTCTGCAAAATAGTAACAACCGCAAAAACGATCGAAGATAACTTAACGACTCTAAACTTCATATCCGCCATGCCAAGCAGAGTAAAACTTGTCTGTTTTTGTATGGGCGAAAGCGGCAAGCTTTCCAGATTGCTCTCTCCTATGTTTGGTGCCTTCTTCACATATGCCTCGTTGGAAGAGGGTAGCGAAACCGCCAAAGGACAAATGACGATTGAGCAAATGAGGGCTACTTACAACCTCTTGGGTGCAAAATAAGAATGGTTATTTCAGGAAGAACCCGAGTGTACGGCGTGATCGGCGACCCAATAGAGCACACTTTGAGCCCCCTTATGCATAATGCGGCGTTTGAAGCCTTAAAACTTGACTGCGCTTTCTTGGCATTCAAGGTTAAACCCGCCGAAGTTGGTGACGCCATTAGTGGAATTCGAGCCCTCAACATTCAAGGGTTAAACGTAACAATGCCCCACAAAGAAGCAGTCATAAAGCACTTAGACGAAATAGACCCAACCGCACGTTTCCTCAACGCAGTAAATACTATCCAGAATAAAAATGGCAAACTCCTTGGCTTCAACACCGATGGCATCGGCGCCCTAAAAGCGCTCAGAGCCAACCAAGTTGACCCGAAAGGAAAAAAGGTTTTGTTGCTTGGAGCAGGAGGAGCTGCAAGGGCTATTGCGTATAGTCTTTCGCAGGAAGTAGGGGAACTTGTAATTTTGAATCGAACCCCAAAGCCGACAGAAGAACTAGCCAACCTCCTAAAGCAAACATCCAACAAAAAAATCACTGTAGGGATCCTTTCACCAGAGGCAATCGAAGACCAACCTTACCGATGCTCATGTGCTTATCAATGCGACCTCAATTGGAATGAAACCAAACGCCGACCAAACCCCGATAAAGCCAGAGTGGCTCCGACGCAACTTGGCGGTAATGGACATAGTGTACAATCCAGTTGAAACTAAACTGGCAAAAGAAGCAAAAGCTGCAAAAGCCACGGTCGTCAGTGGGGTTGAAATGCTCATTTATCAAGGCGCGGCATCCTTTGAAATCTGGACAAGCTGCAAGGCACCGGTTGAGGTTATGAGGAAGACAGCGTTTAATACGTTGAAGAAGGTGTAAATCTTGGCTGGGAAAGCGACGGCTATGGCTCATGGGGCAGCAACAATCGTTAATGCAATCGCTCTCGGCAAAGGCGCGGCTTTTGGCGTTGACTTATGGACAAAAGCGGAAGTCAAACTAACCAGCGAACCCCACGTTTACACTGTCAGAGATAACTTCAGACCCAAAAGAAAGCACCCTTCTAATTGAGAAAACCGTGCAGCGGGTGCTGTAGCGATATGACTCGGAAAATAGTTATGGGGCAAAAATCAAAACGTGGTCCAACATCCCAATCGCCAAGGGACTCAAAAGCAGCAGTGCAGCCGCAAACGCAACCGCCTTAGCGACGAACGGCAGCATTGGAAAAAACGTTAGGCGATTTGGAACTTGTTAGATTGGGTGTTGACGCAGCTTTTGACGCGAAAGTAACTGTGACGGGCGCTTTTGATGATGCTTGTGCTTCGTACTTTGGCGGAACGGTAATCACTGATAACTTGAGACAGAAAAATTGTTAAGCAGTTGCCGTTACCACGGGATTTAACAGTTCTTGTTTCATGTGCCGTCAGAGAAAGCCTACACTGCAGATTCAGATGTGGCAAGATTGCAGAACGTTAAGCCCTTGGTGCAGGTTGCATATGAACAGGCTTTAGCAGGACATGTTTGGGAGGCGCTTTCACTTAACGGGTTGATTTACTCTGCGGCCCAAGGATACGACCCACAATCGCAATTGACGCTCTAGCAGCAGGTGCAGTCGCAGCCGGACTATGCGGTAAAGGACCAGCAGTAACAGCAGTAACCCCAGAAGACAAAGTTGACGACGTGAAGTCTGCACTACAAAAATTCGATGGCGAAGTCATAGTGACAAAGTTGAACAATGAAAAAGCAAAGGTGCTCTAAGAAAATGGTTGACGTAATCGTTAAGAAAACTGAGACATTAAACGGCGAAGTTTGTGCACCGCCCTCAAAGTCTTACACTCAACGAATGCTTATTGCGTCACGCTCTCAAACGGTACATCCAAATTGGCAAATCCCCTATTGCAGAAGACACCAGAGCGACCTTGCGTGCAGTTATGCGTTAGGAGCAATCGTGAAGCAAGAAGAAGGACTGCTGGACAGTTACAGGCGAAAATTCTTTGGAAAGCGCAAAGCAACCTATTGACTGCGGCGAATCAGGCGCCACGTTGAGGTTTATGATTCCATGGCTTCCTTAGCTCCTGACCCTTCAATTCTGGTTTTCGATGGGTCTTCCAACGTCAGACCAATTGAACCCCTAATGAAAAGTCTTTACGATTTAGGATCCAAAGGTACATCAAAAAATTCAGCAATAAAGATGCAGTTTTGGTTGAAGGCGGTGGCATTTTAGGGGGCAAACTTCGATTCCGGGCAATGTTAGCTCTCAGTTCATTTCTGGATTAATGTTTGCTTGCCCGTTGGCTAAGGTTGACACTGAAATTTCACTATTTACAACGCCTCTTGAATCCGTTGACTACGTTAGGATGACGCTGGAGGTCTTTGGAGAAGTATGGGATTACGATGGATGTTTACGATAATTTCGATCGTTTCGTTATACCTGCAAATCAAACGTTCAAGCCCACAGATTGCATAGTGCCGGGTGATTTTTCATCAGCCGCCTTTCTTCTTGCTGCGACAGCTATAACCACTTCAACAGTGAAAACTAATGACCTTAACTATGAGAGCCCTCAAGGTGACAAAGCAATTTTAGGTATTCTATCTGAAATGGGCGTGGAAGGAAAAGTATGCGAGAACAGTGTTGAAATCAATGGAACAGGCAACCTCTCGAACCATTAAACCTCGATGCAAAAAACATACCTGACCTTGTTCCAATAGTAGCGACACTTGCATGTTTCGCAAAAGGCACCACTCAAATTACTGGCGCGCAAAGAGGCTCAAGCTCAAGGAATCCGACAGGCTCTCGGCAATTCATAGTGAACTCAAAAAAATGGGCGCTAAAGTAACCATTAAAGCCAGATGGTTTAATTATTGAAGGAGGAACACCTCTTCGTGGAACATCTATTAATTCCCACAATGACCACCGAATAGCAATGGCTTGTGCAGTTGCCGCTCTACGTGCGGAACGTCAAACAACAATTTTAAACGCTGGGAGCGTTAGAAAGTCTTATCCGCAGTTCTTTAATCATTTACAATCGTTAGGAGCTGAAATTGTTGGCGGGAAATTCGATAGGTAAAGAATTTACAGTAACTACTTTCGGCGAAAGCCACGGCAAAATCGTTGGCGTAATCGTGGACGGTTGCCCAGCAGGTTTACTCCTTTCTGAAGTTGATTTTCAAGAAGAATTAGACCGCAGGATTCCAGCAGAACCCAAAATTGTTTCCGCTCGAGTAGAAAAAGACTCAGCTCAAATTCTAAGTGGGGTTTTTAACGGTTTTACAACAGGCGCACCTATCTCAGTGATAGTTGAAAACAAAGAGACAAAATCAAGTGACTACGATGCAATTAAGGATCTGCCAAGACCAGCCCATGCAGATTACCCAGCAACATCAGGTATGGGGGCTTTAATGATTATCGTGGCGGAGGACGCTTTAGTGGACAGAGTAACCGTTGCACTAATTATGGCAGGCACTATAGCCAAAAAAATCCTAAGCCGATATGACATTGACGTTTTAGCATACACGTTAGCCATCGGAAAAGTTAAAAGCGAAAGGAAGTTTACTGCTAAGGAAATTCGAAATAACCGTTATAAAGCTTCAACCCGTTGCCCCGACATGGAATGCGCAGAAAAAATGGAGCAAGTCATAATTGAAGCAAGAAAAGAAGGCGAAAGTGTCGGCGGAATAGTTGAGTGTATTGCGTTAAATGTTCCTGCAGGTGTCGGAGAGCCACTGTTTGACTGCGTTGGACGCTGATTTAGCAAAAGCATTGTTTGCTGTTCCGGCAGTGAAAGGAGTAGAATTCGGTTTAGGCTTTGCAATCGCAGAGTTGACTGGCTCCGAAAGTAACGATCCCTATCTTATGCAAGGCGGTAAAGTGGCAACTTCAACTGAACATGGGTGGAATTTTCGGCGGTTTATCCAACGGTATGCCAATCATTATGCGCATAGCAATTAAACCAACACCTTCGATTGGCAAAGAACAGAAAACCGTTAATTTATCCTCTATGGAGGATGCCACTTTAACCGTTAACGGAAGACATGACCCCTGTGTGGTACCCAAAGCGGTTCCCGCCATAGAAGCAGCAGTCGCCATAACTTTATTGGACCACATGATTCGTGCAGGCTTTATTTCAAAAGTTCTGGAGAGACAAAAGTAATGGACGACATCGTGCAGCTTAGAAAAAAAGTTGATACAGTCGATGAACAAATCCTGAAGGCTCTTTGTGAGCGAGCAAAAATCTGCAGAGCCATAGGCTGACGTTAAAAAAAGGAAGGGTCTGCAGGTTACGGGATTTTTCAAGGGAAAACCAGGTGTATCAGCAGGGTTAAAGCGAAAGCTGTCGAGTTTAGGCTTAATCCTCAGCAGGTTGAAGCGGTTTACCGCGAAATAGTTAATATGTGCAGTGCTGTTCAGGAGTAAGAAAAACCTGTCAGCGGAGAGTGACCCTAATGCTTTACGAAATAAACGAAAAAGCTTTACGGCTTGAAAGCGAAGGAAAAAAGATCATTCGATTAAACCTCGGCGACCCAGACTTAGCTACGCCTAGACGAAATAATTGAAGCCGCATATGCAGCAATGAAGGCGGGCAAAACCAAATACTCTTCTTCTTACGGCGAGAACAAACTTCGGCAGAAACTTGCTGAAGCTTCACGGGTAAAAACTGAAAATATTGTTATTACACCTGGTTCTAAATGGGGCATTTTCGCGACTATGTACCTTATGATGAGGGGAGGCGGAAACGTCATTATTCCTACTCCTTACTGGACAGCTTACGATTTAATCGCTAAAAGCTTAGGTGCCAAAACAAAACTTCTCCGCACCGAAATGGAGAACGGCTGGAAAGTTGACCTTGCCGAGCTGGAAGCCTTAATTGACAAAGAAACCAAAATGATTATACTCAACAACCCAAACAATCCCACAAGCAAAGTGTTAGATGCAAAAACCCTTGATGGCATCGTTGAGATAGCAGACAGAAAAGGCGTCACCGTCCTCTCAGATGAAGTTTACGCAACAATCGCGTTTACCAAAACAAAAAGCATCCTGGAATACGATGGGGACCACACACATATTCTCACAAATGGCTTTTCCAAAACTTTCACGATGACAGGCTGGCGAATCGGCTACATAGTAGCATAGCAAGGAACTCGTAGACAAAATAACAAAGCTAAACCAGATCACCATAAACAACGTGCCAGTGTTCATACAAGAAGCCGCTTTGAAAGGGCTTAGAAATGGAAAAACAGCTTGCGACAACAATCAAAGACGAATATCAAGAACGAGCTAAAATGGCATCTAAAACCTTATCTAAAGCAGGATTCCAATTCACTGAACCAGAAGCGCCATTCTACGTGTTTCCAAAGCGCAAAGGCTTAGATTCCGAAAAATTCACTTTAGACTTGCTTGACAAAGGCGTAGCCGTAGCTCCAGGAACCTCGTTTGGCGATTACAGAGAGCATTTCCGCATATCTCTTAACTGCTCCACAGAGACCAAATTAAAACTGGCATTGGATATTATCAGTGGGGCTCTTGAATGAAAATCGCCGTGATTGGCGCGGGAAAAATGGGTGTTTGGTTCGCGAAATTTTTCGATTCAAAAAATTACGAAGTTATATTGGCAGATAGGAAAAAAGAGAAGCTTGAGAAACTCAAAGAGTTGCCTGTTGATTTAACCACTAGATTTTCAAGAAGCCGTTTGTGGCGCTGATCAAATCTATCTTTGCGTATCTATCAACGCCATAGAAGAAGTAGTCAAAGCCATCAGCCCAGCAATACACAAAGGACAAGTTGTAATGGATATATGCTCAATCAAAGAAGCACCAGTCAAAACCATGCACCAATACATCAAAGAAGCCATTGTACTCGGCACACACCCCGTTTTTGGTCCCGGAAGCAACGGCGTCAAACACAAAGCATACGTTCTAACACCAACAAACCCTGAAGAACAAAAGTTTGCGGAAGAATTCAAAAAGTGGCTAGAAGGTGAAGACGCGCACGTTTTTATTATGACCCCGCAAAAGCATGACGAGTTAATGGCGGTAGTTCTTGGGTTGCCACATTTCATTGGTATGGTCGCCTGCGAAACACTTCTAGAGCAGAAGAATTTGCCTGAGACTAAACAGGTTGCTGGCACAACATACCGTATGCTGTTCACTTTGGCGGAGGCGACGGCGCTTGAAACCCCTGATCTCTATGCCGCCGTGCAAACTAACCTTTTCGGGCTTGGAGAAATTGAAGCCCTATTTATGGCTAAAGCCCAAGAATTGCTGACCTTGATCAAAAACAAGGACCAAAAAGCCATCGTTGACCGAATGGAGAAGCTAACGAAAAAGCTAGCGGCTGCCGATAGCGACTTCGCAAAATCCTACGAAGTAATGTACAAAATGCTAGAATCAACAGAAGAGTAAGAGCAATAATTGACTAAAACACCAAACTTGTTAATTGTTCTCTCAACGGCAATAGCTCGCAGTTGAGACAAGCTATAGAAAGATTCAGCGAGTGCGATGTCGCCCGATTTAAAGATACAACGAGGCTTCTCGCCTCCAAGAAGGCGTTGACACAATTGTCATCAGTGGGTCTGCCGCCAGAATCGTTGAACCCTACTTCCAGGCAATATTCCAAGGCTTAGTAGACTTCGCTAAAAGCTGTGAGTTGCCCCGGCTTAGTATATGCTATGGGCATCAACTTCGCTGCTGGGCATTTGGAGCTAAAGTAGGGTCGCTGCCTCAGCGAATCCGCTAGCAGAAAACCATCTTGATTACGTTCTTAAAGAGGGAATTAACAGCGCTGGCTTCTCGTTATTGGCTGATTCTGCTTCTTTCAAAGTCGAGGTCCGTCAAGCACAAAATCAAGCCCCTTTTACGGTGTCCAGTTTCACCCCGAACGCTTAACAATAAAGAATGAAACGCATCCTGAGGAGGCACCGAGTTATCGAAAACTTTTACAAGAAAACGGTTAAAAGACAACGGCAAAGGTAGTCTTTTTAGATGACCCTGGGGTAGGATCCCAGTATCTTAACAAACGTCGCGTATTTTTCTAAGGCTTGAAGGGCTTCGACACACCGTTTTTCTGTTCGGTGACCTTCAAAGTCAACGTAAAAGTTGTATTGCCATGCTGTTTTTTTGGTTGGTCTGGATTCAATTCTGGTTAGGTTAATGTTTCTTGAGGCAAATTCTCCAAGAGCATGATATAGTGTTCCGGGTTCGTGTTTAGCGGAGAATATGATTGAGGTTTTGTCGTCGCCTGTTGGCGGCGCATCCTCGTGAGAAAGTACGAGGAAACGTGTGTAGTTTGATAGGTTGTCGGCGATGTTTCGAGCGAGGATTTTCATATCGTTAAGGTCGGCTGCTTTTTCGCTTGCGATAGCTGCGGCGTTTAGGAGTGCTTTTTCTTTTATGAGTTTAACGCTTCCAGCAGTATCATATGCTGGAACAATTTCCCAGTTGTGTTTTTCCAGATAGCTGCGGCATTGTGCTAAGGCTTGGGGATGAGAGTAGACGGTTTTGATGTCTTCGAGTTTCGTTTGCGGGTTGGTGATGAGAACGTGGGCGAGTTTTAATGCAACTTCACCGCAAACTTTCAGGTCATAGGCGAGGAATAAGTCGTAGGTTTGGTTGACACTGCCCTCAATAGAGTTCTCTATTGGTACAACGCCTGCTTGAACAGTGCTATTTTTTACAGATTCGAAGACTTCTCGGAAATCTTGACATGGAACTGGCTCTACTTTGCTGCCGAAAAACTTGTAGACAGCCATTTCGCTGTAAGCGCCTGTTTCACCTTGATAGGCTACTTTCACTTTTTGTTTCCCTGCTTATGGTTCTTTAGCAAAAGCTTGTTTATACCATTTATCATTGCTTCAACGCTTGCCATAACAATGTCTTCTCTGGCTGCCCTTGCGGAAACAATGTTGCCCTTTTCATCTTCAACTTTGATGACGACTTCTGCAACAGCGTTTGAGCCACCTGTGATGGCTTCAAGTCGATATTCGCTTAAACGGATTTTCTCGAGGTTGCTGGTCAGTTTTGTTATTGCTTTTAGGACTGCGTCAACTGGGCCAACGCCTGTCTCTGCTGCAACGTACTCTTTGCCTTCCAAAGTCAAACGGACAGAAGCTGTCGGAATCACTTTGATGCCCGTTACAACGGCCATGTCGCATAGATCAACGATTTTTTCTTCACCAATCACTTGACCCATAACCGCCGAAGTCAACGCCAGCAAATCGGCATCTGTCACCATTTTACCCTTGTCTCCGAGTTCTTTGACACGTTGAACAATTTCTTTCAGTTGCTCTTCTGTGGGGTGAATGCCGACTTCGTCCAGCTCCGCTTTGATGCCCCGTGTTCCCGCCAGTTTTCCAGCGACAAGCTTTCTTGTGCGCCCAACCAGTTCGGGGTCGATAGGCTCAAAGGTCAGTGGCTTCTCGGTTACTCCGCGTGTGTGGATGCCTGACTCATGTGCAAAAGCGTTCTCGCCGACCAATGCCTTGTTGGCTTGCACAGCTATGCCTGTTAAAGCGGCGACCATTCGGCTAGTACTGTACAGTAACCGCGAGTTTACACCTGTTTTATACTTGTAAATCATATGTAGCGCCATAACCACTTCTTCCAAAGAAGCGTTTCCTGCCCGCTCACCCAGTCCGTTGACTGCGACGTGAACTTGGGCAGCGCCTGCTTCAACAGCAGCGAGTGAGTTTGCAACTGCTAAGCCGAAATCGTCATGGCAATGAATGCTTATTGGCACGTTAACAACGCTTTTTATTTCTTCAACGAATTTTATTATTGACTTAGGTATCATTATGCCTACGGTGTCAGGCAGGTTTAGGCTGTCCATGCCTGCCTTCTCTGCTGCTCGGCAGACTTGTTTTAGAAAAGCCATGTCTGAGCGTGTTGCATCCATGGGTGAAAACTCGCATTTTGCCCCATGCTTCTTCACGTATTCGACTGAATCAACCGTTGAAGCTAAGACCTGCTCAGGAGTCAAGTTAACTGCATACTTCATTTGCACTTCCGAAGTCGGAATGAAAACATGAACTAAATCAACGCCGCATGAGAGAGCTGCATCAATGTCACTTCGCGTTGCTCTGGATAATGCACAGATCTCCGATATTAATCCAATATCGACGATTTCTTTAACGACTTTTTTTTCGCCGGCAGAACTGCTTGGAAAACCTGCTTCAATAACATCCACGCCTAGCTTGCTTAGTTGGCATGCAATCTCAATTTTGTCGTCAGCGGTTAAAGAAACGCCGGGGGTTTGTTCCCCATCTCTAAGAGTTGTATCAAAAATACGGATGCGTTTTGATGATTTATCTTTCATTTTATCAACCAGTTTTTACTGTTAAGGCTGCAGCAATGGCTTCCGCCATTCCCACGGTCGTGGTCTTGCCGCCGCAGTCTGGAACAGTTTGACCGTTGCGTAGCGCGTATACTACTCCATTCTCTATTGCTTGCGCGGCTTGTATGCATTTCTTATCCTTGTACTTCTCACCTAGCCAATCCAGCATCATCCTCGCCGAGAGTATCATGCTGATTGGGTTTGCAGTGTGTTTTCCTGCTCTGTTAGGTGCTGAACCATGGATAGGTTCGAAGAGTGCAAAGTTGTCGCCTATATTTGCGCCAGGAGCCATACCTAAACCGCCGATTTGCTGGGCTGCCTCGTCTGAGAGGATGTCGCCGAACATGTTGCAGGTGCAGAAGACATCGAATACTTGGGGTTCTTTAATCAGGCGCATTGATGCTGCATCAACGTACAGTTCGTTAAAGGCTATGTCTGGATACCGTTTTGCTGTTTCACGGCATACACTTGCGAACAACCCATCTGTTATGCGCATAACATTGGCTTTGTGTATGGCTGTTACTTTCTTTTTGCCGTTGCGTATACGTGCGATTTCAAAGGCTTTTTTGGCTATGCGTTCACAATTTCCTCTTGTGATAACTCGCATGCAAACTGTTGTGTCTTGTTTATGGTGAATTCTAAGCCTCTGTAAACGTCTTCGGTGTTTTCTCTGACAAACATCATGTCAATGTCGGGGTGGGCAACAGGAACGTTCGGATAAGCTTTCAGTGGCCGCAGGTTAGCATACAAATCGAACATTAAACGCAGCTTAACTATGACGTCTGCGGCTGTTTCGCCAACTGGACCTTTGAGGCATGCGTGTGATGCTTTGATTGTTTCGACGCTGGCTTCAGGTAAGGCTGTCCCAGTTGTTCTAATGCTCTGTCGCCTGCTTGTGCCTCAACAATTTTTAGTTTTACGCCGAATTTTTTCTGTACTGCTTCTAAAACTTTCAGGGTTGCTTCTGTTAATTCTGGTCCTATTCCGTCTCCGGGAATTAGGGAAATTGTGTATTCTGTCATTTCTTTGTTCATCCTTTTCTTTCAGGTTTTCGATTAATCCGCCATCTGTTAATATTTCGATTATGAATGGTGGAAGCTTCTCTACTTGAAACTTTTTGCCGTTTGAAATGTTTTCTATCTTGCCAGCTTCAAAATCCACAGCTAACTGGTCGCCTGTCTCAACAGCGTCGGATATGCCCTTGCATTCGATTACTGGCAAACCAATGTTTATGGCATTGCGGAAGAAAATTCTGGCAAATGATTCAGCTAAGACGCATTTGACTCCTGCATACTTTAGTGCCAATGGTGCTTGTTCTCTGCTTGAGCCGCATCCAAAGTTTTTGCCGCCGACTAATATTACTCCGCCTTTGGCTTTTTCTGGGAACGATGTGTCTAAGCTTTCCAATGCATGTTTGGCTAATTCATGTGGGTCAACTAAGATTAGGTATTTGCCTGGCAGAATGACGTCTGTGTCTATGTTATTTCCGAATTTTATTGCTGGTCCTTTGATTTTCATGTTCATGCTTTCTGCACCTTTCTTGGGTCTGTGACTTTTCCCGTTACTGCTGAAGCTGCTACTGTCGCTGGTGACGCTAGGAACACGCTGGCTTGGGTGCTGCCCATTCTGCCGATAAAGTTACGGTTCGAAGTGCTAACGCAAGCTTCTCCCGCTGCTAACAGTCCGATGTGTCCGCCTAAGCATGGTCCACAAGCTGAACCGCATACGATTGCGCCTGCATCAGTAAAGATTTCCATTAAACCTTCGTCTAAAGCTTGTCGATAGACTTCTTGGGAAGCTGGAATCACCAAGTGCTCTTACGCCGTCTTTGACACGTTTGCCCTTCATGACTTGAGCAGCTAAACGTAAATCTTCGATTCTGCCGTTTGTGCATGAACCGATAAATGCCTGTTCAATGGGCATGTTGCCGACTTCTGAAACTGGCTTAACGTTGTCAACTGATGATGGGCATGCAACTTGAGGCTCCATCTTAGACACGTCAAACTCAACTGTTCGCTCGTAAACTGCGTCTTTGTCGCTTTTCAGGCATCGCAAAATCGGGCATTGCTTTGACTCTGCCTTCTAGGAACTTACGTGTCGTCTCATCTGGTTCTATTATGCCGTTTTTGGCGCCCATTTCCACTGCCATGTTGCAAATCGTCATTCTTCCGGCTATGCTCATGCCTTTGATGGTTGGACCAGTGAACTCTGCACTTTTGTATATGGCACCGTCAACGCCCATCTTTCCAATTATGGCTAAGATTAGGTCTTTTGGTGTTACGAATTTTTGGAATTCTCCTGATACGTTTACTTTGATGGCTTCGGGAACTTTTAGCCACATTTTGCCAGTGGCTAAAACGGCGGCTGCTTCAGTTGAGCCTATGCCTGTTGCGAAAGCGCCAAAAGCTCCATAAGTGCATGTGTGTGAGTCTGCGCCTACGATTACGGTGCCTGGTACAACGTGTCCTTTTTCCGGCATTACTTGGTGGCAGATTCCGCCCCTGCCAACGTCATAGAAAGCGTAGGTTTTGGTCTTTGGCGAATTGCCGCATGGTCTTGTGCAGTTCCGCCGCTTTTACTGATTCGGCTGGAACCTGATGGTCCAGTATGACCACTACTTTTTGGTTATCCCAAACTTTTTTTGTACCTATTTTTTTGAATGCTTCAACAGCTAAAGGCCCAGTTAAATCGTGCACCATAATCATGTCGACGTTTGCGTCCACGATTTCTCCTGGATGCACCTCTTTTTTGCCTGAGGCTTTAGCCAAGATTTTTTCTGTTATGTTCATGTTTGTTCTCTTCTGTTTACAATTAAACTATCGTTTTGAAACAAGTTGAATGAATGTGTTTCCCATTTTTGAGAAAACGTAAAGTTAAGCGTTTCCGTTCAAAGAAACGATTTATTCGTCTATTCTTATCGATTTTGCTCCTCTAGCCAATGCAGTTATCCCTGTTCTCGCAAGCTCAATGACACCGTAGGTTTTCATCAGGTTTAGGAATGCATCTAATTTGTCAGGGGTTCCAGTGATTTCTACAGTTAAGCTGTCTGTTGAAACATCTATGACTCGGCCTCTGAAGACTTCAACACAGTTTATGATGTCTGAGCGTTCTTTGGGTGTTGGTGCATTAACTTTAATCAAAGCTAATTCCCGCATCACGAAGTGTCCTTGCTCTAACTCCTCTACTTTTAGGACGTCGATGAGTTTTGCCAGTTGTTTGACGACTTGTTCGAGTGTTTTTTCGTCTCCATTAACCGTAATCGTCATGCGTGCAATGTCTGGTTGTTCACTGGGATCCGACTGTTATGCTTTCGATGTTAAAGTTTCTGCGTCGGAACAGGTTGGATACTCCGTGTAGTACACCAGGCTTGTTTTCAACAAGGACCGAGATGACTTTGGTTTTGTCTGCTTCCATTAGTAGTCACCTCTCTGTTGTGGTAAACCGCAGCCTGGAGGCACAAATGGGACAACGTCCTGTTCTGAGCCTATAGGCACATCGATTACCGTTGTAACTGTACTGTTTAGCGCTGTCTTAACTGCTTTTTGGAACTCCTCGATTGATGTTGCTCTTATACCTTGGGCACCATACGCTTCTGCCAGCTTGACGAAGTCAGGTGTTTTTCCTAGGTTAACTGCCATGTAGCGGCGATTGTAGAGAGTTCTTTGCCACTGAGCCACCATGCCTAACACTGAATTATTTAGCACTATGACTATGACAGGTATCTTCTCAGCCACTGAGCATGCAAGTTCTTGCTCGGTCATTATGAAGCTGCCGTCACCAGCTATGTCAACAACTGCTCGGTCTGGACAGGCGACCTTTGCTCCCAGCGCAGCTGGAAAACCAAAGCCCATGGTTCCTAAGCCGCCTGAGCTGATGAAAGTTCTGGGTTTTAATGCTTGGAAGTACAGTGCTGACCACATTTGGTTTTGGCCTACTTCTGTGGTAACTATAGCGTCTTCTGGCAACATTTTTCTTAGCTCAATGAGTAGAGCCTTCGGAACTAAGTCTTTTGGGCTGTCTTTTAGTAGTGGGCTTAGCTGCTCTTTGGCTTCTTTAACGCGCTTTGACCAAGTGCTAGTTTTCATTTTTGGCAGACTCTTTGTAAGGGCAGCATACAATAGTTTTAATGATGTTTTTGCGTCTCCAACGATAGGGACGTCGACTTCAATGTTCTTGCCGATTTCTGCCGCATCAATGTCTACGTGAATTTTTTTAGCATTATAAGCAAAAGTGTCCAAGTTCGCCGTTGCACGGTCAGAGAATCTTGTTCCAACTGCCAACAGCACATCGGTTTCACCCATCAATCGATTTGCAGCTGGGTTTCCATGCATTCCTATGCTTCCAAGTGATAACGGGTGGCCTTCAGGGAATGCTCCTTTACCCATGAACGTTGTAGCAACCGGCGCGATGAGTAAATCTGACATTTGCACCAGTTCGTCTGAAGCGTTTGAGATTATGACTCCGCCGCCTGCCAGAATGAGTGGGTACTCAGCTTTTGCAAGTAGATTGGCAGCTTCGCTGATTTTAGTCAAATCTGGTTCTAAGGCGGGTTTGTAGCCTCTGGCTTCGATTTTTTCTGTAATTCCCATATCGACGTTAGCTGTGTTGGATTGAATATTTTTTGGTAAATCGATAAGGACGGGTCCTGGTCTGACCTGAGGAAGCTATATAGAATGCAGCATTAACCATAGGCTGAATTTCAGAGATAGCCCGCGGCTGATAATTATGTTTAGTGATTGGCGTGGTTATGCCGATGATGTCAGCTTCTTGGAATGCATCTCTGCCAATCATATACGAAGAGTTAACGCCTGACGAGGGAACCTGCCCTGTTAGAGCTATCATTGGAGAAGAATCCAAGAAAGCGTTCGCAATTCCCGTGACCAAATTTGTAGCCCCTGGACCAGATGTTGCCATGCAGACCCCTACGCGTCCGCTTGCTCTAGCATACCCTTCAGCTTCATGTGCAGCGCATTGCTCGTGTCTGGCGAGTATGTGTCGGATTTTTTCGTTTCCGCATAACTCATCGTAGACGGGCAGTATTGCTCCGCCTAAGATGCCGAATATGGTGTCAACGTTTTGTTGTTCAAGAGATTCTATTAGCACTTTTGCACCTGACATTTTGGTCATTTCTTTATTGCTCCTTTTTGATAAATAGACTGTCGTCTCAAAGAAAACTGTCTCAGGAATTTTTCACTTATTATTTCAGAGGTTTCCCTGGGTGAGTTAGAGAATAAGTACCCGACGATCCCAGCTATTGAGGTGATGATCCCTCATTTTCATGCCTCTGAAAGTGACTCTTTAAAGTTATGACTAAATCAATAAAAGCTTTACGGTGTCATTTAGATTATCTGTAGTTTCTTGATAACTAGTCTGCCGAAACAGTGCGTTTGTAAAGAAAAGCCCTTATACACCAACGCGAACTCGGTAACTGTGAAGCGTTATGTGTGAATTTAACGTAATCCTAAACGAAAAAGTACAATTCAAAGATGTAATCTACTCAAAAACTGATGGCGACAAAGTGATTGTCAAAAACATTATGGGAGAAGCCCGAGAATTCCCGAATTGCAGAATCGTCGAAGTTGATGTTCCGAACACGCGTCTGGTTCTCAGTGCTTTAAAACCTTGATATGGCTTTTGTGCAAACTGGCTAATTGCCTTGGCTGTAAATGTAGCGAAGAAATTACAGTTATACTTTTTCTTTTGCGATTTTAGCGTTGAGAATAGGAATTAAATCTTCAATGAATTTTCTTCGTCTTTCATTTTCTTCTTCCTGAATTAACCATTGATTAAACTGAATTTTCTCTTCTAACGTGGCAACTATCACATTGAGGAGTTTTTCATCAGATAACATATTTTTCCACTAAATATAAATTAATTGTGACTTATGCCAAGTTGAGTCTAAGCCTAAGCAACCAGTAAAAGTTCAGCCATATGTTAACTAAACAGGCAAAATATTCCTCGTTGAGGCAATTGCAGAGAAAAAGTTGACTGGTTAGCCAATAACTGCTCTAAAACTTAGTTGGTTGAGCCTGCTTCTCAACTTGGCAAATAATAAAGGAGAAAACAACCATATGTAGGAATGCTTGTACATAGCTGCCTAAATTAGCCTTGAAGAAAATCCCTTGGTTAAACAAGAAATTTGCGAAAAAACCTTGGAAACTGAGCAGTTGGTAAGTATCCATTGAAGCTATTTAAACTCTATAAAGCAACAATCCGGTCAAAATCAGGCTTTGAAGGTTTTCTGGCTTTATATATTTTAAAATCCAATAGTTCAGTATCTGCCATTCAATTGGCAAGGAAGCAAAAATGAGCAACAGGCAAAAGTTCGAGCAAGACCTTAAGGTTCTCATATACAGACTAACGAAAGATTGCGAAAAAGATGTTGAAAACAAACTAGCCATACTGAAAGACTGGTTAATCAAGCTTCAACGAGAAAATATCGTAAAAATCAACCATTCAGTCATGGAGCTTGTATGCGCAAAATACCTCATCCAAAAAGGATACGAGGTTCAACTCGAGTACCCTCTGAACGACATATTGACTTGCGACTTATATTCAATAAAAGGCTTAGGAAACCTGATTGTTGAAATAGAAACGGGCTTCATCCCGCCTGAAAACGCTTTGGCACCAATGACTTACACTTCCGCAAGGCTTGCAAGCAAAATAATACGTTATAGCAGTTTTGCAGGAAAATTCGCTTTAGGTGTGCCGCCCCATTATATTTTGCCGTTTCCACGCGCTTTAGCTAAACCGCCTCGAAACAGGGCTGACTGGGAAATTGATCAGATCAAACGGCTCTGCGATGCATACTACCAGAAACCACCGGTTACTGTTGAGGAGATTCGGAATGCCCGTATCCATGAAATCTACATTGTTGATGTTGACCATGCTAAAGTTCAAGAGATTGATCCAGAAGCTTACCTTAAAAGAGCAATACAGAAAGGCGTCATCTACGATTATCTTCCAACTTCGCCTCAGGAGCCGTAAGCCGCATGCCGTTTTACGTTTACATTTTGATTTGTTGTGATGGGAGCTTTTACACAGGTTACACTAAAAATCTAGATGCCCGAATAAAACTTCATCAAAACGGCAAGGGGGCAAGATATACAAAAGCGCATAAACCCCAAAAGCTCAAGTATGTAGAAACGTTCGAATTACGGAGTCTGGCGATGAAACGTGAGCGGGAAATTAAGAAGCTGACCCATCTCCAAAAACAAGACCTTGTCAACTCTAATTACAAGAAATAAGTTTTAGAAAGTTTCATTAAATCATTAATGCTATAAGCTTCTTTGGATTAATATGTCCCACAAGAAGCGGTCTTGGCAAGAAAAATTAAGCAACAGCAGAGACTTCCCAAAAGTTGAACAAATTCCCCCTCGAATGAGCAAGACATGGGGCACAGGTACCTTGGTAATTCCAGCGCCATTCGAAGTCGACCAACTAATGGGAAGGGTCACAATAGGTAAACTAACAACAATCAATGACATTCGAGCCGCACTAGCAAAGAGGCATAATGCCACAATTGGCTGCCCTCTAACCACTGGAATTTTCACAATAATCGCTGCCCGAGCTGCTGAAGAACAAAAACAGCAAGGCAAAACTGATATAACCCCTTATTGGCGAACACTGAAAACGGGCGGCTTTCTAAACGAGAAATACCCTGGTGGATTAGAGGCTCAAAAGCACCTTTTAGAGCAAGAGGGGCATGTCGTTTGCCAACAAGGAAAGAGATTTTCTGTTAAGGATTATTTCAAAACAAAATTCATGTTAAACCAGTGATGTTTGTAATTAGTGTCAGTGTTGCCCCTGTAATTACTGGGACAAGCACGTTATCGTTTATCGGCAACGGTAATACCTCAACCGTCATAGCAATTGCCGCCCCAATCAGAGCCAGAATCGGGGAAACAAAAAACAATCCCCCTAGAAAAGCGAAAAACCAGCCTCCAACCGAGCCTTCCCAAGTCTTTCCCTTGTTAAACGGCAAAGAATTTGAAATTCTGCCGCCAAAAAGCGATGCTGCGCTGTCGCCTAAACAGAACATAGCAACTGCCGCGTAACCTGCATGATTATCAAACAAAATCAAAGTCAATAAAATGCCAAAGGCGAAGTATAGTGGTGCCGCCGCAAAACCGTGAAGTTCAGATTGAGAGGCAGAGTGACGTGTTATCGCTGAGATTAAAGGCAGTTCTTTTCCTTCCAAACGCAAAAGCTCAGATACAGTGTAAACGAAGGCTATTGTGAAAATTGATATGCCGACTATAGGAACACCGATTAGACCAGCTATAACTGGCATGAAAAAACCTGAGGCGTGAATGTCTTCACGCAGAAAATCATTTGTTGTTGGAAATGAGCGTTTATTTGTTTTTCCGTCGATAATGGGCAAGATTTGTGAGAGTTTTCCAATTACAACTCTGTCTGCTTTAACCCGTATAATGTAGTCGGGGTTAAATCCGATTTTGAGAATACCCGGCAAAAACAAGCAACGGTTGTTTCGATCGTCAGCCACCACAATACAATCATTAAGCCTTAAGCCCTCTGCTGACAAAATCTCGTATAAAATCCTGAGTTTTCCATTTGGTTCTATAGCGTCGCCCCAGATTTTACCCGTTAACATATCATTGGTGGTTTCAACTTCTATGCCGTAAGCGTAGTCGGCGCCGATCAAGAGAGCTAATTTTTTTAGAATTATGGTTGGTATACCCGAGCTTATGAGGGCGATTTTGCAGTTTCTTGATTTTACTTGACTACAGATACTTTGCAGAAAAGTCATCGATGAGATTCTATCGAAGATGAAGTCCAAGGTTTCAAGCTTTACATTTTGCATTTCTTTAAACATATTTGTTAGAGCTGATTGAAGCCTAAGTATGCCAACTTCATAAAGAAAACCGAAGAAAAGAAGCTTAATCAGCGTAATGGCCCCCAGAGTTTTGCCCACTTCGAAAATGAAGCGGTTTTTTGGAATTAGCACTCCTTCAACGTCAAAAACTACTAGCTTGTGCTTCTCTGAAGCAACCATGTGTCTCTGAACTCACAAAGCGGCGTATTGCCTATAGAGATTGGTTGCTCGCTAAAGATAAATTATCCTGTCTGTCTACACTGTTGCTCTTTATTTTGGAGCTCCAAGGGACATCCACCGCCGCACACCTGAAGTTGCTCGCAATCCTTGCATTTCTCCTCAACATACTCTCTGCTTCGCAGTTTCACAGCCAATGGGCTACCCCAGATTTTCTCCCAGGGCTCAGTTAGAATGTTTCCAAGGCTTTCAAAGTAGCTTTGGCACGGATAAACATCCCCATTTGGTCCTACGCAGGCGTTTATGAGTGCAGCAGTACAGCTTTTCACACCCAGCCCCAATTGGACAGGGTTAAAATCACAATATTGCGTTGGTGTGTACCAGAGGAACTTTAGCCCTATCAGGTGAGCCTTATCCCGGATCTTAGGCAGCAATGCATTCAAATCGTCAGTTGATAGGGCGAATTCCTGGCGCGTGTTTGGTGCCTTGCCAGAGTAGATTAAGCTGTTGCAGCCAAACGCGGCTAAATCGAGGCTTTTAATAAAATCAATCGTTGTCAGAAAATCAGCGATATTTTGCTTGTTGAGTGTTGTGTTGGTTGAAACGTAAATTTTAGATTGTACAGCATTCTTTATGCCCGCCACCGTTTCTTTCCAGCTGCCTTTAGCGCCTGTTATCGCATCGTGGACTTGGGGTTTGTGTGATTCAAGGGTTATTTGGACAAAGTCTAAACTGGATTTCTCTAGCATTTCGACATATGCTTTATCCTTGAGCTTGCGTCCATTGCTGATTAAGCCTGTAACCATACCTTTATTCTGAGCATACAATAATAGTTCTGGCAAATCCTCACGCAGCGTAGGCTCGCCACCAGTGAAAGTTAAGATGAAAACGCCAATATCGCTGAGCTTGTCCATGACGCTTTTCCACTGAGCCGTCGTTAACTCGGGTGTTTCATGGGGTCCGCCAGCATAACAGTGGACACAGTCGTTTTGACATCTAAAAGTTAAAGCCATATCCATGCGTAGAGGCGCCGAGTACAGATGACTGAACGGTTCTTCCTTAGCTATTTCGAGGAAGGAAACTGGGTCTACTTTTTGTGTTTGCGCCAACGTGCTAATAGTGTAAACCAATCTTTCATAGTCAGCCTGGGCATCCCTAGCGTTCACACGGTACATTCGGCGAATTTTACCCAAAACTTCCTGTTTTGTATGTCCCTGCACGAAAAAGTAAGCAAACGCGGTTGCAGTGGGGTTAAGATAGAGCACATTGTTGGCATTGATCACCATAACTCCTTGCCCGCTTGGTTCAACACGGAGCTGCAGTGACATGCCTGCAAACTTGTCTTTTCCACGATAAGTGTAGCGTCCTTGAGGAGTTTTTTGTTTTCCAAAAATATTTCTGAGAAAACTCATTTAGTGGGCACCTCCACCTGCACATGCACAAGCACATGAAACGCAAGCGCAAGCACAGGCGCATGCTGCACAGGCGCAGACGCAGTCAGCTTTGTGGTGAGCTGGTTGCTGGGAAGCTTTTGGCGGCGGTGGAACAATTGAGTTGGCGAATTTTTCTAAGTTGACAACTATGTTGTTCGAGGTTTTTTCCACTGAGGTTGCGATTGTGTTTGCGAATTCTGCTCCTGGAATGGTTGGAGGCTTACCTGATTGCATTGGAGCCCCAATGTTGGGTTGATAGGTTGGGTGAGGATGATATGTTGTGTAGCCGTACCACCACCAGAACCACAATGGATCAGGCTGGAAAATCCTGTTTTGAAACACCGTTTCCGTGCGAGCTTTCTGGTTAGGGTCAAGCATAAGCCACAGGAGCTGCTCGCTATAAGCGTTTGAGGCTAACTGTTCGGTTCCTGCTTGTTGCACTTGTATCCATGCTTGGTCTACGATTTTTTTGTAGTAGTCAACAGTGTCTTTTTGACTGTAACCTGAAAGCTTTTGCTCAACGGTATCACGCAAGAACATGATTGTGTGTGCCAATTTTTCCTCGTCTAATGTTCCGTCAGCCTTTAGTGAGTTAAGAAAATCAATCTCATAGTACCTTAGTGGATCATCTGGGCTGCCCGTTTTGTTCTCATAAGGCGCAAGAACCTGAAGTTTAAGCGCTGGCGTGGTTTCTTTTGCCCAAACAGCTCTCTTCTGCAAAAGACTATACAGGATTTCGGTAACTATCTGCGTGGACTTCAGGTCAAGAAGGTATGAGGCTTCAACAGCGGTTAACCCGCGGCGTATTCCAAGGGTTTCCATGCTAACTTTCGGAGCTGAATAAGCGCTTTTCCTGAACAAAGCGACGATTGTAACAATAATTATAATGAAAAAAATGAATCCTCCAACACCCAACAGCATAGTTGCTAAGTCTCCAAAACCGCTTGGCTGTGGAGGATTGTAGTTTGGCATATATTTTGCTGGGAAGGATACTCCAACAAAGTACTGCTGGTTTGGCTGAAGGGTGGGAATTTGCCAGAAAATAGCAAGCCTTTCCTCAACGATTGAGGTGCTATTGTAGAAGTTCTGGGTAGTTTTAACGTCGCTCGTTGAAGCGCCTGGTGGGAGAACAATTTGAACCCGCACATCTTTGATTGGCACGTCGGTCCATTCTGGAGCGAACTGCATGCCCAAGTTGCCCGGGTTTTGGGTGTCGTTGCTTATCATACCTGCAACGTTTGTTTCCACTGTGAACCAGATGCTGTTGCCTGCTGTTAAGGGCTGGTTTAATGTTACGTCGACTCGGTAGTCGCTGCCACTGCTCGCGTCGGCGATGGCGAGGTTGTTTCCATATTGGTCTACTGCCTGTCCCGGGGTGAAGTCGGCTTTTGGCTGTCCAACATAGAACCCGTGGATGGTACCTGAGGTTACGGTTAGTGTTATGTTGTATGTTAGGTCTATTGTGCCGTTTTGGTTGATGAATATTTGGGCGTATTGATGGTCAACGCTGTAAACAATGCCCTGAGCGTTAACTGTGCTGAGAGCCATCAAAGCGATTGTTAATGTAAGAAGTGCTGCTAAAAAATAAGTGCGTTTTACCATTTTGGCTCCTCTGTAACCTCAAATGTTGTGCCACAGTAGGGGCATGTAACATAGGGTACGCCTGAAACAATTTTAATTTGGTTGGCATCTATTGATGCTCCACAGTTTGGGCATTTGATTGCTGCACCTTTCATTTGCCCTGAGATTTCCAACTGCTGGATAACTGTTTTCGGTTTGCGCGTCAGATAGTAGATACCTAAGATTAATGCAAGTCCAATAATGAAAAGTAAACCGCTTGTGATAAGCCTTGATGCGGTTGCCTGCACTGACGCTGCCAAAGCGAATACTACGGCAAAGAAGAATAATGCTGCTGCCGCGATGGCGCCAATAATTGTTATAGCTCTCATAATTAGGTTTGGTGTTACCTCTGCGGATTTAAACTTAATCCCTACAGTCATCATACGTTTTGCCCAAAAGACGGAATGCGGCAAACGGTTATTGGGAACGATGTTTGTTGAGAGTATTGAAGAAGACTTTTATGCTCCCAGAGTGTTACTGAATTTTATAGAAGTGTTACTCATTGAGTAAGTCGCAGCAAACGCACAAAAACCGCTTCACAGTAAACATCGCATTAATCAGCATATTCAGCGCACTTTGGGTAGCTCTTAACTTCACACTGGCGCCCATCGGCTTTGCTCTCACAGGATTGCCCGTAATTCATAGTGCCATAATCTTCTTCACGTTACTTCTAGTTGTATGGGCGACAAATCAGTTTGGCACAGCATCCGTAGTCGGCTTAATAGGCTCAGCGATTGTTGTATTAGCAGGCGGCCCACTTCCGGTCTTAGGGTTCGTTCCCGCCGCAGTAATCTTGGATTTAATATTTCTCGTTAATCGGCACGTTTTGAATCTGAAGCCGTTTAACATAGCCGTTGCCATCATAGCCTCAATTGTGTGCGCTTACGTAGGAGCACTTGTAAACGGCATCATCATCCTCAAGCTTCCTATTGCGTTTGTTTTCACTATCTGGGGAGGCTGGACAATTCTTGGAGGTATAATCGGCGTGATACTTACATTACCCATTATTGGCGCTTTAGAAAGATCGCAGGTCAAAAAAGTCCAAGCGGAATAGACAAGAAAATATAAGTAAACAAGCGGCAATTTGTATTAATTTATATATGAATGGTACATAATCAAAGATAACTGAGGACATCTTGGCATGGCTTGGTATGACGACCCCATAATAGTCACAGCAGTGGCAGTAGTGATAATCGCCGCATGCGCGATAGTTATCTTTGCCATGAGAAGAATGGGTAAAGCAACGCTTCAACCAAAAAAAGCAAAAAAAGAAGCCAACGTTGACCCAAGCCTTGACTATTCGGGCGTGCCATTCAAAATTTCTAAGAGCGTTCAAGCAAACACTGCAATAAACGCCAAAGATGAGTTACGCATGCTTGATTTGGAACGAGACATCTTAGGCGATGCAATACGGCGTTTGTATGAAGCTCAGGCAGAAGGAAAAATTACTGAGGCTGAACGAGAAAAGCTTGCAGCTAGCTACAAAGCAAGAATGATGGCTATAAAAGAATCTATCAATAAAGATGAATCCATAGTTGCCCTACACGACCTTGAAAGCATGCAAGAAGACTTAATGAAACTCTTCAGCGAACGATTCGGAGAAATTACCTCAAAAGTGGAAGAACTGCGAACAAGAATCGACGTTAAACCAATAAGAGAAATCCCCATCAAATTGCCACCTCAAACTCCACAAATGGAAAAGATTGAGGAAGACTACGAACAAGATGAGCCAGAAGTAGAGACATCCTCAAATGAAGAAAAACCGAAAAAGAAACGAAAGCCGCCAGAGGAAAAACCTGATGCTAAAACTGAAGCTGAAAAACGAATCGAGTCCATCCGAAGTGAAGTTGAGAAAGTGTTAGATAAACTGGGGCAAATGGAAATTGAAAGCTAGCCCTGACCCAATTCAAGAGGCAAAACGCAAAGCCGCATTAGAGGCGGTTGAGCACGTTAGAGATGGTTTTATTGTCGGTTTAGGAAGCGGCTCCACAGCTGCGTTTGCGATAGAAGCCATAGGTGAAAAAATAAAACAGCAAAAGCTCCGCGTAATGGGTATTCCGACTTCTTCTCAAGCTTTCCTGCTAGCGGTGCAATGCGGCATTCCAATTACCACTTTGGACGAGCACCCGCAGATCGATGTGACAATCGATGGTGCAGACCAGTTGACTCCTGAACTCTATTTAATTAAGGGTGGCGGAGCAGCACTGGCAAGAGAAAAAATCGTAGCTGCATGCTCAAAATTAAATGTAATAATCGCGGATGAAAACAAAAAAGTCAAGCTCCTAGGCCATAACAACCAGTCAGTCCCAATTGAAGTTTTGCCCTTCGCGATTCCACTGGTGAGGCAGAAAATCATTGAGGCTGGTGGAAAACCTGTTTTGCGTGAGAGCAAAGGCAAACTTGGACCAACCATAACCGATAATGGCAATGCGATTTTGGACAGCTATTTTGGGGAAATTGCCAAGCCCGCTGAATTGCAAGTCAAAGTTAAGATGATTCCAGGCGTTGTTGAAACAGGATTCTTTGTTGGCTTAACCGATATTGCCTACGTTGGAACAAGCAGCGCTGTTGAGAAGATTGAACGATTAAGACGGTAATCAGATTTTAATACGTTACTGTTTGACTGGATTCTTGGTATAAGTTATGTGTGAATGGATGAATTCTTGTTCTGACAGAGTTTTGTTGATTAGGTCTTGGATGGCAGCGTTTAAGTTGCCGCTGTAATAAGGTCTAACGATTTTTTCGGCAAAATCGCTTAGAAGTAAAGCTGGAACGTTGTGAAGCGTCAGATTAACTAGGAGTTCTTCCTGTGTTGCCAATAGCGATGTTTTCTTTACCATATGAATCACACGTGAGTCACATCTATGGTTTAGAACTCCTTAAAAGACAAGTCACGAAACTACTAGCTCGAACAGTAGAGGGTTAAGTGTAAGTGAAAAAAGTTCTATTTGTTTGTGTTGAGAACGCTGGCAGAAGCCAAATGGCTGAAGCTTTCGCGAACAAGTATGGAAAAAACAACTTCATTGTATCCAGTGCAGGCAACAAGCCCGCGTACATGGTCAACCCAATGGTTGTAGAAGCCATGAATGAGAAAGGCATCGACATTTCAATGAACAAGCCTAAATTGCTGAATTTCCAGATGGCTCAAGACTCTGATTTAATTGTTACTATGGGTTGCAATGACCAAGAAATCTCCCCTGGCCCGTTCTTTAAGAATACAATTGATTGGAAACTTGAAGACCCCAAAGGAAAGTCCATTGAAAAAGTACGTGAAATCCGAGATGAAATCGAAAGCAGGGTTAAAGAGCTTATTTCCGCTGCCTGAGTTGGCTATGAGCTCCGCAGGACAATCATTGTGTTGGTTTTCATTATGCCTTCTACGCGTCGAATTTTCTCTATGCACTCGTTGACTTCTGTCACGTTCATGCCGCTAATCACTGCCACAATGTCATATTCGCCTGTAACCTCATAGACGGTTTCAACGTTTGGTATAGCTTGGATTTTCTTTGAAACTTCATGCGTTGGATATGCTGGGTTGGTCGCAAGCAGGGTTATAGCTTGGGCACCTTCTGCTACGCCGATTTTCACCGTGAACTTGCGGATTACGCCGTCGTCGCTTAGTGTTTTGATTCTTTTTCGTACTGCACCTTCAGACAAGCCGACCTTTGTGCCTATTTCTCCGTAGCCTGCTCTTGAATCGTCTTTTAGAAGCTTGACTATTTGTTTGTCTGTTTCATCCACTCTTTTTATCGCCTGTTTTTGTGCTGTTGGAAAGTTTAACATTCTTCCTTATAAGGGTTGTAAGATTAATGCGAATTTCGTGTCGGCGGCATGTTGCCTTTTACGTTTTCCACTCCGTGAAGTCCATGTTTGATGCACCAAATAGAACATTGTTAGTCCAACTTGTAACAAATTAGTCACAACGTTTAAATTTGGTAATGATTTATTGAAAAAGTTATTTCCTAAAATAATAAAGTGACGAATAAAAAATGATTAAACCAGCAAATACAAACATACAAAACGTGAAGGCGAAATGCCCAGATTGTGACGCAGAACTTAACGTTCCAGCAGACACAGAAAAAGGAGAAATCCTCAGCTGCCCCGGTTGCGGACTAGAACTTGAAGTTAAACAAGTCAAAGGCGGCTGCGTAGACCTTCAAGAATTAACCATTGAAGGCGAAGACTGGGGCGAATAAGAGCATCCAAATGAGCCTTCCTAATTTATTCAGTTTTTTAAATTAATTTTTTGATGGAAGCCGAAAAGCGATGAGCATTGCACTTCTCTACGAGCGGTCTGAAAATGACGAAAACGGACTAAAACTCACCGCACAACAACTAGGCATTGATCTGACTTTTCTGCCATTCCGTAAAATAGCCCTATCCATTGGAAAAGACGGTTTCAACGCAAAAACCAAAGGCAAAAACTATACAAGCACCATCGATGATGTCGCTGTAGTTTTGAACCGTGCGCAAAGCAAAAACCGACGCCTCCAAGCATCATACATTATGGAGCAACTTGGCAAAAAAACAATAAACACTTGGCAGAGCGAATTTGTGTGCTACAGCAAACTGCGCACTCTTTTGAATCTTTGGAAAGAAGGCTTACCGATTCCCAAAACAGTTTTTGTCCCATGCGACTCATCTGACACCCTAAAGAATGGGCAAGTAATCCATAATGAAAGAGACATAGCTGAACTCTTCCAGCAGGAACTCCCACTTGAATATGGCATTGTAATAAAAGCCGACGCTGGAACACATGGCAAAATGATAACTCTCGCAAATAACAGTGAGGAACTCATCGTCAACATAGCGGAAACAAAACCCTCAATCATCAACCCAGTTGGCGTAGTTGCGCAGGAAGTGATAGAGAAATGGTTTTACGATTTACGCATAATCGTACACAAGGAAAAAGGCAAGCAACCCTTCTGCTACCCAATCTCAATGGCAAGAGCGGGATTCAAGGATTTTAGAACAAACACTTTTCTTGGCAACTTGGTTTTCGGCGCAAAACTACCCAAACCAATTCAGCAGTTAGCCGTGAAATGTGGTAAAACTCTTGGCAAAGGCAGCGAAGCATGGATTTTTGCGTTGGATGCCATGGTGAACGTTAAAGATAACAAGCAAGTTGATGACGCTTACCTCAAAGCGGAACTTGACAAGGCAGGTAAAGCGTTTGTTCCAGTTCAAAAGGTTAAGCAGGATGAAATGCGCCTAACCGATTTCCAAGGTTGGAACAGCAAACTCGAAAAAGCCTTCAAAAGCTACGCTGATTCTGAACATTATCTAAATATTAAGATAATAATTGATGAAAATATAGAAAGTAATAAGAGCGCCATAGTGTTTCATGAATCCAATTCGTGTCCCGAGTTCTGGGAGAACACTCGGTTGGCAACAGGCTACAACGTTGCGGTTCCACTCTTGAAAGGCGCTCAGAGTCTAATTGACCATTAATTAAAAAATGGGAGAGGAAAAACAAAAGTGAGAATTGGTATAATTGGCGGTTCAGGATACGTCGGAAGCGAGCTGCTAAGGTTACTGCTTTTGCATCCGCAGGCAGAGGTAGCAATGGTTACTTCACGTCAGAGTGTAGGAGAATTTGTTTTCAACGTGCACCCTAATCTGCGAGGCTTAACGCAGCTAAAATTCGTGCCCCAAGACATGGCTGAATTGCAGAAAAACTGCGATTTAGTTTTCACCGCAACTCCGCATGGCGGATCGGTTAACCTGGTTCCTAAGCTTTTGGATGCTGGTTTGAAAGTTATCGATATGAGTGCTGACTATCGCCTTAAAAAACCGGTTGATTATGAAACTTACTATGGTTGGAAACATGCTCATCCCGAAATGCTCAAGGATGCAGTGTACGGTTTACCTGAGCTTCATCGGGAAGAGATAAAAAAAGCTAAGCTTGTAGCTTGCCCAGGATGCGAGGCAACAGCCGCAATTTTAGGTTTAGCACCTATAGTGAAGGCTGGGCTTGTTGACAAAGACAAAATTGTGGTGGACTTAAAGGTTGGTTCTTCTGGAGGAGGCAGCAAGCCTTCGCCTGCTTCGCACCATCCCGAGCGGTCAAGTGGAGTACGACCGTACAAGGTTGTTGGTCACCGTCATATCGCTGAGGTTGAACAAGAACTAGATGCCCTAACCAGTGAGCCGTTGAAAATCTCTTTCACTCCACATGCTGTAAACATGGTTCGCGGCATTCTTGCAACCATTCATACTTTTCCAAAGCAAAAATTAGAGAACAAAGACCTTTGGCGTGCTTTCCGAGGAATGTATGGAAATGAGCCGTTTATCCGCCTAGTGAAGTACCAGAAGGGACCATACCAGTTGCCTGACCCCAAAGTGACCATGGGCACAAACTTCTGTGACTTAGGCTTTGAAATTGATGAGCATGCGAATCGCCTTTTGCTTTTCTCAGCGCTGGATAACATGTGCAAAGGCGCATCAGGTCAAGGTGTGCAATGCATGAATATTCAAATGGGAATAGAAGAAACCACGGGTCTAAAAAGTACTGGTTTCCACCCGATGTGATACCCATGCTGCTTGTAATTAAGATGGGTGGAAGCATACTCAAAGAAGGAGCGTCTCAGGATTTAGTCGCTGATATAAAAGAAGTTGCCAAAACCAACAAGGTTGTTCTTGTGCACGGCGGCGGAGTAGAAGTCACAGAAATTGCTTCAAAGCTTGGTAAAGAACAAAAATTCATAATTTCACCCGAAGGATTCAGAAGCCGTTATACTGACAAAGAAACCATCGAAATCTACACTATGGTTATGGCCGGCAAAATCAACAAACAAATCGTGTTAGCATTGCAAGCACAGGGCGTACAAGCCGTTGGTATTACTGGTTTAGACGCGGCAACTTTGAAGGCTGAGCGCAAAACCAAACTTATAGCCGTTGACGAGCGAGGACGCAAAAGAGTCATGGACGGCGGCTATACGGGCAAGATAACTGATGTTAATGGTGAGTTGCTAAATCTTTTGCTTGGGAAAGGCTACGTGCCCATTGTTACCCCCATCGCTCTTAGTCAAGATTCTGAGCCATTAAACGTGGATGGTGACAGAACAGCCGCTATAATCGCTGGCGCCCTCCAAGCAGACCGCCTCATTTTGCTCACCGATGTACAGGGCTTGATGGTTAAAGGCGAATGCGTACCCAAAATCAGCTCGACAGAAGTCAAAGAGATCCAATCAAGCATCGGCTCAGGAATGAGCACCAAAGTCCACGCCGCGTTAGAAGCGTTAAACCAAGGTGTCAAAGAAGTATTAGTTACCGCGGGCACGGGAAATCAGCCTATTAGTTCAGCTTTGAAACATAAAGTTGGTACAGTGATAACGAGTGAATGACAAAGAAATAATAGACATTGAAACTCGCTATTTAGCGAATGTTTTCAGCAAAAAACCACTCGTGCTCACAAGAGGCAAAGGCGCGCTTGTCTGGGACATAAACGGCAAAGAATACGTTGACTGCTCAACCAGCTACGGCGTCGCATTGCTGGGGCACTGCCACCCAAAAGTCGTTGCCGCAGTCCAAGCGCAAGTTGAACAGCTTATCACCTGCCACGGTGCCTACTACAACGACAAACGAGCTGAATTTATTCAAAAACTTGTGGCGATAACTCCGAAAGGCTTAGACAAAGCTTTTCTTTCAAACAGCGGAGCTGAATCGGTCGAATGCGCCATAAAACTTGCCCGTAAATACACTGGAAAACCCGAAATCATCGCTTTAATGGGCGCCTTCCACGGCAAGACTATGGGTGCCCTTTCAGCAACATGGGATAAGAAATACCGTGAACCATTCATGCCTCTCATACCAGAAATCAAACATGTAGCCCCTGACAACCCTGACAAAATCCGTGAAGCCATAACCGAGAAGACAGCCGCCGTTTTAATGGAGCCAATCCGTGGCGAAGGCGGCGTCCGAGTTCCACCAGACGGCTACCTGCAGACGGTGCGGCAAATCTGCGATGAAAGACATGTCTTGTTAATGCTTGATGAAGTGCAAACCAGCTTCGGTCGGACGGGCAAACTATTCGGCTGCCAAAACTGGTTCGTCACCCCGGATGTTATGTGTTTGGCGAAGCCTTTTGCAGGTGGCTTGCCCATCGGAATAACTGTTGCTAAAGAAAACATTATGTCCTCGCTTAAAATCGGCGAGCACTCAACGACCTTTAGTGGAAGCCCGCTGGTTTGTGCCGCTGGCTGCGCTGCTATTGACGCGTTGGTTGAGGAGAAACTTGCTGATCATGCCAATGAGATGGGACGGTATTTCAAGGCGGGGCTGGAAAGTTTGCAGGCTGACCACAAAATCATCAAGGAAGTACGCGGTCTAGGTTTAATGCTTGGCATGGAACTACGCTATGACGTTCTAAACGTAATTCTAAAAGCAGCACAAAAAGGAGTATTGGTGCTGGATGCCGGAAGAACAGTTGTTCGTTTACTGCCGCCTCTTGTAATTAATAAGAAGCAAATAGATCGTGCAATTACTGTTTTGGATGAAGTTTTAGGAGAAGAAGAGCATGAGCGAGCAAGCAGCAGTGCGGTTCCTAACTAACCTCCTTGGCATTTACAGCCCGTCAGGAAAAGAAGAAGACGCAGCCAACTATCTAGTCGTTGAAATGAAGAATATGGGTTTTGAAGTTGGAAAAGACGACATCGGCAACGTAATTGGCGTTGTAGGCGTCGGCGACCCAGTCATCCTACTTTGCGGTCACATGGACACAGTGGCTGGACACCTGCCTCTTCGAATTGAAGAAGGAAAAATTTACTCTCGTGGTGCGGTAGACGCAAAGGGTCCTCTTGCTGCAATGATTGTTGCTGCATCAGCCGCTGGAAAGGAGCCTGGGTTTAAAGGCAAAATATTAATCGCCAGTGTGGTAGAAGAGGAGGCGACCAGCCGCGGAGTCAGACACCTAATAACGCAGGGTATCAAAGCCGATTACGCCATTTTTGGTGAACCCAGCGGCATCGAAAACATAACGATTGGTTACAAAGGTCAAATCCAACTCAAAATCATCTGTAAGACTGACACAGGACATTCTTCTACTCCCTGGATGTTTGATAACGCCTTAGAGAAAGCCTATGAGCTTTGGGAGCAAATCAAAAACGCCTCTTCATACCCTTCCTTGGACCCGTCAGCAAGTCCATACAACGCTGTCACAGCATGTTTGGTTAAAGTTGTGGGTGGCAGAGCTACCTCGGTTGTTCCGTTTGAGGTTGAAATGAACCTCGATGTCCGCGTGCCAATACAGTTTAGCACAGCTCAGGTTTATGAGCAGATAGAGAAGATAATGACAAAATATCATGCCGCTAACCCAAAGGTATCTGTGAAAGCAACAGTTCAAGACACTGTTGAACCGTTTGAAGTTAACAAGGCTTCACCACTTGTTCACATATTGTCATCTTCTGTTCGAAAAGTGCTTAACACGCCAGCGACGCTTTTGCATAAAACAGGGACAGGCGACATGAACATTTTAGGCAAAGCCATGAATCTGCCAATTGTCACTTATGGTCCAGGCGACTCGCATCTTGATCACACCCTAAATGAGCACATTGTTATAAGCGAGTACTTGAACGCTATCGCGGTTTACAAGGAAACAATTCTTAAACTATCTGAACTGCATAATAGCAAAATCGGTAGCCAACCGGTAATTTGATAATTCTTAAAAAGGTTAAGTGGGCTCTTTTGAGATGCCCTTTTCTTTATCCTCAGGTGCATTCTTATTTATGAGGTGAATTATTAGCTTGTGGTTCTTTCTTTCAACCACCACATCTTCCTGCTGTACGTTTTCCACGATTACTTCACCATTGTATTTCATGCGGCTATCATAGCCCTGTTCCTTTAGCTCTTTCATAAGTCGCTCGCGCAATGTTCTCAATTGGTCGCTTGTCGTATGCGGGTCTCTATTAAAACAAAAAGTAATTGTTTTTTTATCCTCGTCATAGGCCGCTTTGGTGCCTTTGCCAATTTTCTCTACTTGGCCCCAAACAGTTTTATCTTCTGAATCTCTCATTTATTCACCAATTAATTTTATTGCTTATCTCTCTTAAAAGAACCGTGTCCGCCTGCTTTCGTGATGTTTGTAACTACGCTTTCGCTTACCTCGTCAAGAAGCTCTCCGGCTCGTTTCCAATTATCAGCTGAAACTTCAACGCTGTATCTGGGAGCTGCGATTACAAAGAACTGGATTTTGGCGCCTTTGGCTTTTTGGGCTTTCTTGGCTTCGATGAATGCTTCTTGGATGCATTTAACACCGTTTGGTTTCATGCAGCGAATTTCAAGTGTGCCCTTTACCTGAACCAGTTTAATTCTGATGCGTTCTTCCGCAATCTGAGCGAAGGATTTAGCCATGTCTTCAGGTATACCCAGCTTCGTGAGCGCTTCAGGTCCTTCTTTTAGTGCTTTTTCAAAGCCTTCGTATATGCCGTCGTTTTGTTCAAGGATGACTCCTGCTTTCTGGTAAACTTCATCCGTCGGCAATCCAAGTTTCTCGGCAACCGTTCGCAGTAGCACTTCGCCCTTGCGGTCTTTCTTCCAAACTTTAATTTTCTCGATTCTTTCGCGTTTAGTAACTCGTCTAAGAGATAGGTCGATATGGCCTTTGTCTAGGTCGACTCTGAGAACTTTGAGTACAATTTTTTGTCTCTCACGGATAAAATCATGGAGGTTTCTTATTCTAGCGCTGGAGATTTCGGAGATGTGTAAAAAGCCTCTTTTGTTATATTCATCTAGGTTAGCGTAGGCTCCGTAATCCATGACGCTCTCTATGGTGGCGATTACTAGGTCGCCTGGTTCCGGCCATTCAGGTTTATGTTCAGACATTGTTTCATTCTCCCCTAACTTTTTTTATTTGGCGTTCCAAAACTTGGAACACTTTACTTTGAAGTTATTATCGTCGCTTGCCTTTGGAAAGCGGTAAAGGCTTTCTTATTCCTTCTTATCCGATTTAACTATGTAGACTTCTTTGCTGCGCACCTTAAGGGCTAAATTGAATTTTCTGTCAGCTTTCTGGTTGTAAACTTTAACTCGGAAGACGAAAGGTGCATATATAGTCTTTACGGTTTTACCTTCAACCTCAACTTTAAACATTTTCTCTGGGCTTTCAACTATTTGCTTGAAAACTGCATCGTATTCTGGAATTTTTGTAAGTTTTCTTCCTTGAGGTATTTCTTTTACGGGGGTGGCTTTTGCGACTATTGGTTTTCTAATGGTGTTGTCTAGTTTAATAGTCATTTTATTCACACTATATACTCGTTGACAGCACTATATAACAGCAACTATGCTGAATGAAAATAATGATGGTTAAGTTGAGGACCATTGTTTCCGTGATTTTGCGAGATTTATTCTCCTCTTGTGTCATTTCGGTTGCATTCAGCTTTCGGTCTGTACTCGACTTTCTTGTGTCTTTCTTTATGATGCTTCTCGCACTCTTTTACTCTAACAAGCATCCACTCGTTCTCTTCATAAACGCAACCGCAAAGCAAAGTCTTCCTTGTCATGTTGGATCTTCACAAAATCTAACTCGAACCGATAATATTAAAGTTCGTAACCCCAAATGGTTTTTTCTCGGGTTAAACAAGCCAAAATCACGAAATCGTCAGACTGCAGTTTGTTTAGAAAGAGTTAGCCTTTTTAGAACGAGATTGCATTATTTTGTTGTTTGTGTGAATTATGAGCGTAATGAAGAGAAAAAAGAAAAATACTCAGCTTGAACAGCAAAAAAGAGTGCAACGTGATAAGGACGCTAAAAAGAAAGAACAACTATCGCAGCTTCCAACTAAACATGCAAAAGGCGAACACACAAAGCATTAAACGCCAAAATAGCAGTTCGCGGCTCTTTTTGCATACTGTTTTGCTTAACAAACATAGTTATCTCTGTAGGGTCAGGGTTATGTGTGCGCACAAGTGTCTCCCTGCGTCTACTATATGCTTCATAGAATTTGCGGCGCAGAAATCCATATGAATTGTTTTTACGTGGAAAAACAGTTTTAATGGTGAAAACATGTCTAAAGATGATTTTGCTGAGTCAATAAACGAAACCGAGCTTGCCGAAGGCCACATGAAAGCCGTCCGAGTCAAAGGCAAACCCATTTTACTCGCCCGAGTCGGCCGACAAGTCTATGCGGTATCCAACCTTTGCCCGCACGCAGGCTGCCAGCTCCAAGGCGGCATCCTCGCAGGCTACATCGTCATGTGCCCATGCCACGGCTGGAAATTCGACATACGCACAGGCGAACATCAAGAAAGTCCAACAACAAAACTAACATGCTACCTTTGCAAAATTGATAATGGCAAATTATACATTCAAATCACAACTAATAAAAGATAACATTAGACTATAGGTAATTCCTGTGGTTGCTCTTGAGCGGTTTTGAATCTTATTCAGCTCGCAGAACAAAACGCATAGTCGGCGCTGTTGCTATAGCGTTAATTGTGGTTTTTGCTGTTCTTTTGTTCATTCAGTATCTTGACATTATCACTTTTCTTATAGCTGCTTTGCTAACTTCTTTTGTCGCGAATATGATTTTCAGAAGGGTCGGCAAACAAACGAGACAGGTTAAATAGGTCGAGAAAAATGTTCTTTTTCTCTTTTTGCGTGCTAGAAAACCTGTTTTTGTTTAAAAAGTCTTTTAAGCGTCAGATACACATTACAGAATGGTAAATTATTATGCCTTCACTAAAAAAGAAGAATGCAGCAAAAAAAGCAAAGCATGAAGCAAAAACAGGTAAAAAATAAACCTGCTTTTTCTTTTCATAGCCTAAATATTTAATCTCTTTAGTTAATTTTTTGTGGTTTTATTGTTTGCGATAGTCCTTTATGGGTGACAGAGGAATCGTGTAGGTTTCTATGACGCCTTCCACGAGGCGGATTTTGTCGCCGACAAAATGCAAGGCATCCTTGTTGCTCTTCGCCTGGAATAGTATGGCAAAATCCCATTTGCCAAAAACTTGGTATGCCTCTTCAAGCGTTACTCCTTCAATCGGATTCGCATTAAACTCCATCAATGGCTCGTAGAGTTTCGCTGCCATGCTGGGGCTTATCTTAATCATTGCTAAATATTTTTGACCCAAACAAACACCTAAAAACAACTTAGCGCGGAAGCAACCTAAAAATCTAATGCTTGCCAAAACAGCCTAAAACAACTAATAAAAGACACCAAAAACTCTAGTCAAAATGGAAGTCATTTTTCATGGAGTCAAAACAAGAAAGGAAACCTAACAGGCTGATTAACGAGAAGAACCCTTATCTTCTTCAACACGCCTATAACCCAGTAGACTGGTACCCATGGAACCGAGAAGCTTTTAATAAGGCGAAAAACGAGGATAAACCCATTTTCTTGAGTATAGGCTACAGCAGCTGCCACTGGTGCCACGTTATGGAGCAGGAATGCTTCGAGGACGAACAGGTTGCCAAATTACTTAACGAATCGTTTGTCTGCATTAAGGTTGACCGTGAAGAAAGACCCGACCTCGACGCCGCCTACATGGCTGTTTGTCAAGCGATGGGCAGAAACTGCGGCTGGCCACTAAACATCCTCTTAACACCCAACCTATCGCCGTTTATCGCCATGAGCTACATTCCCAAATATAGCCGACCAGGCATAATCGGCATGCTTGACCTCGTCCCCCAGGTTATGCAGGTTTGGAAAGTTCAGCGCAAACAGGCGGAGATGGTGGGTGCCGACGTTAAGGCCCGCATACAAGCCATGGAGAAACGAACAAGCCAAACACAGCCTGGCAAAGAAGTGTTGCAGGACGCTTACGACCGCCTAACGCTCGATTATGACCCAGATAACGGCGGTTTTGGTTCCGCACCAAAATTCCCAACACCCCACAAAATCCTATACATGCTACGTTATTACGCCAAGACTGGGCAAAAAAAGCCGCTAGCTATAGTTGAAAACACTCTGAACAAAATGAGGCAAGGCGGCATATACGACCAAATTGGCTTTGGCTTTCACCGTTATAGCACCGACTCAAAGTGGCTGGTTCCTCATTTTGAGAAAATGCTCTACGACCAAGCCCTAATGGCGCTTGCTTACGCAGAGGCTTTTCAGGCAACAGGCGCAAACAGGTATGCCCTTGCAGCTCGAGAAATCTTGGAGTATGTGCTCAGAGATTTAGCTGCGCCTGATGCAGGCTTCTATTCAGCTCAAGATGCCGACAGCGAAGGGGAGGAGGGCAAATTCTACCTCTGGACACTGGACGAAGTCCTAGACGTTCTCGAGCCTGCTGACGGGGAACTTGCAGCTCATATCTACGGTTTAAACCCTGAAGGCAACTATTCAGGTGGTAAAGGCAAAAACATATTGCACATCGCCGAACCTCTTGACGAGCTTGCGCCATACAAAGGCTTAACGCTGCAAGAACTTATCGACCGCTTTCATGGCATAAGAGCGGCGCTTTTTGAGGCACGCAAAAAACGGGTGCCCCCAGTAACAGACGATAAAGTGCTCACGGACTGGAACGGCCTGGTAATTGCAGCCTTAGCTAAAACTGGAAGCCTCCTAAAGGAACCAAAGTTTCTGGAAGCTGCAAAGAAAACCGCCGACTTTCTTCTGGCCCAAATGCAAGTGGGTGACGTACTCTATCATCGTTATGCAAAAGGCGAAAAAGCCATCGAAGGATTCCTAGATGATTACGCTTTTCTGGCATTTGGACTAATCGAGCTCTACGAGGCATCCTTCGAAGACAAGTATCTCCAAGCTGCCGCTGATATAGTGAAAAGTATGGTTGCGAAGTTTTGGGATAAAGAAAACGGTGGATTCTACCAAACACAGACCGACCAGGCAAACCTGCCAAAAATCAAGCAACTCTACGATGGTGCAGTTCCGTCAGGTAATTCTTTAGCGCTTCATGATTTGCTGTGGCTAAGTCGTTTAACAAACGAGCCAAAGTTCGAGGAAATGGCGTCTCAGATGACCAAAACGTTTGCGCAAGAAATTGAAGGAGCATCAGATGCCTACACGTTTTTCCTGTCAGCGTTGAATCTTCTGTATGGTCCATCTTACAGTGTGGTTTTAGTCGGAGACCTAAAGCAGAAAGATACCCAAGAAATGTTAAACGCATTAAGAAGCCAGTACCTGCCAACAACAGTTGTCACACTCAGAGATCCAAGCAAAACAGGGATAGACTATCAACAAATCGACGGCAAAGCAACCGTATACGTATGCCGCGACCAAACATGCCTACCGCCCACCAATAGCATAGCTGCCATGCTTGACAACTTGACCTAACACATTAAGTAAATAAAAACACGAAAACTCTGTTGGGCTGGGTTCCAAACATTGCCTGCAGAGTAAACCTCTCTGTCTCGTCAAGCGAGTTGTAGACTGTTTGAGCCGTCAGATTTGAGTTGAAGTATTTCAAGCCCCCATACTCATAGAGGAAAACGTATTTGACGTTGTTTTGCTGGCAAAGCGACATAAATGCGGGTGTGTTGAAATCTGGCGTGTAGGCATCCACTGCCTCTGCAGGGTATTGCCACGTTTGGTTATATTTTTGGTCGGGGTTTTTTGCACTTAGATAAAACCTAACCATGTACGCGTTGAATAGGTTAAGCGGGCAAGCTACGACGAGAGACTGGTTGTTGCCTAAGGTTTGGCTGGAATAGCTGGTCGCCTGGTCTATCGGAACCACGATTCGGTCATGAGAAACCCAAGTGTATGCGTCGATACAGCTGTAGAAAACCCCAGTCAACGCGAAAGCTACCAGGAGGACTGCTGCCGCTTTGGTTCCCCATTTTTTAGCAAAGCCGTTGGCTTTTTGTCCTAAGCTGATCAGTTTGTCAAAAGCTGCCGTAAGAATGCCTGCGGCTGCTACGGCTAGGACGGGGAACGCTATTGTAACGTAGCGCCAATCCCTGTTAGGAATCAACGTAAAAACAACGTAGACAACAAGGAACCATAGGAGCAGAAACTTGTCTTCAGGCTTTCTTTTGTAAACCATTAAGCCTAATCCGCCAAGCCCCACAAGATAGAGCAAAAGTGAAATTGGATGCGTAAGGTTTCCGAACCATGTCATGTCTACTAAGTAGAAAATAAGCACGGGGTATCGAGCGCTATAAATGGCTTTTTGGGCTGTTCCTTCACTGATGGCAAAAAGAAGTACATTAAGGACCCCCGACTCCAAGAGCACATAAATGACAACAGCTACTGCCGCAATCGCTACCATAACAACGGCTAATCTTGGAAGCCTCAGGCAACTTTTGAGTTCAGCTTTGAGATAGTCTCTTTTCCAAAAGTACATGCCTAGAAGCATAATTATGGGCGCTATGACCAGCGTCTGATACTTCACAGCTACCCCAACTGCAACCGCTGCGATGAATAATACGCGATCTTTTTCTTTGTTGGTGCGCAGCCATCTGAAAAAGAATAGCATAGAGAGACAAAACACGAAAATGAGAATGGTTTCAATCATCGCCAGCCGGGAGACCCAAACGATTCCAGGCATAACGCTGAACAAGACGGCGGAAAGCAATGCAGTTTTCTTGTTGTAGAGATCGTTTGCGATTTCGTAAATGACGAAAAGTGAAAGCACTGAAAAAGTTACTGAAACTAATCTTGCAGCAAAAACGCTTGGACCAGCGATGAGGTAATAGAGTGCTGTGAAAATATCGTAGACTGGGGGATACAGCGAGTTGGTAGTGACCCAGGTTCCAATTTGTCCCCGGGAGAGTATGAGTCCACCGGTGAAATGGGTGACTTCATCCCAAACCATAGATTTGGAGGCTAAGTCAATTGAGAGGAGGTAGCCGTAGACAACTGCGAGGATGATGAGGCAAAGCCGCCATCTATCTAGCCGCCGCAACTGGGTAAGCAGATAATCTACAGCCATCCTCTCCTACTTTAGTTCCTGAAATTCCTAACTCTTGTCTGTGCTAATAAGGCTCTGCTGATTTGCCTGCAACAAGACCCTTGATTATTTATTTTTGGTTTTGCCCTGCACAGTAACATTAAAACCACTAATATGATGCATGATTAACGAGCAGTATTGAAAGGCATTTACGTTTTAACAATTCAGGTGAGCAAGACTATAGATGCAGGAATAGGCGCTCTAGGCAACCTCACCCTCCCACCGGGCACATATGCTTATGTCGGCTCAGCCCAAAACAACCTGGAGTTCCGAGTGGCAAGGCACAAAAGAAAAGAGAAGCGTTTGTTCTGGCATGTCGATTACCTACTAAACAATGAAGCAGCAGAAGTTACCGAGGTTTATTTTGTGGCTGGGCAGAAACCGCGAGAATGCCAGATCGCTAAGTTAATCCAGCAGAACGGCGGCGAACCGATTGCAGGTTTCGGCTGCTCGGACTGCCTCTGCAATAGCCACCTCTTCCGCGTAGAAAGCCCCAGGTTTCTCGAAAAATACATGCAGCCAATGGGCAGCAGTTAAAAATTGCTTATATTGTAAGTTTGCAGTTCTTTGCTTCTATGAGACGGCCTGTGGTTAATTCTGCTAGAACTGCCAAATCTTCGGTTGGCAAGTAGTTGCATGCTGTCTGGTCATAGAGAATACTGGCGGATGCGGCATACTCTTCAGCGCTCCATAGAATGTACGTTAGGGGGATGCCAGCTAAAGCCGTGATTTCGACTGAAGATTCTCCGTAGCTGAGTTCATTGCTGCCTAGCTGTTTGCCCGCCTGTTTGAGGAGCTCTGGTGTTTCTCCGAAAAAATCGGCGATGGGGTTGATGGCTCTTTTGTTAAATGCGCTTTCGTAAGCGTATCCGCCTGGCAAGTCTTTGAATTTGATAAGGTTCCCTATTAATGGTGTTGGGGTAGCTCGAGCGTAATGTGACAGCAGGGTGGCTAAAAGTTGGATATGCCATTCGGTGAATCTTGCTATCGCCCGGGGATTCAGTACATCTTTTACATAGCTTGTTTCTAAATTCAGCTCAAACCCCAAAAACTCGTAAGTACAGCCTTCTTTAACTTGAAGTAGTTGCCTTAGCGTTTGAAGAGTTTGCGCTGAAAGATTTAATTTAATCGCAAATAATCCCCGAACAAAAGTAAACGAAAAAGTTAGGAGCTTAGGTGAATTTAACCTCTATTTTGTCAAGATTAAATTCTTCATGAATAGCTTTCACTACAGCTGCTCCATCCTTCTCTTTGACGACAAACGAAATGTTAAGTTCTGAACTGCCTTGAGCAATCATGCGAATGTTTATGCCTTTTTTAGCAACGGTGCTAAATATTCTTGAGGCGGTGCCTAAGGTGCCCTTCATGTTTGCGCCCATAACCGCGATAACGGCGACGTCGTCTTCGGCTGAGACTTCGCTGACTAAGCCGCCCCTGTCAAGCAGGGCGATTTCTAGGTTGCTAATTGCTCTTCCTAAGATTTTGCGGCGAATTATAATTGAGATGTTGGCTTCTGAGGCTGCTGTAGAAATCATCATGACGTTGATGTTGTTTTTGCCCAAAACATCAAACACTTTGGCGTAGCTGCCGGGTGCACCTACCATTCCTGCGCCGTTAACGTTCACCATTGCCACGTCTTTTATCATTGCGACGGCTTTGACTACTTCCTTTGCGTTTGGGTCAGGTTCCTTTGTTATGAGTGTACCTGGGTTCTCTGGGTGGAAAACGTTGCGTATTCTTACTGGTATGTTTTCTCTTATGACTGGTCCCAGCGCTCTTGGATGCATGGCTTTTGCGCCGAAAATTGCCATTTCAGCCGCTTCCTGATAGCTTAGTTGAGGCAGCATTCTGGCGGCATGTACAATCTTAGGGTCAGTGGTCATTATGCCGTCGACATCAGTCCAAATCCAAACCTCATCAACTTCCAAGGCAACACCCAAGATGGTTGCTGTATAATCGGATCCGCCTCTGCCAACCGTGGTTACGATGCCGTCCTGGTTTGCGGCTATAAATCCCGTAACAACTGGGATGACGCCTTTTTCCAAAAGCGGGCTTACTCGCTCGCAGATCAGGTGAGTGGTGAAATTCATGAGTGGGTCTGCTTCCCCAAAATTGGAGTCTGTGACTATGCCTGCTTCTTTGCCCGTGAAGCATTGTGTTTCAGCTTTGTGGTCTTTTATGGCTCCCCATACGATAGGCGCTGAAAGCCTTTCGCCGAAGGATACGACGTAGTCTTTTGATTTAGGGGTAAGTTCACCGACATAGCATATGCCTGTGAGCACTTTTTCAAGTTCAGCAATGGTTTTCTTGGTGATTTCGGTAACTTCCTTCTGAACTTGCTTGCTTGTAATAGCTGATGAAATTGCCTCCAAATGCTTGTTGAATAGTTCTTTGGTGAAGGTTTGGAGGTGTTTTTCGTTGCTCTTCTTTGCCTGTTCAGCAACCTCGATGAGTTTGTTGGTTACTCCTGCTAGGGCTGAAACAACAACCGCGACTCTGCAGTCGTTCTTTGCGTTTTGGGTTACGAGGTCTGCTACGTGGCGTATATTCTCGCCTGTTGCAACGCTTGTTCCGCCAAACTTCATGACGATTTTCATTTTTAGGACTCCGAATTATTATTTAGCAGTCGGTTTGCTAACTTATGTCTTATGTCTAAGAGGTCTCTTAAAACTGCACTGGCTGTTTCCATTCCGCCTGCTCCCCTGCCTATAAGAGTTTGCTCTGCTGCATACTCGGTAGAATAAGTTATTGCGTTAAGTACTCCGCTGACGCATAGCGGGTTGGTTCTCCCTATTTCGGTCGGTTTAACGGATGGTTTGTCGCCGTCTATTGAGCCGATGAGTTTTATTGTGTTGCCTCTCTTCGCCGCTTTATCAAGCATTTCCAAAGTCACGTCTCGGATGCCTGTTCTGTCCACGTCTTTGAGGGTTATTTTTTTGTTCATTATCCAGTTTGCCAAAATGACTACTTTGCAGGCGGTGTCAAACCCGTCAATATCCATTGATGGTTCCCTCTCTGCGTAACCTAGTTTCTGGGCGTTTGCTAAGGCTTCTTGGAAAGTCACTCGGTTCTGAGACATTTCAGTTAATATGTAATTGGTTGTGCCGTTGAGTATTCCTTTTATGGCAAGGATTCTGTCTCCTGCAAGGCAGCGTTTAGCAAATTCAAGCATGGGTGTCCCGCCGCCGACGGTGCCGCTGAACCGCATGAAGACATTGTTGTACTCGGCTAGTTCTGTAAGGGCTGGCATTGCAAGGGCTAATGGTCCCTTGTTGGTTGTCACTATGTGTTTGCCTGTTTTGAAGGCTGTCATTATATGCGATAGGGCTGGTTCGGCAGTTTTGATGTTTACGGGTGTTACTTCAACTACGACTTCTGCTTCTACTGATTGAATAACTTCTAGAGCTGGTATTCCTGGTTGGCCAAACTCTGGGTCTGCTGAGATTGGATAACCTCGTTGCCTAATTGCTTCCAGTTTCTCTGGGCTTAGGCCTCTGGGGTTAATGACTGCGCCGTCGATGTCGGCGATGGCGACGATTTTTGGGTTAAACCCATAGTCCTTAACTTTCTCAGAATATCGCTGTGCAAGAATGGTAGTTACGCCTTTTCCAACTACTCCATAGCCAACTAAAATAATCCTCATTCTCAATGTCACCTAGCAAGAATGACTTTTCTTGTTTCTAAACCTAAAGCCTGCTCAATGGCCGATATTTCAGCTTCAACTTCAACTGGTTTCTCGCATTGCTTAATAGCAGTATCTGGGTCTTTGAGTCCATGTCCTGTGGTTATGCAGACTACCCGTTCATCCCTATCTATGATGCCGTTTCTAACAAGTTTCTTGAGCCCCGCGATGGATGAGGCACTGGCAGGTTCCACGAAAATGCCCTCGATTCTCAGCAAGCATCTTTTGAGCGTCTAAGATTTCGTCGTCGGTGACGGTTTCGGCTGTGCCGTGGGATTCTCTGATGGCGTTGACGGCTTTTTTCCAGCTTACTGGAGCGCCAATGCGTATGGCAGTGGCTACCGTTTCAGGGTGCTCAACGGGAATGATTTTGTCGCTTTTTGTTTTGATTACTTGAACTATGGGCGCTGAGCCTGAGGCTTGTATGCCAGTCATTTTCGGCAGTTTCTTGATGTAACCGAGTTGATAAAATTCAGTTAAGCCTTTCCAGACGGCGCTAATGTTTCCTGCGTTGCCCACAGGGATAATGATTCTGTCTGGTGCCTCATTGTTTAGTTGCTCGCAGATTTCATAGCCCAAGGATTTTTGCCCCTCTATGCGGAAGGGATTGATCGAGTTAAGAAGGTAAATGTTCTTGTGTTTCTCGGCGAGTTTGAGCACGAATTCTAAGGCTTGGTCAAAGTTACCTCTAACCTGCAGTACTTTGGCGCCGTGAATCATAGCTTGCGCCAATTTGCCGTACGCAATCTTGCCTGAAGGGATAAGAACTGTGCATTTTATTCCCGCCCGGGCAGCATAGGCTGCTAGGGCTGCGCTGGTGTTGCCTGTTGATGCACAAATAACGTGTCTTGCGCCCAGTTCAACTGCTTTTGTTACGCCGACGGTCATGCCCCGGTCTTTGAAGCTTCCGGTTGGGTTTTCGCCCTCGTTTTTAACGTAAACTTCGTTTAGTCCCAGTTCGTCGCCTAAGCGTTTCGAGCGATGTAGTCCTGTGCCTCCTTCGTTGAGGGTTACTACATGTGTGGCTTCATGGATTGGCATGAAGTCGCTGTAGCGCCAGACGGAGAGGGGTTTTGTTTTCCAATCGCTGGTTTTCAGCGTTTCTGCTAGCTCTTTCATGTCTATTTTTACTTCAAGGATGTCTCCGCATTTGGGGCAGAAATAGACTATCTCGTCTATGCTGTATTGTGTTTTGCAGTTTATGCATTCTTGGTGAACCATGTTCTGTTTCTCCTTTTTTGGTTAGTTCCTTTTCTAAGGCGTAGTATTGGAAACTGTTGGTGATGAGTATCAATTGTAACATTATTAATTTTGCCGTTACCAAAGTCCCCATTTACCCTACCATGTTGGATAGAACTTCGTAGGTTTTTAGGCTGTCTTTCTTCTCAACTACCATAATGGTTTCTGTCCAGCATGAAATAAACTCAATAATGTTCACGTTCTGCTCCGCCAGCAACGTAGCTAGAAAAGCCACAACTCCCGGCGTAGCCTCCAGCTCTTCAGGCGAATGTATCACAATCATCGTGCAGTTCTCATGCTTAACCAGTGCGTTTACACGTTCAGGCAACTCGCTCCTATCCAGCAAGTAAACGAATTTTCCAAGCAAATCAACTTCCATGCCTGTTTTTGAGGCGATTTCTTTGGCGGTTATTATGACTGATTTTCGGTCGTAAACTGCTATGCTGCTGTGTCTTAGCAGGTGAAGAACTTTTTCTTCTCGTTTTTGCTTGTGTTTCTGAAGTTCTTCTGAGTAGCGGCGAAGAGCTGCTTTTATGGCGCTTGTGTCGTCGGTTTTTATTTCCATTTGTATTTGTCTTGAGAGTTCGCTTAGGTTTACTATTCCTTTTTCTAAGGCCTCTAGTAGGTATGGTTTGTTTCGCAGGTGGTTTCTGACGTTTTGAGCTATTGTCATATTAGCTACTGAATGTATCAAATGGTACATTTAAATTTTGTTAAGCACCAGAAAAGTCACAACCTTTAAAAATACAGCGTTAAAGGTAACGAGAACAATAAAATCAAAAAATGGGGGAGCAACCATAACTGAAAAAATCGTGTTAGCATATTCCGGCGGATTAGATACTTCCGTATTAATCAAGTACCTCCAAGAAAAATTAAACGCAGAAGTTATAACAGTAACAGTTGACGTTGGCCAAGGCGAAGACCTCAAAGCAGCCGAGGCAAAAGCAAAAAAACTTGGCGTTATCAAACATTTTTCAATCGACGCCAAAGAAGAGTTCGCCAAAGACTATATTTTCCCAGCCATAAAAGCCAACGCTCTCTACGAAGGAAAATACCCCATCAGCACTAGCCTCTCGCGTCCCCTTATCGCAGCTAAGATGGTTGAAATTGCAGAGAAAGAAGGCGCAACCGCTCTCGCTCACGGCTGCACAGGAAGAGGCAACGACCAAGTGCGCTTCGATGTCACATTGGGCAGTTTAGCTCCAAACAAAAAAGTCATTGCTCCAGTACGCGAATGGGGTATGACACGCGACGAAGAAATCGCTTACGCCAAAACCAAAGGCATACCCGTATCCAACGCCGCCAAAAAATACAGCATAGATGCAAGCGTTTGGGGAAGAGCAATCGAGTGCGGGCTCCTTGAAGATGCTAGCCAAGCGCCGCCTGATGACGCTTACGAATGGACTGTTGCACCCGAGAAAGCGCCAAACACTCCTGAAATTGTCACCATACAATTTGAGGCTGGAGTGCCAGTAGCCGTTAACGGCAAAGCCATGCTGCCCCTAGAACTTATCGAGGAAATGAATAAGATCGCTGGCAGAAACGGCGTTGGCAGAATAGACCATATTGAAGACCGTCTTGTCGGCATAAAATCCCGCGAGGTCTATGAGTGCCCAGCAGCCACCGTAATTTTGGAAGCTCACAAAGACCTTGAAAAAATGGTTATGACTCGGCACCAAGTCCTGTTCAAGCAGCAGGTTGATGCAGAATGGGTGTTTCTCGCGTATGCTGGATTGTGGGTTGACCCGCTTAAAGATGACCTTGATGCCTACATCAACAAATCCCAGGAAAACGTGACGGGAGAAGTCAAACTTAAACTCTACAAGGGCAGCATGCTGGTTATCGGACGTTCATCGCCAATGTCGCTATACGACAAAAACTTGGCAAACTATAACATCAAAACCAGCTTCAACCAATCCTACTCTCATGGCTTCATTGAACTCTGGGGCTTGCAGACGAGAATGTACAATGCGCTGAAAAACCAAAGCAAAAAATCAGCCCAGAAACCTAAGAAAAAAGTTTAAGGTAGGGAAACAGAGCAAACGGAGGGCTAAGTGAAATGTCAAAAATACTGCATGGTGGACGGCTATCATCTGTGCGTGAGGATGTTGCCAAGTTCACTTCTTCACGAAAAGACGATGAACGCTTAGTTGCCTCTGTTCTTGACATCAACAAAGCCCACGTTATAATGCTTATGGAGCAAAAAATTGTCCAATGGGGAAACGGAGTAAAAATCCTCAAAGCACTCCCAAACCAAACCAAGGTGGCGCTTGACCCTGCGGCGGAAGATGTTCACATGGCAATCGAAGAAGCCGTCCTCAAGGAAACTGGACCTGAAGTCGGCGGAAACATGCATGTTGCAAAGAGCCGAAATGACCAGGTTACAACAGCTATTCGCATGCAACTCCGAAAAGAACTCATAACGATCTTGCTCAAAGTGCTCGAGATGCAGCAAATCCTTATAGAAACAGCCAGCAAACACGTTGACACGGTCATTTTGGAGTACACTCACTTGCAAGCTGCTCAACCAGTCACTTTTGCACATTATTTGCTTTCACACTTTCAGGCGCTTCAGCGTGACTTAGAACGGTTGCAAGGTGCATATGGGCACGTTAACCAATGTCCCTTGGGCTCAGGAGCACTGGCCACCACAAGTTTTCCAATAAACCGCAAACGAACTGCAGAACTCCTTGGCTTTGACACAGTTTTAGAGAACTCCATTGACAGTGTGGGCAGCCGAGATTTCATTCTTGAAGCCCAATCTGCTCTGGCACTTTTAGCGGTGAATTTGAGTCGTTTCGCTGAGGACCTCATAATTTGGAGTTCACAAGAGTTTGCCACAGTCGAGTTGCCTGACGAGTTCACATCAACCAGTAGCATTATGCCTCAGAAGAAGAACCCGGAGGTGCTTGAAGTTATCCGAGCCCGCGCCAGCTATGCCATAGGCGACTTTGTTGCTGCAACTGTTGCAATGAAAAGTTTGCCGTCCACTTACAATTTGGATTTCCAAGAGGTAACCCCCAAGCTTTGGGCTTGCACAGACAACCTATCCAGTTCGCTGAGCATTTTTGCCGCGCTTATTCCGCACTTGAAAGTCACTGACAACGTTGAAGGTAAAGCTGCTTCTGGCTTTGTCGGCGCAACTGAGCTTGCTAATATGTTTGTGCGAAAATACAATTTTGCTTTCCGAACCGCGCATAAGATTGCTGGTGCTGTCGTGAAGTCGCTGCTTGATTCGCATCAGACTTTGCTGGATGCAACGCCAGAGTTGCTGCAGAAGGTTGCTTTGGAGGCTGCTGGCGTAAAATTGACGGTTAAAAAAGAGGACTTAGCCGATTGCACGGATCCCCGCAAAATCGTTGAATCTTATAAGGTGCAAGGCGGTCCCTCACCGGTCGAGGTTAAAAGGGTCATCAATTTGAGCTTGAAAATCATGGAACAAACGAAAAACAGTATCGCTAAGCTTAAAAACAACCGTGATGATGCAGAAGGGAAACTCAACATGGTTACTGAATCTTACGCCTCGTCAAGTTCAGCGGGAAACGTAAGATTTAAAAATCCACGCTTGTAGGTTGAATAGGGCTTTGGTCCCACAACATAGCACGTCCGAAAAAAGTAAAAAAGCGATTCTGCTTCTGGAAGACGGAACGTCATTTATCGGCAACGGTTTTGGAGCAACAGGAAAAATAAGTGGCGAAGTTGTTTTCTCGACGCAGATGGTTGGTTATCCAGAAGCGCTTACTGATCCATCGTATAAAGGTCAAGTTTTAACCTTCACTTATCCGTTGGTGGGTAATTATGGTGTTCCAAGAAACGAAATGAACCTTGGCATACCGTTGTTTTTTGAATCTGACCACATCCAAGTTCAAGGCTTAATCATTCACGAGTTATGTCATGAGCCGTTCCATTGGGCTTCAACAAGAACCTTGGATAAATGGCTGCAAGACGAGGGAGTCCCAGGAATCTATGGCATCGATACCCGACGCTTAACAAAGAAACTTCGAACGCATGGTGTCATGCTTGGTATTCTGCAGACTTTTGAGGCTGGTGAAGAGCCAAACCTGGATGCAATCATTAAAAACGGCAAGAACATCGCTGACCCTAACCTGACTGATCTGGTTAAAGAAGTGTCAGTGAAGCAGCCTGTCAAATACACGGTGGATGATGCTAAAAAAACCGTGGTTTTAATCGACTGTGGAGTCAAATACAGCATCATCCGCAATCTGCTCAAAAGAGGCATAAACGTTGTACGTGTGCCATACGACACGTCAGCCAGCGAAGTTTTAAGTTACAATCCAGACGGGGTATTCCTCAGCAACGGTCCTGGCGACCCTAAAAAATGTGTAAAAACCATCGAGTGCGTGCGTGAAGTGACGGATAAGCTTCCGTTTATGGGGATTTGCCTTGGCGCACAAATTTTGGCCTTAGCGCTGGGCGCTGATACTTACAAGTTAAAGTTTGGTCATCGAGCTCAGAACCAGCCAGCTCTTGACCTAACCAACCGCCGCTGTTACATTACTACTCAGAATCACGGTTACGCTATTGACTTTGAATCTTTAAAGAAGACGCTGTTAGAATCTTGGTTCATTAACGCCAACGACAAAACCACCGAGGGCGTTAAGCACAAAACTAAGCCGGTCTTCGCTGTCCAGTGGCATCCTGAAGCTTCCCCAGGACCGTACGACACGGAATTGTTGTTTGATAAATTCGCTAAATTTATGGAGGCTCCATAAGCATGCCAAAGTTTGACTGGATAAAAAAAGTCATGGTTCTAGGCAGCGGTGCCATTAAAATCGGTGAAGCAGCCGAATTCGACTATTCAGGAAGCCAATGCCTCAAAGCCCTGCGCGAAGAAGGCATAGAAACTGTCCTTGTTAATCCCAACATAGCCACCATCCAAACAGACCCCCGCTTGTCAGGAAAAGTATACCTACTTCCAGTTACGCCTGAGTTTGTTGAGAAAGTTATCGAAAAGGAACGCCCCGATGGCATTCTGCTGGGCTTTGGTGGACAAACCGCTTTGAACTGCGGCATCGAACTGGAGAAGACAGGCATTTTGCAAAAGTATAATTGTAAAGTTTTAGGCACTCCAGTCAGCGCCATTGAGGACACGGGCGACCGTGAACGGTTCCGCCAGGCGATGCTCAAAGCTAACGTGCCGCCATTAAACAGCAAGGCGTCTATCAGCGTTCAAGATGCCTTGGAAGTTGCTGCTCACATAGGTTATCCGGTTATAGTTCGTGTCGCGTATACTTTGGGTGGTAAAGGCGCAGGTGTAGCTCACAATGAGGAAGAGTTAAGGGAAATTGCCACTCGCGGTTTGGCTCAAAGTAGAATTCACCAAATTCTAATTGAAGAGTACGTGGGACATTGGAAGGAAGTCGAATACGAAGTTATGCGCGACTACGCAGACAACTGCTTAACAGTCTGCAACATGGAAAACTTCGATCCCATGGGTGTGCACACAGGCGACTCAATCGTTATTGCGCCCTCGCAAACAATGAGCAACCGCGAATACCACTTAATCCGGTCCGTATCAATCAACGCTATTCGCGCTTTAGGCATTGTTGGCGAATGCAACATACAGTGGGCACTCAACCCCAAGTCAGAGGAGTTCCGGGTTATCGAAGTTAACTCACGCATGTCCAGAAGCAGCGCCCTGGCCAGCAAAGTCACTGGCTACCCATTAGCTTACATAGCAACGAAACTCACTTTGGGCTATACGCTTCCGGAACTCGTAAACAAAGTCACAGAAGTCACAACAGCCTGCTTCGAACCAGCCTTAGATTACATAACTGTAAAGATTCCACGCTGGGACCTGCAGAAATTTAAAAATGCCGACCGTCATGTTGGTCCACAGATGCGTTCTGTTGGCGAAGTCATGGCTATCGGGCGCTGCTTTGAAGAAGCTCTGCAGAAAGCCGTGCGTATGCTCGACACTGGCAAAATAGGCTTGGTTTGTAACCCAGAGGATTCAGAGCTTGAAACAGAAGCAAAAATCCGCGACGTTATCGCAAACCCTACAGACGAGCGGCTTTACAAGATTCCTAAAGCCCTTAAAATGGGCATATCTATCCCTGAAATTTACCGCTTAAGCGGCGTTGACCCGTTCTTCCTCTACAAAATCCAAAACATTGTGGACATGGAGGCGCAACTTCGCTGCCTAAACCTTGCCGAATCTTCAGCAGCTGAGATTATACGTGAAGCAAAACGTTTAGGCTTTTCGGACCAGCAAATTGCCAAGTGCCAAAACACTGACGAAAACACGATTAGAATCTACCGAAAAAGCGCCAATATTTTGCCCGTTATCAAACAAATTGACACGTTGGCGGCTGAATGGCCTGCGAAAACAAACTACCTCTACCTCACCTATGGCGGAGACGAAGACGACATCGAATTAACAAGCAACAAAAGTAAAGTTATTGTGCTTGGCGCAGGCGTGTTTCGTATCGGTTCAAGCGTCGAGTTTGACTGGTGCGGCGTCAACACGATTTGGGCTCTGAAAAAGAACGGCATTCAAGAAGCAATAATGGTCAACTACAACCCCGAAACCGTCTCAACAGACTACGATGTTTCAGACAAACTCTACTTTGAAGAACTCTCAATCGAACGAATCCTGGACATTTACGAGAAAGAAAATCCGATGGGCATTATCACAAGCGTCGGCGGCCAGATTCCAAACAACTTAGCTATGAAACTCTCCAACGCAGGAGTCAAACTGCTGGGCACCACCGCTGAAAACGTTGACTTAGCTGAAGACCGCTCAAAATTCAGCGCTCTGCTGGATCAGCTGGAGATTTCTCAGCCAAGTTGGAGCAAATTGCTCTCTATAGTCGAGGCTAAGCGATTTGCGGAAAAAATCGGTTATCCAGTTATCGTGCGCCCAAGCTATGTGCTTTCAGGTTCAGCCATGCGTGTCGCCTACAACGAGACTTCACTGGAGAACTTCCTAAAGTTGGCTGCAAAGGTTTCACCCGACCACCCAGTTGTGATAAGCAAATTCATTAATCGTGCTAAAGAAGTCGAGGTTGACGGCGTCTCTGACGGTGAAAACGTGTTAATCGGAGCCATCATGGAGCATGTGGAAAACGCTGGGGTTCACAGCGGCGACGCAACCATGACAATTCCGCCTCAAGCCCTAAAACTTGAGGTTCAACAGAAAATTGAGGATTGCACTCAACGCATTGTTAAAGCGCTTAAAATCCACGGACCATTTAACATTCAATATCTGGTAAAAGACGACGTGGTTAACGTGATTGAATGCAACCTGCGAGCATCTCGTTCAATGCCGTTTGTCAGCAAGACACGTGGAATAAATTTAATTGAGCTAGCAACTTTGGCTATGCTGGGCAAGAAAATCGACGGCGTAAAACTTTCCCCGATGACTCTTGCACCCCATGTTGGCGTTAAGGTTCCTCAGTTCAGCTTTATGCGCCTCAGCGGGGCTGATCCTGTTCTCGGGGTAGAAATGCTCAGCACAGGCGAGGTAGCGTGTCTGGGCGATAACTTCTCTGACGCTTTCTCGAAAGCGTTGCAGTCGGCTGAATTTAACATTCCATCCAAAGACGGCTCAGTCCTCATCAGTGTCGGCGGCGATCAAGAACGCAAAAAACGTGTCGTGCCGATAGCTAAGGCGTTTTTGGACATGGGCTTCAAGATCTATGCAACCGCGCACACTGCAGACGTGCTAAACACAGCTGGCGTTACCGCTACCAAACTCTACAAGATCAGCGACGCTGAAGCGAACCCGAACATTCTGGATTATCTGCAGGAACGCAAAATTGACCTTGTCATCAACGTTCCCATCGCTAACAAGAAAACCAGCATGTCAGACATCCTAACAGACGGCTACATCATACGTCGGCAAGCAGTGGAATTCAACGTTCCAGTCATAACTAACTTACAATTGGCATCGGCACTGGTTGATGTTCTAAAACAAAAGGGCAAAAACGGCAATTCCATACGCTCCCTAAACGAGTATATGGATGAGCTTCCTTGGAAACTCTGGTAAACCTCCAATTTTTTGTTTCTTCTGTTTTGGGTTGGTTTTTTGGTTTGGGGCTTTGTGCGTTTGCAGGTTGCGATTCCTCCCGACTATACGCGATTCCCTGCGATTCTTTGCGACTATTAGCGATTATTATCGTTTATTAATGCCTATTAGGATGAGAACTAGTATGCCGTTAACTGAAAAAGTTAATTTCACCACACCGCTTCAAAACGCTAACTTTGCAGGTTCCCAAGCTGATTCGGTGGCGGTTCAAAATGGACAGCGACCAAGCGTTGAAGGTCGGCGTGAACTTTTTGGATCTGCATAAGGGCTGGCAATTTTTTTACGCAAAAATGCGCAAAGACGGACGTATAACCGTTCCAAAACTGGTGTTAGGCCGCTTTGGGGATGAGCAGGCAAAAATGGTAGGCTACGTGTTGCAAATAATGCTTGAACCAGCATAAGCAAGGTGGCTCCAGAAAACGCGAGTTTTGCTTTCTTATTAATCAGACCGTTTGTAATCATAGTTTGTGGTTGCGTATTGTAACAAGTCAATCTTTATATTTGGAAATTGAGTACTGTGCTTCTTTATGTGTGTTTCTTTTTATGACTAAATGCCCAAACTGTGGAAGAGAGCTTGCGAAACCGGACAGACTCTTAGAAAACCATTGCTTCCGAGTCGAAGCTTATACGTGCAAGAATTGCAGTAGCTGTTTCAAAGCAATGAGTCAGTAACAATGCATTTAGCTATGGCTTAAAAATGCGTAAGCCTTTTTTGGTATCTTCTTCAAGTAACAAAGTGTATTTTTGAATAAACTCTTCAATGTCTTGACGGTTATAATCGCCTTTAACACATAACTGATAACTACCAGGTTTCCTTTGTTCGATAAGCACCACAGATGGTTGAATTAGATGCTCAGCACTTAATTCTTTCAGCAATGCTACCGCTTCAACCCGTTTCATCCTTTGCCCCACTTAAACCCCAAGTGAACGTACAAGCCTAATAACACTTTGCTGTGTACTTTAAAGTAACTTAACCAAGTTCTCAACTGATGATAAAATTAAGTCAAGATTGACCAAAGTAAGTTAAGAGACATAACGAGAAGACCTTTTAAATCAAAAAACGCCAGACAATAACAATGACCTGCCCAGACAAGAAATGGTTTGCTCATTTCTCAAGTCAGGAAATTTACCAAAGCTAAAACATATAATACGCAATAGGTTCAATTACTATTTTGGTGAAAGAAACGATTAAGGGTGCACCGCTATCTTATCGGCTTGAAGGGATCACGGTTCTTACTGCAATAGCTGGATTTTTATGGCTATCAACCAGCGCCAATGTTTTTGTATATTCCATGCTTTTAGGAACAATGATATTTGCCATAGGAACCATCGCTGGAGTAGCATGTGGCTATTTTTTTGAACAAAGAGAACTTCGCATGATCAAAGAAAAGGGCGAAAGAAAGCTGACAATTGTCACTTGGTTACTGGTAATAGGCGGTTTAATGGTTATTTTTGCACTTTTATGGGTTTTTTCACCTCAAATAAATTTGTACACTCCACAGAGCAGGGTAATAACAAGGGTATTGTATGTTTTTTCTGCTCCGTTTCTTCCAGCGTTTGCCGGGACAAGAGTCTACGTTATTAAGAAGTGGCAGAGTAAAAATCAAACAGAAATTTTATGTGATTCGGGTTATTTTACTGCTAGAATTTACGCCTCGCCAATACAGACGCGACCAGTAATCAATCTGTAGAGAAATCCGGCGGGTGGAAAGTTGATGGAACAGATTCCGCAAAATTTAAGTTATACCTCAGAGGTAAAATATTAGATTCGCGTGTATGCGCTTTTTTGGGTAGAGAGCGCTTGTCTTCTGCCGCCGTAGAGTGGCATTAGTACATATTTTGTTTAGAGAAAAACGGGCTAGAAGTTTCTATTTTCGGTTTTTTCTAGGTTGGAAAATAAAATTTTTTATCAGTCAAGCCCTCAGGCGTTTTACTCTTTCTTGTTTTTTATTTTTAGCTTACAATCAAAAAATGAAAAATTTGGAGGTGAGAGAAAATGAGGCGTAATAGGCATATTATTGGTTTTGCTGTTCGAGTTGAGCGTCGTATTTGTCTTCTTCAGCATACAACTAAGGTTGATACGCAAAAATTGAGGAAAAAGTGGATGGATGAACTAGATGACCTGTTTAGCCTGGCTGCTTCGATTGCTAAGGGCGACGTTAGTCAGGAGAAGGTTGGCGACAAATTGGAGACCATATCTCCTAAGGACCGGCAAATGTGGGCTCAGATAGCCGCAAAGATTGGAGGGGTCATGGCTAACCTGTCAAGGGGGTTTGACGAGCGAGAATTCAACGAGGACTTGCAAGAATTAGAAAGATTAGTGGACGACATCGAAAAGCTCAGCGAGCAAAGTGCTGCAAAAGAAATGCCTGCATTATATACCAACGCAAGAAGCATAGAATGCAATAATGAAAGCTGATACCATAAAACAGTGCACAATCAATTAGCCAATTTTTCGGTGCTACATCCCCGTTTTTTATTTGTAAATTATAGTGATAGCCAAATATTTCTAGAACGGTCTCATTGTTTATTTTGTTAAGAAATGTGGGAATACTGAGGTCTTTGAAGAATTGTGAGCGGTCTGCAATTATGGCTTCGCGGACTTGATTGAACGCCTCTATTGGTGTGCCGTCTGGGGTTGCAGGTGTCTTAAGCATTAGTGGTGGCACAGCGCGGATTGTACCGCTTTAGAAATGCGTTTGGTTCCATGTCGTCCGCTTCAAAAAGCGTCTGAGCTAAGTGGCCAATCATGACCAAAAACTATAGGTTGGCCAATGCTCCAATCTTTGTAGTAAAGTTCAGCTCCATTCACAATAATCTTTGCCAATAAAAATCCTCACTAAGAAGTCACGTTTTCCTATAATTTTAGTGTATGTAGCTTCATAGTGTCACTGCAACAGTAAATGGGTAATTTGTTGCGCAAAAAATATTAACGCGCATAGCCCTTTCCAATGGCATTAAGGGTAAGGCTGATTGTCCAAACCATCCAAAACACGCAGAATAGACGAGATTAACGAGAAAATCCGCAAAGGCGACATACAAGTTCTAACTGCTGAAGAAATGAAAAAACTAGTCGAGAGCAGCAGCGTTGAAGTCGCCTTCAAAGAAGTTGACGTAGTTACAACTGGAACTTTTGGCGCCATGTGTAGCAGCGGTGCAGTTATCAATCTTGGGCACTCTGATCCACCAATAAAAATAGACCGTGCATGGATGAACGATGTGGAAGTTTGCCATCCAGGCGCAGCTGTAGACCTGTTTATTGGAGCAACTAACAAATCAGAGAAGCAACCCTTCGAGTATGGCGGTGGGCATGTTATCCAAGACCTCGTCGCAGGCAAAGAGGTTGAGCTCCGAGCTACAGCCTACGGAACCGATTGTTACCCACGCACTCAACTTAAAACTAACATAACAAAAAACGACTTAAACCAATTTTACTTGCTGAACTTCCGTAATTGCTACCAACGTTACAACTGCGCGGTAAATACGAGTGATGAGACGATTTATACTTACATGAGCAAGCTTTTACCGCATCTAAGGAATGCGACGTTCTCTGGGGCAGGCGAGCTTAATCCACTTATGAATGATCCAGACTACGAAACCATCGGCATGGGAACACGAATTTTCCTAGGCGGTGGGCAAGGCTATGTTATCGGTGAGGGAACGCAGCATAGCCCTAAAAATTTAAACGGCACGCTCATGGTCAAAGGTGATGCCATGAAGATGTCGCCTGAGTTTTTGCAAGGGGGATCTTTCACGCGTTACGGGACTTCTATGTATGTGGGGTTAGGTATTCCGATTCCACTTCTTAACGAAGGCTTGGCAAAGAGGACAGCTATTCGTGATAGCGAAATAATAACTGACGTGGTCGATTACAGTGTGATGCGTAGAGACCGCCCGAAACTGAGACAGGTAAGCTACAAGGAACTCAAGTCAGGTTCTATAATGATTAACGATAAGAAAGTCAGGGTTAGCAGCCTGTCCAGCCTGAAAATGGCCAAAAAGGTTACTCAGACGCTAAAATCTTGGATTGAAGAAGGACAATTTTTCTTAACTTCCCCAATTGAGAGGTTGCCGACTGAGACTGTGTTTAAGCCGATGAGACAAACTCAGGAAATCCCATTTGTCGTCGCCGTTATGCATCCAGCCATCACCTGCACAGAAACTGAGGAAATAAGAGACATTGCCAAACGCATTGTAACCCAATCCGTAAACCACATAGTCGTGGTAGACGATACGGGCAAACTCAAAGGCATCGTTACTTCATGGGATGTTACGAGAGCTATGGCTGAAGGCAAAAATGCCTTGGCAGAAATCGAAACCCACATTGTTTTCACTGCAAAGCCCGATGAGCCACTGGAGGTTGCTTCCAAACGGATGGCGCAACACAACATTTCAGCCCTGCCCGTGGTTGACATCGAAAATAAAGTGTTAGGCATTGTTACATCTGAAGATGTGGCTGAACTGTTGGGACGGTAAAGTGCATGGCAAGGATACTGATAAGGTTCTCTGAAGAGCAAGTTTCGCAGCCTATAGCCAGCCAAATAATCATCGAGTACAAAGTGCCCATGGCTATCTTGTCCGCGCATATGAACAGTAAAGGCGGAGAAATCCTCGCTGAAATCCCAGACGAGCAACAGGAACAAATCGTTGCCGCTTTCCGAGAAAGAGGTGTCTCCGTCACAGTACCAAAACTCATCGAAGTCGACAAAGAAAAATGTTTCAGCTGCGGTTCATGTGTGGCTCTTTGTCCTGTGGAAGCCATAAGCGTAACTCAAGACTGCAGCATCGAATTCAACAAAGAAAAGTGCGTTGGCAGCACCTGTAGTATCTGCGTTGATGCCTGCCCTGCTAGAGCCATAAAATCAATCAAACAAAACAATTCTGAACAAGCAAACAACAGGAAAAAATAAGGTTGACAAAGAACCTCTTCAAAGAAAGCTTTGCCCTCAAAGAAACCCAATGCACCATAATTTCCGACCAGCAAAAAGGCGTTCAAACCGCTAAGCAGTCGATCCAGCGGAACAGACGAAAACTTGAAATTTACATAAAATCTAACCCCAAATTTCTCTATACTTTAAAACCAGCCCCTGTTCCTGAAAAGCCCCTTGTTGCGAAGTTGATGGCTCAAGCCGCGCAGAAAGCGGGCGTTGGACCCATGGCAGCCGTGGCGGGAGCCATAGCTGATTTGGCAGTCGCTGATATGACGCGCGCGGGCTGTAAGGTGGCTGTTGTTGAAGATGGCGGAGAAATCTCGGCGCAATCTAACATACCTGTTGATGTGGCTGTTGCTGCTGGAGATGAGCCTTTGTCGAGACGGTTTGGTTTTAGATTGGCGGAATTTCCTGTTGGCGTCGCTACAAGCTCTGGGCGTTTTAGTCATGCTTTAAGTTTTGGTGATGCGGAGGCGGCTATAGTTTTCTGCAAAAACGCAACCTTAGCAGACGCGGCAGCCACGGCTGTAGGCAACACGGTTAAAGGCTTAGATGTGCAGGCAGCGATTAAGGCAGGAATTAGCAGAGGTTTATCCATCGACGGTGTGGAGGGCGTTATGATAATTTACGAGGGTCAAGTGGGTACGGCAGGCAAGATTCCGCAAATAATCAAGGTCGAAGTGTAAAAAAGCATAATTGCGGCAAATGCCTAATTAATCCCAAACTCGAGCGATTGGTAGAGATTTGATGAGAAGAGAAATTTGGCTGCTGACAATCATAATCATTTTAGGTGTCGCTCTCAGAGTTGCCGTGCTTGTTTTCATAGCACCCTTCTACCCGCCTATTGACGTTTACGTCGTTGACCAGCAAGCCCCAAGAACAATCCTTAACCTGCAAAACCCCTACGACTACATATTCTCAGTTCATCATTACACCTTAACCACTTTTGCATACTTGCCCATGGTGTCAATCTACTACATTCCTTTTCTGGTACTCGGTGATATTCGGTATGGCAACATTTTCGCCGACATCATAATCATGCTGGCCCTCTACTGGATCGTCAAATCCTTCAATTGCAAAACCGCCGTTTACGCGTCATTTGCTTTCGCGGTATTTCCTGTTTCCGTTTGGCTAACCAGTGGGGCAGCAACCAACATGATGATTGGAACCGCCTTCATAATGCTGTCACTGGCGATGCTCCTGCAAAAGAGATTTTTATTTTCCTCCGTTTTGCTTGGTTTAGCTGTCGCCTCAAACCAGCTTGTAGCATTAATCTTGCCCTTGTTTGGCTACTATTTTTGGAGACAGGGCAAAGTCAAAGCTTTCCTGCCAAGCTTGCTCACCGCAACCGCCATAACCTTACCTTTTTTCCTTCTATCCCCCTCAAAATTCATCTATAGCACTATACTTTTCCAGTTTGTGAGACCACTGCAAGCTGATGGTCGCTACAGCCTATACAGCATCATAGCAACATCTTTTCATGTGCAGTTAAACATTATAATACGGGTCATCTTGTTTATTGTTCCCTATTTGCTGATGGCTTTTTGGTCCAGGCGGAGAAGAGACCTGTTTGTTTTGTCTATTGGAGTAATACTGTTTTGGGCAGCATTTGTGCTTCCAATTGATGGATTGTACAATTACTTTTTGCCCTCACTTGCCGTCGGGTGTTTGGTGTTTCCGTTTCTTGGCGACTGGGTTGACCATAAAATGCAAGATGACAAGCAGTGGCCCCATATTTTCGATGATTAATGGGTTCGCTCTGAACCAAGCTTCCAAGAAAATGGCAGTATTTCTGAAGGTTAATTTTGCTGTGAAACGGGAAAACCCTTCGCTCTACATAAAAACTCTTAAATCATACAATTCCCAACTGAAACAGCAAGGTCTCCGCATGTCATCTGATAACAAGTTTGAAATTCAAAGCTATAACGAAAGCGAAAAAATGTTTTATGTCAGAGGTCCCAGCGGCAACATAGTTAAGGTGCAAGATACTTTTGCAGAAATGTTCCCGCTTTGGGTTGGCAGAGTTTTAATTACTGCTCAAAACGAGAAGTGGGCACAAATCGCCGCAAGTTTAACCACTGGTTTTGCTACAAGTGTAATTGAGGCAACTGCGGAAGCAGCAATTGAACGTGCTGTTCCAGCAGATCAGACACCAGACAAACGCCCAGGTGTTCTTATTCAAATTTATAATAGAGACCGTTTTGAACTCAAACATCAACTTATGCAGCGTATCGGACAATGTACCCTAACATGTCCAACAACTGCAGCGTTTAATGGCCTAACTGGTAAACGCACCCTTAACGTTGGCAGCAGCCTCCGCTATTTCGGCGATGGATTCCAAAAGAAAGCCATGGTCGGCGGCAGGAAATGCTGGAAAATCCCCGTTATGGAAGGCAACTTCTATGTCGAGGACGGTTTTGGCGCTATGGAAGCGGTTGCAGGCGGCAACTTTATGATTTTTGCCTCTGACCAACTATCGGGCCTTAAAGCAGCTGAAGCAGCAGCAGACGCAATCCGCGCAAACGCCCCTGACGTTATTATGCAGTTTCCAGGCGGAGTTTGCCGTGCAGGAAGCAAAGCTGGCTCACTCAAATACAAACTAAAGGCTTCAACTAACCACCCGTACTGCCCAACCCTGCGCACACTTGTGCCAGACACCGTTGTGCCCGAAGGAGTGACTTGTGTTTACGAGATTGTTATGAACGGCCTAACCCTTGACGCTGTCAAGAAAGGCATGAAAGAAGGTGTTACCGCGGCTCTTAGTGTGCCAGGCGTCGTGAAGATTTCATCAGGCAACTATGGTGGAAAGCTGGGTCCGTTCAAGGCTTATTTGCGTGAAGCCCTCGGTGAACCTATGCCAGAGCCTGCAGCGGCGCCAGCAAAGGCAAAAGCCTAACTCCCTCCGATTTTTCGTCGGAACTTTTATTTGACTGGTTTTAACGTTAGTTATCCCAATTAACTCAGATTTAGTGAATTATGTTGAGTGCTGCAAAAAAATCATCGCTGGAAATATTCAGGCTGCGAAAAATGATTAATTCCCTAGCCACCAAAGAAGGCAGCCATACAGAACTTATCACTGTTTATGTTCCACCAGGCAAACAAATCAGCGACGCCCTCAACCTACTAAGAAACGAGTACGGCACAGCAAGCAACATCAAATCAAACGTCACCCGCAAAAACGTCCTAGACGCCATCACAAAAGCCCAGCAGAAACTCAAACTCTTCAAAGACCCAGGCGAAAAAGGCATCGTGGTCTTTACAGGTGCATTATTGGCGAAAGGAGCTGCGCCAGGTACCGAACGCATGGAAAGCTACGTTATCGTGCCGCCTGAGCCGATTCGAATTTTCCTTTACCGCTGTGACTCGCGTTTTCACACCGAACACTTGCAGGAGATGCTGCGGGAAAAAGAAAGCTACGGCATTTTGCTGGTTGATGCGAATAATGCTACTATCGCTGTTCTGCAGGGTAAGCGGCTTGAGATTGTTCGCCAAATGCACAGTGGTGTCACAGGCAAAACCAAGGCAGGAGGCCAATCCGCCCGACGATATGAACGCCTACGCGACATGCAACTCAACGAGTACTTTGCCCGCGTTGGAGCACACGCGAATGAGGCTTTCTTAGCACTTGACAACTTAAAAGGCATAATTCTGGGCGGCCCTGGTCCAACGAAATACGATTTTGAAAAAGGCGGCTACCTAAACTACCAGCTTAAAGACAAAATCCTCGACGTGGTTGACACGGCTTACGTGGAGGAGCAGGGCGTTAAAGAAGTGATGGAAAAAGCGCCTGAAATCATGAAGAAAGTCCGCTACATCGAAGAGAAAGAAATCATGCAGAAATTCCTCTACGAGGTTGGCCACGACACTGGAATGATAACTTACGGTGAAGCTGAAGTACGAAGGCTTCTTGCGGCTGGAGCAGTCCGATTGCTTATAATGTCTGAGAGCCTTGATCTGGTACGTGTCACCGTTAAATGCAGCGCCTGCGGCTACGAAGAACAACACACCATAAAAGCCCTAGAAGAAGCCACTTTCGAACAAGGACTCGTCGGCAAACCCTGTGCCAAATGCAGCGCACCATCCTTCACAGTCGTGGACAAAAAAGATGTCGTTGATGACTTGGCTGAACTATCGGAATTGTCAAACACTGACGTAGAAGTTATTTCAACAGAAACGGAAGAAGGCCAAATGCTAAAGAACGCATTTGGCGGCATAGCAGCGATTCTCAGATTCAAACAGCAAAACTAATCTCTTCAGAATGTTTGCATCTTTCATGATTAGGTTTACTCTGTTATTAGTTAGCTTTTATTGGTTGTAAATAGGCTACCTTCTCCTCTAGAAAGGTTATGTTTTGGGTTGCTTTTTCGATTTAAGATTGATTTGGTTGCAGGTTGAGCCAAAAAAGGCTAGTAAAGGTTAAGAAAGATAGCGAAAGATACAGAAAGTGAAAAAAGGCAAATAAAGGTGCGTTTAAACATGCCTCTAACTGAAGAAGTAACGTATCGTGAAGGTCGATACGATGCTCAACGGAGAAAATTCTTATCGATTTTGACGAACCTAAGTGTTAACGTTATTATTATCCTTATACAGGAAGGATATTGATTCAACCTTTTTCAAGGTTTAATATGAGCATTACGAATTGCTTAAAAATGGGATATTACTTTATAAGAGGGTCAGCATTTTTAGAGAATTTTTAATGCTTCCTCTCTGGGAATAGCTGTTAGGGTTTCAACGTCTGCTACATCTACGAATGGCACGAGCAGCTTTATGGCATCCTTTTCAGATGGCGCTTGCATTATTGCGACGAAATTGAAATGCCCTAAAGTCCAGTAAAGTTGCAGCTTAATGCCCTTTTTTTCGAGGTCTGAATAGATTGTTGTAAACTTTGCTAAAACATCTTTTTTTATGGATTCTTTCCATTTGAGGAGAAATATAAAAATCAACTGATATCACCTCCAAATTTTTAATGTCTATCAGTTAAAGGCAGTTGAATGAGAAGTATAAGTTAAAACTTGTGTAAATAAATCAAAAATAGTTGAAGGAAATAATTAAACGCCGTTATTTTCGCGGATCGTTTTCATTTTTTATAGTAGATAGGTACCCCCCGAAACCAGCTAGCCATACAAGTGCTGGATAGATAACCATACGTTCCATTCCACCAGGACCTAAACCTAAGTAGAACTTGCTGTCGTACGCAACATGGCTATTAAGTGAACCGCTTGTAATTATACCGCTCGAGTAGAGAACTAATGCCCCAATAGTCATTGCTCCTAGTGCAATGCTTACCACTGAAAAGGGCTTTTTCAACACTTTAGCAGATTCTATAGCTGACAAACCGCCAAAAAAGAAAGCCATCAAAGCCACAGCAGCATGAGCGATAGTAAAATCTTCCGTGAAGACACCAACACCCATGGCTCCTAAAGCCATTAGAAAGAGAAAAATGTTTAGCATTTTGAAATCAGACAATTGCCTCATAAAATATGTTCCAATGGCTAATAACAGCCCCAGAAGGAAAACGGATGAATTAAAAACTATGGCTGATGGTCCGATTCCAAGGTCGCTTACATAGTTGCCAGATAAGCTGTAACCACTATACAACGCCTCTGAGATAGCAAGACCTAAAATGAACTGCACTACCGCCACAAAAAAGAGTGTTCCAGCTACTTTTTTGTTTTGATACTTCATAGAATACGATATTTTACTGATCTGAAAATAAGACTTTCTATGCCTGATTTGACTTCATGCTCTCCGTGTAGCCGCTTTGAGCCGATTTTACGTAGTGCTAATGGAAACACGAAACCCAGTGGTAATGCGTAATTTTAAATAACTTTTGCCTAGTTAAATGACAAGGGAGGCAGATTGTATTTTTTCCAAAAGTTTTTTGCAAAGCTTTCATTATTGCGTTGCCATTTTTGCTTGACTGCTATAAGGCCAATAGAGAAGTGTTGTCTAATTTCATTAGATGCTTCTTCAATGAAATACGTAAAACTCCACACCGATAATGATGGGACGTCTCATTTTGATGATTTTCAAGTTGGATTGAGTTTAGTTAATTTTGCTTCTTCTGTGGGTCTTTCTAGCGATATGTCTGCTGGTCGCCCTTCTTTCGTTAGGCCTGAACCGCATCCGGTTTAGGCATCTATGGGATTTGAACCCGCGGCTTCCGCGTTGCGAACGCGTAATCGCTGGCTTTGGTGATTAAAAGTTTTTGTCTGCACATTAATTCCCGGGTTTTGTTAGTTTACAGGTTTATTGCTGCTTCATTTCTTTGAGGGCTTTCTGGTCAAGACAGTATTTTCCGTTGATTTCAACGAAGACTTTTGTTTTGGGTTGGTTTCTTTCACAGGCGCATGTTGCTCAGACAACTGTTTAATCAAGTGTTTTAGCTCCTGTAGTTCTTGACGCATTTCCTTTAATAGGTCTTCTACGACTCGTGGTTTCGTGCTCAAGTTAGAACCCATCAGTGGCTTTGTAAACCTGTGAATTTAACGTTTATTCCGACTTTTTAACTGTGAAACCTGTGAAAGAATTATCGCTCGACTGAACCAGCAATATCCAACTAACCAACAAACTCTCCAAAAGCCGGCGATTTGATGTCAACTTTTCGTATTCAATTACCCGATAATAGCATTTTTCTGTCATATTTAATGGTAAAGAATTTTGTTGTATCTGAGTGAAGTCACAAAGGATCAAATACTCTTTCTTAGATTGGATGTGAATATACGGAGCCGTTGTATGGTAAAATGCCCTCATTGCAGTGAAGAGGTTGCGGAACCTGATAAATCACTCAAGAATAATGTATTCTGCGTAGAAAGTTACACATGTAAAAACTGTTCGCATCGTTTTAAAATGGCGAGTCAATCGGTTTTTGTTTTAAACGAAAAACTGTACGTCCATTTGATGTAACCATCTCTGAACCGTATTTTGCAACGATTTTTTCTATGCAGTCTATTTCTGATGGATGAGGTATCCAGCTCACGTAGAGTTCCCAACAATCGGTTGCCTTGTTACGCTCTACTGATACTGCTTGGGCATGCTGGAATGACCCGCAAATAGCCACTATTTCCTTCAACAACAAAACAGCTTCTTGCCTATTCGTTAGGTACCCTCTCCCCTTGGCTCTATCGTGCGTACGCTGTCAATTTAAAGGTTGCTTGTTAAGCCCTAAAAAACTGTTTTCATGATTCCTAGCTGAATAACTCAACAATATGCTTCACGAGCCCAAATCCAAAACTGCCATTTTCGTGTGGAAAAGTTCTTTTTACATTTCTAAATTAATTCTTTGAAAAGATTTCAGTGGTTGTCTTTCTGTTTAAAAGTTGTTTCTGGGGTAAATTGTGGGGAGTTTTCCCCACTCTCCCGATTGAACTACAACTCTTTCCAAACTGTATTAGCGCTGGTTTTGCTTATAAGAGGTATTTCGATTCCTGATGTATCCGAAAACTCGGCGTTTAGGGCTTAGGCATGATTGCCCCTGGGCTTGGCCACCGCTGGTAGCGAAAGATGCATCTGAGTCAACAGCCACTTACAGTTGCGTTTCTCCAACACCCCTGTTAAACGCCATCCGCGCTAAACGGTTGCTTGCCAATTAACCCATCAATCGACACGTCAGTTGCAAACCAAGAAACCGAACCCGCCGCGGATACCGTAACTTTTCCTAACTTAGCTTTTGCTTTTTCAGATTGAGCCCAATCACGCTTCACGTTCTCAGAAATTTCGGTGGCCCGAGGCTTTTCTCGTCAGCGCCAAAGCCTAAGGCAAAGATGTCTGGGTCAGGAGCCAAAAATCCAAATAACCCTTCAAATCCCTTTTCGAATAGGCTTCAAACATTGAATTCAAAGTTAAAGCGACTTCTTCGCTTGTTTATTTGTCTGCTTTCATAATTTTCACTTTGACAGATGGTTTGCGGATTTTGCTTTTAAGTTTTGTTAAGCGCAAATACTGCTCAAAAATTGTTCAACTTGGCTTTTGGTTAAACCCTGCACAAACAACTGCTTCTGCCTTGATGTGGCTCCGCTTGCAAGCTCCACTTTTGCATGCAAAAGCTTCGAAAATTCCTTGAGGATTTCCTTGTTTACCTTGCCCTTTTCAGGCTCTTCCTTTGCATGGACAACTATTTCATTGCTGTCAAGTTCTATGCTGAATTTGGGCGAGCTTGGCTTAACAAAAATGGTGATGATGGTGCCGTCTTTGGTTTCTTTGATACTCATGGAGTTATGCACTCGACGGCTTGCGCTTTTCTGTTCTGCAGTGCCCAGCTGAACTTGTTGCGAAGAGTTTGAGGATAGAATTTTTCGATATCAAACTTTACTTTCTTTGCCCACTTCACATACGCGGTTGGGTCAATGTACGATTTTAGAGATGTGCCAAGGTTGTATTCTTTTGTTAGCTTGTAAAGTTCCAAGTCAAGCTTTGCCTTTGCAATCCGGTTTTCCATCGCTTCAGTCTTCTTCCCAGCTGCCTTCTTGACCAACAGTTGAGCCTCAAACTCTTTGAGTTTAGCTTCTTTTTTGGCTAAGTTCTGGTCAAAAGTTGGCGAAACCTTGCGTTTGTGGTTAGCGACTTCAGCAACTTTGAAGTTAGCCATTTTTGCTGCGTAAGCCTTTTTGTAATCTGGATCCTCTTTTACTACGCCGCTTTTTTCAAGTTCTTCTCGAACGGTTTTTGTGCAACGCCAGGTTCTGAAGACTTTGGCGGTTAACTTTGGCATTTTCTCTGAAAGGAACCGGCTGACGGTTTTGCTGTCGATGCCTTCAAACAGGTAGGGTTTGCTTTTGTCCGCCATGTAGCGTTCTATGTTGCGGATGACTTCTGGTGGGGCTTGGAATTTTTTGTCCCATCGCACGCTGTCTTTGCCTAAGAAGTCAAAATGTATAACGTTATTAGGGTCAATAGTTATGTGCTCAGCTCTAAGAGTGATTGCACCAACTGTGTCGGCTTCATCTGGGTCTTTTTCGTCGCCCACCCTCATGTTAGGCACCAAAATTAGCCATGAAACCGTTGCGACTTTTGCTCTTGCTTCATCATTGGAGTTGAGGTTTTTGAGGATGTGTTGTTCGATGGTTTTGATCTGTTTGCCTAATGTTTCAGCTTTCTGGAACTTTTCTTTTTCACGGTTCTGCTTAAGGAACGCGGTATCGCTGAACCAGACATACTTTATTTTGCCTGTGAGTTTGTCTTCCCACTTTGCCACATACATTTTGTTTGGTTCCCAAACTATTCCCTTCCAGTTTCCTACAGGTTTTGGTGAGTCAGGAGGCAGGTTGAGCACGATGTCGGATTCGCTTGGGCCTTCCTTCCATTTGCCACGCTGAGGATGATCCCCTCGACCCGCAAACAAGCAAGAAGGTTCAGATGTCCAGTTAGCAATCTCAAGCTTCTGTCCATCTACCTCAGCAAAACCAAACTTCGCCTTGAATTCTAGGCGTTTGACTTTGCGTTCTGCAGCTTGCTGTTTTTTGGTTTCTTTAGTGAGAGCTTCCTTCTTGGCTTTTTCAGATTCAATGTAGTTGCAGACTTGGCTAAAGTCAATTTCTTGGTTTGCCTGCTGATTGCCATTATTTAGGGTTGTAGAAGGATGCTCAATATTGGCAAGATATTTCGGAATAAAAGTGTGAAGGTATGCGGCTGAGGGATTTTCTGTTTTGATTTGATTTAGGAATTCTCGCATGAAGTTGTGCTTGAAAACTTGGTCTGGCGGAGATGCAACGGAGAGGGTTTTTCTTACCCATGCAACTGCCATCTGCTCGCTTTTAGGCGTCAACTTGACGGTTTGCCCGTTGATTTTAATGTTGAAGCCTTTATAATCGTAGGTTGGAACGAATATGCCGTTATGTTTGAGACTTTTCATAACGTGTTTCATAATTTAACCTCGTTTCCTGGCAATCAAGTTTGAGCAGGCTTGCCATTATTTTGCTCACACATGGTTTTATTTTTTTCCCTGTGTTAAAGGTGTAACTTTCTATACCCTCTTCTCCGAACCTTAAAAACCTAATGCAGAAAACGGCAAAGTTTACCTGAAAAACGGTTTTTCCTGCCTCTTTGCACCGCGGTCTTTTTGCAGTTTTTGGTAAACCGCCTCAACATTTTTGCGTTCAACATAGCCCTTATGCGGACGAAAACCGCCACCGAAGCCACCCGGAATATGCATAAGCTCATGAATTAAAGTGCGCTCTTGGTCCTCAGCTTTCAAGTTGTCATAGACTTCCGAGATAACCTCAATAGTGTAGGATGGGGGCAGGTTGAGTACGCCTTGCCAAATCTTTCCTAACCCATGAATCCGCGCGATGGTGCGCCGTGCTTTGGATCCTCTGCTGCGGACACAAAAAACGAATTGAGGCACAACATGGTAAAACTCACATTCTTCAGCTAGCTGATCAACGTGTTTTTTGATTTCTGGAGCTTCAAAATACTTAATCGGCAACTCCTTCGCCTCTCTCTTCCATGGGCACACTATAGGCATGCATAGTTTAAAAGTTAAATGCTTCTCTGAAAGGTTTTCTTAATTTCAATCCAAAACGTCGAAACAAGCGCCGCTGCAATGACGACTGCCCAGTCCGGCGCTGTTAAGCTTGTGAGTTTAAGGGCACTCACAATCCCCGGCACGTTGGTGGCAACCAGCAACACAACTACCACAACCAGTGCCCAAAGTACCATAACCTTGTTTGACAAAACACCCAGCTGCGAAAGAGGCTCTTTCTCCGAGCGCAAGTTCAAAGCCAACAAGATATGCCCAAGCATCCAAGTGGCAAAAGCAACTGTTTGCGCATGAACCACTGCCGACGTAACGGGGTTCTGGAACCACGTAAATAGGTAAGTCGCAGTAACTGCGGTAAATAGGCTTGCCGAGCCCAAAACGATGCTTGTTAGCATGCTTTTGTTTATGAATTTCTCTCTGGGATTCTTCGGTGGCTTATTCATGATTCCAGCTTCGCCTGGCTCAGCAACAAAGGTGGCGGATGCTGCCAAATCCATGAAGAGCTCCAGCACAATGATTTGTATTGGAGCGAACGGCAGGGGGATGCCTAGGATGATTGGGACTAGGAAGATGGAGACGAGGGCTATTTTGCAAGCTAAATAGTAGCGGATGCCTTTGCGCAGGTTGCTGTAGAGTTTGCGTCCCTCTTTGACGGCGGTTTGTATAGTGGAGAAGTTGTCGTCGATTAATATCATGTCTGCTGTTTCTTTTGCCACGTCGGTTCCGCGGATGCCCATAGCAACCCCAATATGCGCTTCCTTGAGCGCTGGGGCATCGTTTATTCCGTCGCCCGTAACAGCTACGACTTCGCCGTTCTCTTTAAGTAGCTTCACCAGCCGCAGTTTATCTTCAGGCGTAACCCGAGCATAAACATATGTGTCCCGCAGGGCTTTTTTGAGAGCTTCATCACTCATTTTCGCGATTTTGCTGCCGGTGAGCACTTTTTGGTTCGCAATGCCGACTTGAGCGGCGATGGTTTTGGCGGTTTCAGGATGGTCGCCCGTTATCATCATGACTTTTATGCCTGCTTTCTGGCAGGTCTGAATTGCGCCCCTGACTTCTTTGCGTGGCGGGTCAATAAAGCCCAAAATGCCAACAAAGACAATGTCATTTTCAAGGTTCTGCCTATCAACAGCTGCGTCAGCGGATAATCGGTGGTAGCCAAAGCTCAGAAGTCTCTCACCTGACTGAGCCATCTGCGGTCATCATGTCGCTAACGTCAGCCTTTAGCTGTTCGTTGAGGGGTGTTTCTTCGCCTCGCAGAAGGATTTTTGTGCTACCAGCCAAGACCCGTTCAGGTGCGCCGCTGGACAGAACCACAATGGAGCTGCCGTACTGGTAAATGTAAGAAGCCATTTTTCTTTTAACATCAAAGCTTAGCTCGTCTTTGAGAACCCAATCCTTGGCGAGACTTTGAGTGTCTGTTCCGTCTTGCTTGAGACGCTGCAGGATTGCTTGAGCCATAGGATTACCCAAAGCCACGGCGCCTGATGTGTTGCTGATGGCGTCACTGGCTAAAAGTGCAGTTTTAAGGGCGGCTTTCTCGTTTTCCCCAAGCTCATGGCTTTTGCGGAGGTTGCCGTCAAAGTAGAAGTGTTCGAGACGCATTTTGTTCTCTGTTATGGTGCCTGTTTTGTCAGTGGCTATGACGGTTACGTTGCCCAGTGTTTCAGCGGCTCGGAGGCGTTTGACGATGGCACCTTTTTTGGAGAGCGCATAGCTGCCAACGCCCAAGACCATAGTTATGATTATTGGGAGTTCCTCTGGGATGACAACGAAAGCTAAAGACAGCCCATAGAGAACTGCCAGCCCAGGATCGGTTTGAACGCCACGCAGGTAGCTTAAGATTGGAATAAGGATACTGAAGAACAGGGCAATCCACACGAGCGTTTTCGAAAGCTGTTTCATCGCAAGCTGTAAGCCTGTCTTAGGCTCTTTGGCTGCCTTGGTTATACCCACGACTCTTCCAAGCTCCGTGCCAACTCCAGTGGCTACAACTACTGCTTTGGCTCTGCCTCGATTGACGATTGTTCCAGCGAAAATCACGTTTACTTGATCTATAACTCTGGTCTCGCTCGGCAATTGTGCCGTGGCGTCTTTAGCTACGGGAAACGATTCACCAGTTAAAGAGGACTCATCAACCTCAAAGCCGAAAGCTTCAAGCAACCGAGCATCCGCAGGCACCCGTTGCCCAGTTTTAAGCAGCAAGATGTCGCCTGGCACAAGGAAATCAGTTTGGATCTCCCTTGGTTGTCCGTCTCTGAGAACGGTGGCGGTTGGCGGCGCAAGCCGTTTTAAGTCAGATATGGAGCGTTTTGCCCTGTATTCGTTCCAGACTTCAGCTAAAACAAGTACTATGATTATGATGATGATTGTTGCTGCGTCTGTTAAGCCTGTGCCTGTTATGACGCCTAAAACGCTGTAGACCACTCCGATGGCGATAAGCAGCAGAATCATAGGTTCAGTGACTTCTTCGAGGAAAATGCTCCAGAAACGGATTTCTCCGGGTTGAACTAAACTGTTTTTTCCATATCTGTCGAGGCGCCTCTGAGCTTCCTGTTCTGTTAAGCCCTTTTGTGGATTCACGCCTACTTGGCTGACTACCTCTTGGGTTTCTCGTGAATGCCATTGGCTCATCGGTAAGATGCCTCAATTAATTGGTTTTTGAAATTGTGGGCTTGCGTTTAAGGTGAAGGTTTGCCTAAAAAGCTTGCGTAGAAGATTACTATAAATTTTAGCGCTTGCCTATTTGCTTTTTGACTGTTTATGTTTACTGGCGTACGAGCGTAACGGGAAAAAGAGTTGTGTTTACTTAAAGAAAAGGGTTTTAATGTATGTAGTCGAGCGTTTTGGTTTGTGTTTCGTGTATTTCCTTCATTGACTCGTATTGTGCTTCGATTAGGATTTTAAGTGAGTCAATATTTGTCTTTATGCTCTCTATTTCGGCGCCTTTGAGCAGCACTCCCGATTTAGTAAGCTGGTCGTTTATGTTGCCAACGGTGACTTCGAGAACCTTAACCTTGAAGGCAAAAATCTGCAGCGTATAAAGCAAGCTGAGTTGCGAGTTTAAGGATTCCAGTTGGTCCAAATAACGGGTTTTTTTGATGAATGCCTTGATTTTCTGCTCTTGAGATGCGTCAGGTGATTGAATTGTTTGCTCGTAGATTGCTGATTGTTTCCAGGTGGCTTCTTTTGTGTCATCCACTACTTTCTGTATTCGCTTTGCAGTTTTATCTAACATATCTAATACTTCATCCAAACTCTTCTCCCCCAAATATGTGGTAAATGTGCTTCCATGAGACTATGATAAGTATTATATATAATTTTAAACCATCAAACCCAAACCGTTCAGTCGCATGCTCAGTTCTTAGAATGCTACGAAGTATTCATTCGTCTTTGCCTCATGTTTGTGAATGGTTTGTATTTCATAGCGCAATGAGAGATTTCGCTAAGCACTAAACACCTTTTTATTTACTTGGAACTTTTGTTTCTTGGAAAATGCCTTCGAGTACGAAGCCCCAGTTTAACTAAACTTAGCATTAGCGGAACTTCAAGCAATGGGCCAATAACGGTGGCTAATGCTGCTCCCGAACCAATGCCGTAAAGGGTTACAGCAACAGCAATCGCAACCTCAAAGTGGCTGCTGCTTCCAATAATAGTTGTGTCGATTGCACTCTCATATTTCCAACCTAAAAAGTACCCAACTGGGTAAGTCCACGCTATCATTATTGCGTAATGTATTAGAAGTGGAACTGCAAGGAGAGCGACGAGTAGTGGGTCGTTAAGGATTGTTTGCCCTTCAAACGAGAAAAGAACAATCAGGGTTAACAAGAGGGCAACGATTGAGATTTTGCCTACAATAGGATTATACTTGTCTTTGAACCATTCAGTTCCTTTCTTTTTAATAATTATTCGCCGCGACAATGCCCCTGCCCCGACTGGGAGTGCGATGAAAACCAGAACGCTAACTGCAATTAAGTCCCATGGAACTGGTATGCTACTTACGCCCAAGTACAGTGCTGCAAGTGGTGCGTAAAGTGCAAGCATAAGCAAGGCGTTGAAGGCGGTATTGATGAGTCCTTGTGCCATGTCACCGCGAGCAAGAAACATCCACCACATAACCATAGCTGTGCAGGGTGATAAGCCCAGAAGGATTAGACCTGCAATGTATTGTGGGTTACCGGGGAAAAACGTGTTTGCCAAGAACGTCATGAGCGGCGGAGCAATTACCCAGTTAGCGATTATGGTGACAATAAGCGGTTTTGGGCTTCTCACGGCCTTCTTTACATCGCTAAACTGTATTCCAACAACTGTTGGATACATCATAAAGAAAAGCAATATTCCAATAGGTATGGATAACTGGGCAAACTTTAATGACTCCATAAACTGCCCGAAAGCAGGAATAAATCTTCCAACGAGCAAACCAACAATAATGCAGGTTGCTATCCATAGTGTGAGATATTTTTCCCAAAGTCCCAATGATAACTCTTTTTTGGTATGTTGGTCGTTGCTCTCCATATTAGGCACCTTAGCCGCAGGTGACGCTTTCAAACGCTTCTTTTGCAAGAGTTTTAAGGAGTTCGGAGTCCAAGGCATCAATGACAGAGTATATTCTTGAGTCAACTACTGAGTACATGCGTTTGGTTCCATCTTTTCGGCACCTGACTATTCCTGCATCTTTTAGGGTTTTTAAATGGCGGGAAACAAGTGGTTGAATTAGGTTTAAGCTTGGAACAATCTCGCAAACGCATTTTTCCCCTTTCCGCAAATAATTGATTATTTCTAACCTAATTGGGTCTGATAATGCATAGAAAACTGTTGATTTGAAGCGTGTGTTGTCATCGCTTTTTTTCTGCATACTTTTGTTTCTATCAATAACAATATTTAAAAGTTGCTATGAAATATAGCGGCCGATAGCGGTTAATACGAGTAGCTTTAAGTCCTATCTCAGAGACGAAAAGAAAGAGTGACTACTATGATTAGGAATAACTTGAGGATAGCAAAAAAAGAAAATGGGAGTTTAAAAGTCTATTTTCCATCTTTTGGCTACTTTCACTGCAATGAACACAATAAATGCCACAATAATGAAAGTGATTAAAGCAACTAAGAAGTCGCCAATGCCGAACACTTGACTCATAACCGAAACAGAGTAAGTCGCTAAATTAGCCATGCCTGGAATTGCTAAACCGATGAGTGGCATAACAAAGTCTTTTACCAATGCCTGCACAAGTATGCCTAAGTAGATACCTAAAACGAAAGCAACAGCCAAACCAAGAATCTTATATTTCGCTAAGAAGTCTTTGAACTCGTTCCATAATCCTTTTGGCGGTTGTGGTGGCGGTCCTTTCTCAAGAGCTACGCGAATTTTTTTGAGTTCCTCTAGAATTTCATCTTTTTTATTTGATTCCGCTATCGTGGGTTCTGCTAGTACCGTTACAGTCGAATCTACTTGCTTTACTGAATCGACTTTACTTGAGCTTAAATTTTCTTTGTTAAATTCTGTGGTGACGGTTTGATCCTCGATTTCTGCGTCGCAGCTTTTCCTGACTACATCAACACCGTTTAGGCAAGCTTCCTTTGTTTCATAGCTTTCGCTTTCAGCGATTATCTGTCCGTTACTAGCCTTTAGGCGAAATCTGAACTGGCTAGTTTTGTCTTTGTAAACCTCATATTTTGGGTTTGGTATTTTTGGGGCGCCTTCAATGGTGGTATCTTCAATGGCTGCATTGCAGTTTTTCTGTATACTCTTGACTCCGTTGACACAGCCTGCATGTTGTTCATATGCTTCTCCAACAGCCACAATTTTGTTGTTATCTGCTAATATACGAAAACGACATTTATCTGCAGCGTCTTTGTATACTTGAAATTTTGGCAAGCAATTGAACCTCAAGTTGTTACTCAACGCAAGTTGTACAAAAGCTTTTTGTTCTTCGTTTAAAGAGAAAATATAATTTTAAATTCCTTCCTTCAACCAAATGGTCAAGGGACAAAATATTTTAGTATTGATGTGACAGTCTTTAGAGAAGGTCAGCTTCTAAAACATTAAGGAATTCCAAGTCCGTGCAAAACATGGAAAACTATGACGAGGTAAAAAACCATTACTAAACTTGCGTGGACAAATTTATTGGTTTTAGGATTAATTGCTTCATTATAGAGTCTTCTTTGTGATCTGAACCTTTGTGTGAATCCGGATATAATTTGTAGACTCATAGCTATGAACATAGCTAAACCGGAACCTAACTCTGGGAAATTAGACAAAGGCCTTGCCACTTGCGTAGCAAAATGAAAGCATATAAGCGCAAAAAAGATCAGGTTTCCGAAAATATGAAATCTAGTAATTTTTGTCCAATTAGCTGGATATCTGTGCTTAAGAATAGTGAAAGAAGGGGTAGCTATTGCAATGCCCATTGTGCCTATTATTGAAAGCCAATGAGAAAAGCGCAGGGTTCCAATAAAGAAATTGACGCGAATAATTCTGTCGTACGTTACAAATGAGAGCACAACGGTAATAATGACAATGAATATCGCTACTAGAAAATCGGCATGATGACTTATTTTCATTGAAAATCGACTAATAAATTAATGGACTGTATTATAATAAATATTTTGATTAAGCACTTGAGTAACCATTTATGATACAAGTATTAAATTCCATCAGTCCCAACAGCCTTGGAACTATTAGTAGTGGAAACAACAAAATTTATGCTAATTATTTGCAGGCTTAAGTTATCTCAACAGCAAGACTAAGCAAACAAATGATGTATGTCCCTACCAGCCAGCAGGTTTCATATCTGCAAGCACTTGGGCTATAACAACGTAGTCGCCATCTTGGCTGTCTAATATTTCATTAAAGATTTCTTCGAGCATATGACTTACCTCAACAGACTTCTTTTCTTGTGAGAAGCTCTCCTTTCTCCTCAAACAGGAAATCGGGTATGTGGCTTAAGAAGGATATTTCCAAAATCGAAATATATCCAAATCCATTTTCTTATTTCGAACCATAGTACTGCTTAGTAAAACTTTTAAGTGCCTGTCTATATTAAGACACGCTATATAATATAAAATTAGGGAAGTGACCACATCATGGACCGCTCTTATACATTGCCGTGCCAAAAAGCAAACTTTAGTAGCTGTGAAGGATGCCCAAAAGAAGATTGCCATTTACGGCATTACCCAGGCATGGAACCTCAACAAATTTACGCTTAAAATAAATGAAAGATTAAGACATTCTTTCAAGAAATGCTTATGCTTTTCTTAGATGAGGATTAGCTTAATCAGACAGTTAGCGCCTTCAAAACTTTGGAAAAAGCGGTAATAACGGTTGAAGACACTGGCGATGGATTCCTGAAGAAGTCAAACCTAAACTGCTCCTATGATGACAACAAAATCTAAAGGGCAAGGATTAGGTTTAGCCGTCGTTAAACGATTAATCGAAGCCTTAAACGGCACCATAACATTTGAAAGCCAACTTGGCAGCGGAACAAAATTCACAATCACGCTACCTCTTTGAAAACCCAAGCGCTTCAAGAGAAAATTTATTAAAATTCGAGGTTCGAAAATATAGAAAGACTGGTTGTATAAGCATCCTAGAGCTCTATCCACGCTGGGATAGGAAACCAAAGCGCTTACTTTTTGCCTTTGGCGGCGTGTTTCGCTGGGAGCGAGACCTGCTTTTTCTCTTTCCGTTTCTGGTCTTTTTCACGTTGCAGTTTCTTGTGTTGTTCTAAACCTTCAGCTTTTTTTGCTCTTTTAGACAAAATTTATCAACCTTTGGTAGGAATGGAAGCGGGCACTCAAAAACCTTGCTATTTTAGATTGAAGCTATATCGTCTATGCAGCGGAAAATTAAGCGTTTTTACTGCCTGGTTTCATAAACTATGATGGAGTCGGTTTTAATCTGCATAACCAAGTCGTGTCCTTCAACGATTTTTCTTAGGCAGCCCATGCTTTCCTTAGAGAAGTTAGCTTTAATGTTTATGTGGTATCCTTGGTAGAGGGGGTACATGGCTTTCTGTGGAACCAACGTGATGGTGCTTCCGTCGAGGTCTGGACACCTGTCAACAATTTCCCTTAGCAAAATAGCAATCTCACCAAATTTCATAAGCGTCACTGTTAAATTATAAAGATAGTAATTTATCGTTAAAAGCTTTCAGTAATAAAAACATGACGTCGACAAATGCTAATCCGTATTGGCTGCTTGCTGTAAATTATGGTTTTACGATTTTGAATATGGCGACTTGTTCATTTTTGAAAGCAAGTGAAAACAACGGGTCCTCACTAAATCTCGGCAACTGTGTGAAGTCTCGAATGGCAATGTAGGATATATTCCATTTTTGTATGGCTTCTTGGTAGTCGAAGCAGTTAAGCGGCAGATTGCTGGTTTTTTCAAGGTAGTTCTGGGTGTTGTTAACAATGAGGCTGTTTAGGTAGTTTGGCTGTTTTGCCTCAAGGTCGGGGTTAAGTTGCGAGAGTCCTACAAAAAAACTTGCCTGCGAGGTCGAGTTTCCATGCAAATTAAAGATAAGCTCGTAAGTTTCAGGGTTCTCCTGCATCGTCAAATCGATTCCAAGCTGCATGCCTGGGAACACCAGATGATTCATTAAATGCAATGAGCCGTCAACAATAGTGATAGTGTTTGAGTACTGTGTTATTGCTCCTTTTGCTTGGAAGGGAACCTGCAACCAATCAAAAACGGTAGAATCACCCTTACTTTGTGTAGTAAAGGAAACTTGGGCAAAGCTGATGCCTTTAAAAATGGTGACTTCCTCAATGAGTTTGACATGCTGATTTTCCCTTGTAATCACAAACGAAGCACTATCAGCATTGCTTATTACAGATGTTCTTGAATCGGTGAAATTTAGAAGGCTTAGCTCTTGGGGAACGCCGTTGTCTTTGTACATTAAGTCGATTTGTGTGTCATTTAAGGAAAATACCAAAGGGCGATAGTAAGAGTTGCTTGAATAAATTTCACGGGTGCTTCCGTTCGCGTAAGCCCCAGACTGCTTGACCTGAATAAGCCCGTTATCAATAAGATAATCCGCCGACAAAAGGTTCCTTGCCACTGCGGCTGGCTCAACCTCGTGCTGCAAAATTAAGTATTGAGGGCTAACCGCACTTAAAGTTGGGCGCTGAGCGAACCCTGATAGCCACCAGCCGAATTCCGCGTCAGAAACACACACTGAGCTTTCAGGAGTGTTATTTTTAACCCATTGGATGGTTTGGTACTCCGGGACATTCATAACTTGAAAGAAATTAGCCTGGTAAGTCCCTGAGTATTGAGGATTATATGAAACTGGCAAAGCAAAAAGAGGTGTCAATAATACTCCGAAAACCAGGGCAGACAATAATATGGCGATAAAACCTTTTTTCTGTATGCATAAACTGGTTTTTATTCTGCCTGAATTTTGAAGCTTCTGTGCTAAACCTGAAACAGCCTTAGGAATACTCACAGTTATTAATGCTACACAAACGATAATTGGAAGCGCCAAAAAATACAGAAACCGTTCGTAATCCAAATACACTCCAAAAAGGTAACTTTGAGTCGCCAAAACTGGAATAAGTACCCAAGCAGCGAACAGAACTGTGGGAACAGTCAAGAATTTGCCGGTTCTAAATCTAGAAAACACAAAAAACAGGATAGCAGAAAACAAACTTAAGCAGACAATTTCCAACGGAATTAGCCTCGTTTCAAGAACCGCCTGAATAGTTGATGCAACAGCGCCAGTTATCGTGCCCTCAGAACTAAAATAGATTGGAATCGCGTTGACAAGATAAGGCGAGACGAGCAGAGCGCCAAACCCTATTGGCAGCAACCATGAAAACGCCTGATGCCTTGACACACATGTTCTCTTCCAAAAAACAGCGCAAACTAAGAGGGCAGATACTGCTATTGCGCCAAAGATCAGGGCGCTGAAAATGTGTGTTAAGAATATGGCGCTGACAAGAATCGAAGAAACTAGAAGATAGCTTTTAGAACCTATCTTTTCCGGTTTGAGGAATAGATAGAAAACGAGTGGTATTAGCGATAGGGATATTATGTTTGGGTATCCAGCCCAACTTAACATGACGATATCGCTTGCAGAGAAAGTAGCTAAAATGGCAACGATGAAGGCTGGTTTGTCACCCCAGATTCGTCTTGTAATCAAGAAGGCGCATACAACTATAAGTGTGGAAAAAAGCGTGGCTACCAAAGCCTGCGCCAAATAGTCGGGTAATCCTGTCATGGTTGTTATGAATGCTGCGAAAATGTGGTAGCCTGGATTTGTTAATGAGAGGCCGCTGCCCATATGATAGTAGTTCCAGAAAAAGTTTGTTGGCGCCGTGGTGACGGATTTTATGACGCTTTCGTGTAATCCAATGTCGGCTCCGGGTGGGAAACCATTCATTGTCATGAGGGCAAATCTGTAGGCGAACGCAATTGCCACTATGACCGTTAACAAGAGAATTTTGCTTATTTTAAGAGTCATCCATCCTCGCCTATTGATGGTTAGTTTTTATGTTGGTGTTTAATGTTTGCTGATTACTTTCCTTAAATAATTGTATGCCATAAAACCCTTGGTTATCATGGACGCGAATACTTTACGCAATACAATGTCGCATAAGGAGCTAGTTAATTAGTCTCTTACGCCAAAATGCTGAGAAGTGCAACAAGAATGCTCCCCATAATCTTTCTGCTACATCTTGCTTTAGCGTTCGCAGTCGGTAGCCTCTGGGTCACGGTTATCACTATCATCGCGGAAAAGAGAGGCAGCGTGCTGGGCGGTATTCTGGGAGGTCTGCCTTCTACGTCAGCGTTCTCGTTTTTCTTTATAGCAATCAGCCAGTTCTCAAACGTAGCGGTTGAGGCAACCACTGTTTTCCCTTTGGCCTTCGGAATCACTACTGCTTTCCTGTTTTTGTTCGCCTATTTCGCCAAAAAAGGGTTTGAAAGAGGCTCCATCTATGTTTGTTTGGTTTGCGGTTTCAAGTTTGATTGTTGCTTTTGGCTTGAAAGATTTTGCGGTAAGCTTAGCCAGTGGAGTGTTGATTTCAGTTTTGATTTATTTCTGTTTTAGAAAAGTGTTGAAGCTTGAGAACCTCAAGGGTCAAGTCAAACTCTACAGGACTCGCGATGTGGTTTTGCGTGGGGTTGGCGCGGGCGGTTTGGTTTTGCTGTCGGTGCTTCTAAGTCAAATTGGCGGTCCCATCCTTGGCGGGATTGCAGCGGCGTTTCCAGCGGTTTTCACTTCAACCCTGATTATATTGAACAAAACTAGAGGAACAGATTTCTCCCGAGCTATGACTAAACCCTTGGCGTTATCGGGAATCCTGACAATTATTCCTTTTAGTGTAGCCGTTAGGTTTTTGTTTCCAAGCTTTGGCGTCTGGCTTGGAACTTTAATTTCCTACGTTCTTGTGCTTCCTTTGGCATTTTTATCTTATTATTTAGCGCAAAAATGATTAATTAAGGGGTTTAGCTGGCGGGTTCAAGTTCTATTTGGTAGAGCTTTGGCCATTGTTTGCCTGTGACAAAAAGCCTATCGTTTTGTTGGTCGTACGCTATGCCGTTAAGCACATTATCACCCGTTTGCAGTGGGGCAGGAAATCCTGCAAGGTCTATCCAACCTTTAACTTGCCCGTTTTCTGGGTTAATTATGGCTATCTTGTTTAATTGCCAAATATTAGCGTATACATCACCGTTCACGTATTCAAGCTCGTTAATATTCACGATTGGTGAGTCACCGTCATAGACGTAAACTTGTCCTGTTCTTTGGAAGGTTGTCGCGTTTAAAAAGTACAGCTTGCTTGTGCCATCACTCATAATTAGTTGCGTTCCGTTAAACGTTAAGCCCCACCCCTCCGTTGGGTACGTGAAATTGCTCAGAACGGCAAGCGTGTTCTTGTCGTAGATAAAGCCGATGTTTGACTGCCAAGTTAACTGTATAACTCTATTGTCGATGATGGTCATTCCTTCGCCGAAATATTGCAAAGGCAAACTGTGCTCTTGCAGGACATCGCCCGTGGTCAAGTCTACCCGCCTTATGGATGATTGTCCATTGAGCCCTGTGCTCTCGTATAGGTACCCGTCTGAGTAAATCAGCCCTTCCGTGAAGGCGCCTGTGTCATGCGGGTAAGTGTTAACTATTTTGTAGGTATAATCTATTGGTGTTATTGTTGGTGTGGGTGTAATTGTTGCCGTTGGGGTAGGCGAAGCTGAGCTTGATGAAGAATTATTTGTGTTCAAATAAGTTAATATTGAAGTGCCCAAAATAATTGCCATGACAACGAAAATTATAGCCACTACTGACTTTTTCATTTCACTTTTAAATTATTGTCATCTTGTTAATATGCCGATTGGAGTTTGAGTTTGCAGGGGACTCAGTAAATTTAATTGAGAAAAAACGAAAATTTCAAAAAATGGAACATAGTGAGCTGAGTTTTAGCCTCAAATAAAAAAAAGAGAAAGAGGTTTTTGTGTTTTTGATTTTATCGTCTTCTGGCTATTAGTACGCCGACTATCGCGATGGCTATGATAATGACGATAACTGCGGCTATGACGAGCAATGCAATGTCACTGTATGAGACTCCGGCTCCGGGTTGAGTGCCTCCGCCTGACGGGGTTGGGGTTGATGATGCCTGTGCGGTCCCTATTGATAATCCTGTTCCAGCCTGTGACGCACCGTATGAGTTACTGCCTGCAAATGATGCTATGATGGTGTAGAGTCCTGTTGCTGGTGGTGTCCATGCATAGGTGAAGGTGCCGTAGTATCCGTTGGTGGTTACTGTGCCAATATCAGTTACGCTGCCGTCTGAGTTAATCGCGGTTAGGGTTACTGGTACTCCAGTGACTGTTTCGTTATGGAATGTGCCGTCTATTGGAGCTTGCAAGTGCAAGTATTCCATCCATGTTCTCATTGATCCATCTGAGACTGCAGGCGTGTTAGGCTGTGCAGGGGATATATCCATGACTGAGCCTTTAATTACAATAGGTATGCCGCTGCCGACTTGTGTATCAGGTGTCGTTACAGTGGTAGTGGTTTGTCCTGGTCCATAGCAGTATGTGAAGCCGTCATAGTAACTTGCTACTGTTGCGTATCCATCCGCTATTGCACCAATGGATCCTGGGGTGCCGCAACTCCAAACTTCCTGTCCAGTTGTAGCATTAAGAGCGTATACTCTCCAGCCTCTTGTGATTGGAGCTGTTGGTGTGTGTTCAGTGTTGTAGCAGAAGACTTTTCCGTCAGCAATTTGGACTCCCGCAAAGAACGGGTTAGTTCCGTATGGTCCTTCAAATGGCACCGAAGGTGATGAGAAATTCCACAGGATGTTGCCGTTGTCCCAATCGAATGCGTATACACCATAGTAAGAGGTTGCTATAACTGCGCTCTTTGACTCATTGAAATCATAGGACGAGGTTGCATAAGCCCACCAAAGACCCCACGGGTAATTTGTTTGTTGTGTTTGGTATAGTTTTTGCCCTGTGCGCCCGTTAAAGAAGGACCAGTGCAGGTTTTGCATTGCTAAAGCAATTTTGCCTCTGTTAACAACGAGCGAGGACGGTGTTTGAATGTTGTCTGCCAAAGAATCGTTGGAAACAATGCGGAACAATTGTTGTCCCGTCTTAAGATCTATAGATAGAATGTCGTAACCGATGCACCATTGTCCTCCAGGTGGGGTTACCCAGCTAGCGGTGACAGCTATTCCTGCATCAAAGTCGCAAGTTCCTAAACTGCTTTGTGGCCACGTGATATTGTTCATTATTCTCGAAGTGAAGTTATCTGAAGTCCCTGAAATCGACCAGTTAATCAATCTATATTGAGCAGCTGCTCCAGAACCAATTGTTTGAATTGCAAGTGCGTATGGGTCATTGTATAGGAAGTTGCCAGCGCCGCCAAAAAATCCTCCACCACCGCTCAGCTGGATTGCACAGTTGGGTGGCAGACCTGTCACGTTCGTGGTAATGGCGCCAGTGTTTGGATCAAATTTGAGAATTCGCCCCGAAGTAGTTGTTGTTGATGCTGTTGTTGCAACTAGGGTTGCAGTGAAGCCTGCTCTTGCTTCTGCTCCAGGCACCTCGATTGACCCGAACTCATAAGATATGGATGTTGGCGCTATTGGAGAAGCAATTGGACCAAAGAAGCTCTGTGTAGTTGTGGTTTGAACAGGATATTCCCAGTGAGTCTGTCCAGTTCTAATATCATAGCTCCGGAGATAGGTTGTTGCAGTAGACCCTGTTCCCGGTTTAGTGTATGTTTCATAAGCTCTGCCTTGAAAAATAATGCTCGGCTGAGAACTGGTGCCAGTAAACGCTTGACTGCCAAATCCTTCCCCAACCATGCCAGCTATTGCTCCTTGGCGCTTCCAAGCGATGTGTGCAGAGTTAGGCGCGGTTACATATGCAGTAAATTTGTAGTTGCTTGAGTATAGAATGCGTCCATTCGGGTAATAGATAACACCGCTCCATGGATAGTTGCCAACGTTATTGGCCCATCCTCTGTTGTTCGGTTCGATAGGTCTTGTCCAGTACCCAGTTGGGAAGGGTTGGTCTTGCCATGATGAAACAAAGTTTTGCTGCACTGTTAGGTTTTGCCAATCAGTGTGGGACGGTGTGTACCATACTGAAGCTCCGAGGTAGTATTGGTTGCCTGGAGTACCGAATAGACTTGCGCCAAAGCCGCCTGGCCTGTCAGTGTAGTTTGTTGCTGGAAGGTAAGTTCCTGGATATTCCAATTTGAACCTCCAAGTGCCAACTTGGTCTACAGGGATTTGCAACCAAGCTGATGCGTCGCCTAAGTAGGAGTTGAATGGACCCACTGTGATGGTTGATCCGTTTGGAAACTGAATTGATACTGTGTAGTCGTTTGCGTAGAATGCATGATACATTCCCGGGGTGGTCCACATGTTAACTAGTAGTAGCTGTCCAACGCCTATTGGGTTCGGTGTAAAACTCAGGTATGCTGTGGTGTTTATGGTGTATTGTGGTGTTACGCCGGCTGGAAGGGGCTTTAAGATTGGCATGCCTGGGATAGTTAGGTCAGTTGAGCCTCCGTGTACTATTTGCAGCTCATCAGGAGTTTGAGCTCTAACCATGTTTTGCGTCGAAGCGAGAGCAACTAGCATAATAAAAGTCAGCAAAAATGTCGTAGCTGCCATCGACGATTTTGTCGAAAATTCCATCTGTTTTTTTACTCCTTAAAATTATAAAGGAAGAGTTATGCTGGTAAATCTTCCTTAAATTAGAATTAATCATGTTGAAATAATTAAAGTTTTTCTAAAAGAGCCCGCTACTGCCTTAGCACGATTAAAAAGCAAAAATTCAGAATTATTTAGCGATTTCAGCCATAGATTACGCTTGTTTGTCTAGAATTGGCGCTTGCACACTATGCACAGACTCATTTTTTCCATAGATTAGACCTTTTCTCCAAAATTTCAAAAATTTTCAATAGGTCTCTTTTCAACAGTCTCTGCTGATTCATTTTATACTGTGCAAGCTGCAAATTCGTAAGTTTCTGCTTTATCAAATTATCATACCTATCGGTGGCCTGCAGAATTTTTGCAAGTCCCTGAACTGCCTGCCTTGCAGTTATGAATTTTTCATCACTGCAGCAGGTAAGGTACCTGGCAATGACTGCCTTGAACTTGCATTCCTTATCCCATCTCACATTCTCAGCCAGAAGCATCAAGCCAATGCTACGCTGGTAAGAATTGGAGTTTTCTAATTTTTCGTAAAGCTCGCTCCAATATTCATAAACAAATGGAAGCTCTATTGAGCTAGCCTGTAATAGCAAAAAAGCGTTGTATCTGAGGATGTCGTCCTTTTCGTTTAGGTTTTGAACAAGAAAAGCGATGTCAACGGCGGAGAGCTGTTTTGCAAACTTCGGAATTGAGTCTTTTTCTATTGCCCTTAAAACATCCGATTTCATAACTTCCCACAATTTCTTTTTCTATTCTGATGCTATAACTTTTTTGCATAAAATTTCATTAAAGTTGAAAAGTTTTATAGCCAAAGGTCCAGTAATTAATGGTTTGAGCGGGTGACAAGGCTTAGCAACCTTAAATCATTGCAAACTCTATGTCGGAATTGTTTCGCTAGCGATTTTCCTTGTTTCTCCGCTTGCTTTTCCCATGGTCGAAGCTCAAAATCAGGTAAACGTTGATCCTTCCGACGTCTTTAGAATTCCAGCGCTCGATGGATCAATCAATTTTGCGGTAAACGGCACCTATGAGACGGCAACCTTGCAGGATAACACATGGGTTTTTACCAACCTGCGACTTAACGGTTCAGTTGCGCTTCCAAACTTTAAATGTGCAACCGAAAACACCGACGTCACAATTTATTATTGCAGAAACTTTACTTCACGAATTACCCTTCGTTATTTCGCTGAAGGTGACGGTAGGCAGACTTTCGATTTAGGACTTGGTTCTAAAGCCGCCAAATATGGCGGAGGTGACTGGGTTGTTTCAGCTAGCGGTAACACTTTTTGGTCTGCTGGAGACAAATGGCATGTTAATCCTGACGGAAGCGTGACTGTTAACCGTGTAAGCGGAAACGTGAGTATTTCACATTGGTATTACATGGAAGCAGCAGACACTTCAGACCAGCCTTTCTATCAAGCACATTCAGTAGCCATCGGAACAGTAATTGCCGTATCCTTAACAATGGTAACTGCCGCTATTTGCATGAGAACCAAACCAAAAACAATTCAAAAGGATGATAATCAACCTCGCCGCCCCAAGTTCTGGTTCAAGCGAAAGGAGCGAGTCGAAAAATGACTTGGGAAATTCCAGCGGAGTTAGCACTGCCGATATTTTTGTTATTGTCAGCGCTCGGCGTCTACCTTATCCACAGATTGGCAAAAAACAAAACAAGAAACGTTAGTTCCCTCAGACTTTTCATCCAAATAGTTGCCATCATAGCTATTTTTATGGGGCTCATAATAGGTCCTTTTGATCAACCTATCTGGCAACCTTTAGGTCCTTCACCCCGTGACAGACTCTTTGGCGCTAACATTTTAGGCAATCAGTTTCCTGACGGCATTTCCTTCCCTGTTTTAGCATGTTACTTTCCGAACGGGCGAACAGTCACTTGCCCACTCTGGCAGCTTCAAGCCTACATTTTCCCGTTTTGGAATTTTCCCCGCGGCTATGAAGTGCTTTATTCAACTTCTGGTTTAGAGAAAATCGGTATAGTTATCGGCTCAATAGCCTTAGCGTCCGTCATTTTAGGCAGATTCTTCTGCGGCTGGCTCTGTCCTTTCGGATTATATCAGGATTTATTGACAAGAATTCGCAAAGCAGCAAAACGTCACCACTTGAGCTTTTCCGAAAAATCAAACACTGCTCTTGGGCAATCACGCTACATCATAATTGCCGCATTTCTTATTCTTAGCGTTATATTTGGTTCGTACTCGATTTTTGGCACTCAGATAATCCCAGGCACCATACCTGGCGGACCTCAAGGCGCCGAGGCAGGTATCGTAAGCAACATAAACGAGCCTTACTGCCTTGTTTGCCCCATGAGACCGCTCTGCATCGCGGCGGAGTGTGCGGTTGGCTCTATGAAATGGTCTTATGTCCAGCAGATAGTTTATGGACCATTGGCGATAACTGGCTATTACCTGACCTCAATAAACGTCCCAATCCTAATTATAGTGAGCATCTTAGCCATAGCTTACAGGCGGTTCTGGTGTAGAATCTGCCCTCTCGGAGCCTTAACTGGGTTGTTCAGCACATTCAAACCCTTCAAACAAATCGCCCTAACCAAACTTGAGAAAAACGAGCAAAAATGCACCAGATGCGGAGTCTGCAAGCGTGTATGCCCAACCCAAGCCACGGATGTCTTTAACAAAAAAGGCGGCGATGTAACAGAATCAAGATGCATACTCTGCGCTAGATGCGTTGAAGCTTGCCCATATGAGGATGCACTTTCGATAAAGTTTGCAGGAAAGACAATGATGAATTCGAGGAATTGGTTGGAAGAAAAATCACCAAGTTTTCCAAGTGCAAATTAATGCTTTGTTTTCGCAGGCTAATATGCATGGGGTGATGCCGCTTTCTGGCTTACAGGCTGCGCAGACATACTTTATTTTTCGACGGAACTCTTCCTTGACTGAGGCGACAATTTTGTCCTCAAGATCAATGAAGACTGACTCAAGCCAAAGAGTGCTTTGGGGGCATTCTCGTATGCATTTTCCGCAGCTGTTGCATTTGTCGGTGTCTATTATAATGTAGTACTCACCCGAACCATCGCTATAACCATAATGCATAATCACACATAGTCACTTGCCTATGTTTTCTGTGTTTTCTCATATAGCGCTTTGGCAAAAAGCGCCGCGCCAAACGCTCCCGCAACCATCGGGTCTAATCCGTAGTTCTGCCAGTTAGGCATCTGCAAGCACTTAACGCCCAGAACATTTTCAATTCTGCTTACAATGCCGATGTTTTTGGATTGTCCGCCTGTGATGACGAGTTCTCGTTCCAAGCCTACCCTGTTAATCAAATTCGCCATACGAATCGCCATCGCCCGAGTGTAAGCAGCCAACACCATCTCTTTAGACCAGCCCTTACGGAGCAAACCCACAGCCTCAGTTTTCGCAAAAGCCACACAAGTGCAGCTTACAGGGGGGGGCTCCTCATCAACCCGAAGAGAGATTTCGCCGATTTGCTCAATTGGGATTTTCAGCAGGTCTGCGAAAACTTCCATGCCTCTGCCTGTTCCAGCGGCGCATTTGTCGTTCATTAGGAAGGAGAGAACTCTGCCTGTTTCGTCGATGCGTATGGCTTTGATGTCCTGTCCGCCGACGTCCAAGACGGTGCGGACTTTGGGTCCCCAGATGTAGTTGGCTCCTTTGCCGTGGCAGGCGATTTCCGTTATGGCTTTGTTTGCCATTGGCACGTTAACTCTGCCGTAGCCTGTGCCGACAGTATATTTGAGGTCGCTTACTTTGAGCCCGGTGCCAGCTAATGCCCAATCCAGTACTTTATTAGCGCTGTCAGGACTGTTTGAGCCCGTACGCATTATCGCCCAACTGTAAGCTTCACCATTAATCATTACTGAAGCCTTCGACCCTACCGAGCCAACATCCACACCAGCGGTAATCGTATCATTGATAGTCCATTTTTTGTCAGGCAGAACGCGGTGGTATTCGCTCCAACGCCAAAACTCAGGGGCATCAGGTTTACCTGTCATTTATTTATTCTTCCTGCCGCAATTAAGGCTGCACCTAATGCACCTGCAAACTCTGGATACTGGGGAACAAGTACGTTAACACCCAACTTACTGTTTAGTGAAGCGATAAACCCGACGTCTCTCGCGACACCGCCCACCAAGATAACCTCAGGGTTGACGCCTAACCTATGAACCATAGAACTAACTCGGTCCGCCATCGCATCATAAATCGCCCTTGCAATCTCCGCTTTGGGCTCCTGTCGATGGATGAGCGAAACGACATCGGATTCGCCAAAAATCACGCAGGAAGCGTTTATTTGACTTGCCCTGTCTGCATTAAGGGCGAGTGGGCCCATCTCCTCCATTTTAACCTCTAGTGCTCTTGCCATAGCCTCAATGAAAGCGCCTGCACCAGCTGCACAGCGTTCGTTAACGACAAAATCCAACATAACTCCTCGCTCATCACATTTGACGGCTCTTGCCTCTTCTGCGCCCACGTCAATTACCGTTCTTACCGTTGGGAAAATATGGGTTGCCGCTTTTGCGTCTGCACCCATCATGCTTATAGTGCTTTTGGTGAATGGTGCCAGATGCATTGCTGAACCCGTAGCCAGAAAGCTTTGAATTGCTGAGAGGTCGATGCCCGCCTGCTTTAGTGCTGCGTTCACTGATAGCCGAGCCGCTGCAGTTGGATCAAAACCTGAAAACGCCAACCCCCGTCCAACAACAACGCCGTCTTTGAGGATAAGGGCTTTTATTTTTTGCGTGCCTAAATCCATTCCACAGGTAATCATCAGATTTCTACTCTTGAAGTTAACATTTCAAGGAAAGCTTCAACACGAGTCTTCATTTGCCCAACATCTTCCCTTGTGTATTCTGTGTCAAGGTAGTAAACTGGAATATTCAGCTTGTCGAGAGCTTTCTTTATTCGAGTATACTCCATTGCGTAGAGTACACATCCGCGGACCACGTAGTAGATTACTCCTTGGACGTTGTATTCTTTGACTTTGTTAACTAGCCAGTTAAGCCTGTCCTCGTTGCCATCCTTCGAGGTGAAACAGGGACAGGTGGAAGCCTTCAGGTAACGGTCTCCAATGGCATTTAACATGTCATCCATGCTCCACTCATCAATGCCAATAGGGTCATTTAAGATTCTTTCGCCAGAACACAACTCATCCGCCACAATCACTCCTTTTGGATTCGCCTCTTCCACCAAGGTTGGAAGTTTCCAGTTGTCAGGCCAAAACATCGGTGTTCCCGTCACTAATACTCGAGGGGTGTCTGGCGGGCAAACCCAGTCATGACGCTGAACTCTACCATCAAGCTCCTTGCACAAGGCCTCGGTTTTTTCTGTCCACCGTTTTTTGTCATCCCACAAATACGCTTGGTTAACAAGCATGGCGTCCCTGCCCATAATTACTGGTGACCCCTTCCGCAGCTCCTGTAGCCGCCTAAAAGCCCTTGTCGCTCTCTGTGTTTCCTCGATGGCGGCTTTGAGGTTTTTGCGTCCAATCTTGTTGCCTGTGAATTTTTCAATCTGCGTCTTCATCTGCCTTATCTCTTCATTCCAAAAACGCAGAGAATGCTCAGAATCCTTTATTCTTGGAACGTTCATGCCCCAAACAGGCTTGTAATCAGTCATTATTTCGCTAAATTTAGTCATGCCATCGCAGGTTAACACACTTATCAAGGCGTCGCTTTGCTCAAGGAAGGGTGAGAGCTCAATCATTTTTGCGCCAATTGTTGAGCGGATTACTGGGCAAACCTCCACTGGCACAACTCTGTCGCCGAGTTTGGAAGCATCATACCAGCCCGAATTCACCCTTACAGGTATTGCGTCTGCAGCCAAAATCAGCTCATTGGGAGCGAACAGGCAGGTGTAACCGATAACTTTTTTGCCCTTTGCCTTCTCAGCAGCAATCTCCTCTTGACGCTTACCAAACAGGTTTGCAATCTCATCAAAATACATCATAGCGAAAGGTCTTCTGGGGTCAGCTTTTTTCATGCGTGCAATGTTGTCTGCAATTACTTTTTCAGAAGCAACCTGTATGGATTTTTTTAGCTCTTTGATTTCTTTGGCTGAGACTTCAGGCATATACTTTTTTTCAGGGTTTTCGGTTGTCATTTTCTGTCACCTATTTGATTATTGCTAACCTGTTGCTATAATAGTTGGATTAGTGAGTTTATGAGCGTGCCGATTCCAAGCAGTATCAGTACTACGGCTCCTGCTATTGAAACCCACTTCTTAAACAGAGGTGCTTTGTTGAGGAGCCACCCCATGACTCCGCCTACCAGAAGTATCGGGGACAAGGTGGTTCCCAATCCGAACAGGATTGCTAAAGCCACACTGCCGATGGGGTTGGAGAAGGGCACTGAATAAAGCAGCAGCAGCACCAGCGGGGGACACAGTATTAGTCCTCTGCTTAAGCCCAAAGAGAAAGCTCCAAAATTAACCCCAAACCTGCCTTTCTTCGTTGACGCCCCAAAGTTTTTGCTATCCTGTGGGGTGCAGTCGCATTTTGGTGTTCTAACTCTGAGCAGAACAAAGATTCCAATTGCGATGGTTATAACGCCAAACGCCAGCGAAGAATAAACTTGAAAGGGCGAAATCTCACTTTGAGAAACAACTAGCCTAAACAAACCGCTAAATAAACCTACTAGCGCCCCGATTACAGCGTACCCTGCGATTCTTCCTCCACTGAAAATCATTGTGATGGCGACGCCTTTGCGAAAGCCAGCGCCGATGCCTGCGATGTAGCTGGCAATGTAGGGTAAGCATGAGGCTGTGCAGACGACTAATCCGTATACTAATCCTCCAGCGAATGCTCCCAAATATGGGTTGGAAATTTCTGGTATTAGCGACATGCACGGGTCTCGTGGATTCAGTTTAAGGCATTATTGTGGGGTGATGATTTAAAGTTTCCATAATTTGCTTTATTTCTTGTTTTGACTGGTTGCGATGAAATTTTTGATTTTGATTGGCTGCTTTGCAGTTTTTTCTTTAAATAACCTTAAATATGCCACGTGTCATAATTTCTGATAACGAGAAAGCGGGGAACTCGTAAATGAAAAAAATATTTCTATTAGCTACAATTATCTTGCTCACAACAACAGCAGTAGCCCTCTTCCTTTATACCATACCTAACACCCAAGCAGACACAACCGACTCCCAATTAAGCATAACTGGCTATGTTGACCAGCCATCAAATTTTACCTTAGCGGATCTGCAAGCCATGCCAAAAACAACCGTTTCAGCTGAAATCTATTGTGTGGATTTTCCTAATGTCGTTCTTGAGCAGGGCTTTTGGGAAGGTGTCAAATTTTGGGACTTGTTAAGCCTAACAGGCGTCTCCCCAGAGGCAGTGAAGGTTGCTCTGTATGCGTCTGATGGCTATTCCTCAGATTTGTCAATTGACCTTGCCATGCAGGACGACGTGATTTTAGCTTATGCCAAAGACGGCGTACCCTTAAATGAAGGGCTACGGCTAGTTGTACCTGGTCGCTGGGGCTACAAGTGGGTATCCCAAGTGCAAAGCATTATACTCGTTAACTATGACTTTAAAGGCAAATGGGAAAGCCAAGGCTACTCCGACGACGCTTTTATCGTCCAAACAAATCATTTTGGACCAGCTCCGTCATCTACTATAATTGACAGAGCATCTCCTACACCCACTATACAAGTAACGCCATCTACTTCATCTATAGAATCGCCAGCAACATCTTCTCCTGCGCCGTCAAGCTCGAATTTTGGGTCTTTGCAGCCTCAAAGAAATGTTAAAAACATAGGTGCCACTGAAATGGTGACAACAATTGCAATAATGGCAGCTATTGTTCTTGCAATTGGATCTTTAGCGCTCGTAATAAAAAGAAAGAAAAAATTTTCATAACTCAAAGAGCATTTTCCATTTTTTTGTAGTTAATCCCAGCTTTAGCAGGGACAAAATGCAAAAACTTTTCTCCTCCAACTCAATATATAACAAGCATAGGTCTTCTGCTTTTGAAGCTTGAAGGCTTGGTGGAACTGTGACCTCAAAAGTCTTGGCTGAGCCTATTCTAGTTGGGAGAGAGCATGAACTTGAAGAGCTACATTCCTTCCTGAACTCAACTGTAAACGGCAAAGGAACCATAGTTTTTGTGTCTGGAGAAGCAGGAGCAGGAAAAACCAGGCTTATCACCGAGTTTTTGAACCAAGCAAAAAAACAAAAAGTAACTATTCTGACTGGATGGTGCCTTAGCAATGCCGCGGTTCCTTACTTTCCTTTCTTTGAAGCTTTCAACCGATATTTTTCAGCGGAGCCCGAGCAAAAAGAGGTAGAAATAAAAACTTGGCTGATGGGGCCCTCGGAGACTGGAGAGTTCGGACGGACTCAAATGATAACTCCTCAGGTGTGGAAGGACCAAACCTTCACAGCTGTAGCAAATACTCTTGCCTCGATTTCAGCCAAACAACCCGTAATCATGTTCATTGATGACTTGCATTGGGCAGATTCAGCTTCCTTAGCTCTGATGCATTACTTAGCCAAAACCGTAAATTCAGAGAAGGTTCTTGTTCTAGCCACTTTTAGAAGCGAACAACTTGCTGCTGACGTTGAAGGCAGGCCACATCCGCTTGTGGAAACCCTCCGATTGATGAGACGCGAAGACACAATTAAAGAAATCACCGTCAAAAGCCTCGACCAGACGGGCGTTTCTACGCTTGCTAAGAACATGCTTGGAGGCGAGCTGCAACAAGACCTCGCGCAGAAACTCGCGGAAGAAAGCCAAGGAAACCCCCTTTTCATCGTTGAGTCTTTAAGAATGCTAAATGAGGGCAACGGCTTAATTCAAGAACAGAACCAGTGGCGTCTGACTAGCGACGCGATAGGGATACCGCCAAAAATCAAAGACATCATTCTGCAAAGACTAAGCGCGCTAGGTCGCAATCAGAAAAATGTTCTTGAAATGGCGTCTGTTTTAGGCGAGAAATTTGATGCTGGCTTGTTGGCTTTTGTGCTGGGTCAGGATCAGATAGATGTCATTAAAATTTTGGATGCTATCTCAAAGGACACTTCGCTTGTTCGCTGCGAAGGAGAACTTTACCGTTTTGACCATGGCAGAACTCGCGATGCAATTTACGATGATATCTCTCCAGCCCTAAAAAGGGTGTATCATGGCAAGGTTGCAGAAAGACTTGAAAACAATAGTATCAACGGCAATGTTCCCCTGAGCGATTTGGCGTATCACTATACTCAAGCCGCAAACAAGGACAAAGCATTAAAATATTCGCTCGCTGCAGGCCAGGATGCGCTTGCAAAATGGAGCAACGCCGAAGCAATCAAACAGTTTAATTTCGTCGTACAAATGGTTGAGCAAACCCCCCAGTACTCCCAAGAAAAGACTGTAGCCTTGGAGGGGCTGGGCGACGCATATGCTGCTGGCGACAATTTCAAGCAAGCCGTAACCATCTATGAGCAATTAGCTCAAATCCAAACAGGAGCTGCCAAACTACGCGCCCTAAGAAAAGGGTTGAAAGCTTCTTTTTATGAAGGCGATATTTCTAAGCAAAGATCATTTACTAAACAGGCAGAGCAAATTGCCAACACTGACCGCTTGGAAACTGGTAGGCTGTTCTATACCAAGGCTTTTGTTTTTGAGTCACCAAGTGACTGGTTAACTTCCAAAGAATTTGATGAAAAAGCCCTAATGATCTTTGAAGAGGAAAATTCACTTGAAGACGCGGCACACATTCAGGTTTGGCTAGGCTTCGGGCAATGCATAGTGGGCCTATTAGAAACCGGTATTGCAAATGCATTACGAGCAATAGCGATGTACAATGAGCTGGGTGATTTTCGCTCTCAACTTGAAGCATATGCATATGCAGGCGGCAGCTTTCAAGCTTGCTCATTAATTGAAGACTCAAATCGTATGTTTGCAAAGGCAGTTGAAGTAAACGAGCACTATAAGATTTGGGATTATGTTCGCATGTTCCCAGCTTACGTGTGGGAGGCGATGGGTTTGATGAGTGAGAATCCCGCTGCCTCTATCTCAAAAGCTCTCAAAGCTCTTGAATACTTTGAGAAAACTGATTCCCGCCTATACGCTGGGGCCGTTTATGGGATCCTTATTGTCGCCCATGCGCTTGCCGATGACATCGCCCATGTTGATGAGTACTACGCTAAATTGATGAGCCTGCCAAAATACATCTTGCAAAATGCTCCTAGCCAAATCTACATGGCTCCAGTGATGCTAACCTATTATGCTTCAAAAAAAGAGTACGAAAAGTGCGATAAGATCTTTAACGATTGGCTTACAGTTATCCGAACGTTCTTCCCAAGTCCCTTTATGGAGGCAAGTTCAAGGCAACTTTACGCTTGGGCACTAGGTAAACAGAACAGAATGAGAGAAGCCCAGGCTGAGCTTCAGGAAGCACAAAGAATTCTTGAGGCTGCCAGACAAAGATTCAGCCACGTTAACATTTTACCAAGTATTTTGACGCTTACAAGACCAAAGGTAAACCAGCCGTTTCAAGTGCGGCTTTATCTAGTAAACGTATCAACTGTTCCCGGCACAATTCTAAAAGTTGATGGCTTCCCCAAAGAGCTAGAAATCATCGACGCTTCACCCAACTGCAACGTCAACTATGACGGCAACATTGAGTTTGAAGATACAGCTATTGCGCGTTTCGAAGTTAAAACCGTAAAGTTAACTGTAAAAGCAAAAACAGCTGAAAATAGCACTTTCATCCTTAGCCCTCAAGTTACATATCTTAACGATTTGGGGGAACCAAAAAATTGCAGCTCAAGACCTCTCACAATAACGGTTCAACCAATCCTTGAAGCACCAAAAATCGCAGCTCCCACAGCTGCCCCAATTCAACAAACCATCAAACCGTTCAACGTTTTCTTATGTTACAAGAAAAGCTCCGCAAAAGACTTCGCCGACCACCTCAAAGTTGGCTTAGAAGAGCTTGGATTGCGCACTTTTCTCGACAGCAAAGACATTCCCATGATGGTTGATGGGCAGGTAGAGTGGGCAAAAATAAGAGACCAAGCTTTGCAAGAAAGCAAAATCTTCATACTCATTATGACTCCCGGCTTCGAGCTATCCTCTGAATTAGTAAAAGAACTTAATATGGCAAGAAAGCAGGGCGGTAAAGAATTCGTTTACTTTAGACATCGGAACATGGGCAGAAAAATCGTAGTTCAACTGGAAAACGAGGCTTTAGATATTGGCAAACAGGAGCAGGTTTCTTTTGAAACAAAAGAGGAATTGCTTAGGTTGGCACATAATATCCTATTTAAAGAAAGGATGCCAAACGAACCTTCTAAAGATACGATAAAATCTGGGAGTGATTCGGAGATAGATATTTTGAAAAAGTTTAGCGTTTCTCACTCAACCAAAAAATAGTCTTTTTACTCAGAAAATTTCCGGTTACTTCCAACTCCAGTAACGTAGTCAAAGAAAGCTAATGTATTCTTGTATTTTTGAGCTGCGGAAACGCTGATTGGGCGATTTGCGAAGGCATCAAGGATTAGCCCTCTTGTGCTTAAATTCTTCTGTGATATCAGTTCTTTTGGTGCTTCTCTAGGCCACGCCAGAGACCACTCGTTCTTTTGAGTTCCAGCCTTGGAGGGGATATCATATTTGACAAACCATTTGGAAATGTCTGCTTTTTGGTCTTCAAGCCTGGATAAGCCAAAAGAGGCGCTTGGAGCTGTTGATACGCCCATCCATTCGGCCTGAGTGTACCATTCGGCGGCTTCATCGATGGCTGGTCCAATCACAAGAGTGTCTGATAGGTAAAACTTCCCAATGGCGATTACGCCCCTGAAATAGATGCCCTTAACTAAAGCGTAGAAGAAGGGTTCAGAGACAATTTTTGCTACAAGCGGAACGTGAGCAGCTGGGTCATCCTTGCATTTTAAAGTAATAATGACAGTGTCTGAGAATGCGGAAATATTGTAATCTAATGACTCAGGCTTGTCGCCTATGCTTCCTATTTTTGGCGACTTCTTTATTGATTCCTGCAATCGCCTCAGAACACCTTCCCAAGAACTAATGACGCTCTCGGGCTCCGCTCTAGCCCAGATTCCTTTCACACCTAAAGCATCAAGAAAAACAACAACGCCCTCTTGCATTCGCGGTTTTTTCAAAACCACATTTATCGCCGCTATACCTTTAGAAATGATTGTCACATAAGTCTTTGCTACTTTTATGTCTGCTTTATAGTGCTTTTATGGAGGTTAAATTTGGCTAAATTGAACTAGATTGTTCAATTCTTCGGTTTTTTGGGAAAAAAATCGGTTGGATTGGGCTTTAAATTGGAAATGTTGGTTGTAGATGGTTTGAAGGGTTGGAGGTTGTGAACTATCTCTATGTTGGGTGTGCTCTTGTTTGAACCTTTTGCATGTTAAGATAGCACGATTTGAACGCGTTTTTGCACAATCTTTTACGCTTAAGAACAGCTTAACGTTAACAAGTTGACTTTTGCATTTGCCTGAACCTTATGCGTTTTTGGGATAAGATGGTGTGTAGTTTAACATTTCAAGGGTCTTCGTTGAGGACAGCAAAAATATGAGGGACCTGCTTATCGGAGTTCGATCCCTCTTTATTCTCCATATTATTCAAAACTTGCTTCCAAAATCGCTTATTTCATGACTGTAAAATCGAATTTATGGCTCAAAGGCACAGAATAAAAAAAATCTGAAAGTGCTTACAAAATTGATCATCCTTCATAGCTCCTTTATGAGGCTCAGGGTTAAAGGAAAGCTATAGAGGATAATTTTTACAATGGGATTTGGTTGTAAATAGGATACCCTCTCCCTATAGAAAGCTAAAACTAATTACTCAATTATGGCAAGTTATTCTCTCACCATATTCTCAAAGGTGAAAAAGACCGCTCGAAGGTAATCTACCAAAGGTGAGGCAACGAGAGATGTGGCAAGGATAAAAAGAAACGGAAAGACTCAGCGCATGCCTTCCCACCATGCGCTATGGGGTCCTTTATGGTTAACTTTCTATAGTTATACCTTCCCAAGTATTGGCGCTATAGAACCTAACTTTAGCTTTTACTTATTTTGGGTTCTTCTGGTACGGTGTGGGTTCTCAAAAACACTCAAGTATTTCCTAACCTCTTTTGTATTGGGGAACATTTTTGAGCCAAATGTCTTGTGACAAAAAAACATGTATAAACTACAAAGAAGGGCGTTGTTCCCTTAGCAACCCTGAAAAGGTTAGTGACAGTTGCCTTAATTTTGAAGACGAAATGGATTCGCTAAGACTCAGGGCAGACGCCATAAAGGGAACCCTCGGCTAAAAGAGTAGGGCTTCAGTTTATCATGATGGATCTTTCTTTCAACCACCCCTTTCTCTTTTGAAATGACAGAACCACGGTAGATAATAAATCAAATTGGATTTGAACCTTGCTTGGTTTAGGTCTCTATGGGATTTGAACCCCTAATAGAGTGGAGATAAAAGCCGTTAAAGCTCCTAAACCACTTATTGTGACCATAATTGCCAACTGGGTAATTGCTCCGCCACTCATGACATTTCTGGCAAACACATTCTTTCCAGGTAACCCACAATTCGTTGCTGGTCTAATTCTCCTCGGCTTGTCCCCTTGCACAGCGATGGTGATGTGGTGGATGTTTCTTGCGAGAGGCGACATGGCCCAAGGACTCATCAACACTGCCTTTAACGCATTGCTCATGCTTGCGTTGTATGCCCCGCTTGCGGCCTTGTACTTAGGTGTAAGCAGTATTCCTGTTCCATGGGACTTAATCGCCATTAGTGTTCTAGCTTTCATTGCACTTCCAGTAGGTGCAGGAGCGTTGTCGCGACGAGTAATCATTAAAAGGAAAGGGATTGAATGGTTCAAAGACAAGTACAATCCAGTGGTAGGCAAAATCTCCATCGTCGCACTGTTGTTGACTTTGATTGTGCTTTTCTCCTTTGCAGGGCAAACAATTCTTACTGATCCGCTTCTCGTCGGTCTCCTTGCAATTCCTCTTCTGATACATTACGCAATAATGATAGGGTGGACTTATCCGTTGGGTTACTTTTTAGGTTGGAAATATGAAAGCGCCATCGACACAACGATCATAGGCAGCAGCAGCCACTTCGAAGTAGCCATAGCTGTAGCTGTCACGCTATATGGTATTGGCTCTAATGCAGCTTTAGCCACGGTCATCGGTCCACTTTTGGAAGTGCCGCTCATGCTAACGTTAGTAAAGCTTGGATTGCGCACACGAAAGCACTTTCCAAGAAAGAAAAGTGAAAAAACTTAGTCATAATCATGGTGAAAAAATGAAAGAAAAAAATGAAAAAGTAAAAAGAAGCGTTAGAAAAGCGTACTCAAAAGTAGCTACCAATGGCAATTCTTGTTGCTGTTCTTGTGGCTGTGGAAGTGCAGATCAACAAACCATCAAAAAAACATCTAAAAATGTGGGCTATTCAGAAGAGGAAATGAATGCTGTTCCAGAAGCCAATCTTGGATTAGGTTGTGGGCATCAAGATTGAGGCAGCAAAGCCTTAACTTCCTTTTATTTTAAATAAAATGCTTACTGACTCTACTCTTTTTGTACCATCAAGCCTAATAAAAAAGTATTACCAAAAAATGAAGTTACTCCCATTTCTTCCGAGTTTTCGGGTAATTATGGAGTTTTCCCTTATCGCTACATTGTCGGTATATCCACAGGAAACCCAACATTTTGTTAAAAACAAAGCTTATATGATATCCTCACTATAGTATTAATAGGAAAAGAGCCAGGAGATTTCCACGGGAAAAACACCTTCCAAGCGTCCAAAATCTTACAAAAGCTTCCATAAGCGTCCAAATATTCCACAACACGTTCTGCAGAGAATAATTGACCTGAAGAACCAGCGAATGGGCTTCATAACGATTAGCAAATGTCTAAAGAAAGAAGGCATAGATTTGAGTAAGAGTACAGTTGCCAACGGCTGGTATTGGCACCAAGATCAAAATAAGATTTCAGCCAAAAAAAGCCAAAAAAACCCTGCGTTAAAGACTCTATCTAAAACAGGAGTCAGACTCCAGAAAAAGGCGAACGAAATAGAAGCGGTCAAAGAGGCGCGTCAAAAAAATCTAGACCTAGAGCTCCGAATAGCTTCAGCCCCCGAGGGTCGCCAAGAAATATTCAAAAACAGTGCAGAACTGTTAGACTTCGCACAACAGACAATTCCGGAATACGTGCTGAAAGATTTTGAGCTTATCTGCAATGAAAAAGGCTTGCCCATAGCGCAAACCCTCTTAGACATAGTTGGACCACTGGAAAAATACGAAGAAGAAAATGAAGACATGTGCATGTGGCCAGATCTGCCTACCTACATCAAAGAAAAGATAGATACTTACGTCGGGGGCGAGCAAGAAAAGAAATGGCGACAGCAACTCCCAAAAAAGTTCGACAACATAGTACGCAGCACCCGGTGCCCAAAATGCCATGCAACAACTGAAAAGATGAGCTTGAGCGTATTGACTGGTGAGCTTAAATGCGTTTGTGGAAGTCGGTTCAATTGGTTATGTGTCGGATGCAGAAGCCCGCTGACTTTTAACATTCGTCCTGACGCGATTTCGTGGTCCTGCAAAAAATGTGGTGTTATCTTTTGGCTGCCGACGGTTACATTTAGCGATTTCGCTTTTATTAGGACACCCGAACAGCTTCTATAGATCAAGCTTTTTCTTACTGATCATCTGGACCCTTAATCACCAAAGATTCTCTAGTTACATTGCCAGATCTGATTCGCTTCACAAGATCATCCGTGAGACCAGCTTCCTCAACGAATGCCGCGAAGATCTGAAACTGATTTAGTTGCTTTTTCATTTTTTCAAGTTCTTGGGTCATTAGTTCATTCTTTTCGGTCACTGTCTGGGTTATTTTTTCCTGCTTTGCCAGATCCTTCTGAAGCAAAGTGACTATTTCCTTGAGATCCTCGATTTTCTTCTCTCTCAGGCTCTGGGGCTTGTCTAATTGTCAGGAACTTTTTTAGCTGAATAAAATGCTGCCTCAAATTTACAGTTGTAAGATAAGTACCATCGCTCTTGAGAACAGCCTTTCCACACATAAGCTTTCCCGCGGTCAAGCCAATGCCACTGTCGATGCTTGCGCTCAGAAACATCTTACGGAAACAATGGAAGGACAAGCTTTTTCCGTTGAGGTCTATTTGGGCTTTTTCAGCTAATCGATTCAGCATTTTGCTGATAGCCTCATCTGAGACATGACTCTTGCCATTGCTTGAAAAAAGGTAGAGGTTGTTTTTTTTCTGTAATGTTGATAGGTATGTCTTTAGCAGGTCTACGGTTTCTTTGCTGAGAAAACAGTTGGCGGTGATCTTCTCCTTCTGAGTTAGCAAAGCGAACGCAATTGGCGGTTCCAAATCTAGCGGGGGCAGATCTGTTTTTTTGATTGCTAAGAAATCGGAAATCCGTAGTCCTGTGTCAACAGCCAAAGACAGTATCGTGCGTTCTTTTAGGTTTGCTACTTCAAACGTTTTTTTGACATGGTCAATGGTCAACGGAAAATTCTTGGTCGTCTGAACTGTCTGCGAAACTTTGCTTCCTGAACGCATAATAACAGGCATCTGATAATATCTAAAAAGCTGGCTGATTCCAAGAGTCATGTTTCTTGCTGAATTGATGCTGTAGTTTTCCGCGAGTAGGTAGCTGTGGAACTTTTCTATTTCCTTTTCAAACCTCGCGGCCCTGTTCTTGAATTCAACGATATTTTCTCCCGTTTTTTGTGTCAGGTCGTCCTGTCTAATGTCAAGGATTTTTTCGGTAGGTTTGCCGTACCATTCTACGAACTTTTTTAGGCCGAAACGATAGCCTTTCCGTGTTCTTGGGTTGCTTACTGAATCCAAGAAATCTTTTTCCGACAACTCCAATTACACCACACTCCATATGCTTCATGTGGTATATCAGATTTGCGATAAAACCAACTTTAATTTTGGTCTTCACCCGCAAAATCTTTTTTCTTTTTCTGAAAACCCTATTTTTTCTTTTTTCTGATTGATATTATCGTTGAAGTTGCAATGGCTGCTATGATTGTGGCTGCAATGGAATAGAAGGCTTCATGAGGCATAAAGTTCGTTTCAACTCCTGCGAGTCCGTGTAATTGAATAGGTGAAGTTGTCGGAGTGTCTGTAGCTGTAGACGGAGACGCCTTGGTAATAGTGACTGTCGGGGTAGGAGTGGGGTCTGATATAGGAATAAGCGTTGAGTCAGCTGTCGGATTTGGTGAAGGAGTAGGCGTGGATGCGGAGGCTGGATCAGTGAAGGTAGGGATTGGAGTTACGGTTGGGGTTGTGAAAGGAGTAGGTGTAGCTGTGGGTATAGGTGTTGGGTTTGTTGGTATTGGCGTTTGAGTGGCGGTTGGACTTGGACTTGCGTTTGGGGTCGCTGTCGGGGTTGCCGTTGGTGTTACGATAGTGGTAGGAGTGCCAAAGGCGTAAACGTATCCATTCGATGAACCAATGTAGACTGCGCCATTAACGATGGCTGGAGAGGAATCAAGTTGAAGACTGCCTGTATTGTAACTCCAAAGTTCTGCACCGTTGAAAGCATTTAAGGCATAAACATTGCCATCTATCGAGCCGATGTACAATACATTGTTAGCGACTGCGGGAGACGACCAACCAATCTGGCTCAGATAGCTGTTCCAGATTTTTGCACCGTTAGTTGCATTCAAAGCGTAAACATTGCCGTCATATGAGCCTATGTAGACTATACCATTTATTACAGCTGGAGACGAAGCAATTTCACTTCCAGTGGCGTACTTCCAAAGTAACTTTCCGTTTGTGGCATTCAAAGCAAAGATGTCATTATTATACGAGCCCATGTATACTATGCCGCCAGCGACTGCTGGAGAAGAATAGAGATAGTTGCCATGGTTGGAATATATTTGACCGGTGTAACTCCAGATTTGTTTGCCGTTAGTTGCATTCAGAGCGTAGAAATCTCCATTGTTTGAGCAAGCGTAAACCACATTGTTAACGACTGCAGGGGAGGAATAGACAGCGCCAATAGTGGAGTTCCAAAGTTTCTCACCCGTTGAAAGGTTAAAAGCGTACACATTGCCGTCCAGTGACCCTATGTAGACTATTCCTTTGACGATTGCAGCGGATGATTCAATGTTGCTCCCAGTTTGGAATGCCCAAAGCAGATTGCCGTTAGTAGAATTCAATGCAGAAATGTTTCCGTTCGAAGAACCTACTACAACGATGCCGTTTTCAACTGCGGGAGAAGAATGGCCAACTTGTCCGACTGAGTAATTCCAGATTTTGCCGCCGTTAGAAGAGTTTAATGCATAGATGTTGCCGTAATTTGTGACTACGCTCTTAGAAACGATTTTGAAATCCCAAGAGGTTACATAGACAACACCGTTTGCAGCCGCAGGAGAAGAATAAACGTGACCCGCTTCGTCAGCAAAAGTATTGTATTTCCAAAGCACCGTGGGATTAATCGATGGACTGCCTGTTCCGACACCGCTGTGAGTTGGGTCTGAACGGAACATTGACCAAGAGTTGGCTTCTCCGTTTGAATCGCTGCCTTGATTGTCTGCCTTAGCTTCCTCTAATGTTCCGAGTAAAACAAAACCTATAACGCTGGTTATGAGAATCAATATAAGAATAGATGGTAATGTTTTGTTCAAGTTGAGTTTGCTCCCTTTCGCGTTGAGGACACGTGCTTTTTTCATTGATTTTAGTTAATACTTTCTTGAGTTTATGTCAAAAAGTATTCAAGAACCTCAGTTTAATTCTTAATTATACATTCTATGTTGATGGATAAATAAGATGATGTGACTGTGATGATGCACCTACAAACGGTTTTTATTTGGGGTGCACGTCCGCTTATCGAATGGCGTTTTTCAAAAATTTCACAATGCCAACAAAATATCTACAACACTTTGATCTACATTCGCCAAATAACTTACGAAGACGATGGCAATGTTTTCAAAGGTAACAAACTGCAAAGAAGCAACTCATAATGAAGCGGCATATGATTTCATAAAAGAAATAGATAACATTAAGCTTTTCAGAAAACGCAAGTAGCTACTCTCAACCTCATTATGAGGTTTAAATATAAAAGTCCTTGATTGTTGTGAATGTACTTAGTCAAACTAATTACATGAGTTTGTTTGTAACTTTTGTAAAAAAAACTAATTTTACCGAGAACAAAATACTCGGTGAAAGGGATCAAAGAAACTTTTGACTATTCTAACTATCAATCCACTCAGAAAGACTTGATCTATAAGAAACAACTACTAATATTTTCTTTTTAGTGCTTTTTTGTTAATGTCATGCCTAGACTTTAGGGACTTTGGTTTTTGTTGTGGTAAAAGAATAAAGTTGGAGTCCAGTTTTCAAGCTTAATTGTTAATATATACTGTTGGTTCGGCGAACCATGCGCTTCCTGCATCGGTTACTGGCGTTGCTTGCATCCAAGGAATTATAGCAGTCGGAGTATGAGCAACGCCAGTGCTGTCATAGACAGCTGAAGGCACAACAAAATCAAGCGTTCTCAAAGTCCAAGAACCTGTATTCCAAGGAACATAATTGTCTTTAATCTGCTGATAACTCGGGTTCAACGTATAATCCCCAGTCCATGAAATATCAGCAATTAATCGGCTATCATAAAAAGAAACTCCAATTCGAGCACCATAACCAGCAATACCATCATAGCCCAAACTATCTGACGAAGTCTTCATCCAGCAGCTAAAAACGATGTGATCGCCAGGACTAACAGTCAACGTATTACCATTAACTTCTCTTTCAGTATTCTCAGATGGACTTACATAACGATCAAGTCTGATCGAAGGCTGCCCATCAAATAGTACGCCGGTATCAAGAGCAGTAATTTGCGGCTGAGATGGAGGAATAACAGAAGTAAAAATTATCCCATAACCCAGTGAATAACCACCCCAAGCATCAGGAAGAGGCTCTAAATTCGTGGAAAATGCAGGTAATGCTGTAATTGTTGGATTAGGAGTGGGCGTGGGAGTTAGCGTGGGCGTAACCGTAGGGTCGGGATTAGGGGTTGAGGTTGGAGACAAAGAAGGAATTGTTGTGGGCGTAAGAGCAGGATCTTGAGTTTGATCTGGAATAAAAACTGGGGTAAATGGCCGTCTCGGGATAAACGTTCCTGTGAAATCTGATGATGCCTTTGTCGTCGTTGGTGTAGGAATTGGAGTTGAGGTTGACGAATTTGTGCCAAAAGAATTGATAGTTATTGCTTTGTTACTTTGTGGTTCATATTGAACTACCATTGCGGCTAGAAATGGCAGCAAACTTACGATTAAGATTACACTTAGGAATAGAACTACTGGCTTGACGAGTTTCCTAAAATTTATAGACCAAAATCCCTTCAATAAATGATAAAATAATAACAAATTTACGATGAAGACTATGTTGATAAATAGAACAGCGGGCTTAATGAGCCTCTTAAAGTTGAGAAACCGAAATGCTATCCGTAAATTGAGAAATAATAACACTTTTACAGTGATGAGAACGTTGGTGAAAATAATTAGTGACTTGACGAGTTTCTTGGGTAGTGTAGACTGAAGCCACTTCGGTAAATTGTACAATCTTATTTTCCTCTCTCTCTCTCCCTGAATTTGAAAGCTTACTGTGTCGCAATGTATTTTATAGATTTTTAAGAAATCCATTAACGCTAATTGTCAACTTTAGCCCAAATTTTGCGAAGTCATCTTAACAAAGTTTGAGAAGTTAGTAATCCCTGCTTTGACATGTAGACCCTTACTGATCAGGTAGACTAGCACAATTCTATGTATAAACTGTGATAAAGACCCGATTGATTCTTAGCTTGTTTGTATTCCTGAGCTATATGTGGGTGAGTGAGATTTGAACCCACATCCTGCAAAAGGGTTTACACTTTACAGACTCTTCCTTAATTGGAGAGTAGGACAAAACTCAAAAGCTAAGAATGATGACAATACCTTTACTTAGAATGGAGTAGTGAACAATGTTTAATGCCCAGGAATTTATCAAGAACTCGTTAAAAGAAATCGCTGACGCTGTTGGAGAAAGTAGAGTAATTTCTGCCTGTTCAGGCGGTGTTGATAGCACCGTCGCAACCTACTTAGTCCATAAGGCGGTCGGGGAAAAACTCGTCGCAGTTTTCATCGATGATGGGCTGAGGCGGGAAGGAGAACCTGAATTTGTTGTTAGAATTCTAAATGAATTAAAAATTAATACACGATACATCGATGCCAAAGAAGAGTTTTTCAAAACCTTCGAGGGAAAAACCGATGCTGAAGAAAAACGAAAGGCATTTCGCGATAAATTCTATAGTACTCTGGGAAAAGTGGCAAAAGAAGAAAAAATTCAGTTCATCATCCAGGGAACAATAAAGGCAGACATCATAGAGACTGTTAAAGGAATAAAATCTCAGCATAATGTCTTAGAACAGATTGGTATAGATTCACAGATTTATGGTTACAAGATTCTTGAACCGCTAAGAGAATTGTTTAAACCCGAAGTCCGTATGGTCGCAAGAGAATTGGGGTTGCCTAAAGAGATCTCAGAGCGCATGCCTTTTCCGGGACCAGCCCTTTCGCTAAGAATACTGGGGGTAGTTACTGCCGAGAAAGCTGCTATTGTTAGGAAGGCCACTCAGATCGTAGAGGAGGAAGCTTCTGCTTTGGGTTCATTTCAGAGTTTTGCGGTTTTGCATAATGACAAGGCTACAGGCATAAAAGCTGGGAGTCGAGTGTATGGAAACATCATTACTGTTAGAATCGTTCATTCAAAAGATGCAGTAACAGCTGCCGCAGTTAATGTGCCGTTTGAGCTGTTGACGAAAATTTCCAAGCGCATTACTGCCGAAATTCCTTCCGTCGTCAGGTGTCTATACGACATAACGGATAAGCCGCCGGCTACAATCGAGTTTGAATAAAACTCTTCTTTTTTAATATCTCTTGGTCGTGTATGGCGGGCGGGGAGGGATTTGAACTCAGGCGAAAGTGAAGATGTCACCCGCATACCCCCATTTTTTGTGTATTCTCAACTCAAATTTTTATCGTCTTTTTTTAGACATGAAACCGCTCCACCTGTGATTGAGTTAATGCTTTAAGTATTGTAGATTCAGGTTTTCGAAAAGCAAAAATAGGAGAACAAAACAACGAGATTTTTCGAACGGTGTGTTGAGAATGGGGGGTCTGTTGGTGTCCAGGGTGATTAAATACAAAATTGTTTTTTTCTATCTGTTTGCACTCTTGATTTCTTGGACATTTTGGCTTGGAATGTTTTATTTTTATGGCGGCAATGCCACGACGAATTCTGCGGATTATTTCGCTCTACTAATTCCCTCAACACTTGGAGCGCTAGGACCGCTGCTCTCATTAGCGATTCTTGAGAAATTAACAAAAAAAGAGATTGAAGTAAATCAAATACTATCTACAGCGAAAATCAGACATGCCAATAAACGATGGTTTATCCCTGCGATTTTTGCATTTCCGATAATAGCCGTATTGGGCAACTTTTTGTATTTCTTGTTAGGTTGGGAGGGACAACTTCGTTTAATCACGACTGGACCTGATATGCTTGGGATTTTTGTGTTGCCTGTTATGGCTGTACATTTTGCCGCTTCTCTCATAACAAGTCCACTGTTTGAGGAACCGGGTTGGCGAGGTTTTGCATTAAGGAATTTGCAGAGCAGTTACGGAAGAGAAGTTGGAAGTTTGATTGTAGGGACACTGTGGTGGGTGTGGCATCAACCTATGAATCTTACTTTTGGCATACAACCAACGATCTACGGTTTATTTTCGATGATTGCCTTTTCTTTCATGATAGATTCATTATTCAACCTTTCAGGAAAGAACCTATTTACCGCAATGCTGGCTCACCAGTCTTATGGCACTTTATTTATCTTCCTCTACATAGGGCAAGATAACATTTTGACGTTGGTAATGCTAATTGGTTTTGTGTGTCTACTAAGAATTAGAGAATGGAAAACAACTCGCGAAAGAGTGCGCTTATGGCACTAAAACAAAAATTTCCCCTTTAGTTAGGTGTTCTACTTAGTCGAAATATTTATTATGTATTAATACTCAATACTAACTGCCTTTAGGAGCGCCGACTTATGCTAACGAAAAAATTAGCAGTCATAATTATTGTATCCACAGTTTTCGGATTAATCTTGACCGCAGCAACCCCGGGAGTCATGGGTTCCCCAAAAGCCAACTCTGGAGTTACTGGAGACAACTTGGTCATATATGCCGACTCAAAAGGAACAACCTACTGCACTAACATAATATGGGGAAATGTAAATGCGGATAGCAGCATCACAAGAACGGTCTACGTAAAAAATCCGAATAATTACAAGCTCACGCTGACCGTAAGTACCAGCAACTGGACCCCAGCAGAATCCATGAGCATGATAAGTGTTTCATCTGACCGGAACAATTATGTTCTGTCTCCAGGAAAAATAGTTCCGGTGATCCTTACTTTGACCGTCGGAGCAAACACGGGCAATCTCACGGGCTTCGACTGCATAATAGTCTTTTCAGGAACCAAATAGCCTACTAATAGAATAACGGTCAAAGGAACTATTTCCTAAACAATAAAAATTTACATCTGAGACCATTCTGTATGTGATTTTTAATGCCGGTTCCAATTTAGACAAAGTAGAATTTGCAACTCTGACATACTGGTTAGTCTTGAACCGAATCTGAGTAGTTTTTAATAGACAGACTAATCCCATATAAAATACAAACAGAGGTGGAAGACTTGCTGTTTAAGCATAAGAGCGTTGTAAAAGTTGACATGGCGGATTTGGACATCGAGAAAGAGAACCTCGCAAATTTCTTGAGTAGCCAATTCAAATTAAATTCATCGATAACTCCTAAAGGCTTGGAACTAAATATGGAAGATGTTCAGACTTACTCATTGGCAATGAAGGTAAAAAAATTTATTTATCACAAGAATCTAAACACAACGCATTGGGTCACGGTGGAAAATAACGTGGTTAAAATCAATAAATTCAAGAGCAACACCAAGAAAAAAGAAAAACACAAGAAAAGCACGCCCCGTCAAAACATTACGCAAAGCTGGGGATTGTAAAAACACACTTACTCAAAATTACATTATTTTAGGTGTAAATGACTTCTGTCAGAGTGAAGGTATCTCCCGCAAAACCCATTTTCTTTAATTGTTTATTTATTCTTGAAAGCTTCAGTCAGGTTTTATCTCATCATCGCAACCTATTAAAAATATAAAATGAATTACGGTTTGTCTTATCCTATGGCGCTAGATTTTGACAGGCCTTATGTCTCTATTAGTCGCAGATCAGAAATTCTTTTCTGCACCATCTCGGCTAGCTGTTGCCTCATTGGTTCGTCAGGCGTAGTCTTGTCTAAATTGTCGATTCTCCGTGCGAGTTCCTCGTCGCCGATTACGGTTCTTAGCCACTTTTGGAAGTCGCCGCGTTCGAAGTGGAACCTGATTGATTGTGTGTCCAAATGGTGAAGGTCACTTAGGAAAGAGCAAAGAGACGTGGCTGTCTCGCCTGAATAATGGCCATCTGGCGCAAAAAAATGGAAACCTTGCTCGTAAGGAACTGGACTAAGTATTTTCTGTGCCTCTTCAGCGCTTATAGACAAAGTAGTAATCTCCAGATAATCATGGAGATGAGATGTTAAAATTGTTTTGGCAGTTGAAGGTCTTCCAAAATTTGGGCTCATGTAGGGAGAGGCTTGGCAGAATTTAGCTTATTATTAGAAACTATAGAAATATAAAATATTATACGAGTTGTCTTCCTCGCGTGGACAAGTTAAATCTTTCCAGACAACCATGAAACTCGACTATAGTTTTGCTATTCTTTCCGCCTCTTTGAGCAGTCTAATGAGTTCTGGTTCATCAAAATCGCTCATGTTTTTAATTTTAACATGCCTCGGTTCGCTTTCTGACCCTCTTCCCGTCAAAAGGCGCGAGTCACATGTTGTTCCACATACAAAGAGCATGTCAACGTGAGACTGGGTAGTTCTTATTGACAAGAAGTCTTTTCCATTCAAAACATATGTGATTCTTCCATGTCTAATTATCTCATTTGCATCTGGAATTGTGTTTTTGACCATGGAACGAAGCTTCTCAGTTATCTCCTTCCTTTCTGGTTCAAGGCTGCTTAAGATTTCACCCATAGTGTTTGTTCTGCGCTTTACCATAACTAGATGCTTAGGCTACAGAAGTTTTTATATTTTTGCCGCCCAGAACGCAGAATACGCCTGCGCCACAAATGCAACATTTCTCCCAGAAAGGGTCTTAGACCACAAAATGTTGTTCATTATTAGTGAAGTAACTAGATTGTTTTGGACTTAAACTGCCGCGAAAGGCCTTAGGGATACAACTGCTTCGGATCCAACAAAAAAGTTGGAGAAATTGTTTAGGGCTTTTTGAGAGTTATTTCCATCGTGGAAACCATTCTTGCCCTGCTTTCGCCTTCACGTGGGGGCATCTCTACGGTGCCGATTGATACCTTTGACACTTTGAGGTCTTTTATGAAGCGGTTTCTTGCGATTTCTGCGCAGTCAACGGCGGTGGTGATTGCTTGTCCTCGTGCTTTGAGGGTTACTTCTTTCTGAGATCCAGAGAATGCGGTTATGATTGCGAGCACATAGCTCATTGGCGGTTTGTTTCCGACGAAAATTACGTCGTTAGGTTTTTCAGTCATATTCTTTCACTTCTGAATTTCTATGTAGCATCAATTATATAGGTACCGCCGATCCAGCCACGGCTACAAAAGCCATCCAAAATCTGGGGGTATATAGGGAGAAAGGATTGGAAGCTACAAATAGCCAACCAAGGCCTTCCGAAAACTGGGCCCATAGTAGGAAAGAGGTCTTACGGGATTTATCTTATCATCAGAACAAATGAAATGCAATAAATAATTTCGAGGTTGACTTATACTTTCGGGTCCAATCGGCTACAGACCTTCGGCCCGATCAAGGAATCAGTATGTTCCAAAATATTATCCTGAAACCGAAGAGTATAAAAAAAAGAAAAGTTGAAAGGTGGCTATGTTGCTGGCCCATATATGGATTGAATGCCCGATACGTCGCCTACGCCCAGGGTTATAGCGTATGTTTCGCCTGGCGCTCCGAATCCATACATCGTTAGTTGGCTTGCCGCGTCATCGTAAAGGTCTAGTAGCATCAGGGTGTGTCCTGCTTCGTGGGTAGCTATGTTCTGTACGTCGAATGCATTGCTGACAGAGCCTATGCTCCAGCGGTACATTGTGTTGAATACAATTCCAATCTCGACTATTTGGCTGGTTTGTTTGTTGTACCAGGTTGTGGTTTGGGCTAAAACACCTGGTTTCAAGCGACCCCAAGATATGACGTTTGCACCATCAAGTCTGTTTCCAACGGCTTTGCCTGCAGTTTGCACGTTGTCATTGAACAGCTCGACTTTTACAGCTGTATCCCATGTCTCAAAGGCTTTCTTGACTGCTGCGAGTGCGCCTGACGGAGAGCCTTTAGTATTGACTGAATAAGTCACGGTAGTTCCAGTTGGCCAACAGACCCCAGAATAGATGTATTCATTATAGGTATAAGTTCCCGGGATTCCTTCTGGAGCAGCAAGAGTGTCGTCGACGTATGTCGTGAAAACTTTAGCAACAACAGTATTGTCAGGAAGCGCTGCCACGATCGAAGTCATAGCGCTTACAGCTAAAACAACAGTTAGAAGTACTGCAATAACTAAACAACGTTTATTTTTCATTTGTTGTCCCTGATACAAATTTGCGCCAAGAGCATAATTTAAGGCTTGCTCTCTTAACTGCTCTATGCCCAGTTCCTGAGCTTTACAAGTAGCTTTCTGTTTATCCTTCAATGAGTCATTGACAAGATTCTTGTCGAAATTTTTGGACACGCCCGTGCACCTGTGGCTAGTCCTGGTCCGGAAATAACATTTCTTGCTGAACGGATTTTGGTTTAGCGGTTGTCCTCACACAGAAGAAGCATGCAAACTTGGTGGGCAGGCTTTGTTTTTGTATGGTGATTTCGGCACTAACAAGATCTTCAAAACGGAAATAAACTGCTTGCTTTCAAGAGGACCGGGAATCAGTGAAAAGGATGTGTCAGTGGACTGGGGGGATTTGAACCTACGCTCAAGTTGAGATGTCACCCGCATTTTCCCTTTTTTCTTTTCCTTAAATCCATCCAATTATTTTCCTTTTGGCTTTCCGAAAACTCTTCATTCCGCTTTTAAATTCGGATACCTGCCCAGACCTAACCTCAAGATTTTCAAAATTTGCTACTGAGATTGTAGACCAGCCAAGTGTATCCGCCAGAAAAAGACTCCCGCTTAGTCAACAGTAGATTTACTCTGCCACTTAAGTTGGCAAACATGTTGTAGGACTCTTTTCCAACAATAACTGGATGTATTAATAAGCTAATGCTGGATACAAAACCTTGTTCTATAAGTAAATTCCCCAAAACTCTTCCAGTATCAGCTAACACTTTTTTTACTTTGTAGTCTGAATAAAGAAGTTCAAGCGAGTTTTTCAGATTTATTTGTTTCTTCCCAACAATGTGATAAGTATAATTTCTTTCTTTAAGGTGCGCAATGTATTCTTTTGGAGTTGTTTCTGATAGCAGCATGATGACATCTCTGCAGAGTTCAAATCTTCTGCATGTATGAAGTAGACCTTTGAGCTTTCCATTTGTGTCAGGAATAACCCAGTATGGCAGGCTTCTGTCTCTCTGAGGTTTCTCAAAATCCTTTTCTTCTTCAGGGGGGACACAATCCTCATACAATTCAACCCCAGTCTTAATCGTCTCTGAACCAATTAGATGAGCATTAGGTTTGAAACTGCCTGCAATTTGGTAATGTAGCTGCATGTTTGGTTCAAAATTAGTTAGTGAGCAATCTAGGCTTGTCGAATTATGAACAATGACTTTTGGTAGCATGTACTTACTCTCCGATAAGTGATTCTGAAATTCAACTTAATCACTGTTTCTTTTCTCCACGGCGCCAAATACTTTGGAAAACGCAAGTGACAAACCCCAAACGTTTTGGATAAACCCCGGATGTTTTTAGTCTCAAAAATGGGCGGGGAGGGATTTGAACCCTCCACACAGTGGAGATATCACTTGCATTTCTCTTTTTTTATTTAAACTTTCCGTTATCTAGGAGATCGTCTAGAATCAGTTTCTTCTTTTCAGAAATTCAATCAAAAAAACTTACGTTGATTTGAACTCAATAAACGTTATATATGACCTTCCTGGATTTAATTGCGATATCGCAAGTGATATGCTGCATGAAACAAACTGAAGGAGTCCCAAGAGGCCTCTTACGCTTTATAGTTTTGAAATTCTTAGCGGAGAGACCATTTTCAGGTTCTGAAATTGTCGGGAAAATCACGCGTGAAACTGGGGGAAAATGGAAGCCCAGTCCAGGATCAATCTACCCGCTTCTAGCTGGACTTCAAGAAAAGGGTTTCACTCAAGAGTCATTGTCTGTTGAAAATGGGATGAGACATTATTCTCTTACAAATAGTGGACAAGAATTCTTCAAAGAACAGTTGCTGCTTGGACAAAAATTTATGGAAAAGTTGGAGTACCTCGTGCCGATGTTCATTGGGGGGTTCTACTTTAACAAAAACGAAGAAAACTTACTTAGTATCAAAGAATCAGCTAAAAGAGTTTTACAGACGTTTATAGAATTAGACGCCAAAAAAGAGATTCTGACGAAGGAAAATGTCACTGAGATAGCAAGAATTTTGGATAAGTCTAATACCCAGCTTAGAAAAATTATTGAAGAAATCAATGGACAAAATCAAGCTAGGACATTTTAGAAAGGAAATGTGGTGTTTTGTATGGGTTTAAAATCTAGTTTTCTGATTGCATGGCGATCGTTATCTAGAAGAAAAAGCAAAAATCTCAGCGCAATCTTAGCTGTCACGTTAGGAGTAACCCTACTAGTAGGTATCCAAATCACGACGGCTACTTTAGATAACGCTTTTCTTGCAAGTCTTTCTCAAAGTCAAGGCGAAGTAGACGTCCAAATATCAAACGCCACCCTGGGCGGCTACCTCAAAATTGAAGATCAAACCTTGATATCTAGTCTTGCTCCTGAAGCAGCCGGAATCATGCCAGAACTTACAACTCAAATTCCCGCATTAGTGGAAAGCAATTTCGATCCCAAGATGGATGCGGCTGGAGTAGCCGTAAATTACTCAGAAGTTTTCGGCAGTTTCTACGATTTGAAAACAACTAATGAACTAGACCTAAATAGCCTTCTAGATAGCAACTCAAGCATCTTATTATCAAGCAAGCAAGCTGAAAAATTAGGCATCGAAAAAGATGCATCGCTACCTGTTAAATTAACGACTGAATTCACAAATCTAACTAAAACCCTCATACCCCCAACTGTTCCGTTAGTCAATTGGACAATAAATAAAAACATCACAAGTGCAAACTATATCTTAAACAGCAGCTTTACCAACCTATCCTTAGAAGTACAACCTATTAATTTTCAAGGCATCGTAATGGCATATACAACTGAATGCCCCAATCTGAATCTAACCAACTATTCCTATGTTAATATAACAGCCACAGGTTCCCCAAACACAGCGGTAATACTGGGATTTCTCTTAGACGACGGCACCACCATGACTGTAGCAAACATGACGGACCCATCAACCCTAAACACCTTATCCTATGACCTAACACCCTACGCAAACAGAACCCTAAGCGGCACAAGCTTCCTAACAGCTCTAAGCCTGAATGGAACCAACGCAAAACTCGACATAACCGAAATAGCATTTGAAACATCCAACCAAACCAACTCCCAACGCTTGCCCCTGTTAGAATATTCCTCTGAGATATCAAGAATAGACCTGCAAGTAGTGGGAGTATACGATTCTAACCGCCCCGGGATAGGTTCACAATATTCAGGAGCAGTATTTAGACTAGAATACCTTCAGGACTGGCTTAGCCTAAAGGACCAAAACCAACAGACAGACATCATCAGCGATTTCGCAATCGCCTACAAAGGAGATCATTTTGTTAAAGAAATAGACAAAAACTACCTGCAAGCTAAACTAGACCATCTGAATGCCGCAATCCCCAAAGATATAGACCCCGCCACAGGTGAACCAATCGATATCTATCAGATCAGCTCTGCTCGACTTAACTTCTTTGATCTTGCATCATTCTTTATCACCCTATTGAGCACAATGCTAACCGCCTTAGGCTTTCTCATAATGCTGACAGGAGTGCTGCTAATCACCAACATACAACTCATGAGCGTAGAGGATAGAGAATTCCAAACAGGAGTAATGCGAGCTGTCGGTGATAATCGCAGAGGAATTTTCTACTCCATAATGATTGAAAACTTATTCCAAGGCGTAATCGGAGGCCTCCTAGGACTCTTAGGCGGATTAGCTTTCGGACAAACCGTAGCAGCATACCTTGTAAGCCTATTTGGAACAGGTCAACTTAGCGTCCAACCAGTCATCTCCGAGACAACAATCATCCTATCAGTCACAATCGGCGTAGCCCTCAGCATCGTAACAGGGATTCTTCCCGCCCTAAGAGCCTCACAAGTAAAAATAGTGGAAGCTCTACGAGGAATACAAGTCAAATTCAAATCCAAATCAAGCAGAAACCTGGTGGCCCTGGGTATTCTGATGGCGGTTCTGGGCACCTTTGTTCTGCTGTACAACGGAGTACTTGACAAAGAAACACAAGTGATCTGGAGCAATCAAGGATGGGACAGCTTAGCAGAATGGAGAAATCTACTGATAGGATTTGGCTTCCTAGCAGGCGGCTTAGGCTTCATCCTATCACGCTACATCGACCGCGTCAAAGCCTTCAACATTACAGCCATCACGCTTTGGGTGTTCCCTTCAATCCTATTCGTCTACGCCATGGGCAACTGGGTAAAAGGAATCACAGGGTTATCCATTGACATATTGATTTTAGGCATAATCGAAATAATAATCGGCTCTATTCTATTTGTCGCCCTCAACCTACCGATCCTGATGCGGGGACTTCGAACAATACTAATCAAGATTCGAGGCGCAAAAGGCATCGGACAATTCTCGCCCGCACTCATATCATCACATATCACCCGCTCAACACTAACCTTTGCCATATTCGCAATCATCCTAACCTTAAACGTTCTAGTAGCAGCTCTTATCCCAACCAGCTTAGGAACCGCAACACAGATCGAAAAAGACTCCAACGGAATTGACTTCACAATCTTTCTAAGCAAACCAGAAGCAATAATCCCAGGGACAAACTATACCCAACAACTCTATAACATCGATAACCGAATAACCGACGTAATAGGCTTCAAGACTTTCAAGCCTGGTACGGATTTCACAAAGTTCATTGCCCTAGAAGACCCCCAGTCCGATAAGTTTGACTATAAAACGGATTTGCTCCCGATAGGCATCGGCGAATTTAAGCCAGAACAAATCCGAGGCAATGCCACAACCTACTTGGATAGTGATTGGCGTTATCCAGCCTACATCTCAACTTTCCCAGATGGCGTTCGAGAATTTGTAGTTCCTGACATGTCAGATAGCCAAACACAGGAATTATCCAAAAAGTCATGGGATCTACTCTTTAACCCTCAGTACGAAATGGCTGCATACAACGTCTCATCGGATTTACTCTCCGTATTCTCTGGTAAAGGGAACATCTCCAGCTTGAACTTAGGATCAGGAGGCGGCTTTGGCGGAAACAGCGAAGATCCCCTAGCAGACGTCCAACCGCTAACAGATAACACAACTAGCATAATTAAGCACCCCATAGTCTTCACGGACTCTTTCGCGCTGCCTGTTGGGCTGCAAATTTGGATACCTATGAATTCCTCCTCAAACATATTGCCAAACTACCAAGCATTCACAGTCGGAGCCAGCCTCGATTCACAAAAAGGCGGAGGCTTCCCTCTGGGCGGAGGACTAAGCTTTGGATCAGAAGACGTTGACTTCAGTTCCATACTAGGCTCGGTATATCTCTCTGGATACTGGACAAATCAAACAAACTACCTAGGAGAAGCAAACGGCGAAACCTCAACTTCCAGAGCACCCGACCAATATGATGCATATCTAGTCAAAACCTCTCTTCCAGTCGATGACCCACAACTAAAAGACATTGCACAAGCGATTCAGGCATTCACAAACACAAATAATCAAGGATATCGCCTTCTTGCCGGAGACGACTTCTATATCGCAAGCACTAAATTAACCTATTCAAACATCGAAACCACCCTAGAAATGACCGATCGAATAGCTTCCTTCCTCCAAATATATGTCACGTTCGGTCTGGTCATAGGTGCAGTAGGCATGGGTGTAATCTCAGTACGTAACGTATCTGAGAGAAAACGCGAAATCGGAATGATGCGCGCCATAGGTTTCTCCAGAAGAGAAGTAGTGCTATCTGTTCTCTTTGAACTGGTAGTTCTGGGCATAATCGGTTTAGCCATCGGCGTGGTTAACGGATTGCTAATCAGTATAGGGTTCGCCAACATGCAAGACGTTGCACTGGTGATTCCCTGGCAAGAAATCGGAGTATACCTCTCCATAATCGTGTTCATAGCCATCGGTTCAGGTTCAATACCTGCACTTGTGGCATCAAGAATACCCCCTGCAGAAGCCTTGAGGTATGTCGGATGAAAAACAACAAAACAAAACAACCACTAAAAGATATTCTCAACATAACTAATCTAAACAAGCGATACAACGAAGGCAAATCAAACGAAGTCCACGCCCTTCGAGGAGTAGACTTAACAATCAAAAAAGGCGACATGATGGCAATCATGGGAGCATCAGGATGTGGAAAAACCACTCTGCTTAACATGATAGGCAACTTGGACCGCCGCTCGTCAGGACAAATAATAATCGATGGAGTAGACACCTCCAAGCTATCTGAAGGCGAAAAAACTACATTTCGCAGAGACAAAATCGGATTCATATTTCAACTTTTCAATCTCTTCCCCTTCTTGAGCGCCGTTGAAAACGTTGAAACCCCCCTACTACTACGAGGCTTAAACTCTGGATTAGCAAGAGAACAAGCAAAAATGATGCTGCGCGAATTAGGCATTGGTGACCGTCTCTACCACCTACCAAAAGAACTCTCAGGTGGACAACAACAAAGAGTCGCCATAGCTCGTGCATTGATCAATCAACCCGCTATCATCTTAGGCGATGAACCCACCGGCGATCTAGACTCTTCAACAAGTGCGGATGTCATGGACCTTTTCCGCCGAATCAATAGAGTCAACCAACAGACTCTAATTTTAGTCACGCACAACCGTTGGATTGCAGAAAAATGCGACTACATCGTCCACATGACCGACGGCCAAATCTCAAGCATAGAAAACAACCAAAAAAACTTGGAGACCAAAAAATGAAAGCCTACTACTCTGCCCTAATAGACAAATCTGCCCCTTCAGAAAACGCCAAATTATCCAAAAACCTAGCCGAGACCTTAAAGAGAAATCTTAAAACCCGTAAATCCAAAATACGACGCAAAGAAATCAACACCTTCATATTTCTATCAGCAGAAAAACAACTCCAAAAAACAATCGATTCAAAGACCATTAAACAAACCCAAGAAAAACTGCAAGAACAACTCCAAAAATACTACACCAAAAACAGATCAAGGCTTGAAAAAAAGCTCAAAAACAGTCGAGAGCTAAAGGAGACATCACATATAGTAGGAACGTTCCTAAAGGAGATAGATCCTAAACTCCAAAAAGTATTCAATATTCAACTCAGAAAACAGCTCTCGGAACTTCCAATCAAATTCTATGAAATCCAAAAAAATAGTTTTACTGCAATTTGGAACTTGAATGAAGAGAACACGGTCCAAGTGCATCTATCAGCTTGCCCAAATCAATCCTTCAAGCTTCTGCAAGTCCAGCAGCAAACAGATTTAGAGGAAATGGTAGATAAGATAGAGTTCCTCAATTTCTTCTCAACATTTCTTGATCCAACCTTAAAACGGCTCAAGGATATGAATGGGGTTTTAGAGAGACTGAAGTTAGGTCTTGAAGGAACACACTTTAGAAGCAGTGAGAAGGAAACTCAAAACAAGCTTGAGATGTTCCTTCGTATTTTATCAGCGAAACTCAGTGCGCTACAAAACATAGACAAGGCAATCCTATCGATAATAAAATTGTTCAATGAAGTAAACGATTACTTTGACAGAACCAACTTCATAGAGTCAAATTCCGAGTGCCATAAAGTTGTTGAAGAAGTATCTCAAAGAATAGATGAAAGTAGAAGTCTTGTATCAGAGGTTCAAGAAAAACTCGAAGAATGCCTGCTTGACTTAAAAGATTATCTAGATGAAACAAAGAACGGAATAAAAACTATTAGCTCCAAAGACGAGTTTAAACTTGCACTACTAAATATGGCTGAATTGAGCTCTGATTTGTTCATTGAAGCGGAGCTGTCAAAGCTTTGGATAGACTTCTTTAGCGCAGACATTCCCTTCTTTGCTTTCCAATCCACGCTCTTTAATATAAAAACCCCGCAGCTTTCAGATGTCTCAGCTGAAAGCATCATCTCAGTTAGAGCTTTAGTTAAAAACTACACCTTAGGACAAACCACTGTTTATGCCGTCAGAGGAGTAAACATTGACATTAAGGACGGCGAGTTTGTGGCTATAGTTGGTAACTCTGGAGCAGGAAAGACGACTCTGCTTAACTGTATGGCTGGACTTGACGATCCCGATTATGGAGTTGTATTCTTCAAGGGAAAAGACCTTCACAGTTTGGATGACAAAGAAAAATCAAGGGCCAGATTACTGGACATGGGATTTATCTTCCAAAATTATGCTTTGCTGCCTCATTTCAACGCCCGAGAGAATGTAGCGTTGCCAGCGGATATAGCAGGTTTTAGCAAAGATTTAAAGAATAGAATAGAAGAACTTCTTGAAGGTGTTGGAATCAGCAAGCAAGCTAAACAATTTCCTGCTCAATTAAGTGGCGGACAATTACAGCGTGTTGCTATTGCACGTGCACTGACGAACCGCCCGAAAGTTCTGTTTGCAGATGAACCTACAGGTGACTTAGACTCTCAGACTGGAAAGCAAGTAATGCAATTGATCAAGAGGTTTCATGAAGAAACTAAAACTACCATAATTATCATAACCCATGAACAAGAAATAGCCAATTATGCCCAAAAGCAGATAAAAATAGAAGACGGTTTAATGACGGCTTAATCGAAAACTAAGTTGAATTGCGCCTGGTTTGTCCCTTTATTGGTGTAAAGTGGTTATAACTCTTATTTTCTGATTTAGGGGCAAATTTGAGACGTACAGTCTCTCTTTGTTTCTTTGCAGTAGCCGCCCTTCTCGAACCTGCAAACATGCCTGAGACGGCTGAAAGCGATGGCAACAAGCTACACCTGGGGTCTTCGAGTGCTGCAGTAACCTGCTTTGTGGTCCTAGGTGCAAAGTGATAGGCAAATTTGGGTCTTCCGGAACCATTTGCAGCCACTTTTTCCCTGACAACGAGACCTCTTAGCCGTTAACCACTCGAGGTGTTGCTGCAGTGTTATGGCTGAAACCAACTTCCTCCAGAAACTTAGTGAAGTCTTTAGGTTTGCCGTCTCTAAGCGCGGCGAAAATGCATTCGTCAAAGAAATCCATTGCAGGCTCCAATAGGTAAAATCAGACTTACAATCATTTTTAACCATTTTCTGGACAGGATAGCTCGCTAGAAAAAAACTTATCAGCCAATCCCAACTATTAACAACTGGGAAGTGCATTATTTGCCTCTTTTCGGATTGTCACTAAAAGATGTTGAAAAAGATGGAAGCCAAGCGCGATATCAAGGGTTTGATTAAGGCGTTGGGGTACTACAAGAAGGATGATTCTGTAAAGAAGCGCGCGTTGGAGGCTCTAGTGAAAATTGGTGGCAAAGACACAGTGGACAAGTTACTTGTTGCTCTCAGAGATCAGGATCACATTGTGCGCCATTTAGTTGCTAATGCCCTGGGGACGATTGGGGATGCTCGGGCAGTGAATGGACTGGTTGATGCCCTCAAAGATCAGGAATCATTTGTGCGAATGGAGGTGGCAAGTTCTTTAGGGAAGATTCGTGACGCTCGCGCGGCGGATGGGTTGGTTGTTGCTCTCAAAGACCAAAAGGAAGATGTGCGCAGATCTGCGGCGTGGGCTTTGGGGGAATTAATGGATGCTCGGGGAGTCAATGGACAGGTTGATGCCCTCAAAGACCAAAATGAAGGTGTGCGCATAGCAGCCGCGGTAGCCTTGGGAAAGATTGACGGTGCTCGGGCAAGCGTTCTGCTTGGTCTTTATGATGATCTTTTCAATGCAGACAATTCTTCTAGGGTGTTAGCCGCTCAAGCTATATGTGCTTTGGAACCTGGCGAAGAGGGATTAGCAGACTTGTCAAGATCCCTACTTGAGAATAACGAGGACATTAATGCTCACATCCGCAAAACAATCTCAAAGATCAAACGCTTTAGCTCTGCCGCTGAGAAAGTGGTACCCCAGTTGCTGGCGGCATGGAAGAAAGAACCAATATCATCGGACACATTTTTCATTGAAACGCTGGGCAAAATAGGCTCGCCGCAAGCTATTGATTTTATGCTCCAACGTCTATTCGAGCACCCAGAGGACCGCCTTGACAACTTCCATAATAGTGCTTCAGCGGCCTTTGTTCTCTTGATTCCTGTTTCATCTCTCACTCATGAAGTGGTTAACTGTGCAGTGGATATAAGCTGGCAAACGTCATGTTACATGGGAGAAACGGAGAAACTATGCAATATAAACTCTCCCGTATCAAGCAACATACTGCATTTAATCGCAACAAAAAAAGAGATATATCAATAACTTATACCTCCGACTGCGCCGAGTTCAATAGAACGGAAACCACAAGTTTTAGCGACATGCGTACCATGGCTGAAAAGGAGTTACAGAGACGAGGAAACCCACCATATGACCCCGAAGCATATTTCAAGACCCCTCCCACGTCATCCGTGACCCATGAAGTCACTGAACCTTCGAATCAGGTGTCGGTGCTCAACCTTCAACAAGCAAATAGGTGGTACAATGAGGGGACTGCTCTCTACGCTTCAGGTCGCTACGAGGAAGCCATGCCTTTTCTTGAACGAGCATTGAAACTCAACCCAAAATACGCTGACGCGTGGAACAACATGGGCGCTTGCCTTGATAGATTACATCGTTACACGATAGCTATAGCATGCTACAACAAGGCCTTATCGATTGATCCAAAACAAAAATATGCGTGGCTTAGTATGGGGGCGAGTCTGCACAGTTTAGGTCGATATAATGAAGCCATAGCATGCCACGATAAGGCATTATCACTTGACTCCCAAGCCGCACAAGCCTGGTTTAACAAGGGGGTGAGCCTTGATAAGTTGGGTCGTAAAAGTGAAGCAGAAAACTGTTACAGCATAGCTCACAGGATCAACCCCTCACTGAAACGACCCATATGACGGATTAGCCCCAGCTCAACAAGGGATAAAACGAGGATAACCTAGGCGTCCAAGGAGCAGCTGCAGTATCTGAAAATTTAGTGAACGGGCACTGCTATAAGAATGCACGCATCCAATCAACTCACCTTAAGAATAGTCCACCCTATTAGGGGTAGAGGGACGTTTACAAGGGAGTAACACATGAGGTTGGTCATTTGACCCTGAAGAATTATACTCATGAAACATTAGATGCTCGTTAGAATTAAGTATCGGACAAGGAAGAATACCCGTGCAAGACCATATGAACGCGAAAACACTGCACCTTAAAACACTCTACGTCCATCTCACTCATGCCTGCAACTTACGTTGCACCTACTGCTACTTTGACGCAGGCGAAGCCATGGAAAACGAGTTGTCACTTGATGAGCTTCGCTCTCTTTTCAAAGAAATTGTCTTACTTGCCCCAAGAAAAATTGTGCTTACGGGAGGAGAACCCCTGCTCAGATCTGACCTCTTTGACATCGCGCATTCCTTCCGTAAGGTTGACCCAGACAAGCGAATTCGCTTATGTTTGATCTCAAACGGATTGTTGATTGAAAACCAGAAAGCGCTCCTCATTGCTGAGATTTTCGATGAGGTCCGAATCAGCATAGATGGTCCCAAAGAGGTCAACGATAGACTACGAGGTAACGGCGCTTTCGATGGAGCAATGAAAGCCATTAACCATTTAAAAAGCGCAGGCGCTTATCCCAGCGTTTCCATCACCGTCACACGCAAAAACATAAACCATTTGTCAACGTTCCTATCTTTCCTTCTTACAGAGGGTATTACGAGAGAATTCCATTTAGCTCCATTCAGACCCGTCGGAAGAGGTGGCCAACATCCGGACCTCACTTATCCATCGCAGGAGGCAAGTTTGGCTGTGGCTGATTTTTGGCAGCGCCATTTTGGTATACATTCTAACTTTGCAGAATCGTCTAGTACCGCCAATCTCTGCCTAGTTGCGGCAATTGCGGCGTCGGCAGCTACATCAACATTCTCCCTGACGGATCAGTCTATCCTTGCCATGTTTTGTCAGTTCCCAAGTTTTTTCTTGGAAATGTGCGACAGACCAAGTTATCCGTGATTATTCAGAAATCGAGTCTACTGAGACGTCTACGTGATTTGAATTTCACATATGTGAAAGGAGGAAGCAATCGTTTAAGGCAATTGCTCGATAATGCTGTTTGCCTTGGCGAGGTGTATCGCGATGCTCCAGAAGAGGTTTTGCATTTTCTCGATAACGAGGCGTGACCTGCAGATTTCAAAATGCAGTATTACCCGTTCGCCATATTTTTGATTACCTGACAGGTTTGCGACCAACAGAAGCCGCGCTATCTTGTAATTTAATCACTGCACTGTCAGAGAAAGACGTACTTGACCAGTATTTCGATAAAGATTTAATGATGTTAAAACATTTTAGATTTCCAAAGCTGTTTCTTAGAAAATCAAAAAAACGCTTACATTTCATTCATAACGCCAGAATTACTTGCTCTCGTTCAGGAAACAAAACCTCGTATTAAGTACTCAGCATTGGATACAAAAATCGGAAGAGCGGGTTTCAATAATCAAACTGAACAATTGAGTAAAATCTTTGCTACACGAGCGAGAAATAGTTTGCCCCAAGAAATCGTTGACCTGCTACAAGGAAGGATACGTCAAAGCGTTTTTATGAAGTTCTACTACAAACCACTTTTACTTGATACTCAACAGAAGGTAGTCAACACACTTCAGCCGATACAAACAGAATTGATGTCTCATCTTGGGGAGAAACCCTTTTAGTAAAACATGATAAAGCAAGGCTTTGAATATGTTACTGAGATGGATGGGGTTAAGTTGTTTAGGAAACGGAAGTAGTCAAGAAAGTTTGACTAAACCCAGTCAAGAATCCTTTACGAATAGACTTTAATGTTATTGGTTGTCTAAATACTGAGTATGGGTAGCCTAAACAAAAGTTTAGCATTAATACTGATTCTGGCAATGACTATCTCAAGCCTAATAATAGTCAAACCTGCGAGTGCTCAGTCAATACCCAAACCATCCATGCCGGAATTTACCCTCAAGTATGTCGATTATTCTTATGATGTCCCTTCCACTTCTTCAATTGACCCATTTACTGGAAACAACTCACCCATAAATGGCTACCATGTAGAGGGTAGGACTATAGAACTCTCAATTAAAAACCAGCCCTTTACACCTACACCTATGGGACCGGCGCCAGCAGCAAGCACCGAATTAATGTATAACATCCGTGTCAAAGGTCATTTTGGACAGGGATGGACCGAAATTTGGCATCCTTCAGACCCATATCCGCGGCAGTCAGATTCTGCGTATACAGTGTTTAACTTTTCTCTCTCAGGGTTGGCGGATAATCTACGGTTTGATGTTAATTCCAAGGTTCAAATTCATTTCCAAGCGGTCGCAATGAACGGAGTCATTTCAAAGAACATTACAGAAGGCCCTATGGGTCCGCTGTATTTTGTTGGCGAAACAAGCGAATGGAGCAACATTGAAACGTTAAGTATACCTGACGGCACAGTTTCATCTTCCACTTCAACAAGCCCCACAATATCGCCAACTATTACAATTGCAGCTCCAACTCCTACCGTTCCCGAGCTGTCTTGGCTGATAATTTTGCCCTTGCTAATTGCTTTGTTCTCTATTGCTGTGGTACTTAGGCATAGGAAGGCTTCTGAGTATGAGTAGAAGTTGTAAAACTTTCGCATTATTCCTCACGCTAATTATCGCTATGTCATGTCTCACTTTACTGGTTGTTAAACCTGCAAACGCTCAAACATCAACCTATCCAGTAATTATTGCATCTCCTACCCCAACTCCTTACACCCAAGCAACGCCAGCGCCTACTCCCACAAGTAATATTGCACTAAGTTACAATGAAGTTAGCAGAATGGTCATTGACAATGACACAAAGATAGTTTTGGCTATAAATGCCCACCGCAACTTTGGAGGCAATGTAACCTTAAACTACGCTGATTTTGTTTTGCAAATCTTAACTGACCGAGGAGGGCTAACACCTGAAGACACTTTAATGCAGACTGGACATGCTAAACCAGCAGAGACTGAGAACGTTAACGTAAGTATCAACAACAGCGAAGTTAATTTTGAATTAACCTTTACTTTCCCTACAATACAAAACAGCTTTGGTGGACAATGGGCTTTTAGAACCTATCAACTAACCTATACTGGGAACGAAATTTTTACTTCTTGGTTAACCCCAACCCCATCGCCCTCCGTTCCAGAGTTGTCATGGTTGATAATTCTGCCCTTACTACTGGTCGCTGCCTTGCCCTTAGTAGTTATTAAATTGTTTTCCGAAAGGCAAAATAGGTTAAGGCATGAAAAATGGCATTAATCAAAAAACACATTGTTCCAATCTTAACAAACGTTTCCCGAAATCGTTTTCTTTTAATTATTATAGCGGGCTCTCTGGCATGTGTCACTGGTGGTTTGGTTTATGTTGTTGCAATGTTAGAACTGGCTCATACTGGAAGCGGATTGTACCAAGGCGGTTCAATCCCACCACACGGCATGGTTTGGGCTTATGAGATTGCCCATAATCCTCTTGCCTTTATGCTTTCTCAAGCTGGCTTAATTGTTATGGTCATAGGTGTAGTGGTCGTGGCTGTTGGGATAACAGGGTATTTTTTGATAAAGTCAAAATCATAAGCTCCTTTGACAAGATTTTTTTCTCCAAACTCTCTTGAAATTGACCAACTTGCCCCTTGATAAGTTCAAAAACGCGCAGTCTTCAAGATTGGTTAACAACACATCTATGCTGAAAAGAAAAGGCTCAATTTTTTTAAATGATTGTATATTCAGTTAAACTATTATGTCTTGTAGCATCGATTTAAGCCCGAAATGTACTTATTTCTAGGCAACGGAGTCTAAAAATTAATGCTTAGCCAAAAGAAATTGAATTTTTAAAAATGTTTGAAAAGTTTAGTGCTGATTATTCTTATGTTCTCAAGCACAAAATTCGCAGTAAAGTAAAAGTATTGAATGATGAGCTTTTGCTTCTTGAGCGAGCGGGTCTTATTGAATTTAGTAAGGTTGCAGAAAACGGTATGATTGAACCAAGCTCAAATCAAGCTTCATTTAGCAAAAGAGAGTGGACTGGGGGGGATTTGAACCCCCGACCTCTTGAGTGCAAGTCAAGCGTTCATACCAGCTGAACTACCAGCCCGCCTGCCTTTTCTGCATTGATTAACACTCGATGATATTTAGCTTTTGTTTTATAGAAAACGGTTAGAATCAAGAATATCCAGCCAAAATAATTAAAGAATAAAGACACTTGACGGGTTAATGAATTGCCTTGTTGTATGTTTTGATTTTAAAAGTTATATTCCAAATCAACTAAGTCATAAGTGGGAGGCTCAACTTTGGAGTTACAAATAGTTAAGATCGAACCGCCAAGAGACTGCAACACAATCTTGGGCATGGCGCACTTTATAAAAACCGCTGAAGACCTCTACGAAGCACTCGTAAACTCAGTTCCCAACATCCAATTTGGTTTAGCTTTCTGCGAGAGCTCGGGTCCATGCCTTGTACGCCATGAAGGAAAAGACCCAGAACTAAGACGCCTAGTTGCCGAGAAAGCCTTCGAAATCGCCTCCGGACACAGTTTTCTAATTTTCATAAAGAACGCTTACCCCCTTAACGTTTTGGACAAAATAAAGAAGGTGCCTGAAGTCTGCACCGTTTACGCTGCCACCGCTAATCCGCTTGAGGTGCTGATTGCTGAAACAAGTCAGGGCAGAGGTATCGTGGGCGTTGTTGACGGGTTAAAGAGTAAGGGCATTGAAATAGATGCTGACATTAAAGAACGCCGAGAGTTCGTGCGCAAAATCGGCTACAAACTAAGATAAACAGCTCGGGGCAATTAGTTAACCATAAAGAATGCGATGGTGCTCACCATTGTTCCCATTGTCTAGTTAAGCCAATGGCTTCTTCTTCATCTCACGGCTTAACCACCAGATAATTCCAATAGCTGCTGGGATCCCAAGTATAACCGCAATCCAAACTAATATTGTAATCATTGAACCTATAACATAGTCTAAAGTATAAGTCGAGATAGCCACGTTCCAGTTTCCGTCAACATAAACTTTTAGTGCAAATGCAATGAATAGCAACGGCGACACAGCTCCGCTTGCGTTTCTGGAGCGTGAGCTTTTCCCCGATAGATGATATTCTCTCTTTTCAGCTTCAGAGAGTCTTTTCCACCATTGCCAACCCACTACTGCGCCTATTATTGCTGGAATTCCAATGAATATGAGTTCCCAGAAAATCAAATGCAAAATAAACGACACAACATTTGCCATTGACCAAAGACCCAAAGTTGAGGGAACTAAACCAGTGGTTTGAGCGTCAGCTGTAAACCACAAGAACACGTAGATTGCGCCGATAAACACTAGCAGACCTGCAACTGCAAACGCAGCAACAATTTGCCAGTGTTTTCTTATGAATCTCTTCCAGTCAGAACCGCTTTCTACTACAACTTCTTCAGTCATAAATTCCTCTCTCCCTTATTGGTCCTTGTTTGTTCAAGTTGCGATAAAAGGTTTGCGATTGACCTTTTCTTTCGGATTTAATTTTTATCATTGTTCTCGGATGACAAGCGCAAACTATTTTAGTTCATGCAAGATTCAGCATTTTCAGAACAGGTTGATTTTGAATGGCTTTAGAGAGAAACATGGCTCAGCTTGAAGCTTACAAGATACAGCAAACCGAGGAACAAAGCAAACTTAAAGAAAGAATGGGCAAAATCAGACACAAAATCGCCATCATAAGCGGCAAAGGTGGAGTCGGCAAAAGCACAGTAACAGTTAATCTTGCCGCTGCGTTTGCGAAAAAAGGCTTTAAGGTTGGCGTTTTAGATGCGGACATTCATGGTCCAAGTGTCCCCAAACTCTTGGGTGTAGAAGGACAAACGGCTAGAACTACCTCGGTTGGTGTCCTTCCTGTTGCAGGACCCTTGGGCATGGAGGTTATGTCTATTGATTTCTTTTTGCCTGAGCAAGCGCCTACTATTTGGCGTGGGCCTCTAAAGATGCGGGCGATAAGACAGTTTCTGGTAGATATTGTTTGGGGCGAACTTGATTTTTTGTTTATTGATTTGCCGCCTGGAACAGGTGATGAGCCTCTTAGCATTGCCCAGCTTTTGCCTGAACTCGACGGCGTAGTAATCGTCACAATGCCAACTGGCCTGTCAAGCAGCGTGGTTAAGAAGGCTATTACGTTTGCTGAACGATTAAACATGCCCATAATAGGCGTCATCGAGAACATGAGCGGTTTTGTTTGCCCCCACTGTGGACAGAAAACAGAGATTTTTGGCTCCGGCGGCGGCGAAAAAATGTCAGGAGAGGTTGGGGTTCCTTTCCTTGGCAGCATTCCTATTGATCCAAAGATAGGCGTGGATTCTGACAAGGGGCATCCATTTGTGATTGCGCATAAGGATTCGGTTGCAACTAAAGCTTTTATGGAAATAGTTAAGAAAGTTGAGGTTTTCTTGAAAAAATAGTTGATTGTAAAAAGGGTTGGAGTCTAAAAAACTCCTATGGTTTTTGTTGGTCGCGTTGGTCTACTGTTTTGCGAGTGATATTTCTATCGTGGAAACCATGCGGGACCTGTTTTCGCCTTCTCTTGGTGGCATCTCTGCTGTTCCGATTGCAATTTTGCTGACCTTGATGTCTTTGATGAACCGGCTTCTTGTTATTTCTGCAACGTCAACGGCGGTTGTGATTGCTTGTCCTCGTGCTTTGAGGGTTATTTCGGGTTGTCCTGAAGAGAATGCTGTTATGAGAGCTAGCACATAGCTCATGGGTGGTTTGTTTCCAACGAATACTACATCATTAGATTTTTCTGCCATATATTATCAACTCCTTTTTTTGTTATGCGGTAGTACTCCATACAAACGTGAAACTTACTAATAAACGCAATCTGAATTTCACCATACGCAATAGAGCTAAAATAAAAATAAGTAAAGCACGCACAGCCATGCTTGATCAGAAATTTGTTATTAACTTGAACTTATTCTAACATCTTGATATTTAGAAGACCGAGAATAAAAGTTGGCAATCATAGAAAAAAATTTATTCTACAAAAAATGAACTAGAATATGTTAAAAAAACTTTGAAACATAAAGAATTGCGATATACCATTTAGTCAGCAGACAAATATTCATATGCAGGTCGTCGGAATTCAGGATTAACCATGCTGTATGGTTAGGAGAAAAAACAATGAAGAAAAAAATAGTGACGTTATTCGTTGCTCTGTTTGCGTTGTTATCGTTGACATGCTTGAATACTTTAGCAGGTTCGTCTGCCCCGGTGATTGATGATAAGGCGATTGATCAGAAATCAATTGCAATTATGTATGGTATTTATGATATAGATGTGTCGAAATATGAGGTAATGGTTAATGCGTCAGGTACAAACAATAGAGAATTCACGGTTTTTGGCCCTGGCGGTGTTCTCCAGTTTGGTCATTACACCTTAGTGAGCAGCGAAAGTATCGTGTATGTTAATTTGGAATTTGTCAATGGCTATCTGTGGTATTGTACCTTAACCAATATCAAGGGTAAACCAATTTATAACCCAACAGTTTCGGCCGATGTCATTAATCAGAGTAAAAACATACTTTCAAAATACCAAACTTTTGCAGCCCAAAACTATGCAGGCGACACATCGTACGTTAACACAGCAAATGATATGTTAAATGATGTCTCGGAACTAAAAACCACGAATCTAACTTCAACTTATGCCAAAATGGAAATAAAAAATACAGAAAAATCATTCCCTCTATCAAAAAATCAAAGTAGCTACATGCAAACTTCTACGGTGAGATTCTTTTTTTCCAGTAACGGCGTTGATTACGCGAGAAGAGGACTTTTTTTGGGATTTATAAATGGCAGCCTTGACTATTTTAGCGATACTTGGAATTTAATATCGGTCGGTTCACCCAACTTGCTTTCTAGGCAAGAAGCCTTAGATTTGGCATGGACAACTGCTAACAACTTTAATTTATCGTTCATTTCTCAGAACGGCTCAATTTACTATGTAAAACCTGACTTAACAAACGCCACGATTGATGCTTCCTTGTCATATACCCTGAGAAATTCAAGCGAGCTGTACCCACTCTGGAATATTTATTATTATTTTGCCAAGCCTGTTCATGGCGATTACGGTATCCAAGTGGCTATTTGGGGAGACACAAAAGAAATAATGGATTGCCAATCGATGACTACGCTAGGAACGCCAGACACCCCTTCACCTTCAAGCTCAAATTCACAAAATATAATCCCGAACAATTTAGTTTGGATAGCTCTGGCAGGAACAGCGTTAGCGATAGCTGCCGCCGTTCTGATTGTTTGGAAGGTACACAAGCCAACGCTCTGACAAAACATGCCACCATCGGCACTCTTGTAATTGATTTGTTGGAAATCGGTCTTGCCCAAATTTGATGTCCTCTTTTATAGTTCAATGTTTGGCCAATATTACAGAGGACGATATGAGAAATAGAGTAATCGTGTCACATTTACTAACGAACCAAGAATTTCAATCCAACGCTCTTCCTATTAAGAGAAACTGCCATCGAAGGTTAAAGATCCATTACCCTTGATTCGAAAACCGTTATAGTTTTTATAGGCTTAAGGGAACTGTGCAATCTGGAGAGTCAAATAATGTCTGTCTCGCCTAGCCTGAGAGAAGTTTTAGCCCGAAGAATCGCTGGAGAAATCATACTTTCAAGCAAACCAGGCTCAACCATGCGTAAATGGCGAGAACTCTTCGCTGTTTCCCAAATAACACTTTCAGAAACAATGGGGTTGTTATCTTCAGGAGTTATCAGTGACTATGAGAGTGGGCGAAGAAAAAGTCCAGGCGCCAAATTTATCCGAAGATTTGTTCTCTCTCTTCTGCATATTGACGAGGCGAAGGGTAGCCGTTTCATACGAGAATTCGCTAAACTGACCAGCAGCCCAAGTATGGCAGTTGTGGATTTGCGTGAGTTTCCAATTCCAGTGAGGGTTGAGTACTTATGCAGGGCAATTGGAGGCGAAGTGGTTGCAGCCAAAGACAAGTACGTGAAGGAAGTTAATGGCTACACAGTTATCGACAGCACCAAAGCTGTTGAAGCCTATTCTGGCTTGGATTATGCGCAGTTGTTTGGTGCAACGACGGAGCGGGCACTGGTCTTCACCAACATAGAAGCCGGGAGTTTGCCTATGATGATCGTTCGAGTCAGCAGCCTCAAGCCGCGAATTGTGGTTTTTCACAAGACCCAGCCAGACGCCGAAGCCATACGTATTGCAGAATACGAACAAATCCCCCTCATCTACTCAGCCGCACCCACACTTGAGCAACTCGTGAAATCTTTGCGAAAACTGTACCGCATAGCCCTAAGGATTAAGCTGGGGAAAAAACGGGTGCGCCCGCCGCCGAAAATAAGTGCCTAATCGGTTGAACGTATTTTTAGAAGTTCAATGCCTAAATTGTTAAAGTCTTTGTCGTTACCTACCACTAGCTTAGTTTTATAGCCTTTAGCCGTAGCCGAAGCAAAAGCATCAGGGAGCGACAATGAATGTTTGCATTTAATTTGAGCTGCTTCCCGCCATAAGCCATTGTCTTCTATGGGAACCACTTTTACACCATATGCACGAAGGATTCTTTGCTTTTCTTCGGCAATTTTAGGGCTTATTCGCGATAAGATATAATGGATTTCCGTTAGGTTGAGTACGTTTATGAAACCCTCAGTTTCGCCCTTGTCAATCTTTTCTAGCATAACTATTACTTGGTTTCCGCCAATTTCTCCCAAGAAAAATGCCAAAATAGCTTCAGAATCAAACGTTAGACGCTCTAACACGCTTTGTCCACTCCCGCTCTTGTGCAAACTCTTCTTTCCGTCCTTCTTCTAATAATTCTCTTGCTGTTTTTCCATTGAATGCACCTTTTAATGATCCAAATTCTTCGCTGGGCGAGGGGACAGCCTTTATGATTATACCTTTTTCGTTTTCTTCAAAAATGACCTTATCCTTTATTCCGTATTTTTTACGCAACTTTTTTGGGATAGTTGCTTGCCCCTTTTTTGTAACACTTACAACATCAACCAAGATTGATCACTATTAATACCGTTTATGGTTTGTAATACTTATCCTTGCTGGTATTACCTCTCATAAGATGCTTACAAAAATGCATACAAAAAAGTTAGTGACTATTTTTTGTTATTATAGTCCGTTGTCAGCACGTTCATTGCGCTTAAAACTGCTTCCATGCTTGCTTTGACTATGTCTTCGCGGACTCCCATGGCTGTTACGGTTCTATCTCCTTTGCGCATGCGCACTACTACTTCAACCATAGCGTCGGTGCCGCCTGTAATTGCTTTAACCATATACTGTTCCAGCGAGATGGGTTCGACTTCTGAGATGGCGTTTTTAACTGCGTTTATGGCTGCGTCTACAGGTCCTACTCCGACTGCCGCACCCCAAACTTCCTTGTCGTTTAATGCGAGTCGTACTGAAGCGGTTGCGGTAACTTTGTCGCCGCCAACGAACGTCATTTCCTCCAGCCTAATCGGCTTAGCCTTGCTCAGTCCCATAACGTTCTCAGCAATTGCTAAGACGTCCGCATCCATGACCGTTTTGCCTTTGTCGCCAAGCTCTTTTACGCGTTGGAAAATGTCCTTGAACTGCTCCTCAGTGGGTTTAAGACCCATACTCTGCAAGTCAGCGCGGATTGCGTGGCTGCCCGAGTGTTTGCCTGGAGCTATGCGACGTTTGGTACCGACCAGTTCAGGGGCAAAAGGTTCATAAGTTAACGGGTTAGACAGCATGCCCTGCGTATGTATGCCTGATACATGAGTAAATGCATTCTCGCCAACAACTGCCTTGTTGGGCTGCACATGTATACCTGTTAACCTGGAAACCAACTGTGATGTGCTGTAGAGAAGTTGAGTTTTTATATTTAGATCCAAGCCGTAGAGTGTTCTTAAGGTGACGACGACTTCTTCTAGTGAAGCATTTCCCGCCCGTTCACCAAGCCCGTTTATGGTCGCGTGTACCTCTTCAGCCCCAGCGCCCAAAGCGGCTACAGTGTTAGCGACGGCCATTCCGAAATCGTTGTGGCAGTGGACGCCTATTGGAACTTTGATTTTTTCTTTTAGTTTTGAGAAGAACTCAGCCGACCGCTCAGGAGTCAAAATGCCAACTGTGTCGCAGGGAATAACTCTATCTGCTCCTGCATCAACTGCTTTTTGGAAAACCGCAGTGAGATAGTCAAAGTCTGAGCGGGTTGCGTCTTCTGCTAGAAACTCAACAATTAACCCGTGGTCCTTCGCGTACCTGACGCAATCGTCGGTGGCTTGGAGCATTTGCTCGCGGGTTTTGTGTAGTTTACACTCGATATGTAAATCTGATGTTGGAACAATCATGCTTATGGTTGAAGCCCCACTCTTCAAGACGGCGTCAATGTCAAACCTGGTTCCTCTTGCAGCACTTGAAATTTTCGCCTTCAAGCCCTGCTTGGCGATGAGGCTGACGGCTTCCATTTCTCCTTCAGAGACCGCTGCAAATCCTGCCTCAATAATGTCAACGCCGAGTTCATCTAGACGCTGTGCTATTCGCAGCTTGCTTTCAGGGACAAGAGATACTCCAGGTGTTTGTTCGCCATCACGTAGGGTGGTGTCTAAAAATTTAACGGATTTAGGGAAGCGGTTGAATAAAGCAATACCCCATTTAAAGTCACATCTCTCTTTTTCCACAGCGTCAACCTTAAATATAAAATTATTGGTGTCTAGCACTGCACAGAGGAGTTTAGAATGCGAAGCGACGAGATAAAACAAGGCGTGGAACGAGCCGCTCACCGTGCTTTATTGAAAGCTGACGGCTTAACAAATTCAGATTTAACGAAGCCCTTTATTGGAGTAGCAAACAGCTACACTGACATTGTTCCAGGGCACATACACCTGCAACGTTTAGGTGCCGCCGTAAAACAAGGCATCCTTTCTGCGGGCGGCGTCCCCTTTGAGTTTGACACAATAGCTGTATGCGATGGCATAGCCATGGGTCATGAGGGCATGCGCTTTAGCTTGCCAAGCCGCGAGCTCATAGCAGACTCTGTTGAAGTTATGATGCAAGCCCACCGCCTTGATGGCATGGTAATGATCTCAAACTGTGACAAAGTCACTCCTGGAATGTTAATTGCAGCCGCGCGTATCGATGTTCCAGCTCTATCAGTCACTGGAGGACCAATGGAATCTGGTGTGTTACGGGGCAAAAAAGTTGGAGTTAACAATGTTTTTGAAGCTGTAGGTAGAGCTTTCACCGGAAAAATAAATGAGCAAGAACTTGCTGAACTGGAGAGTGTTGCGTGCCCGGGCTGCGGTAGTTGCAATGGATTGTTTACTGCTAACACGATGGCTTGTTTAACCGAAGCTTTAGGTATGTCACTTCCTTACTGTGCAACCGCATTGGCGAATGGTGCATTAAAAGAAAGAATTGCCAAAGAATCGGGCGCAAAAATCGTTGAACTGGTTAAGAAGGATATTAAACCTTCGAGTATTATGACTCAGAAGGCTTTCGAAAATGCTGTTGTAGTAGATATGGCGCTTGGCGGCTCAACTAACTCTGTTCTCCATCTGTCAGCAATAGCTAATGAAGCAGGAGCTAAACTTAGCCTTGCAACCTACGATGAAATAGGTAAAAAAGTTCCGCATTTGTGCAGTATGGTTCCAAGCGGCGTCTATGACATGGCTGACTTAGGTAACGCAGGTGGCTTACCAGCCTTGATAAACGAGCTTAAACCGTTTATCCACTATGACGCCTTAACAGTTACAGCCAAAACAGTTGGCGAAAACGTTTCAGGCGCCGAGGTCATAAACGCAGAAATAATCCGCCCACTAGATAACCCAGTTCACAAGGAAGGCGGTGTCGCCATTCTCAAAGGCAACTTGGCGCCAAAAGGAGGGGTCGTCAAAATGGCAGCGGTCTCACCTAAGATGATGAAGCATGAAGGGCCTGCAAAAGTTTACGATTCAGAGCATGAAGCCCAAGAAGCCATGAAACGCCATGAAGTAGTAGCAGGCGACGTTGTAGTCATCCGTTATGAGGGACCAAAAGGTGGACCGGGAATGCCTGAAATGCTGATTCCCACTGCAACAATCGCAGGCATGGGATTGAGCGAAAGCGTTGCTTTGATAACTGACGGTAGGTTCTCTGGAGCCACCCGCGGACCATGCATCGGACACGTTGCCCCTGAAGCCTTTGACGGCGGTCCTATTGCTGCACTCAGAAACGGTGACAAGATAATCATCGATATACCTAACAGGCTACTCAGAGTTGATTTGTCAGACAAAGAACTCAAAGAACGGTTAGCAGCGTGGAAGCCTCGTAAGCCTAAAATCAATAAGGGCTACTTGAGCAGATACGTTCCGACGCCTTCTGAATAGCTCTACATGTTAGCCGATGAGTATATTGTTCTTTTTTGATTGTTTTTTGCGTCAAAAAGATAGGGAGTGGGGAGGGGACCTTCTCGCTGAGGCTTTTCAACAAGCTTGAGAAAGACGCGGCAAAAAGGGGGGGGTCTGTGCTGCTTACCAGGCGCGATTGCACATACCCATTCTGCACCCGTAAGCGGAGCCATATTGTTGCCCGAAAGGATAGCAGTAACCTTGCTGTGGGTGGGCATATCCGTTTGCGCCGGTGGCGGGTGTCGGGCTTGGAGTTACTGTTGAATTGCCTTGTGCGCTCACGACCTGCGCATAAGCTATGCCTGCAATTGCAACCAGCAAGACTGAGGCTACAACCAGAATGACGATGGCTTTTGTTTTCTGCATTTTATTTTCACCTCACAATATATAATGGGGCTGCGAATGGTTTGAGAGTTGGCTGAAACAGTATTGAAACGTCTTGGCTGAAACGTTTCATTGCTTTTTCCATAGAAAAACTTCTTTAGAGTTGAAAATCCTTAAATCTTGCTTAGATGAGTCTTTTTTAGATATAACATGAGAAGAGCTAATCTCTTTTTGGTCATCCTAATAATTTCTGTAGCAGCACTGACAGCTTTAACAGCAATAGGCTTCGCCATCTTCACTTCCGCTCAAAACCCATATAATTGGATGAGCCAGATGTGGGGCGGATCCAGCCCAAGCACTGGAACAGGCGGAATGGGCGGCATGGGGCAAACAGCGGCTCAGGCTTCTGCTAATCCGTTGCTATCTTATTTTGGCGTATTATTCGCTGTATTGATTGGTGTCACGGTTGTTGGAATAGTAGGTTTAGGTTATTACATTGCGTATCCGCAAATAAGAACAGGCCCTGTGTCTGCAACCCAAGGCTCTCCTCAGCATATCCAAAACGGGATCACGCCTTACGAGTCAGTGTCTAAAACGCTCACAGACGACGAACGCAAAATCATCTCTGTACTAAACGCTCACAACGGCAAATACCTCCAAAAATACATCAAAAGCGAAACAGGGCTGAGCCGATTGCAAACCCACCGTATAATCGCCAGATTAGCCGACAGAGGCATCGTTTCGCTGGAAAAAACTGGCAACACCAACCAAGTATTCTTGGCGAATTGGCTGCAAAAACAATAAGGCAATTGCGATCCAAAACTCCATCAAGCTAGCATTGTGGTTGTAGCGGTACTACTGCAAAGACTTTTTATTTCTTTATACCTTATTTTTTGTAGCTCTTGCTTAAAATCAGTAAGTTGTTTTTTGAGAAACAAGAATTTAGGTTGCTGTGTTTATGGTTTTAGTTGAAGGCACACAAATGAAAGCTAAGCGCATCCACGAAAAGCACCTCGCTAAAGCATGGAAAAGTATTTCGAGTAAACCGTTGCCCAAAATTAAAGCACTCAAACTGCGAGATGAAGATTTTAACCATGTTATCGACCTGCGCCGCTGCCCCGAGGATTGCATGCGAGAGACTGAGGAGTGGGGACAAGTCCTGTCAACGAAAGGCACCGACGCATGTGTATTTAACGCTGACCAAAGTGAAGGCGCTGACTACATCATCTTGGTTAGAGAAAATCCATATCACAGTCTAGACGAAATCATAGTGCATGAGCTTTCGCATATCGCCCGCGGCGACCTTTAAGCCTCTAACTTGCAAGCTACGTTTTCCGCGAAGAGTTTCAAGCCCTCAGTGCTTGGGAAATCAGCGAAATAAAGCATGAAATAGGTCACACCCAGGTTCATGTAAACTTGCAGTTGCTCAATGCACGTATCTGGCGTCACGGCAAGTGTGGTTTTTTTGAACTCTTCAAAGTTAACGTTGGGAGGTTTATGCCGAGAAATTTTTTTGTCAAGGTCTTTTTGGTTTTCTGCAATTAGCACTTGCCCTGTTGGCCAGCATGATTTCTCAATTTGGGCAAAATCTCTGCCTATAATCTTGCAGTAGGACTCCAGGAACTTTAGTTTATTTTTATACATCTCGATTGGCTGGAGTCCCCAGTCAAATCTGTCAGCATAGAGCGCTGTCGCCGTTCTCAAGAGCAGTTCGCTGCTTCCTCCAACGGTTATCGGTGGGTGCGGCTTCTGCACTGGCTTGGGCTCACAAACAGCATCCCTCAAAGCATAATGTTTCCCTTGAAAGCTCGCTTTTTCCTGTGTCCACAGCTGCCTTGTTACCTGTAAAGCCTCACCCAAACGCTCTGCCCGAACGCTGAATTTTGGAAAGCCAAAGCCGTAAGCACGGTGTTCTTTCTCTTGCACTCCAGAGCCGATTCCCAGCTCCAGCCTGCCGCCTGAAATTACATCAAGCGTGGCAGCAGCTTTAGCAAGCACGGCTGGGTTTCTATGTGCGTTGCAGGTGACCATGGTTCCCAAGCGTATCTTGCTTGTGTGAGCCGCCAATGCCGATAGGGTTGTCCAGCATTCAAGAATCGGCCAATCATTATACATCAGATGGTCGTCTAGCCAAATTGAGTGGTAACCAAGCTTTTCGCACTCCAAAACAATATCTCGAATGGTACTAAAGCGGCGGGTTGACGGTATGCCTTTGGCTGGAAGCATGTGAAAGGGAAGGAATACGCCGAATTTGAGTTTGCCCAAGCTATCTCAGCCTGCTAAAGCCATAATTGTTGACTGGGTAATTAGGCTTTTTTAGAAGGTTGAAAGTCTTTGGGTGGTGTCTGCACTTGTTTTCGTACTTCTCTTCCCCTAATAAACGATAGAATGCCCGCGATTGCCAGAATTGCAATAGATGCGTAGAATGCGTTGTCTATGCCTAAGATGAAGGCTTGGCTTACACCGCCAGAAAGGGCCGAGGTGCCTATGAACACTTCAAAAGCTACCTGCCTTGGAATCGAGGCTGCCGCAACCGAGATTGCCAGCACGTAGCTTCCGACCAAACCAATATTCTGCACGGTTCTTAGTAAGCCTGAGATGCTGCCGTATGAGCCTGCTCTTGCGTTTGCCATGACGGCGCTGTTGTTGGCGGGAAAAAACATTGATGTTCCTACGCCTGACACGGCTGAAGCTATCAGTACAATGTACAGTGGCGAAGAGACGCTCATCGTTAAGTAAACTAAGATGGCGACTGATAGGAAGAAAATTCCTGTCGTGGCGATTTCTCTTGAGCCATATTTGTCTGAAAGCCTGCCCATAATTGGACCCAGAAAACTTCCCGCAATGTAGCCAGGCACCAGATAGCAGTGAGGCATCTAACGGGTTTAGCCCTCTTATGCCCTGCAAATACATGATTACCAGAAATATCACTGAGAAGTAGCCTATACTGGTGAAGAACGCTGACAAGATTGCGTTGCGCAGAACCCTGATTTTAAGAGCTTCAAAATCTATCAGGGGATTGTCGAGCCTGCGGTCGTAGAGTACAAACACTGGAATCAAGGCCGCTCCAATTACCGCTAAAGTAACGTTATATGTGCTAAGTCCTGTGGCGGCGAAATCTACCAGCCCCAAGGAAAGCAGCACCAGCGCTGAGGCAAGTAGCCCCATTCCAGCAAGGTCCAGCTTGGCAACTGTTCTTTTCTCAATATCCTTGAGATATCTTAAACCTATTATAACGGCGATTACCCCGATTGGAATGTTTATGAAGAAAATGTATTGCCAACTGATGAAACTGGTGATTATTCCGCCTAAAACTATGCCAAGCAAGGCGCCTGCTGTGAAACCGAGCGAGTTGTATCCATAGGCTCTGCCGCGTTTTTCTCTTGGGAAATAATCAGCTATTATGGCGCCGCTTGTTGCCTGCATGATGGCTCCTCCTACGGCTTGGACTACCCTGAACGAGATGAGCAAGTAGATGTGAGACGAGAGACCGCACAGGGCAGAGCCGACCGTGAAAATTACGAAACCTATATTGAATAGTTTACTTCTGCCATAAATATCGCCTATTCTGCCCATCTGTGTGGTTGCAACAGCGAGAACGAGTAGATAGGCAAGAATTATCCATAAAGAGATTGCAAGGTCTGATTTCAGGCTGTCATTTATAACTGGAAACGCCAGAAGAACAATGGTGCTATCTAAAGCTCCCATAAGGGTGCCAAGCATGACAATACCTAACACTAAGTTGTTGTGAATTGGAGAATTTGAAGCTGGTTTGATGACTGCTTCTTGCATTACAATCATCGGTTGATAGTTGTTTTGCCTTTAGAATGTTTTCCCCAGAAAACTGTTATTCAGATATTGGGCAATAAAAAGGCTGGATGCAACTAAGCCCACTAGAATCTTTAAACTAAAAAACGTATTGTTTTACGGTAGTTTGCCAAAAAACTCTGGGCAAGGTAATTATAATTCATAAAACGTATTTACCAATTAAACAAATTTCAGTTGATTCCCCAAAATGCCTGAAAAATCCTCTTCTACCTTTGACATCTTCGGTTTAATGTCTGAGGAAAAGCCAAAGCCCAGTCCTGAAGAGGAAAAAAAGAAGCGCCGCCAAGAGCTTTTGGAGCCTACAGGCATAAAGGAAATTTTTAAAGACGGCAAAATAAGCATCAACAAATTCACCTGCGTCGGCGGACAATGTAAATACTGCATCAAGGCTTGTCCCACAAACGCTCTATACTGGGGAACAGGCAAGGTCGGCGTAATAGAGGACTTGTGTGTTTACTGTGGCGCCTGCGTGTTAAACTGCATGGTTGATGATTGTATAAAGATCGAGCGCAAACGCGAAGACGGCACAGTTGAACGCTTCAGCAAACCCAATGACGTAATCAAGGTTCAAAACAAAATCAACGCCCAAAAACGTGCAACCCGAGTAAAAGGAGTTTTTCCAAACGCCCAAGCGTACTGCGAAAAGCATCCGCCGCTGCAAAAACCAATAAACGGCAAACTTTTCGAATGGTAACTTTTTTGTTACAGTTTAGTTTGACCTATGATTCTGGGTGCCGATGTTGTTTCTGGCGTAAACACGTATTCTATAAAGGTGTTTGAGTCCACATGAACTTCAAAGCTGGCGTTCTTGCCCTCTTTCACTCGGGAATTAACTATTTGCAATCGGGAATTGGGTTTGAGGGTTTTTTCGAGTTCAACTGCTTTTTCGTTCCATGCAACGGATGTTATTTCCCCTGAATCGTCAGCTAGAATAAAGCGCATTACAGTTCCCTCGGTTGTGTCGCTACGAGTAAATGTGCTTGAGCGTAAAACCTGCTTTACTGTGCCGCAGAGGTTAACGGAGCCTGAGGCTTTGTTTAAGGTGCCTATCTTGGTGGCAAATTTATCTAAATCTGGGTACTGGCCTGCTTTTTCTTTGGGTTGCACTTCAATTTGGCTTTTGCCTCCTAGGTGAAGTTCCACCTGATTGTAGCGATCTTCCCGTGTGTAGCCATGAAGCAGCCGAACCACCTGCCCAGCTTTGAGTTCGCCCCGTTCAACCAAATCAGCCCTCTCATTCCAGAGCATCACCCGCAAAACCCCATCGTTATCAATAATCAATAGAGTGGCAAACTTGCCAGGTTTCTCTCCTTCAAAACTTCTTATTGGAAAAACAGCGATTAAACGCCCCTCCACCGTAACATCGTTTAAACCCGCGCAAAGTTGACTGGAAGATAAGGTTGCCTTGGTTTGGATTGAGATCTGTGGCACTGCCACCCCGTACCTTGCGGCTAATAATCTCAGAATTGTCTCGTCGCCGAGCAAGTCACCGTTTCTTATTTTTTCGGCTTGAAATTTCTCATGAAGCTCCTGCTGCGTCATGTTACGATTTTTTTCAAGAATCGCTTGGATTAGGTCTTGGGAGGTCATTTTGCGCCGACACGATAAAGTGTGCCTTTGCTTTTAATTTTTTGCATTTCCATCGGTCGCATTGCTATGTTTATTATTATGCTGATTTATCTTTACTTTGGGGGCTAAACCTTTGGATCCAACAGCTCTTTATGCACTTGGATTAGCGCTTGTTATTGCGGGAATTGTCATTATTATTTTAGCCCTTATTTTTGTGTCTACCCGTGGCTTAGGCAGCGGCAAGTCGAATGTGAAAGGCGCAGGAGTAATTATGATTGGCCCAATACCAATCATTTTTGGAACAGACAAAAAATCCATCAAAACGGTTTTGCTTCTTGCTTTGACATTGACAATAGCAGTTATCATTGCAACAATAGTTTACCACTTATTGTTGAGGTAGAAAGCCATGTTTAATAGTATACTGAAGGAAGATGATGAAGCTGAGGGTTTCATGGGTTCCAGCAGGTTATTTGCCTTTCTGTTTTTTGGGATTGCGCTGCTTTTTATTGGCATAGTAGTTTTGGCGGTCGCTTCAGCAAGTCTGGGTGATACGGGAAGTGTTGGTGTGGTTATTTTTATTGGTCCGTTCCCGATTTTCTTCGGTTCAGGACCAGACGCAACATGGCTTATCATAATAGGAGTAATTCTAGCGATAATAAGTCTAATTGCCTTTTTGGTTATGAATAAAAGATACGGAAGGTTCAACGAATAGCTGAAGATCTTACTCGTTTAATACTTCTTCGTCTTTGCCGTAGTATGCGTAAAGGAAGATCAGAAGTATGGCAATGAAAACTGAGCCCATCAGGACATATTGAAGAGTTACGAAGTATGCACCTAAATCCATCGAGATTCCTCTTGCATTTTACACCTATTCTTGTAACTCTTCATATTTAAGGAGTAGCTTTTTTCCACTCATTCATCAACATATCATAGCACTCGTCGTTTTCCTCAAACGTTTCAAACCAAGACAAATTCTGCGCAATTTTCTGTGTCAATAAGTGATAACACATGTGCACCTTCCTGTCTAGGACGCGAAAATAAAAGTCGTCACAGGTGCAGAATTCTGCTTCAGGCATAATGAGGTAATCTCGTTCTCTCCCAACAACTATCCAAACCACTCGTCCACTGGGCTTGAAAGTATACTTTTTCACTCTGCCTTCCTTCAGGGCGTCCAAAGCTTTGGTGAATCGTGTGCCGAAAAGCTCATAGAGCTCCGTTAGGTTGTTGCCTGACAGCTTGCCTGCTGCTTTTGCTTCCCTGCAAATAGCGTTTAGGGTGTCTGTTTCTGAATTATCGCTCATTACACACTCGCAACTGCAAAGATATTAGCGGGTTGGGAATTTAGACTTTTAGCCGATGTTTATTGGTTGCCCTTTAGGTTTTCCCTGCTCAGCTTTGGGAAGCACGACTTCTAAGACGCCGTTTTTGTAGGTAGAGTTTGCCTCTTTCACCCTCACTTTAGCTGGCAAATCAACGTCTTTGTAGTACTTGTACTGAGGCGTGTCAACTGAAATTGTAAGCGAATCATCAGTCCCGTGTAGTTTTATGTCGCTTTTTTCCACGCCTGGTAGCTCCACAACTACATGAATATCTTCATTTGTTTCCACAATGTCTACGAGGGGTTCACGTTCCTCTTTGACTTGTGGGGTTCCTTTGAGGCTTTTTTTGATGTTGCCAAATTCTTGGATTTCAGGTTTTCCGTCTGGACCTATTTTCATGCTGTAACCGTAAACGAATGGACCTAGCTCTTTAACGGTGCTTCCATCTGGAAGTTTACGTTCTTTAACGTATTCCTTAGGCACTTTGTCCGTGAAGCTCTTAAGTTCTTCATCCATCATTTTCTCCATTTCACGAAACATGTCATCTATATTGCCGAAGAAGGGATCTTTTCCACGCCGTTTCTTGGACCATTCACGGTAATCCTCATTATCGGAAGACAACTGATCTCACCAACCATAAGGTCGTTCATCGCTCCAATAAATTTTGTGCAAGCAAACCTGCTATTCCGTCATTGCAAACAAGCAGTTCATAAACGTGCCCACTATTGGGTGCTATGCAGGCAAAGCCTTAAGCACCGTTAAAAGTTTAAATCAATGGAAATAAACTAAATGGATTCAGCCATTAAAAACGGTGGCAGTTTGCGTGCCGGGGTAGCCTAGCCTGGCCAGGGCGCCAGACTCATAATCTGGAGAACACAAATAGGGCCAAACGCCCCTGTCCAAAGGTCGCGTGCTCGAATCGCGCCCCCGGCACCACTTCTTGTCTATTCAGGAAATATTAATTTACGTCTTGATAACTATCAAAGTCCCAAAACAAAACGCAAATAAAAGCTCAAGATCTAAGGTGAAAAACCGCCTGATGTTTGATTGAGTGTATTTCTAAAAGTCAGTATTCCATAGTTTTGATTATTATTCAAAATTAAACTTTGCCTTGCGAGGAGTTATCTTACAGTTATCTTAGTCATTTGTCTTTTGAACTTCTTTTTGCAGTTTCTTTTCCCATTGCTTAAGTCTAATGAAGAATTGGTCTATCGTTCCATTCTGAAATATTGCCTCTATTTCTATTATGTCGGCAAGAACTTGTTTCTTGTATGCTGCCAAGTTTTCTTTAGATCCTTCAGTTATCTTAGATTCGTCGTCAGTTATCTTAGTATCTTTCTCAGCAGTTAGAAGAGCTTGAATCTCCGGTTTATCATAGCTCCCTATATACTTCTCTTTTTGTTTGCCGTCTACTGTTTCTTGCTTGTAAACGTACTTTTTGCCCTTGATTGTTTTAATTGTGTAGTTAACCATAAGTTATCTTAAATTATCTTAATTAAGATATATATAAATTTTAACTGCCAATTTTTAGTCGGGCAATACCATAAAAAAATCAATTACAATTAGAGCTCAGTACTCCGAAAATTGTCTATTTATCGGGCTGTTTTTTAGCGTCTTGGGAGCTTGCACAAGCGATAAAGATTTACAGCCGCTCAAGATGGATTCAATTTACTTAGAAACAGCTTGTTTGATAGTTTAAAGATACGTGGATATGGCCTTGGAATAACAGTTTAAAACTTGTTTTTATCATTCCTACTTGCAATAGTGAAGCTTGCCCAAGCCGAAGCGCCGAATACGACTTGAATGGTTTAACATGTAGAACTAAGTTAATGCCGGTTTTCATACGTCGATAGTATTAAATCTGTTTAATTACATAAAACAATCTGTATGCGGAGAGACTGAGCGAGCGTCAAAAAAATAAACAGTGGCTGGAAACTGAACCAGTGAAAAAAGTTGCACGATTGGCTGAGAGATAGATGTTTAGGAACAAAAAGAGGAAGGGCACGTGGAACTATTCAACGCAGTTGCGCAACGTTTTTATCCGCTCAGACAAAAGGTCGGCGGCAAAGCAATCTAAAAAACGTTACCACCAAAGATAGTTGAATTAAATTAAGGCGAGTAAGACTAAATGGTAAACAGTAAGCCTTGGCTTAATCACTATTCAGCCAAAGTCCCACTGCACATAGAGTACCCTCAGATCCCTCTTCAAGAGATCCTCCAGAAAAGTGCCTTGGCTTATCCAGAGAAAACCGCAATAGCTTACGGAGAACGGGAAATCAGTTATGCAGAACTTGATGCGCTGTCTAATCAGTTCGCCAATTCCCTCATAGAGCTTGATCTAAGAAAAAGGCAGCCGTGTCGCAATTTTTTTGCCAAACATTCCTCAGTTTATTATCGCTTATTTTGGAGTTCTTAAAGCAGGCGCAATAATAACTGCCATAAGCCCCTTGTATCGTGAACGCGAGGTTGAGCATCAACTGCGGGATTCAGGCGCAGAAGCCATCGTTGCCTTGGATTCGCTTTACCCAATTATAGCGGCGGTTGGTCAGAAAACCAAGATTAAAAACGTCATATTAACCGGCTTGGAAGATTACAGTTTAGAAAATGCTCCTTCTCCAACTGTTTCGAACATTCTTTCATTCAAGCCTCTTGTCGAGGCAGCCTCCCAAAACCAGCCTGCCCTGCAATTTAACCCTGGCGAGGACTTGGCAGCCTTACAGTACACGGGCGGCACTACAGGCATCTCCAAAGGCGCAATGCTAACGCACTCTAACCTGATCTCAAATGCTCTCGCCTTCGCCGCTTGGATACATGGTAGAATCGCTCAAGAAACGTTCTTGACAGCGCTGCCGCTTTTTCACATTTACGGCATGACTACCAGCATGACTGCCCCAGTCAGCTTAGCGGCCAAAATGGTTTTGTTGCCTCGGTTTAAACCTGCTCAAGTTATGCAAGCTATCCAACGGCGTAAAGTCACGGTTTTCTGTGGGGTACCGACCATGTATCAGATGCTTTTGGAGAGCCCAGAACTGGATAAATACGACTTAACATCAATTCGTGTGTGCATTTCAGGCGCCTCACCTTTGAATCCGCAAACCCAAACCCGCTTCATGGAGAATACGGGCAGTTTCCTCGCAGAAGGCTACGGCTTAACTGAGGCGTCGCCAGTCACCCACTGCACCCCCGTGGACAGGACTCTGCGCACGGTAAAAGTTGGCTCAATCGGTTTGCCCCTTCCTGACACAGAAGCGAAAATTGTTGATTTAGAAACTGGCGAAGCGCTGGCTCAAGGTGAGACGGGCGAGTTGGCGGTGAAGGGACCTCAAGTTATGAAGGGCTACTGGGAAAAGCCTGAGGAAACCGCTTTGGTCCTCCGTGATGGGTGGCTGTTTACAGGCGACATCGCCCGCATGGACAAAGACGGCTACTTTTTCATTACAGACCGCAAAAAAGATCTCATTAAAAGCAAAAACTACAGCGTTTACCCGCGGGAACTTGAAGACATCATTTACGAGCACCCGTCTGTGAAGCTATGCGCAGTAATCGGAAAAAACGACCTGCTGGCAGGCGAAGTCCCGAAGGCTTACATAGTCCTCAAAGAAGGCACAGCCATGTCAGCGGAGGAAATCATGAATTTCGTCAACGAAAAAGTCGCATCCTTCAAGGCAATTAGAGAAGTTGAGTTCAGGAAAGAGTTGCCCATTAGCTCCGCGGGCAAAGTTTTGAAACGTTTACTTTAAGAGAAATAGAACATTAATTAGGGTACAAAATAATTGTTTGGGCAATTTTTAAATCTGTGGGTTTAATTTACTTATTTGGGTGACTATTATGTCTGTTGTAGAAATAGATGAGCGAGGTAGAATGACCATACCAAAAAAGATGGGTGTTAAAAAATCTAGAGCAATCGTTATACCTGCAGGTTCATTTTTTATAACTATACCTCTCACAAAAGCGCCAGAAAAAGAAGCAGAAAAATGGTTAAAGACCAGCAAAGACAGAAAAGAATTGAAAGTTGAAGCTGAAAAACTTGCACAAGAGGATGCCGTAAACAGGGCAAAAAGGCGACATCAGCTTTGATGATTGAAACCGATATGCTGTATGCTTATGTCAAGAAGGAGGACTGGCTTAAAGAAACCGCAAACAACATCATATCAAGGATAGTTAAAGGGGACTTTGGACAAGTCTACGTTTCAAGAGAGAGTCTTCACGAATTGTATTATGTTTCAAAACAGGAAGGGGTAACAACTGATGAATTAATTGCCCGAACAGCGGCAGTTACCGCAATCACAAACCTTACTTTTCTTGACACTACTTTTGAAATAGATCTCTTAGCGCTGGTTTTGACGAGACAGTACTCAGTCGGTTCTATTTTTGACGCTTACTATGCCGCTACAGCTCTTAACCAAGTCAAGGATCACACTATAGTTTCAACTGATAAGGTGTTCGACTGTATACCTGGATTAATTAGGATAGACCCACGAAAAATTTAATTGAAAATATTGCATTCGTTTGTTAAGTTTAAAAGAGAAGGGTTACAGTTTTTTCTTCAAGATCTTTCTCACTACTTTTTCACCTACCCAGCTAAAAAACAGAATTACAAAGAATGGCCCGAGGAAAAGTGCGAAGACGAAATCGTTGTTGCTGGTTGCCGCTTGCCCCAAGATGCCTGGGTAAACTGCGATGCCAGTGATGATAAGGCAGGCGGTCAAAATGAAAGCAAAAATAAACGTTATACCCTTCATTCTTCATCAGTCTTCTCTTATTTGTTGGAAAACAGTTTGGTTTAAGGGTTCGCTGAATTTGGGCTAGATTCTTTATTTAACCCTTTGACCTTTTTCATACTGAGGAAGCAGGCACGAAGGCGTTTAAGCCCTGTGATTGGGCGCTTCTTTTTCTACTTTTGCTATTGATTTTTACAGTTCGTTCGCCACTTATTTTTGCCGATGTTTTAGGTAGCGACGCATCTTACCACGCACGAGCTGCTGAAACCGTGCTTAAAGGTGGCTTGCTCTACCGTGACGTTCCTTACACGTATCCGCCGCTTTACGCTTACACAGAAGCTTTAGCCATCGCCTCTTTGGGCAACACGGGCATCGGGTGGAAAGCGACCGCGCAAATCTACGATTTTGGCACTATAATCCTAATCTACTTCATAGTAAATCGTATTAGCAACCGAAAAAACGCCGCTTTCTCCGCTGTCCTCTATGGTTTTTCACCTCTGCCCTTGGTTGCAACTAGTAGTTATGCAAGCTTCGACTCCACAGCCGTTTTCTGGACCATGCTAAGCCTCTTGCTGCTTTCAATGAAGAAGCCTCTGCCATCCGCTGTAGCCTTAGGCATAGGAACAGCCTACAAATATTTCCCCCTGGCTTTACTGGCAGTTGCCATAGCTTATTTATCCACAAAACGTCAAAGGGTCCTCTACATATTTGCCTCAATTGGTACTGTTGCTATAATTCAGCTGCCCTTTGTGTTGGTAGAGTTCAATGATTGGCTAAGTAACGTTGTTTTATTTCATCTCTACAGAGCAGCTGAGGGTGCAACAATCTACAATCTTCTCTCGCTTAACCCTCAACTTTGGAACGTACAAACTCCCCTTGCAATTCTGTCTCCAATCTCATTGGCGCTTGCTTTCCTGTTGGTTGCCTTTAGCGAAAGCAAATCGGAAATTAGTCTACTCAAAAACTCGTCCTTCATACTAGTCTCTGCGGTTTTTTTTAGCAAAGCGGTGTTTTTCTACGCTTTATGGTACATACCACTCGTCTGCATGCTGCTAGTAACGTTGAAAAAGAGAAACTCAGCTTTAATTCTTATTCCATTCTTAATTCTGCAAATAGCAACTATCATAGGCGCAACTATCTTCTACTTTGAATCTAATCTGCAACTTGAATTAACCGCAGCGTACATTTACTTAGCTGCTTCAGGCTCCCTTGTCGCTTGGCTGGGATATGACAGGCTGGTTTCCGCCAAAAAAAGAAGCATACTGTCCGTTGGCTAGAAATGTATAAGAGAAAATTCTGTTTCTCAAATAACTAAGGCTCTACTAATTGCGCGTTAAAGTCAATGTTACAGGTATTGTTCAAGGCGTCGGTTTCCGCCCATTCATCTACCGTATTGCAGTGCGTAACGGTTTGGCAGGGTACGTTCGGAACCTAGGTGACGCGGGTGTAGAAGTGGTTTTGGAGGGCGACGCGCAAAGCATCAAGCGTTTCATGGTTGATTTGACTGAGAAGAAGCCACCGTTAGCTCACATTGACACTGTGAGAAGCACTGAGCTTTCAGGCGGCAACCAATACCAGAAATTCGCAATCATCAAGAGCTCAGATGAGACCGAGCAGTCAGGGTCAATCATCCCCCCAGACATATCTATCTGCGACGAGTGCCTAGCCGAACTGCGAGACCCTAGAAACCCCCGCTTCGACTACTTTTTTATCACCTGTACAAACTGCGGACCACGCTTCACAATCATTGAACGCTTGCCCTACGACCGCGAAAACACCACCATGCGCGAGTTCCCTCTTTGCGGTTTTTGCCAGCAAGAGTACGATGATCCAGCGAATAGGCGATTTCATGCCCAAACCGTGGCATGCCCACCATGTGGACCCAAAACCTATTTGACCACAAGAACAGGTGAACCCATTGAAGTTGGCGATCCGGCGGGTGAAGCAGGTAAACTTCTCTCCGAAGGTAAAATTCTTGCGATAAAAGGGTATGGAGGCTTCCACATCGCGGCTTCAACTGTTCTGCAGGAGCCTTTGGAGCGTCTTCGAAATGCGAAGCATCGAAAGGAAAAACCGTTTGCCATCATGGCAAGAAGTTTAGAGGCAGCCAAAAGCTTTGCCGAAGTAAGTTCGAAGGAGCAACAACTACTAACTTCCACTGCTCGACCAATAGTTTTGTTAAATAAAAACAGAAACTACAATCTCTCATCGTTTGTTGCACCTCATCTTCATAATATTGGCGTTATGCTGCCCTACTCAGGATTGCATTACATGCTCTTCGATCAAGTGCCTGATGCATCTTTTGTGATGACCAGCGCCAACCCACCAAACCAACCAATCGTAAAAGACAACGAACAAGCAATCAAAATCCTGAGCGGAACCGTAGATTACTTCTTGTTTCACAACCGCAAAATAGCCCACCGATGTGACGACTCAGTGATCCGAGCCCACGGGGGCAGATCTGTATTTGTGAGGCGAAGTAGAGGTTACGCTCCAGCGCCGATAAGACTCAAAACAAAAGCGAAACGCTGCGTGGTTGGCTTAGGCGGCGAACTTAACAATACAGCCTGCGTCTTGCTCGATGATAAAGCCTTCATCAGCCAACATATTGGCGACGTGGAAAACGTGGAAACTCGAAGGTTCTTGCAAGAAGCCGCCCGCCATTTGCAACAGTTAACTAATTGCCATGCCCAAACGATTGTTTGCGATTTGCACCCCAAATTCACCACAACAATCTTGGCAAGGGAGATGGCAGAAGCTGAAGGTTTACCTCTTATTCAAGTGCAGCACCATCAGGCGCATGCAGCGGCGCTGATGGCTGAACACGGCTTGCAAGAAGCAGTTACGATTGTCTGCGATGGATACGGGTATGGAACAGACGGCAAGGCATGGGGAGGCGAAATACTCTTTTCCACCCGAGACTCGGTGAATTTTAAGAGGCTTGGGCATCTGGAGCCTCAGCTGCTGCTTGGCGGAGATTTGGCTAGCCGTTACCCTTTGCGTGTTGCTGCTGGAATCCTATCCAAGGCAGATGTGGACATTGAGGGTTGGCTTATGCAGAACAGCCTGCATTTGCCCTTTGGAGAAACTGAAGCTCAACTGATCGTTAACCAGCTCTCAAAAGGCTTGGGCACTACTGAAACTACAAGTTGCGGCAGAGTTTTGGATGCGGTGGCGGCTGTTTTAGGAGTCTGCTATGAGCGCACATATGAGGGTGAGCCAGCTATGAAGCTTGAGTCAGCTGCTTTAGGCGGCAAGGATGAGCTGAATCTAAAGCCAATTATACACGGCGTAGTACTGGATACCAAGAGGTTGCTAATGGCAATCTTTGAAGCAAAAGATAAAACTTCAGTCACCAACTTAGCTTATTCTGCTCATGCTTACCTTGCAAGAGGCTTGGCGGTTTTGGCAGTGGAAAAAGCCCAAATGCTCGGCGTCAAGAATGTCGGTTTTTCAGGAGGTGCTGCGTGTAATCAGGTGCTAGCCGAACTCATGCGTGAAGCCGTTGAGGATGCAGGGTTGCAGTTTTTAGTTCATGAGGCTGTTCCTGCTGGCGACGGCGGAGTTTCGTTCGGTCAGGCCGTTGTTGGCGGTTTTTGTCGACTTTAAACCAATCTGTTTTTATCGCCGTTCAATCCCTGCATAATAATTGATAGCTATGTGCTTAGCAATCCCAGCTAAAATTATGAACATTAACGGCGAAAAAGCTAATGTGGACTTCGGACAAGGTGTCCTTCGAGAAGTCAATATCTCCCTAGTTGAAGCTAAACTTGGTGACTACGTGTTGGTTCATGCGGGTTACGCTATTCAAATTATTGAAGAACAGGATGCCAAAGAAACTCTGAGCCTCTGGAATAGTATTCTGCAAGCAGGCGAAGAATAAAGCGGCAAAGGGGCGATGAGATGGCTGAAAACCTCAAGTTCCGAAACCCCCAACTTGCACATGAAATCGCAGAAAAAATCAAGAACTTGGCGCCTAAGGCTGGAAAAACCAAAATCTGTCATGTCTGCGGCACCCACGAATGGACAATAACGCATTATGGTTTGCGTAGCCTCTTGCCTGAGAATGTTGAGGTTATTGCTGGTCCTGGTTGCCCCGTTTGTATTGTACCTGCGGCTGAAATTGACGAAGCCGTGCAATTGGCGAAGAAAGGCATTGTAGTTACGTGTTTCGGCGATGTGTTAAGGGTGCCAGGCAGTCAAATGTCGCTTTTAGACGCCAAGGCGACTGGCGCTGAAGTCAGAATAGTCTACGCAACCTCGGACGCGGTTAAAATGGCTAAACAAGAGCCAAACAAGCAGTTTGTATTCTTCGCAGTAGGTTTCGAAACCACTGCTCCGTCAACAGCAGTAGAAGTGCTGGCTGATCCGCCTGAAAACCTGAGTTTTCTAGTTTCCCATCGCCTCATCCCACCAGCTATGGAGCTTCTGCTCGGCGTCGGTGACCTGCAAATTGATGGCTTCATAGCGCCAGGGCACGTTAGTGCCATCATCGGATTGAAGCCTTACGAGTTGTTCCCTCGCGTTTACTGCATGCCAACAGTTGTTGCTGGGTTTGAGCCTCTTGACGTGTTAATGTCGATTTACATGATTGTTAAGCAACAAGCTGATGGAGTATCAAAGCTGGAAAACGAGTATCCCCGTGTTGTCAAGCCAGAAGGTAACGTTAAGGCACTGGAAATGATGAAAGCGGCCTTCACGGTGACGGCGGGGAATTGGCGTGGAATCGGCAGACTTCCAGACTCAGCTCTGCAATTACGAGAGCAACTGGCAGATTACGATGCAAGAATAAAACATAACGTCCACATTGAGCAAGGCAAGGACATTCTGTTAGGCTGCGAGTGTCACCTAGTAATCATCGGAAAAATCAAACCCGACCAATGCCCAATGTTCCTAAAAGCCTGCGTTCCCGAGAAGCCTGTTGGCGCATGCATGGTAAGCAGCGAAGGTACTTGCAGAGTCTGGGCAAAAAATGTATCAGTCCAAGCCTAGCAGATTCTTGGCACTGGGTCGCCCACAGGTCTCGCAATGATTCTTTTGCCGCCAACCAGGGTCTGCATCGCAACGCCTTTAAACTCGGTTGTGGCTTCGCCGATTATTTGCGCGTTTTTGCCCTCTTCGGTTTGCCTCAGAAACTCCAGGGCTTCTTGCGCCTTCTCCGAGACGATGCCTATGATGTATTTGCCTTCATTTCCAACTTCCAGCGGGTCCAGCCCAAGCATATCACAGGCGGTCTGCACGTCCTGCCTAACGGGCACTTTATCCTCGTAGGTTAGTATGCCGACTTTGGATTTTTCAGCCCACTCATTGAGTGCATCAGCTAAGCCGCCGCGAGTAGGATCTTTTACTGCAATAACCCCTCCTATCTCAGCAAAAAGTCGTTGAAGCATGCGATTTAATGGTCTTACGTCGGATTTTATTTCGCTTCCAAAAGTCAAACCTTGCTGAGCTGAGAGCACCGCTAAGCCGTGGTCGCCAATTGTTCCTGTCAGAATAACTTTATCGCCTTCAGCAAGGTTGGAGTCCAATGTCCAGCGAGAAGCCACACTCCGGTATTTGCGCGCCACGGCAAGGTTACTGTCTAATGCCTCAGTTCTCTTGCCTATACCTGAAACATTCATAACCAAGCCGCCAAGGCTGCCCTTCTCGACCACTTTAGTGTCACCCGTCACAATGCCAACACCCGCTTCAATACAGGTCTCCCTCATGCTCTGTAGAATGTGCTCTAAATCGGCAAACGGCAAGCCTTCCTCCAAAATGAAGCCACAAGCCAGCGCATAAGGCATCGCACCCATGGCTGAAATATCATTTACTGTTCCCGAAATTGACAGACGTCCTATATCGCCGCCCGGGAAAAAAATCGGCTTAACCGCATGAGAGTCGCTTTTAAAAACGATATCGCCTATGACCGCGGCGTCATCCATGGCTTCAAGAGGCACTTCTGCCGCGTTGCCTAAGCCGGCAAAGGCTTTTACGATGTAGTTTTTGACCAAGTTGTGCATGACTGTGCCGCCAGCGCCATGTAGCATCGTTATTTTCTCTGTTTTGCTTTCCATAAAGTTGCTTCCGTTTATTAGGAGCAAATACTGTGTGGGTAAACATAAATGTTTTAGGAAAAATGTGTAGTGAGAAAACAGGGCAAAGTCATCAGTAGGAACAATGTTGCGTGAAAAAATCTTAAAAATACCGCACGCGCACCCAAAAAGTTGTAACTTTTGCCTAGGCGAGAGCCTCACAGAAATTATTTTCAGCTTCATAGAGGTTAAAAATTGCAATTTAGAGAAAGAAAGAGGTTCTTGGAAAAACTATAAAAGCTTAAACGTAATCCAAAAAGTGTACACCTCACGCGTTCGAATTGTTCCTTCGCAGGAACGTAATTGGTACCTTTAATCGAAACTTATAGTTTTGATACGGAAAGCCATATAAATCGCTTTTACGTGTTTGTTTGCGCATCGGAGATATAAGAATGCCAAAATGGGGATACTCAGTAATCGACGAAATGCTTAATCAGGAAAAAACAGCGAAAGCAAGCGGCAGAGAACTAAAAGTATCCCATAAAGCCGCACGGGAAGTATGCAAAGCCATAAACGGCCGCATGCTAAACGACGCAAAAGAGTATTTAAGGGATGTAATGGCTAAGAAACGAGCTATTCCCTACACTAGGTACAATAAAAAATTGCCTCATCGCCATGGAATCGTAAATTCTTTCTCAGGCAGATACCCAGTTAAAGCATCCGAGCAAATCCTTGGTGTTCTGCGATCCGCGCAGTCGAACGCTGAAAACAAAGGCTTAGACGTAGACCGCCTGAGAATAATCCACGCAGCAGCATACCAAGGCATGAAACTTAAGCGCTACACACCAAGAGCACATGGCAGCGCCTCACCAAAATACGATACATTAACACATATCGAAATAGTCCTCGATGAGAAACCGACCCAAGGAGAACAATAAATGAGCATAGTTAAACGTTTTATTACAGAATCAATCAAAAGAACAGAAATTGATGAGTTTTTACAGAAAAAACTTGACCGAGCAGGATACGGCGGAGTAAACATATCAAAAACCCCGCTTGGCACACACGTCGTTATCTACGCGATGCGCCCAGGCTTAGTCATCGGCAGAGGCGGAGAAACAATCAAAGAACTTGCCTCAGCCCTAGAACAAAACTTCAAAGTTGGTAACCCTCAAATTAGCGTTTCGGAAATTGAAGTTCCAGAATTCAACGCCTACGTTATAGCATCACGAGTAGCTTCAGCACTTCAACGTGGTGTCCACTTTAGGCGCGCGGGTTTTTGGGCTCTTAACCAAGTTATGGAAGCAGGAGCACTTGGCGCTGAAATAGTCATATCAGGAAAACTTACAACTGAACGAGCACGCTTTGAAAAGTTCAAAGCTGGATACTTCCCAAGATGCGGCGAACCAGCATTGGTCGCAACGAAAAGAGCTGAAGCTCACGTCCAACTCAAACAAGGCATGCTCGGCATTAGAGTTAAAATCATGCCTCCGGACGCAGTTTTCCCAGATAAAATCAAAATCTTAGACGCGCTGCCAGAAGAAGAAAAAACCGCTGTTCCAGCACAGGCACCAGCCCAGCCAGCAGTTGCACCGCAACCTGAACCAGCCGAACAAGAAGCTGAGCCGGAACCTGAAGTTCAAGCAAGAGAAGTTCAGGATGAACCCAAAGAAGGGGAGGCAAAACAGTAATGGCGATAATTCGTCTAAAAGAAATACAGGCAATGTCCTCTGAAGATAGAACAAAGAGGCTTGTTGATTTACGCGTAGAACTAGCCCGCATCAGAACCCTGGCTAGGGCAGGCGGCGCCGTTGAGAACCCAACAAGACTTCGAGAACTACGCAGAACTATCGCTCAGATACTAACTATTGAAAACGAAAAGAAACTTGGCATAAGGCAACCGGTTGAAGAACAAGAAGAAAAACAAGCGAAAAAAGCTAAGAAGCCAGCAAAGAAAGCCAAGAAATCAGAAACTGAGGAGAAAGCTTCGCAATGAAAGTAACTCCTGATATTGTTCGTTATGAGTTTATTGGCGCCCAAGGCAAAATAGCCCAAAGCCTACATAAAGACTACATAGGGTTAGCTGGCAAAGTTATAGGCGAAACAAGAAATACCTTCACGCTGTTAAACCAAGCCCAAGAAAAAAGCGTAATTAAAGAATTTGCCATCTTCAACTTCACGTTTGGCGATGGCACAAGTGTAGATATTGACGGTAAACTCTTGGTAGGAAGACCAGAAGACAGACTTAAAAAAAGCATTAAGAGGTTATGGTAATGTCAATGACTTTTAAGCAACCTAAAAAAACATGCGACGACCGAAACTGTCCATTCCATGGAACTCTTGCAGTTAGAGGACGTGTACTTGACGGTACAGTTCATACTGCAAAAATGGATAAAACAGTCATAGTTGACAGAGAATTCCTGCAGTTCGCCTCCAAATTCTCAAGGTACGAACGCAGACACGGCCACATCCCATCACACAACCCACCGTGTATCGATGTAAAAGAAGGCGACCGCGTACGCATAGCTGAATGCAGACCAATCAGCAAAACGGTTTCGTTTGTCGTTGTTGAAAAATTAGGCGAGGAAAAGTAAAATGGCGGCTAAGGCAAAACAGAGAGCATTAACAGCAAAAGGTATGCTATCACACGGCAACAAAATCAGCCGTGGCTTACTTGCAGGCTCAGAAATGAAATGCGCCGACAACACGGGCGCGCGAGTTCTGCGTTTGATTCAGGCCATGGGTTACAAAGGAAGACTCCGACGTTATCCATCAGCAACAGTTGGCGACAAAGTGACTGTTTCAGTTAGGCAAGGCAGCCCAGACATGAGAAAAAAGATTTTCCAGGCCGTAGTAGTACGACAAAGAAAATGCTTCCGCCGTGTCGATGGCGTCTGGATTCAATTTGAAGATAACGCAGCAGTGATCATTACACCCGAAGGCGAAATGAAAGGTTCAGAAATTAGAGGTCCAGTAGCAAGAGAGGCAGCTGAGAGATGGCCAAGAATCGCAAGTGCCTCCAGCATAATAGTGTAGGTGCAATTAAGGTGCAAGAAACAAAAAGTGTAAAAAACCCGCGTAAACAGCGAAAAAAGCTTTTTAACGCTCCTGCTCACATACGCCACAAGCTTATGTCAGCTCCGCTCTCAAATGAGCTTGCCGCTTCACGAGGCGCAAAAACCCTTCCAGTAAGGAAAGGCGACACAGTGCGTATCCAACGTGGCGACAACAAAGGCTTTGAAGGAAAAATCTCTCGTGTAGACCTCAAAGCATTCCGCATTTATCTTGAAGGCTTAACAAGAGAAAAAGTGGATGGAACGAACATTTTCCTTCCAGTCCACCCATCTAAAGTTGAGATAAGAAACCTCAACCTCGACGATAAAAAACGCAAAGCGATCCTTGATAGGAAGCATGAAATAGAAAAGCCAAAGAAAGAAGAAAAGTCAAAGGCAAAACCAGCAAAGAAAGCAGAGAAACTAAAAGCCAAAGAAGTAGAAGAGACACCCGCAGAGAAAGCAGTGCCCGAAGTAACTGAAGAAGAAGCTTCAGCAGCCGCACCAGCAAAGAAGACTGAGGCCAAGAAATCTGCAGAGAAAAAGAAGTCTGCCAAGGAAGAAGCTCTTGTAGTGGAAGAGGAACCTGCGAAAGAAGCAAAGACGGCAGTTAGGAAGCCCGCTGCGTCAAAAGAAGAAGCTACACGTTCTAGAAGGAAAGCTTCACAAGAAACACAGGAAGGAGGACAATAATTTGGGAAGAAAAGGAAAAACCGCACGATTAAAACGTAAGCCAGCTCCAAGGTTCTGGCCGATTCACAGAAAAGAATTGCCGTGGATTGTGAAACCTGCATCTGGGGCACATTCACTTCAGAAGTGTTTACCCTTAACCTTGGTTCTAAGAGATATGCTTGCCGTTTCACAAACAAGAAAAGAAGGCAAAATGATACTTTCCCAAGGTAAAGTATTAGTAAACGGGAAAGTCAGGCGAAAAGACGATTTCCCAGTCGGCTTAATGGATGTCATCAGCCTGACTGAAGCAGACAAATATTATCGTGTAATGCCTTCACACAAAGGATTGGTTCTTAACCCAATAAGCAAAGAAGAATCAAGCTTTAGACTAGTCCGCGTTGAAGGCAAAGCCACCGTTAGAAACGGCGTACAAATCGCCCTCCACGACGGCTCAAACATGCTCATCAAAGTAGCAGACCCTAAAAAACCCGTAGAAGTGACCTACGAAACATTCGACATTCTGAAAATGACTTTTGCAGACAAGCAAATTGCTCAAAACTTCAAAACCAAAGAAGGAAACTTGGCAGTTATCACTGGCGGAAAAAACATTGGCAAAGTAGGCAAAATAATTGAGATAGAAAAAACCGAAGCCAAAAAACGCCGCCAAGCACTGGTAATCGTCGAAGACTCAGAGGGTGCCCGGTATCAAACAATCTTGGACTTCATATTCTCCATAGGTGAAACCGAACAACTCATAGCAACAGTACAGGAGGCATCCGCAGTTGTCTGAGGACGAAGCCATAATTCAAAATTGGAAAGATCACCCAATGCTCATGCCGCGAATAGAGAAAGTCGTGGTAAACCTTAATGTTGGCAAATCCGGAGAACCCCTTGAAAAAGCTAACAAAGTGCTAAAAGAAATCACCAATCAGACACCTGTTAAGAGAAAAGCCAAAAAAACCATCCGAGACTTTGGCATAAGAGAAGGCGAATCAATCGCTGTCGTCGTTACTTTGCGAAAGCAAAAGGCAATGGACTTCCTCAAAAAGGTGTTGCCAGTTGTTGATAACAAGGTTGCAAAGAGAGCCTTTGACATTCACGGCAACTTTGCATTCGGCCTCAAAGAACACATAGAAATTCCAGGCGTGAAATATGACCCTGAAATTGGCATCTTTGGCATGGATATCTGTGTCTCCGTTAACCGTCCAGGTCAACGCCTAAAGATTCGCAGAAAACAGAACAAACGCATAGGCGCAAAACACATGTTGGCACCTGAAGAATCAATATTGTTCGTTAAACAAACATTGGGAGTAGAAATCGTCTAAGCAGAGGATGAATGTATGGCAAAACAGCAAATAAAGAAAGTACGAAAATACGGCAAAGGATCACGACCATGTGTACGATGCGGCGCTTATGGTCCAGTTATTCGACGGTACAATTTATATTTATGTAGGCACTGTTTCAGAGAAGCAGCCCCAAAACTTGGGTTCAAAAAATATGAGTAGGAGCTAAAAAGCATGGACACTTTAACAAACGGTTTGATAACCATAAAAAATAATGAATCACGCAACAAACGTGAATGTATAATTAGCCCCGCCTCTAAACTTTTGGGACGCGTTCTGCGCATCATGCAGCTTAACGGTTACATCGGAGAATTCGAATTCATTGATGATGGCCGCTCAGGAAAATTCAAGGTTCAATTACTCGGCAGAATTAACAAGTGTGGACCAGTAAAGCCCCGCTACCCAGCAAAAGTCGGCGAGTTCGAAGATTGGGAAAAGAAATTCTTGCCTTCCAGAGACGTAGGCATAATGATTGTTTCTACTTCTAAAGGCGTAATAGCCCACAAAGATGCAGAAGAAAAGAACCTCGGAGGAAGGCTGTTAGCCTTCGTGTACTAAACAAGGTGTAATTTATGCGGCTTCCAGAAATATCTAAAACTATTCAAATTCCAGATAATGTGGATGTAAACCTAGTCGGCAAAACAATCAACGTTAAAGGCAAGAGAGGAACCTTAACGCGCGACTTCTCTTTTGCTCCAATCTCTATTGAAGGCGAAGGCAAACAGATCCGCATTTGGGCAAAGTGGCCTCGCAAAAAGGAAGCCGCTCTCGTAGGAACAATCTATTCACACATCAACAACATGATAACCGGCGTAACAAAAGGCTACCAATACAAGCTAAAAATTGTGTTCTCACACTTTCCAATCTCAGTAAAGGTTCAAGACAAGTCTGTTTTGATTGAAAACTTTACTGGCGAACGAAGACCCCGCAGAATTAACATAATCGGCGAAGTCAAAGTTAAACTGGAGCCAGACGACATTATTGTCGAAGGCGCAAACTTGGAGCAAGTAAGCCAAACCGCCGCCAATATTGAGCAAGCAACAAGAGTAAGGCGAAAAGACCCACGTGTTTTCCTCGACGGCATATACGTGTATGAAAGAAACGAGGGAGTAGCCTAATGACCGCTGAAAAAACTGAAAAGAAACCATCCCCTTCACGCGAAGCACTAAAGCTTAGAGCACGCGCAAGAAACAAGAAACCAGAATTCATAAGAGCAGAAAGCTGGAAATACGATCGCTTCAGCCTTAGCTGGCGAAAACCAAGAGGATTAGACAATAAAATCCGAAGAAAAATCAAAGGTTGGCCACCAGGCCCAAGCGTCGGGTACAAGGGACCAAAAATCGCCCGATTTTTACATCCATCAGGATACCGAGAAGTTATCGTTTACAATGCAGCAGACCTCACAAATATTGACCCTAACACTCAAGCCGTCCGCATCGCCCATACTGTAGGCAAACGAAAACGCGCAACAATCATTGCAAAAGCCAAAGAACTGAACCTCAAAATCTTAAACGTAAAGATTTCAAAGGAAACCGAAGCTGAAACTGAGGAAGGCGAAGAAACGGAAGAGCAAGCAGGAGAAGGAGCCGAAGGCGAAGAGACAGAAGAGAATAAGGAAGCAGTAGAGGAAGAAGAGCCTAAGAAAGAGGAGAAAAAGCCAAAGAAGAAAAAGGCACCAAAGAAAGCCAAACCTAAAGCAAAGAAGGGAGAAGAAAAACAATGACTGACCTAAGTAGCCAAAGACGTTTAGCATCTCAAATCTTAAAGATTGGGCAAAACCGCGTTTGGATAGATCCTGAACGCATGGATGATGTTGAAGGCGCAATTACACGTGAAGAAGTAAGAAAACTGATTCACGAGAAAGTTATCGTTTCACTGCCTGAAAAAGGCGTAAGCAGGTCAAGAGCCAAAGTAATCCGCGGTAAAAAACGCTTGGGCAGACGTAGTGGACCTGGCAGCATTACAGGCGCAGGGTACGCTAAAGTTACCCAGAAAGATGCTTGGATGATAAGAATCCGTTCTCTAAGACGAAAATTACGCGAGTTGAAGGCAAACAGAACCATAACTGAAGAAACATACAGTCAATATTACAGGATGGCTGGAAGCGGCAGGTTCCAATCCATAGCTGAACTTGAACGCAACCTAAAAGCAAGCGAATTATGGAGGAAACGTTAGTTGGCAAACAGTAGCAATTACCGAGTAAAATTAAGACGCAGACGCGAAGGAAAAACTGATTTCCAAGCACGTAAAGCCTTGGTTAGTTCAGGAAGACCCCGTCTTGTCACAAGAGCATCAATCAAAAACATAACCGTGCAAATACTAATGGCAAAGCTCAATGGAGATGAAGTTTTAGCTGCAGCAAACAGCCGAGAACTCGTCAAAAGCTACGGTTGGAAAGCCGCAACAGGCAATATTCCGGCAGCTTACCTTACTGGTTACCTTTGCGGTTTGAAAGCTAAAGCCAAAGGCGTGAAAGAGGCAATCTTGGACATTGGTTTGGTTCCTCCTATTAAAGGCGCCAAAGTTTTCGCTGCCTTAAGCGGTATGGTAGATGCAGGCATTGATGTTCCTCATAGCGAAGAAAAAATCGTTAAGGAACGTATGAAAGGCGATCACATCGCAAAATATGCCAAAAGCTTAGGCATAGGCTCAGAAGACTACGCTAAGAAATTCTCACAGTACACAGCGCAGGGCGTTTCTCCAGAGAAAATCGTGGAGCACTTCAGCAAGGTTAAGGCTGAGATTGCTGATTCGTTTAAGACTGGCAAACAGGTGGTTCCAGAGAAACAGGCATCTGCCAAAGAAGAAGTTGCTCCAGTGAAAAAAGCCAAAGAAGCTAGAGCTCTAGTGCAAGAAGACAAAGTTGCTATAGTGGAAGAAAAGAAAGTTTCTGTTAAAAAAGAAGAAGCACAAGGCTCCTGCTAAAAAAGTAATAGCAAAGCCAAAGGCAGCAACAAAGAAACGTTCCAAGGAAGAAGCACCTGTAGAGCCGAAAAAATCACCTAAGGTGAAGGCAACTAAAGTAACTGAAGAAGCTGCACCAAAAGTATCCAAATCAAAGCCTGCTAAAAGAAAAGCGCCAAAAAAGACGAGTAAAAAAGGTGAAAAGAAAGCATGAGTCGTCAAACCCAAAGACCACGAGAAAAAGTTAACTTAGAGACATGGGTTCCAAAAACTCGTCTGGGCAAAATGATTCAGGAAGGCAAAATCACAACAATTGAAGATGTCTTCCTTAGCGGCATAAAAATCAGCGAGCCCCAAATAGTTGACTCTTTAATTCCAGACTTGCAAGAAGAAGTCATAAACGTTAACCTGGTGCAGAAACAAACTGACGCAGGCGAAAAATCCCGATTCAAAGCCATAGTTGCCGTTGGAAACAGAGACGGCTACATCGGCTTAGGCTCAGGAAAAGCCAGCCAAGTCAGAAATGCCATCGAAAAAGCAGCAGCAAACGCCCGTTAAACATTGTTCCAGTTAAACGTGGATGCGGAAGTTGGGAATGCGGTTGCGGTAAACCTCATTCAGTTCCATTCCAAGTTGAAGGCAAATGCGGCGGCGTCCGAGTTATCATTGTTCCGGGACCAAGAGGCTTAGGTCTCGTTTCAAGCGAGGTAGCAAAAGTCATCTTTGGGCTTAGCTGGAGTTAAAGACCTTTGGATGAGAAGTTACGGTTCAACAAGAACAGTGCCATCATACGCATGCGCAATCTTTGACGGCTTACGTAAAACATACAATTTAATAACTACAGTCAGATTGGGTGAGGTAAAATGTCACAAAAAACAGAAGAATGCAAACCATTCGTCGTCGTTAAAGTTCGCGGAACAGTTAGCGCTCAAAAAGAAGCCCGAGAAACACTCAAGTTCCTACATTTAAACCACACCAACCACGCAGTACTAATCGACAGCCGAGCATCATACAAAGGTATGCTACAACGCGTAAACAGCTACGTTACATGGGGAGAACCCACCAAAGAAACCGTCGCAATGATGCTGCAGAAACGCGCAAGACATAGCAGGCGACAAAAAACTAACCGAAGAACACATCCAAAAAGCAGGCTACAAATCCATTGATGACCTCGCAGAAGCAATCATGACATGCAAAATCCAGTATCAGAAACTTCCAGATGTGCAACCACTGTTCAAGCTTGCATCCACCAAGTAAAGGCTACAAGGGCAAAACCAAGAAAGGCTTCAAAGCAGGCGGCGAAGCAGGCTATCGCGGAGAAGCAATAAACGCCCTAGTTCAACGCATGGTCTAAAAAACCAGCGTCAACGTATACTTCCTCTTTTCATTTTTTTCTATCGTTGTTTTAACTTTCTTTTTTGTTTAAATACATACTTCAAGGAATTCTTATAGGAAGTTTGTTAAAATTTCTGCAAATATTCCTGCATTGCTGATTCATTTAGGTTTTAAGCGTAAGTTTTTGTGAGAGGACACTTGTATGAAGATGTAATTTCATGTTAGATAGATATGTTATTTAGCGCTTAACTTCATGTTTAGTCTTAAAATAGGGCTCGTAACTTCATTTCATGTTGAGCGTAAGGTTGTTTTCGGTTTTTTGTTCGCAAATCAATATGGAATGAACATTTTCATAGGTAAATTGCTTTTGCAACAAACGGGTGTTTTCTCACCCTTTATGTGCGATACGTTTTATAATTAGATTGATGAAATTCGTTAGTTAATTGGGAGGGGGAGAAGATTGAGCGCAAAATGGCGAAGAAGCACAAAAAGTCGAAAATGGCTAGATTTCAACATCACCTTGGAAAAACCTAAAAAACAGAAAACAACTCGAACCAGAACATGTTTACCGTGCAAAATCAAGTCCTGTTCCCTCAAGCTTTCGCACGCCAAAAAGCTTGCAAACGGAATTTGATAGAGCCAAAACCGTTAATTGACATTTTTCAGGAGAACAGTTTATAACAATCATTGCAGAAATCGCAGGGTTTAATAAGGAAACCCTCAAAGATTCATGTGAAAGACCAGAAAATCACCTGTCGGCGAAATCAAAGGACCGAAGATACTATAAAAGTTTAAATCTGCCGAAGGTAGTGATTCCAGACGTCATGTACACTAAATTCAAGAATGGTGTGCTTGAAATAAAACTAAAAAAAGCAGAAACAGCAATAAACAAAGAAGCTGACTAAAATGCCGCATAAACTGAGAAAAATACGGAAATTCAGAGGAACAAGGACACAAGGCTACGGAAGGATCGGTCAACACCGAGATCAGTGGCTCTAAAGGCGCAAGAAAAGTTGGACGCCATAAACATCTCTGGAGTTGGGTTGTAACTCATGAGCCTGATTACTTTGGCAAAAATGGCTTTACTTCACCCAAAAGTCTTCACACTAAAGTCAACACAATAAACCTGAACAAACTTGACCAATTAGCTCAAGACAAGCCAAGGGAAGAAGACACAAGATTAACCTGACTGAACTGGGCTACACGAAACTTTTAGGCACAGGAAAAGTCACAAAAGCCCTAACAATACAAGTTGCCTCTACTCAAAATCAGCAGCCGAAAAAATCAAAGAAGCAGGCGGAGAAATCGTAAGCTCCCACGCCACTGGAGAGTAAAGCTGCTAAATGCCTGGAAGATTCCTCGGACTCTTTAAACCAGTTGGCCGAATATCTACCTGAAATTAAAAAGCCCGAAAGGAAAGTAAGCTTTAACGAGAAAATCTTCTGGACAGGCCTTGTACTAATCATTTTCCTAGTTATGACTCAAATCCCGCTTTACGGGGTTGAAACATCAGCATCAGACCAATTTAGCGCTTTAAGAGTCATTTTCGCTTCTAACCGAGGCACATTAATGGAACTGGGTATTGGTCCCATTGTCACGGCGGGCTTAATTTTACAGTTACTTGCAGGCTCCTCAATCATCCAATGCGACATGTCGAATTCTGAAGACAGAGGGTTATTCACAACCGCAAGCAAAGTTTTCAGCATTCTTCTAACTGCAATCCAAGCCGCAGCCTACATTATAAGCGGAATGTATGGACCAAGCCTTGCTGGACCAGTGATTATCGCAATTTTCGTGCAATTAATAGCCGCAGGCATAATCGTCATGCTGATGGACGAGCTTGTGCAGAAAGGTTGGGGAATAGGCAGCGGAATCAGCCTTTTTATCATGGCTGGTGTCGCCCAGACAATTCTGTGGAACACATTCTCGCCAACCACAGGTTTGTTTGTAGGCTCCCTTTCACAATACCTAAACGGTACCCAATCACTCTTAGTTTGGGCATTTGGTGAAATCAACGGAATCTATCCAACATTACTCGGGTTTATTGTCACCATTGCAGTATTCCTGATCGTTATCTACTTAAACGGAGTCAGAATCGAGCTTCCGATGAGTTACGCCGGATACAAAGGCTTCAGAAGCAAATACCCAATTAAACTCCTATACGTCTCAAACTTACCCGTCATATTTGCCTCCGCACTGTTCGCCAATGTTTACTTCTTTGGACAATTAATTTGGAGCACTCAGGGACGTCCGGCTCCTGGGACAAATCTCTTCTTCCAAATAATAGGTGACTTCAATGCAACAAGCAACGGCAATGTCTCACCTGTAGGTGGACTAGCATATTATGTTACTGCACCCATGAACATCCAACAAGTAGCAATTGATCCATTACGAGCTGCAGCATACCTAGGCATAGTTGTGGCTTTCTGCGCTGTCTTTTCGCTGGTATGGCTTGAAGTTGGTGGCTTAGGACCCACAAAAGTTGCTCAGCAGCTTATGGATTCAGGCATGCAAATTCCAGGCTACCGCAGATCAGGCAGACCCATCGAAGCCGTCCTCAAACGCTACATCCCAGTAGTAACTGTGCTAGGTGGAATAATAGTTGGACTCTTAGCTGGCTTATCAGATTTCATGGGCGCGTATGGTTCAGGCACAGGCATCTTGCTATCCGTTGGTATCATTTACCAGTATTATGAGTTGCTTATGCGTGAGAGAGCAGCAGAGATGTTCCCAGCGTTCAGAAGAATTCTTGGCGAATAGCCTAAACGCAAAGCACTCAAACCCTGTGTTTCCATCTTTTTTCATTTTAAAAAAACACTAATGCAGAAAGGGTCGTTTAGCAAATAGCGCAGCCACTTTTTTTATCTTCTTGAAACGGTTTCCATGATAATTTATAAAGTACAATAATCACAGGATATATTATAAAATGACATTTAAATTAACGGCAACTTCTAAAGCACTCATAATGATAGGTATAATGGCCGTCTATCTAGTCAGTGGAATCTATTACCGCCTGCAGGAAACCTTAAAATCAGTTGCCAGCTCTGTCGCAGTATCTTTTGTTTTTAGGTGGAAGAAATGAAACGACGTGCGAAATGGTTAGTCGTCGGTTTGGCAACTATAATTTTACTTGGAGCTCTGGCTACTTTCTACTTTTGTACTCCCCGCAACGCTGTCCGTGTTGCCTGTGTGGGCGACAGTATAACCGAAGGCACGGAGTACCCGCAAGACTTGGCGTCGATGCTTGGATCTAACTTTACTGTGGGCAACTTTGGCGTTGGAGGTTCAACGGTCTCTTTACAATCAGATAAACCCTACATGAACCAAACAAAATTCGAAAGCGCGAGAGTAGTTTTCGCCCGATATCGTCGTAATTATGCTTGGCACCAACGACGCTTATCCTTCTCGCCAACAGGGCCTTGGCAATTTCACAGGTGACTATGAAAAACTAATCGCGTCATTCCAAGCGCTCTCAGACTAAACCAAAAATTTATCTTGTTTTGCCACCCCCAATTTTCAATGGCAGTTTAGGTCCTAATAACACAATTCTCGTGCAGAACATTATTCCACTAATCAGACAAGTCGCTAACGAAACAGGATTACCACTCGTTGATGCCAACACTCCTCTGCTTGATCATGCTGACGATTTTTGGGACGGGGTTCACCCAAACAATAAAGCGGCAAAGATTTTGGCTGACCAAGTTTACGAGGCAATACGATAGCTTGTCTATCTCAAGGTAGCTTTCTAGGGTGAGAGTTTGTTTGGTCAGGGCAATTTTAATGCAGTTTTTGACCTATATTAATTCACCAATTGAATTATAACAAAACATTTATTGACCTATTATTCTTATTACAAAACCGCATCTAGGAGACATGGTAAAGGGGCACATTTTGGACCCGTCACCTCGGGGCACCTCTTTACCGGTGGACCTCATACGAACAATCGCCATTTTCTTAGTGATATTAATTCATGCCGCAGAAGAGCCCTTCCCAATAACTGCCGCTATCAACCAAGCAGTGATTGTTCGATGGCTGTCAGTGGACATTTATACTTCCGTTGCCCACATATGCGTTCCACTTTTTGTTATGCTAAGCGGTGCCTTACTGCTTCAGCCCTATAAAGTTGACGAGCCCTTACGTGTTTTCTTTAAAAAAAGGTTTGTCCGCATCGGTTTACCGCTTATCTTCTGGGGCGCTATTTACTTTGCATGGGGCTATTTCGCTGACAATAAAGCACTTACTGTGACTTCAATTGGGCAAGGAATAATTACAGGACCATACTACCATTTCTGGTTCATTTACATGCTAATCGGCTTATACCTTGTCACGCCCTTGCTAAGGATCTTGGTTGCCAATGCTCGCCGAAACGTGCTCAGGTATTTTTTATTGCTTTGGTTCATTGGCACAGCAGTAAACTCTTACCTGTATCTATCAGGAACCTACACCTTAAACAACGACCTTTTCCTCCTTACCGGGTACATAGGCTACTTCCTATTAGGCTTCTACCTTCTTAATGCCCCGCAACTGAACTCTAAAATCTTATCTGTAATTGCCTTTGTCGGCTTCGCTTGGGCAGCAATAGGCACCTACTTCATAACCTATTACATCGGTGGAAGCAAAGAATACTTCTTTATGGATTTTGTCAGCATTAACATTATTTTAGCATCGGCAGCTGTGTTTTTAATACTGCGAAAGGTACCTGCTGATTACGTCGAGATAAAATCAAAACCGGCAAACAGAGTCATACATTTTATCGGCCAATGCTCGCTGGCAATTTACCTATTGCACATAATTATACTAGAATCTCTGCAGAGAGGCTACTTTGGCTTCCAAATAAGCATTAACACCATGAATCCAATTGTTGAAATCCCACTCGTTGCCATAATGACCCTTGTAATTTGTCTCGGCGTTCTCTACCCCTTCAGCAAAATACCTGAAATAAAGAAAATAATTGGAGTATTGTAATACAACAAAAGAAGCGGCTAAACTCTTTGCCATATCTCTCAAATTCTAAAACCCTTAAATAATCAGCGAATCACAAACCATTGACACTTTTTTATGCAAAAAAGGGAGAAGATTTAAAAAACAAACTGTTCTAAACGCACGTACATTTCAAGAGATCAACAGCAAGTTTCTCCTGCCGAGCTTAACGACGAGGGCGGACTGGCCCCAAAAAGTCCTGCGGAAACATAAAGGGTAAGGGCAGGCTGACTAGTCGCTCTTCCTGGGGTTTCAAAAGACGAAGTTAGAATCAAAAAGTTCAGTAATCATCTAAAAAAACCGATGTTTGTTACCCTCATCTGTGTTGTGCCTACCGGGACAACCAGCAAGTTAAAAGACCTAGGAAGAAAAGCTAACAAAAAAGGTTTTGATAAATAAGAAAGGAGAGCTCTTAAAAGAAGCTCTGAATTGGCGAATCAGTTTCGGCTTTTTGGCCGCCATGCATTTCTTCGATTTTGGTTTTTGTTAGTGCTTTTATGTTGTTGAAGTCTGACATTTCACCGTAGCTTACCAAGGTTATTGCTGTTCCTTCTTCGCCTTTGCGTGCTGTTCTGCCTATGCGGTGGAAATATACTGGTGCATCGTTAGGTACGTCGTAGTTTACTATGTGTGTTATGCCTTGGATGTCTAAGCCTCTTGCAGCAACATCGGTGGCTACAAGCAAGTTTAGCCTGCCTGCTTTGAAGTCGTTGATTGCTCGGTCTCTTTGTGCTTGTGTGAAAGCCGGCGTGTAATGCTTCTACTCGGTAACCTTTGCGGTAGAGTTGCTCTGAAAGTCTGCTTGTTTCTCTCCGTGTTCTGCAGAAAATTATCGCTTTGTCTACACGGTCGTCATGAACAATTTGGCACAATGCTGCAAACTTGTCATGTTGAGACACAACAGTGTAGTACTGTTTCATTTGTGTTAGTGCTATTTCGTCTTTGCTGACAAGGATTTTCTGAGGGTTCTTCATGTACTTGTTTGATAGTCGCATGACTGACTCGTCGATAGTTGCTGAGAAAAGACTTGTTTGCCTATCTCTTGGAGTTTTAGATAAAATAAACTCGATATCTTCAATGAAGCCCATGTCTAACATTCTGTCGGCTTCATCAAGAACAACCATACTTACTCCCGAGAGGTTAATCATACGCCTTTCCATAAGGTCAATTAACCTACCTGGTGTACCGACAACAATTTGCACGCCATTTGATAAGGCATGTATTTGCTTATTGATTGATTCTCCACCGTAAACAGCTAAAACCTTAAGCCTTGCATATTTAGCATAGCTTGCCATGTTTTGAGCTACTTGCACGGCTAATTCGCGGGTTGGAACTAAAATTAACCCTTGTATCCCGCGGATTTCACGGTTTAACCTTTGAACCATGGGAATGCCGAAAGCTGCAGTTTTGCCTGTTCCGGTTTGCGCTTGTCCGATAACGTCTTTGCCTTCAAGCAATGGCATTATCGCTTGGGCTTGAATTGGAAAAAGACTCTCAAACCCGAGTTCTTCTATACTTTTTAGGATTTCCCCGTTAAGAGGTAATTCCTTAAATGATTGAATTTGCAATTACTATTTTTCTCCTGCCACAGAACCTTGCATGATTTCTCTAAAAGCTTCAGGAGCTTTGGGGTGATACATGAGTTAATGTGACAACCCAAAGGGAGGTTTTGGCGTATAAAAAGCTTTAGCACAATTTCAGGCAAATCAGTACATCTCAAACCCCCTTTATTACATAGACATGATGGATCTGAGCTAACTGCGCTATCTGATAGAGCCTAAAGGTGTTTCCTCCATCAATGAAGATAACCTTGCTGTTAAGACCTCCTAATTGATTTGTCAATTGTACTCTAACACATAACAAGGATGTTAAAGACAGAACGGGTGATGAGCTATGTATTAAAGCAAAATCGCCTTCAGCGAAACCTGGGAAAAGTAGATTAACATTTATAAGGTTCAACGGCAAGGCGTCGAGATGACGGAGCACATAATTTGTTTTGACTCAAGTTCATTTCTCACCTAATTTGCGGTTTTATTCAAACGTTATTTTACTTTTTAACTAGTAACTTCAAAAGAACATATGGACTAGTGGAGAGTTAAGTGAAAGTGTTTTCCCAATAACGAAAGGATCCCGAAGTCATATGGTTTGAGACAAAAAGTTCCATGCCAAAACGGTTTCAGGACCATTGAATGGGACCTGGCCAGCAAGGGAGGCATGGAGCGAGAAAGAAACCGAAGCAGACATAGCTCGCACACAAACGATAGGCCCCCTTCCTATCTATTTACAACCAACTTCGAACAGTGAATAGTACAAAAGAGCGTCATATTCGCGATGATCTGGAACGATTCGGGATGATTTGCGATTATTGTTAACAGATGATTTAGGCTTTGCTTCAAAAGCAATCCAAAGCAACCTTTTCACTGCAACCCAACAAAAACTCTTAACACAACACTTGATACATAAAAGATAATATGGTAACTTAGGCAAAAACACAGCACAACTAATGTGGGTACACCTACAGGCCGGCGACGAGCAAAATATCAATTAATACTCGAGCAAGATTTAATGCAAATAAGAAGAAAATATTTAAAGAATTTTTACAATTTCGTTTTCTAAAGCTAATTTGAGGCCTGTTTTTAGCTTGGAGATATCTATTTTGTCTACGCATGGAATTTCGCTAATTATTGCGCCGACGGCAACTATGGTTTCGCACTCCTTGTTTATCATGCCTGCTGGTGCCACGCCATTTTTCTTCATCCGGTATAGTGTGTAACTGCCAACGGTTGAGCCTTTGCCCTGCGGGAAAACGAGGATTTTGTCTTTGACGCTTTGCCCCTGTAGTTCATGTCCCTTCTCAAGCACTACTCCAGTGTTGGGGTCAACGCCGCCATAGAATGAAATAGGCATTGACGTAACGAGCGCTTCACCCTCGGCTTTGCCTTTGTAAATTATTCTACCTTTTAACTGTTCCATTTTCCAGTCACCGCCGCCTCAACACACTCTTCCATGCTGCCCATTTTAGTTTTCATAAGATTCTGCCTCGAATAGAAGCATCCTTTCGCTGATGTTGTTGCCAGGGACTTGAATCTGCCTTTAAGTGGCGCAACAGCCATGCACGTATCACAGGCGAATTTGCCGCCAGCCGCCTCAATGACCGCTGTGTAGCCTCGTTTGTCCGCGAGCTGCTTTGCAGAGCGTGAAGTGGCAACCCAAAACTCCGTGCCCTCCGCTACCTTTTTACCCCGTACCAGCTCGGAAATTTCGCTTATTTCCTTAATTGAGCAGTGGGGGCAGCCGACGCAGACAAGTTCTATGTCGGTTACTTCATCGTTGATGTTGTCGTAGGCGTTTTTGATGTCGGATGGCTCGATGGTTACTGTTTCCTTGGGCTGATGCTGAGCCTCGAACGCTGGCGTTATGCCTTTAATGTAAAACAACGGTTTGGCACCATATGTTACGACGGATGCGCAGAACGATTTGAGATCGTCAAGTTCTGCCGTTTTGATGCCTGTTATGTAGGGGATTTTGTTCTCTGCTTTCTTGCCAATCGCATATCCCAACGCTCCCCAATCCGAAAGCTTCGCCAATTGAGCGCTGACTTGTACATGAACGTCTGGCACTCGGTTCTCATCCAAATGCAACCCATAACATGGGGTTTTGCCAACAAAAGCCGCTGCCAAAGCTGACGGTCCACCTTCACGGTTCGTCTTTGCCCCAATAACTGAGTTTGCAAACGTGACTGCTGAAGATTCCGACCATGCCAAATGCTCGCCGAACAAGGGCAAGTTTCCAATTAGGTATGGCGTGCATGTGCAGCTTACCAGAATGCCCATTTTCTCGAAGGCTCTTATCACGAGATTCTGTTTTTCAGCGAATTCTGGGCTTATTCCGAGTTGCTGCCAGTTTTCTAAATCCATGCCTGCTGGGTTGAGGGTTGTGAGGACTTTGACTCTGCCGTCTTTCGCCAGCTCATCGAGGAATTCTAAACCTGCGTCGCCAAGGTTGTGGTAGGATACGCCTGCAACTTGGACGCTGCCAACTTTGATCAGGTTTTCTGCCCCAAAAATTTCACCTAGAGCCACGAGGATTTCCATGCTTTTCTGCACAGCGTAGCCTTCTGCGCCGTCGAGCATTTTTTGTTCTTGCTTTGTTAGTTGCATAGCCATCACAGGTACTTGTTCAGATCTACTTTGATGTATTCTTGTTTGTTAAAACCTTTACCAGTTCTAACGAGTGGTACGGTCGCGTCTAAGCCGGCTTTGGCGGTTGTGGCTTTCTTGCCTTCAGTCAAATCTCCTGAGGGATCAAGTGATGATCCAGGTTGGTTAGAAAGGATAACTGAGTTTTTGTCGGCTTGGAACCTTGTAGCAATCGCCCACTCTACCTCATGTGGCTCATAAATGTTAATGTCCTCATCAACCACAACGCAGTGCTTAAGCGACTTATGTCCCTCAAAAGCTGCGGCGATGGCTTTTTTGCCGTCATCCGCGTTAATTTTTTTGATTTGCACAACAGCGTGAAGCCAGCTGCATCCGCCAGGCGTTATGTAGACGTCTTTGCATTGGCAAACCTTGTTGACTTCATTATAGATGGTTGGTTCTTTGGGCATACCCATGAGGAACTTGTGCTCGTTCTTGCCTGCAAGGATGGTTTGGTAGATGGGGTTTTTGCGGTGTGTGATACATTTGATTTCGACCACTGATTGCTGACGCACGCGGTCGACGACGCCCGTTAAATCAAGGAATGGTCCTTCTGTGGCTTTTTCCTTTGTAATGCGCCCTTCAAGCACAAACTCACAGTCAGAGGGAACTTCCAAATCCACAGTTTTACATTTAACCAAATTTGTTTTCTCGAGAACATTAGCCATTCCTAATTCATCGACTCCCATGGGCAAAGTTGTTGCTGCGGCAATCAAGGTTGCTGTGGAGTTGCCTATGCATATTGCTATGTCCAGTTCTCCGCCAGCATCTTGCCAATGCAGTATCAGTGCCCCGGTGTTCAACAATGCGAGCTACGAAATGACTCTTGTCTTTAAGCATTAAGCGGTGGAAACACATGTTTCTACCCAACTGCGGGTCCCGAATAATTGTTACTGCTGAAGCGATGTATTTTCCGCCGTCTTTCTCGGTATAGCGCATGATTGGGAGTTTGGTTAAGTCAACGTTGGTTTCCACGATCTCTTGGCAAGCTGCACTTTTCGTCATTTGCGGTGGCGCTGGGTGCTCGATGGCGTTGGATAGTTTGGGCAACAGCTCGCTTTTTTGTATGCCGAGTGAGCGGCAAATAAGCTCTTTGGATGAGACAAGCCCTGCCACAACGGGATAACTTGATTCTTTAACGTTTTCAAAATAGACAGGTTTTTCTCCAAGAGCCGCAATGACGCCCGCTAACTCATACTCGGTAGAAACGTGCTTGCGTATTCTTGTTAATTCGCCAGCTTTATCAAGAATCTCAACAAAGTTTCTCAAACCCAATCTTCTTCACCTAATAACTTTGAACGCCTATCTTTGTGCTTAAGAACTCAAAACCTGCAGTTTTGAAAGCGCTTGCAACTTTGCCCTGCACTTCCTTGCCCGGCGTTAACGCAACCATGCATCCTCCGCCGCCTCCGCCCGTTAGTTTAGCCCCAAAAGCACCCTGCTTCCGAGCCATATCAACGAGGAATTCGAGTTCTTTGCTTGAAACGCCGATTTCTTGCAGGATTCGGTGGTTTTCGTTCATGAGATCTCCGAGCTTTTTTAGGTCGTAAGCTTCAAGGGCTTTACGTCCCGCTGCAGCAAGGCTTTCAGCTTGCTTGAAGAGTGGATCGTATTTGGCTGGGTTTTTAGCTTTGCGTTCAGCCACGCCTTCCACCATAGCTTTAGTGTTGGCAACTTTGCCTGTGCTGCCAATTACGATTTCGATTGGTCTGCGAACATGCATCTTCTCAACAAGGTCTTGGCCGCCAGCAGGGTTCTTCTTAAACCACATCAACCCCCCGTAGGTTGCCGCGGTGTTATCAATGCCTGAAGGGTTGCCAGCATAGGCTTTTTCGGCTTCATACGCTACTGCATTAATTTTTTCGTCTGTGATTTGCATGCCAAGTTCTTGGGCGATGGCTCTTGCAATGGCGACACTGCTTGCCGCAGATGCACCTAAGCCGCTGAATCCTGGAAGGGTTCCACCTATCCAGATGTCAAGTGGCGTTTTGGTGTCGATGCCCATGGCTTTTAGCATGCGTTCTATGGATTCTATTTGTTGGAGGCGTTTTTCTTCGCTGTAGCCTTTGGCGGTTTTGCGTTCGTCTCGTACGTTGAGTCCTTTCTGGGCTTTTTTGACTTCTGCGTCGGTTGTTGCGTCAATTGCGGAGACGATTCCTGGTACTCCGTGGACAACGAAGTGTTCGCCGAACAAAATTACTTTTCCGTAACCTGACCCTTTACCCATATTAATGTACACCTTAATTGGAAGATATTGTTCTTTTTAGATAAAAATGTTCGTTTACAACGTTTACCTATTCTTAGCTTTCAAGGGACTTGTTAAACTTCCAATTTGTCGTCTAGGCACCAGTATATAATTTAACGAATTTTTTGCTGGTTGCTTAAAAATTAGTTTTGTTCTTGAGGGTAGAAATTAAGGGTTAGGCAGGCCAAGCCATGCGCTAACAAGCATAAGGCAAAAAACGTTTGGGCAAAGCTGACTTATTGCCTGCCAGCAGCCGACCGCCCAACTGTTTAGGCACCCTCTTTATGTAGCCTGCTTATTATTCTAAGGATATAGGATATTGTTGTGGCAGCTTGACACAAACAAGTGCTTAACTGAGTTTTTAGGAAGGCTATTTTTAGTCAAGAAAATTGATTAAATCATTTCATAAAGGAACACTATTTCTTGAAGCTGACTGCTGCGTACCCTACTACGCTTGAGTTGTCACCAGTTATGTCGCCGCTGTTATGATAGTTGAGCAGCTGTGCCTTTGCGCATACGCCGTCTGAGTAGGTGATAAGCGCTGTTATTGGTGCATAGCCGCAGGCGGTGATGTTTTGAGCTTCGACGGTTTCATAAAAGCGTTTGGCATCCATGTCTATGACAGCTTGGAGCGCTGCATGATCTTTTTGTGCTGCCGCCTTTGCCGGTTCGTAATGAGTCATATCCGATGATGCAATGACAACCGTGTTTGAGGTATCCAAGGCTTCTAAAAGCGCTCGTCCAACCTCAATCGCGCTATCGTAATCCTGCATCAAAAAGCAAATTGGCACAATCTTGAAGCTGTCGCCGTAAAGGAACTGCAGAAAAGGCAGTTGAACCTCAAGAGAATGCTCATAGCGGTGTGCAAGCTCATCCACGGCGACAACGCTTGTCTCATGAAGGATGGCATCAGCCATTTTAGTGTCAACTTCCACTTTGCCAAGTGGTGTCTGCCAAACGCCTTCACGCATCAAGCTAAGTGCTGTTCCGTACCCTGTGTGGTTTGGACCTAAAAGAACAACAGTATCTGGTTTGCCATCCAGGGCTAACTCGTAGTAAGCGGATGCTGCGACTGGACCTGAATATAAATAGCCTGCGTGAGGGCAAATCATGCCCACTATGTTTCGTGGGTGAATGTGAAAATTAGTTTGGGGGAGTTTTTTGGGACCAATAGTGTGGAGAAAACAACCCTTAATTTGTGCTCTAAGCGCTTCGGCGTCGCCTTCATAAAACTGTCCTGCAACAGTGGGGCGCCGAATCGTCGGCAACTTTTTAGGGTTCCTCCTCCTCTTCCCGAGTGACTTTGGCTTCGAAGTCGTCGATGGTTGCTGGTATATCTTTGTCGGGGCCTATTTCGCCTCTTTCTCGGAGAACTTGTCTTGCAAGTAGCCAGAAAATGACTGCGAGTGCTCTTCTGCCTTTGTTGTTAGTTGGAATAACTAAATCTACGCCTGCGAACTCGTTGTCTGTGCTGCAAAGTGCGACTATTGGTATGCCTACTTTGCTGGCTTCTTTGACTGCTTGTGCGTCTGCTCTTGGGTCAGAGACAAGTATGACTTCTGGGTCGATTCTGCCTGGGTACTGTGGGTTGCTGAGTTGGCCTGGGATGAATCTGCCTATGAGGGGTGTTGCGCCTGTTAGTTGGCAGAATTTTTTGATTGGTTCTTGAGCGTAAAGCCTCGTGGCTGCTACGGCGACTTTTGCGTGTTCGTAGCGTGAGAGGAATTTAGCTGTTACTCTTATGCGGTCATCTGTTTTTTTAACGTCCAAAACGAATAAGCCGTCTGGGCGGACACGGTAAATGAATGGTTCCATGTCTAAGGTTTTCATCCTTGTTCCGATGTGAATGCCTGCGCTAAGCAGGGTGTCTCTTGGTAAGAGGAGTTCTTCTGTTAGTGGTGTTTCCTGTGGTTTCTTTTCTGCTTCTTGTGCTTCTTCTGCGGGCGCTTCTTCAATGGACTCCTCGGGGGTTTCTTCTTGTGCTGGTGCTTCCTCTATAGGTTCCTCTTGGTTTTCCTCTTCGGACACTTCAGGTTGTTTTTCTTTAATTTCGTCTTCAGACATTCTTTCACTTTCTCGGTTAGCGTATTTTTAAGTCAGCCATTTTGGCTCTGTTGCCAAGGAAATGCTCAATGCGTATGAGCTCGTTGAGTTTAGCTATGCGCGCGCCTTCCACAACGCCTGTTTTGATAACAGGACACTTGTAGGCTACGGCCAAATGAGCGATGTGCCAATCGCACGTGTCTCCCGAGCGGTGGGACACCACAGGGTCGTAACCGTTCCGCTGCGCAGTCTCAATGGTTTGGGCTGCGTCGGATAGCGTACCTATCTGGTTGACTTTTATGATGATGGCATTTCCAGCGTTAATCTTTATTCCATTATTTAACCTTTCACTATTAGTTGTAAACAAATCATCGCCGCAAATCAAGCAGTTTTTAGCTTTACGGGTAAGCTCAGCGAAGCTTTCATAGTCTTCCTCGTGGAACGGGTCCTCAACATAAGTCAAATGATACTTCTCAATTAACGAGAGCATATACTCAAGCTGCTCGGCGGTATCACGTTTGACGCTCTCATTCTCGTAAACATATTTTTCCTCCTTTGGCTTCCAAAAAGAAGACGATGCTACATCAATTCCAAAACCGCATTCGAAATCCAGTCCATTGCCAACTTCTTCACAGGCTTTGGCTATTACTTCAAATGCTTCGTCAGTGTCAATGTTGGCTATCCATGCGCCTTCGTCACTTTTGCCGCCATTAAAATTGGTGCTCTTTTTCTTTAGTGTGTCGCCAATTTTGCGGTGAATTTGAGTGTTGGCGATTTGTGCTTCAAGGAAAGTTTCGGCGCCATGAGGCAGGGCGAGGTATTCTTGGATGCTTGGTGCTTTGCCTCTTGCGTGTGCTCCACCGCTTATGCAGTTCCCCAATGGGTAAGGTAGAGTTGTTGCTGCATTTCCTCCAAGAAACTGGAATAGAAGTAAGCCATGACTGTTTGCCGCTGCCTCAGCGTTAGCAAGTGAGATGACAAAAGCGGTGTTGCCTCCTATGTTTTTGAAGTCGGTTGTGCCGTCAAGTTCGTGGAGGGTGCTGTCGATTTCTTCTTGGAAATCAGCGTTCAACCCAGCAAGTTCGGGAGCGATTAGGTCGTCAACTTTTTTGACGGCTGCGTCTACGCCGCCTTGTGGGTAATAGATTACTTCGGCTTTTCCACGGCTTTTTCCTGCGGGAGCTGCTGCTCGTCCGAAGCCGCCGCTGGTGATTACATCAACTTCTATTGTTTCTTCTCCGCGGTTATTGAAAACTTTCCTGGCGATGAGGTCTTCGATGATGGAGGACACGCTTGTAAACCTCAAATGGCTATAATTTTGTCGCCAGCTTATTTTAGGTTTCGGAACAGCCAGTTCCCCAAGCTCAGCATTGGCGTTGATTGGTTCGATGGTTGAGTTTTCCCTTTTTCGGCTGAAATATACAGCAAACACAAGTATGGATAACACGTGGAAAAAATTGTCATCCAAAAAACTCAGAACTATCGCCAAGGGGAGTCCAATAAGTATAATAGCAGTTCTACCCTTTTTTAGCAAAAACTTTGGCTATGGCATTAGCCTTGACTTACAGTCAGAACCGCTCCTTTCGGATGCTGATAATGCCTACCCACAGAAAACTTACAGGTAGGTTAGATATGAAAATGATTGAGTTCGCCTTCTTAGCTGCAGGCGCAGTAGTCGGAGCATTCCTACGTTACATCATGGTTGCTTCACCCCAGAACATCGCGGGATTGCCTGTCAACGTTTTAGCTGTTAACGTGATAGGTAGCTTCATACTCGGTTTGTTCTCAGTTCTTGCAGTAGCTTTGAACCTAAATTCAAATTACAGCCTGTTAATTGCCACGGGTTTTTGCGGTGCCTTCACAACCATGTCCAGCTTTGCTTTGGAAACAAGCAACTTAATGGATGGCAACCGCTTTATCCTTGTCACGCTAAATATCTTGGCGAACGTGGGATTGTCTTTGGGTGGCGTGATAGGCGGAAAAGTCGTCGGAGAAACCTTAACAGCAAGGATGCTTTAAGATGCGTCAGAAAATGTGGAACGTTACCATCCGAATTAAAAGGAACGATACCTTGGGCGGCAAACGCCTCGAAGCTTTGCTTATGGATTTTCTGATAAAAGCTGGAGTTTGTGGTGCAACGATTTGGACTGGCGTTGATGGCTTTGGAAAGCGAGGGAAATCCACCCTAAAGCTTGAAGGCGTGACTGTTAATATGCCTCTAATTATTGAAGTTATTGATGAGCAGAGTAAGCTTGAGCCACTCTTGCCTGAATTGAAACAAATTGTTGGCGACAATGGATTGGTTAGTATACAAGAAACCTTTGTCGTGTAGAAAGGTCGGGTTTTACCTCATAAATTAATCTGTTAATACTAGACCTCCATCCCTCTATTGCATTTTAAGCAAAGAAAAAAGGTTGAATTGAGTACTCTCTCTTCCTCTCACTTTGCGCAGTATGGCAGTTCATTTTTTGCTTTGTGATAGTCAACGCAGTCTTGGCAGTTGCTATGACGGGCGCAGTCTTTTTTTGGGCAAGAACAGTTAGGCGCAGACATAATACAAGGTTAGCGACATACAGTTAATTTAACTCTTGTGAACTTGAGGCATTAGTCGATCTGAAAGTATTGGCGACCAAAATACTTCCAGCTTGCTCGATTTGGGCGATTTAGGATTATGAGAGGAAAAACTATAGAAATACGCTTGTAACTTAAGGGTAGTAAGGATTAAGATGGCACACGCTATCCGCTCATTAGAAAGACTCGTCCTATACTTGATATTAACTTTAACACTAACCATAGCTACCCTCTTTGTTTTCCATCAGTTCATTGCTGCACCCATAAGCCTATCTAGGCTTTTTGAACAATCCATCGAAATAATCATCAGCATTACCTTCTGGCTAGCCGCCATTGTAATTATAAGACGCTTTAGATCCGTCATGGTGCAGAGAGTGGGCAACCAAGCTGCGACAATCATTCAGTACGTTCTGCTTGCCTTAGCGATACTATTCATGATGTTTGGAATACTAAACATTCTTCAGGTTTCTGCAAGCGAACTTTTGACAGGTGCGGGCATAATCTCCATCACCATTGGCCTTATCATCTCCACGTTTGTCGGCAGCCTCCTCTCAGGATTCTTGGTTTTCACCAATTACCGGTTCAAAGTAGGCGACAGCGTCATGTTCAACAACATACCTGGAAAAATCACAGCGATGACTGCGCTGGTTATGAGGATTCAAACTGATGTGGGGCAGGTTACGATTCCTAACAGCGCTATTGCTTCGGGCGGAGTTATCATAACTGCCGTGCACAAGTACCCGGCGTTGAAGGAAGGCAGATTGCACTACATTGTAGGCGACAGAGTGATAACATCATTTAGGAATGAAGAAGGCACCATCAAGGAGATAACCCCATTAAACACGACAGTTCAATTGGATTCCGGAAAAGAAATAACGTTCCCCAACAACAGCGTCCTCATGGGTGCCACGGCGATTGCAAGAATCACTCCTAAACCAAGCCAAACCAATGAACCAACGGCGCAATATTAATCAGCAATCTGGCATTAGAAATTCTGAAACTGGTAATTAAAATGACCGTGGCCCCCTTGCAAGCACAATAGTCGCCATAGACTTAATCTTCTGTTGCATTCCTGTTTTGCCATGCCTACCCAAAGCGGCAGAAAAAAAAGTCGCTATCACCCCATCTCAGGCACAACCGCCAGTACATGCAATCTTGTCATGTCGATTGGCTACATGCTTTACCGCAGTGTCGGCAGAGTAGTTGATAGCTCAACGCTGCAGTTAACCCAACTTGAAATAATTTATTTTAGAATCCCCGGGGCAATAGCGGTTGCAGTTGTGATGGAAATCTATGACTTAGCCATTGGCAAATCAATGGTCCGGCGCAAAGCACCAAATCGATGGCATGGAAAACTCACAAAGATACTCTTTATCATCCGGTGGTTTGCTTTCCTGTCATGCGAAATAATTCTAGCTAATAATGTGTGCTATAAATCGCCAAATTTGCCGCCTGCTTACTCGCCTTGTTGAGGTTTGAACCATCATTTGTTTCCAGTAACGGCTAAATACTGCAAAGCCTAATTTCGTTGATGAATTCAAGCGTGGGGAAGAATACAGATATGGAAAAGTTTTCGAGCCTAATTCTTGATCTCATTGAAGCAAGCGAAAAGCACGAGCAGTACCGTGACAAAGAATGCATAAACATGATTGCTAGCGAAGGGCTCAAGTCGCCGGCGGTCAACCAAATGCTTGATCTCTCACATGACCTCGATTGCAGGTACGCTGAAGGGGAAAACGACATTCAAGGTCACGTCAAAAAACGGTATTATCAAGGCCAAAAGTTCATGTCCCAAATTGAAAACGAGACAACGGACATTATGAAAAGTCTTTTCCGAACTGAGTGGGCAGATGTGCGATTAGTTTCCGGCACCCACGCGAACCTAGCCACCTTCAAAGGCTTATCGTTAGCTTCAAAAAACAACAAAATGGTCGTCACACCCCTTAGTTGTGGCGCACACATTTCTCACGATTACACTGGTTTAGCAGGTAACATCCTTGGTTTAGACAACATCAACCATGTTTACAATATTGATGAGTTCAATATTGACCCTGAAAAGTCAGCCTACGTCATCCGCGCAGCCAAACCGGGCATTGTCACATTTGGAGGCAGCCTATTTTTATTCCCACACCCAATCAAAGAGTTAAAAGCTGTTTGCGAAGAGGTAGGCGCATACATAGCCTACGACGCATCTCACGTTTTGGGTTTGATTGCAGGTGGACAATTTCAAGACCCGCTTCGAGAAGGCGCAGACTTCATCACTTCATCAACTCACAAAACCTTCCCAGGACCCCAAGGTGGAGTAATCATGGGAAGCCCAACTAACCCAGCACTCGAAAAAGCAGTCAAGAAAATTCAGTTCGCCATTTTCCCGCTTAGTGCATCCAGTACACATCTTGGCAGGCTACCAGCACTTGGCATTGCAGCGTTGGAGATGAAGGTTTTCGGTGCTGATCTAGCAAAACAGATAATTAAGAACGCTCAGACGGCAGGGCAGTACCTATGTGAGAACGGCGTTAAAGTGCTCGCTGAGAAGAAAGGCTTTACACGGTCTCATCAGATTGCGGTTGATATTCGCAGTTACGGCGGCGGTAACAAGATTGCTCAAGACCTCGAGGACGCCAACATTATCCTAAACAAGAACCTGTTGCCTTATGATAACCAAAGCGGCAAAGAGGACCCGTCTGGGCTACGCATTGGCTTCCAAGATGTAACCCGACGAGGCTTTATGGAAGGCGATATCAAACATCTCTGCAGCCTCATGCTTGACGTGATAAAAGGCAAACGCAATCCAGCACAGGTAAAAGAAGATGTGTTGTTGCTCAAGAAAGGCTTTGGTGGAGTAAAATATGGCTTCCAAAATGTGCAGGAAGCGCTCAGCTATATCAAAAAAGCTTAACCAACCCCTTTTCATCTTTGTTTATTCCCTTGATTCCGTAAAAGAGATTAAGCTTAAATTCCCATTTAGCTGAAACGATATGGCGTACGTACTCTTACTCTACATTGGCATAACAGCTATAGTATTTATTGTAGTTTTCCTGCTTATGCCAAGATACGGACCGCACAGCATTTCAAGGCTTACCTGTCCAAAATGTAAAAAGAAATTTAACCACCATTGGATTCCGGGAGCCAGCTTTATTTCTATTTACCGCGGAAACACCAGACGTCTAAAATGCCCGTATTGCCACCAAAAAGCAACTTACAACATAGCAGTGACAAGACTAAGTAAAGAACAAGTTAAATTCCTAAAAACTAATCCATCTGTGTTATAACAAATTATTTTTTGGAATGGTTAATATTCTACTGCGCTCCAATGACCTTAAATCTTAAAGCTAGATACCACTGTAAAAGGAGCGGTTTGAAATGAAAGTACTCTTGAATGATGGTTTAGAAAAAGAAGGCTTAGAACTCTTCCGAGACGCAGGCATAGAAACAGATATTCAAAAAAGAGACCCAGCCAAGCTACTTGTCGAAATCGGCGAGTTTGATGCTCTAATCGTTCGTAGCGCCACTAAAGTCACTAAAGAAATCATCGAGACAGGAGCCAAAGGCAAACTCAAAATCATCGGAAGAGCAGGCGTAGGCTATGACAACATAGATGTCGCAGCCGCCTCAGAAAACGGCATAGTCGTAAAATCCGCCCCCTACGGAAGCACCAATGCCGTGGCCGAACTCGCCATCGCTCTAATGCTTGCTGTCTCACGAAACACGCCTCAAGCCCACCAGTCACTGAAAGCGGGCGTTTGGAAAAAAAAGACGCTTGAAGGAACAGAACTCTCATACAAAACATTGGGTATTTTAGGGTGCGGGAGAATCGGACAGAAACTAGCTGATATTGCACGCCGCGGCTTTGATATGGAAATCATTGGTTTTGACATTAAACCGTGCCCTGATTCAGGGATTAAATTCATGACCAAAGAAGAAGTACTGGCCAAAGCCGACTATATCAGCATTCACACAGGCGGAAAAGACGTGGTTATCGGCGAGAAAGAACTTGCACTTATAAAAAAAACCGCTTTTCTAATTAATACTTCACGGGGTAGCAACGTAGATGAACAAGCTCTATACAAAGCGCTCAAAGAGGAAAAAATCGCTGGCTCAGCACTTGACGTTTATGTTGATGAGCCCAAATTGGACGGCGCTCCTTTCAGTAGCAAACTCAAAGAACTTGACAACATAGTTCTCAGCAGCCACCTTGGCGCATCCACAGTTGAAGCCCAAAGAGAAACCTCAACCGAAATCGCTAAAGTAGTTTCAGGGTACTTGCTTGGAGGAGATTTCTCAAATGCTGTTAACGCTGGCGAAAGCATTGAGCTGGAAGAAATCCCTGTCCACACCCTGTTTATTCACCATAGAGACGTGCCGGGGGTTTTTGCTAACATTGACAAGGTTTTAGCTGACTGCGACATAAACATACGAGCGAACTATTCTCGGCAAATAGGCAAAGGATATGCAATCTCAGTGTATGTGCTTCACAAAAAAGTCGTTCCAGAAACCCTCAAGAAACTCAAAGCAGTTCCAAATGTTTGCAACGTAAAAGTCTGAGCCCCATATGCCTTTTAAGGCATATTAACCAGTTTTCTTTTTTAGTCTGCCATGCGACTTGGAGTGCTATTCTCAGGCGGCAAAGACTCAACTCTTGCCCTACACTACGCAGATGAAAAAGAAAAAGTCGCCTGTCTCATCACCCTGATATCTCTAAACAAAGAAAGCTACATGTTTCACACACCAAACATTGAAGTGTCAGCGCTTCAGGCAGAAGCCTTGGGATTACCTAGAGTAACAAGGGTTACTAAGGGTGAAAAGGAGAAGGAACTCGAGGATTTGGAGCAGGCAATCGCAGAGGCGGTAAAGGAATATCGCATAGAAGGCGTTGTAACAGGCGCTGTGGAGTCTGTTTATCAGGCAGAGCGTGTTCAGCGCATTTGTCATCGGCTGGGACTCTGGTGTTTTAACCCGCTTTGGAAACTTGACCAGAAAGCCTTGCTAGAGGAACTTCTTGAAAGGGGCTTCAAAGTTGTTATCTCTGGGGTTTTTGCTTATCCGCTTGATGAAACATGGCTTGGAAAACAAATCGACCCCAAAATGATTGAGCGGCTGATTGAGCTTCAATGCAAGTACGGGTTGAGCCCCTCAGGAGAAGGCGGCGAAATAGAAACTACTGTGCTCGACGCGCCTTTGTTCAAGAAAAAAATCAAAATCCTTTCTTCAAGCGTTGAATACAGGGGAAACGCCGGGGTATTCTCTGTTAGGCAGGCTAGGCTGGTGGCTAAATGATTCTTATTGTCGACATGAATTGGAAGCCCGAGTCGCTGGGCTGCAACGAGTTTGTAATGCCCATATTGGCTGTAGTCGAGAAATTGGATGAGTGCATAGTCAGGCACTACCTTGAGGTTTCAAAGCGGGAACTTGACAGATGCGACAGGATTATTCTTTCGGGCACAGCGCTAAAGGACAATGAGTTCTTAGCTTACTCTGAACGGTTCTACTGGCTCAAGGAAACAGAAAAGCCCGTGCTGGGAATCTGTGCGGGTATGGAAATTATAGGCCCAGTTTTTGGGGCACGCCTGAGTCAGTCGCTGGAAATTGGCATGACATCAATAACCACAATAAAAGAAAATCCACTTTTCACTGGGGATTTTAGAGCATATTCGCTTCATAGTATCCATGTTGAAGCTTCCGAGCAGTTTGAGATTCTGGCACAATCTACAAAGTGTATTCAATCATCAAAGCATAAAATCAAGCCAATCTACAGTGTGCTGTTTCATCCTGAGGTAAGAAACCAAGAAATTATAAAAAACTTTATTGAAAAAATAAGTTAAAGAAAGTGGTGCTATGGCTGAATGTCTTGGTTTAGAGCCATATCCATTGTTATGTCCATAGAGTAGTTTGCGTCTTGTAAAGCGGTTGCTTGGATTGAAATGCCTTCCTGCACTGTAGATTGGACGAGTCGCATTGTGCCGTATTCGATGTATATTTGGTAATTAATGTCGATTTTTGTGATGCCGCTAACAATGCTAGAGCCGCCTAAATTTTCTGCTAGCTGGCTTAAATCCATCTGAAGATTATCGCTTGTTAGGTCTACTCTGAACACCTTAAAAGTTCCTGCTGGTACTTTGAGGTCTTCAATTCCCTTAAAAGTCAATGTTAAGCCGCCAGTAACACCCATCATTGAGCCGTTATCTGGGTAAGGAATGCTGATTGAATCGCCAACTTTGACTTCGGACTTACTTAGCAACTTGGCAAGATAGGAATTTTCCGGTACATCTGAGGTAGAAATTCCCTGAGACGCTCCCTCCATATTCAACAAATAAGCTGAGTAGCCCGTTTTAGCCATTGTTTCAATAATCGAATAACTAAACGGTGTATTATTAACTATCATAGTTGCAGTATGATTCAACGTGTAAGATTGCCCGTCAAAACCCAGTACTTCGATTGTTTGCTGCCCGCCCACAGTCACATTAGAGGGTAATAATTCAGACAGTTGGCCAAGGTCATAATTCACGGTTGCTGTGATATCATATACCATTTTTTCTCCAACGTTGTAGTTGGCATTTAAGGGAATCGATGCTGCTCCTTGAGGAATCATAAGGGCAACTGCAATAATTGCAATCGCTACCACAGCGGCTATGACAACGTAGAGTTTCTTTCCAAACCGCTTTCCATTAACAGCTAATGGTGCCTGAGTTGTCAAATCAGGGCTACTTGGTGAAGCGGCGTAAAGTTTCCTAAACAATCTTTTTGTCTCCAATAATTTCTATATTATATATTGCTACTCAATATGTGATAGGGTTATTTATGGTTAGTGGCAAACGACGTGTTCATCGAAAGTATTCAAGAGACCTTTATTGTAGTCTTAGCGCTTACTTGCTAACGGAAACTTAATTACCAACCAAACGAAACTAGAAATAATATTATTCCGCATTTTATACGAGGTATTTTTGATATGGTAAACAGTTTGCCCATAGAAAAGCTCAGAAGGGTATGTCCTCCTGATTTTATGCAGTGTGAATCAACCAAAGAACTTGTTCCACTCAGCGAAATAATAGGTCAAGAAAGAGCCGTTCGAGCCCTAAAGTTCGGTTTGGGGATAAAAAACCATGGGTTCAACATGTACGTTGCGGGTTACTCTGGAACAGGCAGAAAAACCGCGGTTAAAAACTTCGTAGAAGCACAAGCCAAAACACAGCCAGTGCCTCCCGACTGGTGCTACGTTAACAACTTTAGCAACCAGTACGAGCCAAAAGCAATACAGCTACCATCTGGAAAAGGAAAAGAATTCCGCCAAGACATGAAAAGCTTCATTGAGAACGTGAAAAACGCGCTGCCTAAAGCCTTTGAAAGTGAAGATTACGCTGCACGAAGAGAGTCCACAATTCGAGGCTTAGAAAACAAGAGAAAACAGTTAATTGGAGATTTGAATGCGAAGGCTCAGAGTGAAGGGTTCGTGATTCAAACTACTCCGATTGGGCTGCTTTTGATTCCGGTTTTGGATGGCAAACCGCTTAGCGAAGAAGAAATGCTATCGTTACCTCAAAAAACAAAAGATAATCTCAGCGAAAAACGCGAAAAACTGGAAGCGGAATTCCGAAACACAATGAGGCAACTAATAGACATGGAGCGCCAAATTCATGAAGCTCATCAAAAGACTCAACAAAGAAGTGGCCCTCTACGCCATTGGCAGTCAGATGGAAAACCTCAATGATAAGTACAAAGGCACTCCAGAAGTGACAGTTTATCTTAAGGCTGTCGAAAACGATATTTTAGATAATTTGGAGCAATTCGTGAAAAGAGGCGCTGGCGAAGTTCAAGAGGCGCTTCCATTCCAAATACCCTGGATGAGAGAAGACCCATACAAGAAATATGAGATAAACGTGGTTATTGATAACTCGGAAACAAAAGGGGCTCCAGTCGTTATGGAAACCAACCCCACATACCCTAACCTTCTGGGCAAAACAGAAAAAGAAGCCCAGTTCGGAGCCCTAACAACCGATTTCAGTATGATACGCGGAGGAGCTATTCACAGAGCCAACGGTGGATACCTGATTGTTCCTGTTGAAGATTTACTACGTAACCCATTCTCATATGATGGTCTAAAGAAAGACCTTAAAGACGGAAAAATAGTCATAGAGGAACCTGAAGAACGCTACGGTTTTCTAAGCGTGAAAACCCTTAAGCCTCAGCCTATTCCGTTGTCAGCCAAAGTTATCATTATCGGCGACCCCTACATTTATCAACTGATGTTTCAGTTAGATCCTGACTTCCGAGAACTCTTCAAAATTAAAGCGGAATTCGATACAGTTATGGAGAGAACTGAAGACAAAATCAGGCAGTACGCGGCGTGGGTATGCACGCTTTGTGAAAAAGAAGAACTAAAACACCTTGACGGTACTGGAATAGCAAAACTCGTTGAGTACAGCTCAAGAATAGTAGAAGACCAATACAAACTATCTATACAATTCTCTTTCGTTGCCGACATAATTCGCGAAGCAAACTTTTACGCCACGCAAGAAAACTCTGAGTTCATAACTGGAGAACACGTCAAAAAAGCCATCGAAGAAAAAGTTTACCGCTCAAAACTCATCCAAGAAAAAATCCAGGAAATGATAAAACGAGGCTTCTTCCTCATCGACACAGTTGACCAAAAGGTCGGTCAAGTGAACGGCTTATCCGTTATGGGAATGGGCGATTTCGCGTTTGGCAACCCTTCACGCGTAACAGTAAGCGTTGGTCTAGGCAGGGAAGGAGTCATCGATATTGAACGAGAAGCAAAAATGGGTGGGCCAATCCACACCAAAGGAGTACTTATCCTAAGCGGCTTCATACACGACAAGTACGCAAGAGACAAACCTCTGAGCCTCTCTGCACGGCTGGTTTTTGAGCAAAACTACGAGGGAATAGAGGGCGACAGCGCATCTAGGACCGAACTCTACTGCATACTCTCCGCTCTCTCGGGTTTACCTATAAAACAGAACCTTGCAGTAACCGGCTCAGTAAATCAGAAAGGCGAAGTACAAGCCATAGGCGGAGTCAACGAGAAAATAGAGGGCTTCTTTGAAGTCTGTAAACTCAAAGGCTTAACCGGAGAGCAAGGCGTCATGATTCCTGAAAGCAACGTGCAAAACCTAATGCTAAAAGAAGAAGTCGTGGAGGCAGTTAAAGCTGGCAAATTCAACATCTACTCGGTTAAAACAATCGATGAAGGCATAGAGGTTCTTACTGGCAAAAAAGCTGGGCTACGACGGGAAGACGGAACTTTCGAGGAAGGATCAGTCAACGGCTTGGTTGATAAGCAGCTTAGAATTATGGCTGATAAACTCAAAGAATATCCTGGAGTCGAAGTGCAGAAAAAAATTGAAGACTAAAATTTATTTAAATTGATCTTTTTCTTTTTCATCGTTTTCTTTTTTTTTAAATACGTATTTTGAATCTTTATTTTGAATTATCAAAGTTTATTTTATTTATGCACCTTGAAGTAATCAGGTGCTAAAATGGTTACTCATAAAGTGAAACGTAAACGCAGCAAAGGTTTGACGTTTGCGCTTTTTCCAGTGCTAATGGTCATATTCATTATGGGATGGTGCATTTACTTTATGGGAGACGACAAAAGAACCATGAATGCTCGCGTCAAAGCAACAGCATCACCTAAGGTTCAAGAAGACAGTGTAACTTTTTTGGCAATACCCTTTGAGGAAAAACAAGAAATAGTTAGCTCGTAATGCAACAAGCTACCGCTTGTTTTTCTATTGTTTGTCTATTAGTTTTCCAGCGAAGATCATAGCGCTTGTTGCTACTGTTACACAACCACAATTCCATTTATACTTCGAAAATAGTTGTTAGTTTGCGAGAAATAGCCATCCAAGAGGTACACCCATGCTTGGCGGGTCAGCAGTTAAACAAGCTGCGAATCGTCGTATCCTGACCAGTTCAGGACTATTTTTGATTCGCGATCTTGGTTAACGTGGGCGATCCGTCAAGCCTACTTTTGGTTACCGCTTGCATTAAGTTTAACTGGTTTTTTATATAGAATTTATTAAGGCAAGATGCAATGCATCCTTTCGGGAGAAGAAATGAGTTATAAAGAAAAAATGCATCCAAGAGTTAGTCAGGCTGAAATGGCACTGTTCCAAGCATTAAGCACCGCTGGGCTAACAAGCGGGATGATAACACAAAAACCTATCATATTAAAATCAACCATTCCAGATTTTTGCTGGCCAAACAAGAAAAAAATTGTTTACCTAGACGGCAATGCAGTACACCGGAAAGACAAACAGCAAAATCGAGATAACGAAATCGACGAACTGCTAGAGCTTCAAGGTTGGGATGTTCTGCGAATCCCTTATGACCCTCCGCTTACTGAGAAGGGCTTGCGGGAAATGTTGGAGACTATAAAACGATTTCTTAACTTTGACGAAGAAACATAAACTCTCAAAATAGTGTTGTTTTTGTTGCTTTCAATAAACGGTATTTTTATTAAACTAAGGGTTTACGATATAGTGGCATCCGTCTTTATGCTCCGGTAGTATAGTCCGGTCAAGTATAGCGGCCTCTCGAGTCGCGGACCCGGGTCCAAATCCCGGCCGGAGCACCAACTCCATTAAAACTTAAAACTTGTAGAGAACATCGGGGATGAAGTTGGAGGGGCATGTGCCGAATCTTAGAAATTAGTTGCCATGGTAATTGCTCATTAATGTTCTGTCAGCTGTTAATAGAATGTTGGCATCCTGGTTAGTCATCGGAGCCACTTAACAAGTTATTTTTGTGTTAACGAATTAGCGATAGCCTGGTGTTTTTTGGGCTGGTGTGCATGAGGAAGATATTATTCTGTTGTTTTATATCCATTATTTGTCCACATTACTTCAACAAAGCTCTTACTAAACGTTTAACACTTGTCCAATTTAATGGAGACACGTTTATATATCTTCGTTTTGACTAAACAAACGTCAAAAAGATGGAGTGGTGGTAAATTTAGGCTTTAAACCAACAAGCCCTAATAAAAAATTGGACTCTGTTGATTTACAAATCATACGTGCATTAGAGGAAGATTCACGAGTAAGTCTGCGCAGACTGTCCCAAAGAGTAGGACTAACACCGAACATCCTACACAACCGCATTGACGCTTTGGAACGAAACGGTATAATTCTAGGCTACGCCCCAGTCATTGATTCAGCAAAAATGGGCTATGCCTTAACTGCTATAATGATGATACAAGTTGAAGGTGGACACATAATCGAAGTAGAAAACGAAATTGCCCAAGAAACCAATGTCCTCTCAGTCTACGACATAACAGGCGATTATGACGCCGTTGTTTTCGCTAAGTTCCGAGACAATGCAGCCCTCAATGGTTTTCTAAAAAACCTATTAGCCGAACGCTTCATAAAAAGAACAACTACACTTGTTGCTTTGAACGCTGTTAAGGAATACAGCAAAATCATTTAACCATTGTTTTTTGTAAAATGCTTAATACATTAAGCAAGTATTCTCTATTTTACTTCTAAGTTTGAGGAGTCATGTGTAGGTTGAAGAGTATCAAAGGCATCTGGGTTGTGGGAGAAAAAAACATTTTTGGCGAACTCACAAAAATCATATCGGTTGCCCACGACATAAATAATCTCACTTCAAAAATGTTTAAGATGGATTATGATCAAAAAGAGATAACTCAAGTTTTGCATGAGGTTAAGGCTCTAGAGAAAAAGTCTGATGAAATAGCCTTCAAAATAACTGAGGACATAACGAGCGGCGCCATCAGCCCTAACGTAATCGACAGCCTACTAGAATGCGTGCAATTAGCAGACGACATAGTTGACACTTACTATTACATAAGCCGAGAAATAGATCGAATGGCAAGAGCCTACCAAGAAGGCTTTGAAGTACATCATCACGGCTGGGATTCAGTATATGAAAACATGCTTACACTAGCAGAAGAATCCCTTCTAAAACTCAAACAAGCACTATCCACCTCAAATATTTCAGAAATTTTAAAGTTGCGAAAAGAAATTGAAGCTTTTGAGGAGGAAGGAGACGAAATAAAAGACCAGGGCTTTGACAGGCTATACAGCGTAGCTCCCAAACTGCATTTTTTGGAATTTTACCATTATCAGGAACTTTTACACAAATGCGACGATATACTAGATTCCTGTGAAGATCTCTCCGACCTAATTGTTTCAGTGGTTACTTCCATTCTCAAGTGACCTTCAGATGCTTTGGCTTCCAATCGTTGTTTTAATACTTACGTTTGTTGCGGTTATGCTAGTTTCAGGCAATAACCTTTCTGCATGTGTAGGTCCAGCCATCGGCTCAAGGATAATAAGCAAGCGATTTGGCATGCTGCTTGGCGCTGGAGGCTTTTCAATAGGACTCGTTGTTCAGGGAGCAGGGATGACTAAAACCGTTAACATGCTGCTGCCAAACGCTGCTCTGCAATTAAGGGCCGAAGCTTTGCTCGTAGCCATATTAATTTTCATCGTTGCAGACAGGATTAGAGCACCAATGCCTGTAAGCATGTCACTTGTTGGCTTGTTTACGGGCTTATCCATTACAAGTGGCACATTTACAAACGGTTTTTATGTGGCTGAGGTAGTTATCTTGTGGGTCGTAGCACCGCTAATCGCCATTATTCTATCATTTTACCTGATTAGAGCAATTAATAAGGTGCAGCCGAAAAATGTTTGGCGCAGACTACAAGCCTACAAGGTCTTGCTTATTGTTTTGGCCTTAGCCACTTCCTATGTTCTGGGTACAAATACGCTTGGTTTGATTGTTGCAACTGGCGGTTTTGATTTTGTAACCGTTGCATTGGCGGTCGTTGCAGTATTTTTGGGAGCTTTCTTTTTGAGTGCTGGAGAGATCAGCAGAGTTTCTCAAGAGCTCTTTCTTATGCGATACCCTAATGCTATGAGTACGCTTTTGACTTCGGCGGTTCTTGTTGAAGCAGCCACTTTTTTTAACATTCCACTATCCAACACCCAAGCTCTCTCGTCGGCGGTTTTTGGAGCAAGCATCTCTTACAAGTCAAAGTTTGTTTCGTTTAAACCGTTTTTAGTGACGGTAATGACTTGGGTGATTGCACCTCTGTTCAGCTTTGGGATCGGATTAATTTTAGGTGCGATTTAATGATTGCTCTTTGATTTTATGTATGTTCAATAAAATTATTCTTAGCTAAAAAGTAGTTCAGTAATTCATAAAAATTATGAACAATTATTAACTATATTTATATTTAACTGGACAAATCAATTAGTAAATTAAGATTGGTGTTAATATTGGGAAAAATGTCAATAGTCAGAAACATTGAAGAACTGATCATCCTCGATGCTCGAGGAAGTCCACATAGTATTTTCCAGAAAAGAATTTCGGGGGCAACCTAAATGGCGACCAACCAACAAAACGCATCCGCACCCGAAATGAAGAAAACATTAAGCCTCGCAGGACTAACCATCAACGCCATGGCATTAATTGCCCCAGGCGCATTTCTATGGCTTACTTTCCAATTACAAGCTGCTCAGGTTGACCCTTCAGGCATATCAACAGCCCCAGACATTTGGACTGGACTGGCACTAGCATTGGTGCTGTCTTTCTTGACTGCTGCTTCTTACTCATGGCGTTTATTCGAGGCCTAATTGTTGGCTCAAAAGACATGGGCAACTTCTATGTTGACTTCACCAGAGGTCTTACCAGAATCTTGTTGCCCCTTGCCATAATAGCCTCTATTATTTTTCTCGCTTTAGGCGTGCCCCAAACCCTCAACGGCTACACAACAATTAAGACCATAGAAGGAGCCACACAAACACTCTTTGTTGGACCCGTGGCTTCACTTGACTCCATAATGCAGATAGGCACCAACGGCGGCGGATTCTACGGTGCAAACGCTGCCTACCCCTTCATGAACCCTTCACCCATCACCAACGTTTTAATGATTTCGCTTATGCTTCTGCTTCCCACAGCGTTAATTTTTGTTTTTGGACTAATGATAGGCAAAAAAAGCGAATCAAGACCGCTTCTATGGGGCGCTTACATTCTCTTCGGGCTTAACTTAGCCTTGGCATTCATTCCAGCCATTCCATTGGTAGCGCCAGGCATTGAGACACGGTTCGGCGGTTTCATGTCCAGTTTCTTTACCGTTGCTACAACCGCTGCCACAACAGGGTCAGTAAACTGCGCTTTATCGGGAATGCATCCTTTGGCAATAACCTCAGGCTTCTTGGGCATGTTCATTCAATCAATTCCAGGTGGCAAAGGCGTAGGCATGATGTACATGGTCATGTACATTGTCATAACAGTATTCATCGTCGGCCTCATGTCAGGAAGAACACCTGAATATTTAGGAGTCAAAATCACAGGACGCGACGTCAAACTCGTAATGATCGCTTTTCTCATTCACCCACTCACAATACTCATCCCCACGCTGATAGCCTACGGAACAGGCGCAGTTTCAGCAATTGGGGTTAGCGGCAACTCAGTCGGGTTCACACAAATCCTCTACGAATTCACCACCGCCGCAGCCAACAACGGCTCCGATTTCTTGGGCGCCACGGCAAACACGCCGTTCTTCAACATTGCAACTGGTATTATCATGCTCATTGGACGCTATATGCCCTTGGCAATATTGCTTGCACTTTCAGGTTCAATGATAGGACGAAAACGCGGCGGCACATCAGGCCTCAAAACGGACAGCCCAGTATTTACAATAGTCCTAGTTGTTGCCATAATCATACTGAGTAGTATTGACATTCTTCCCGTTCCTCGCGCTGGGACCAATCTCATCATTCTTCGGGGGTCTAACAAATGGTTACTGAGCCAGATAAAACTCAATCAGCCACTGCGCAAAGTAAGCCGTCAGCACCAGGAGGCTTGAGAGCTGCTTTCTCAGCAAAAGTTTTGCTTGACTCGGTTAAGCGTCTGAGTCCAACATCGCTCATCAAGAACCCTGTCATGCTAATTGTTGAAATAACCTTTTTTATTGTTTTAGCGATGGCTATAGTTCCACAAGCCTTCGTTCCAGTAGCCAACTCCAGCCTGCAAGGTTTCTACGTTGAAGTCGCAGTTATCCTACTGCTCACTGTCTGGTTTAGCACACTCTCTGACGCTTTAGCTGAGCAACAAGCAAAAAGCACAGCGGGCAGCTTACGGAAACTGGAAACTGAAGTTTCAAGCAAAAAAATAGTCACTGAGGGTTGGACAAGAACAACAGTTAATATAAAGTCAACTGAACTTCGAAAAGACGACCTGATCCTCGTTGAGAAAGGTGACGTTGTTCCCTTAGACGCTGATGTTCTTGAGGGAATTGCGATGGTTGATGAGTCGCTTGTTACGGGAGAATCAGCCCCAGTCAGAAAGGCGCCCAGGGATTCGCTTATCGGAGGCTCACTAGTCGTTAGCGACACCCTCACAGCAAAAGTCACGACTAACCCAGGAGAAACTTTCATTGACAAAATGATAAAGATGGTTGAATCATCCAAACGACCAAAAACCCCTAACGAAGTGGCAATAACCACGGTTCTTATCGGTCTAACAGCCATATTCACCATAATCCTACTTGCGCTGCTGGGTATGTCAGTTACCCTTGGCTTTGGCGCAGATCTCTCCGTTCTAATTGCACTATACGTTTGTCTTCTACCGACAACCATCGGCGCTCTGCTGCCCGCCATCGGACTCTCAGGCATGTCTCGACTCTACAAAAGCAAAATAATCGCCAAATCAGGCAAATCTATTGAAACCGCAGGCGACACAGATGTGGTTCTCTTAGATAAAACAGGCACAATCACAGTTGGCAATCGCCAGGCAATTGAATTTGTACCATTTGCGGGCTGCACAGAGGAAGACGTTGGGGAAGCAGCATTCCTGTCTTCATGGTACGATGACACGCCTGAAGGACGCAGTATTCTAGAATTGGCTTATGAGAAAGGTTTCGTACCAAGTGAATTAAACTCCCTTGCAACCTCAGAAGTTTACCCTTTTTCAGCTATCACAAGAACTAGTGGAGTTAAAATATCCCATGCAGGTCTAACGCTGCCTAAAGGTGACAAATCTGGAAGGGAACGGGTGCGAATCCGCAGAAAATCCTCAATTGCGTATGGAGAGAGAGAAGCAGACATGCTTACAAGTGAAATTGACATTGTCAAAGGCGCGCCTGAATCAGTCAAAAAATTAGTCCGCTCAGCTCCACAAAACTATGACCTTATTGTCGAAGGCATTTCTGCGGCTGGAGAAACTCCAATAGCCGTTATGCGGAATAGTGAAGCTATTGGAATTATCAGACTCAAAGACGTACTAAAAGAAGGTATTAAAGAAAAAATCCAAGCTCTAAAAACAATGGGCATACAACCAGTTATGATTACAGGAGACCAACCTCTCACAGCAAAGAGCATAGCCTCTGAAGTGGGGATCACTGAGTTCGTTGCGCAGGCTAAACCTGAAGACAAATTTAGCATTGCCAAACGGGAGCAAGCAGACAGCAAAATCGTCGCCATGATAGGGGACGGAACCAACGATGCCCCCGCGCTCTCTGCCGCTGATGTTGGATTAGCTATGAATTCAGGCACAGAAGCAGCTAAAGAAGCCGCCAACATGGTAGACTTGGAATCAAACCCAGCCAAAATAATCGACGTTGTTATGCTAGGCAAGCAACTGCTTATGACGCGAGGCGCGGTAACCGCCTTCAGCATCGCTAATGATATTGCGAAATACTTTGCCATCATGCCTGTCCTATTCAGCGCCGCCATTCCTCAACTGCAAGCTCTAAATATTCTGCAGCTTGGTTTGAAAAGCGCCGTTCTTTCGGCTCTAATATTTAACGCGATAATTATTCCGCTTCTGATTCCTCTTGCCAATCGTGGCATCGCTTTCAAACCTACCAGCACAATGACGCTCTTTCTCAAGAACACCCTAATCTACGGTGTAGGCGGTATTATTGTGCCGTTTGTCGGCATCAAACTCATCGATTTGCTCCTAGTAGGAGTATTTCACATTTAGGAAGGAAATGTATGACTGAACAAAAAGAAAAATGGAACCTTAAACCGATTATTGGACTGGCAGTTGTTTCGCTGTTGGTCTGCGGGTTATTCTACCCTTTTCTAATGACTGGAATTGGCCAAGTTCTCTTTTCCTCTCAAGCTAATGGCGACCTTGTCAAACTCAATGGCCAAGCAGTCGGATCTAATCTTATAGCTCAAAACTTCACCTTGCCCTGTTTCTTCCACATCAGGAACGAGACATCGTCACCATCAGCATCTGGCGTTGACCCAGACATTACTCTTCAGGATGCCTACTCGCAGATCCCACGAATAAGCAATGCGACTGGCATTCCTGCGAGCTCTTTAACGAGCCTTGTTAACCAGAATGAAGAGGGTACGTTTTGGGTTTTTGGCAGTGCTTACGTTAACGTGTTGCGAATTAACATTTTGCTCATCAAAAACTATTCTTCGATTTACGGCAATTTCTCAGGGATCTATTAGTTTTTCCTTTCATCAGACTTCCAGTTTTTAGCCCAATTGGCTTACAATTGTTAGGTAAGTATCAAAATTCCTGCTCACATGGCGAGCAATGTATAAATACGCGGAAATCCCTGTTCAATGGAAAAGAGACCCATATGGCAAGACTACTAGCATTCGTAGATATATTTGTAGAATCTTCAGAAATGGATGACGTCTTAGCCGCCCTCACCCAATTAAAGCACCTCGAAGAACTATACGAAGTTACAGGAGAATTTGACATTGTAACCTTAGTTTCAGCCGCAGACATCGAAGAGTTTCGAGATGTCCTCAAAAACAAAATAATGAAAATAAAAGGTGTAAAAAGCACAGTCAGCTCAATCGTGCTTAAAGCCCATAAAGGACCAAAATGTATCGAAGAAAACAGTACGTCTACCGGCAGCATCTTCACCAGCTTAAAAATTTTTTATGGATAAAAAGTTTCTGTATTTAATTTAAATTAGTTGAGAAAAAAATTTTGGGGTAATTGTTACTCAGCGCAGACTAGAAAACTACATCGGCGACAGTACTATGGAAGTTTCCGTGCGAATTACGTTTGGGTCTTTTTCGATTATTTTGTAAACCACTTTGTTTATGTCTTCGAGGCACGGTGCTTCTAATAATTACGATTGCGTCATATCTGCCAAAGATGGCATCGGCTACAACGGTTTCTTTGACTTCTTTTAATCTTTTGAACGACGTCTAATGATGTGCCTGGTTTGGTGCTTAAGAGTATGTAGGCTTTCAATTTTTTTACCTCTTATTTTTTTGCTGATTTATGAAGAATATTGTTGTTTTACAATATAAGTCTTGTTTAGACATGTGTTTAACTTTTATGAAATATTATGAACAAATCACAACCATATTTATATTCTGCTGGGCAACTAACTAAGTATAGAATGAAAATGGTGAAAATATGTTTGGAATGATCGATATAGCCTCAATAGTTGCAATAGTTGGTTCATTCGCCTTTGTAATTTACAGCATCAGGGTAGAGCTAAAAACCAAAGTATAATCGCCGCAACTTCCCATTTCCAGCCCCGAATTCTGAGTTGCCAACTCTACCCAAATTTTTCCTATAGTTTCTTAAAATATGGGATTTATCCTAAACTAGGATCCGCATTGTTGTTCAAGCTTTATGAGACTATTTCGGCGTCTGCAGCGCCGCCGATTAAATCAGTTATCCTTATTTTCACATGCTCGTTAAGCTTTGCGTTTTTGATGAAGACAGGGTAGTTTTTAACTTTAGCAACTCCTTCCCCGTTTGGCGCAACATCAAAAATGTCAACTTCAAATTCATCCCCAATATCCATTGGATACTGAGTGCCTCGACCTCTGTTTTTGGCGTTTCTTGGAGCTCGTTTTTTGGGACTAAAAGTGCATCACGTCTCTTTTTAAGAAATAACGTTGCTAGGAACATAAGCCTTTTGTTTCTCTCATAACATAAGGCAGAAAACATATTTGGCTCCATTAGGTTACATTCGAGTTATCGAAAAATAATAAAAAGGTGGAATTTTACGGTTTTTCCGTATTTTATTTTTTTGTTCCACTCAATTTTATCGGCAGGTCAAGTCTGAGCCTTATTGTTATTTACGGCCCACCTAAGCGGTTTCTTAGTCGCTGCAGATTCTTTCAGCCGTTTTGAACCTGCTGCTTCACAGCTCAGATGCTATAACACTATGCATGTTCAGCCCATAGAGGCATAGTCTTAATCGCGTGCTAATTTTTCGCTGTTTTAATTAGCGCGCTCCACACCTCGATGCATTGCATCTAAAGCGTGCTCCTTGACCTGCAAAAGTACCTATGCACAAGGTTTGTTATAAGTTTTATGACAATTATGCTACTAAATTGAACAGAAATGTTCCATTTGTAACATCACTTGATTGTGGCCGGCTGCGCGGCCCACCTTATATCTTAGTTTTAAGTAGTTTGCGCTCTAGTATTTGTTGACTTTTTTAGCTAGCAAACACAAGTATAGGTATCCCTTTTAGCGTTTAGATTGGTTGCAGTTTAGCCTATTTTTGGGTCTAAGTTTAGGTAGAAAGAGGTTAGGCTTGGCGCTAAATCGGATAAAGAAGGATAAGCTTGAGCCCTAAGTAATACACTTGCACAGATGACAAGATCTTCTGTTGTGCTAAAGTAATAAGGTTGTTTTAGGTTGCTTTTTTGAAGCAAAGACTAAATCATCTGTTAACAATAATCGCAAATTGTCGCAACCAAAAAGAAATAGATCAAAACAGAGGCTTAAAAGAACACGCTATATTGTAAAGCTGACGGGTTCAAATCCCAGCCGCTCCATCACTTTTAGTATATTTTTCGGATTTGCCTTGATTTGCTTGCGGTAATGCTTTTCAATAAGTGCCCTAATACTTCATGTAAAGGTGCCAAAGAAAATGAATAGCGAGAGACCAGTCATCCTTAAAATTGGCGGTTCAGCTATCACTGACAAAACAGGAGAACTAGCCGCAAAAACAGAAATCATAAACCGCTTAGCAGAGGAAATCAAGCGTGCGGACCTTGATAACCTCATTATTGTGCATGGCGGCGGCAGTTTTGGTCATCCAAGGGCTGAAGAGTACGGCATAAAAAAGGGCTATAACGGAGCACCATCACACAAAGTACAGTTCGCCGAAACTCACCATGTCATGACCGTGCTCAACGGGTTGATTATGGATGCACTGATTTGGCATGAGGTTCCAGCCGTAAGCATCGCTCCATCATCCTGCCTTATAACTGAAAGTGGCAGAATCAAGTTTTTTGACGAAACCGTACTTAAATCAATGCAAAAAATGCAGTTTACACCCGTCATGTATGGCGACGCAGTATTAGATGAGAAACTCGGTTTCACTGTTCTTTCAGGTGACCAACTTGTTGCTTACCTGGCGATTAAGTACAAAGCATCAAAAATCGTTATCGGCACGGATACAGACGGTTTGTTTGACTGCGACCCTAAAACTAACCCTAACGCTAAGCCCTACAAACATTTGACTTTGGCAGAACTCAAAGAGATTCAGCCTAAACTGGGCAAAGCAGCAGGCACAGATGTGACAGGCGGCATGGCGGGCAAAATCGCGGAGCTTATCCCAGCTGTAGAGGCAGGTGTACATGTCACGATAACTGGCGCCACAAAAGGCTTGTCAGTCTTCAGAGCTTTAACCGATCAAAGCATATTAGGCACCGAAATCGACAAGGTATAGAGAGGCGTAAGATGGCTCAAGAAACAGGCAAGCGCAAAGCAGACCACATAAGAATCTGCCTTGAAAAGAAAGCGCAAGCCAAAAACACAACAGCTGGATTTGAGGACCTTGAGCTAGTTCACCGAGCCTTACCAGAAGTTGACAGAGAAAAAATCTCCCTATCTACAACCTTTTTTGGGAAACAGTTTTCAGCCCCACTTATCGTTGGCGCTATGACAGGCGGCACCCAAGAAGCCACAAAAATCAACGCGTCGATCGCAGAGGCAGTAGAAAAGTTTGGACTCGGGATGGGTTTAGGAAGCCAAAGAGCTGCTATAGAATTTAAGTCACTTGGAGAGACTTACAAGATAGCTAGGGAACGTGCGCCAAACGCTTTCTTAATTGCCAATATAGGCGGAGTACAACTTGTCCAAGGATATGGCGTAAAAGAGGCTAAGAAAGCCGTGGAAATGATAGATGCCGATGCATTAGCAATCCATTTGAACGCGGTTCAGGAAGCGCTTCAGCCCGAAGGACAAACCAACTTCAAAGGCATCCTAACAAAAATCGGAGAAATCACCGCTCAACTTGACGTTCCTGTAGTTGTTAAGGAAACGGGATGTGGCATGTCAGCACAAGACGCAAGGGCGCTTGAGGCTGCAGGCGTAAAAGCAATCGATGTGGGCGGAGCAGGCGGAACTAGTTTTGCAGCCGTTGAATATTACCGTTCTAATAATGGCAAAGTCTTGGATGAAGCTTTTTGGGACTGGGGTATTCCCACGGCGGCAAGCCTTGCTGAAGTAACTCAGAGCGTAAAAATTCCAGTTATTGCCTCGGGCGGAGTGCGAAGTGGCATAGACATGGCAAAATCCTTGGCATTGAACGCAAGCTTAGCCAGTGTCGCCCAACCCGTGCTTGAAGTCGCAAACAAAGGCACCTCGGGAGTTGAGCAGCTGCTTTCTTGCTATATTGACCAGTTGCGCGATGCCATGTTTTTGACTGGTTCCCAAGACATTGAAGCTTTGAAGAAAGCTCCCTTGGTTATCAGCGGCAAAACCGCAGAGTGGTTAAACACGAGAGGCTTCAATACAACAAATTATGCACAAAGAGGACGTTAACGTTGGATATTGAAAAGTTCCTTGAACAAAAAGCACCTCTAATAGACAAAGCTATTGAAAAATACATTCCGAGAAAATTCAGGAAAAATGCGGTTCTTTTCAAGGTTAACCCGCCAATATACAGTTACGGTTTGGAGCCACTAAACAAAGCTATAGCTGATCCTATCTGGGACATGCTTGATAGGGGTGGAAAACGTTGGCGTCCGGCTCTATTCCTGTTGATCTGTGAAGCGTTGGGCAAAGAATCGGATTACTGTTTGGACTTTAGCATTATCCCAGAAGTTATCCACAATGGCACACTAGTCATCGACGATATCGAGGATAGCTCTGAGTTGCGCCGTGGGAAGCCGTGCATTTACAAGATTTTCGAAATGGACATTGCTGTTAACGCTGGAAATGCCATGTACTACCTACCGCTGCTGCCGCTAATGTCTCAAAGAGAGAACCTTTCGGCTGAGGTGCAGCGGGATGTTTACGAGGTTTACGTGCAGGAAATGATTAACCTGAGCATGGGACAAGCCATGGACATAGCCTGGCACCGAGGCATAGCCAATGCCGACGACCTCAGTGAAGAAGACTACTTGCAAATGTGCGCTTACAAAACAGGCACACTCGCTCGAATGGCAGCAAAAATTGCCGCCGTCCTCTCAGGTGCAGAATCGCCACTCGTGGAAAAGCTTGGGCGTTTTGCCGAAAGCATCGGCGTTGCATTCCAAATGCAAGACGATATCTTGGACCTTACAGGCGCTGAGTTTGCTAAGAAAAAAGGAGGCGTTGGACAAGACATCACCGAAGGCAAAAGAAGCCTCCTAGTAATTTTCACACTCAAAAAGGCGAGTGCCAAGGATAGGATGCGGCTAATTGAAATTTTAGGTTTGCACACATCCGATCAAACACTCCGCGATGAGGCGATTGCTTTGATTCAAAAATACGGCGCCTTCGAACATGTTAAAGCTACGGCAGAACATATGGTTGCTGAAAGCTGGAGTGAGGCAGAAAAGCTTCTTCCAACGCCCGAGGCTAAGGAAAAATTAAAAGAGTTCGCTGAATTCTTGATTAGAAGAAACAAATAGGTTTCAGCGAGCGTAAAAGATTTGGCATTAGAAAACGACAACGACTTAAAAGAGACTATTCGTAAAACAGCATTGCTCAATGCGGTTTCGCATGACGGCAAAGCTCAAGCAGGCGCACTAGTCGGAAAAATTCTTGGCGAAAGAGCTGATTTAAGATCAAAAGTAAAAGAACTCTCAGCGGTCATCAACACTGTTGTAAATGAAATTAATAGTTTACCCTTGTCAGAGCAGAAGGCAATTGTAGAAAAAAACTGGCCTGAAACCCAAAAGAAGAAAGAGGTTGAAGAGAAAAAGCTGCCGCCTCTGCCTGAAGCGGGCAAGTACAAGCAAATTGTAACGCGTTTTTCTCCTAACCCAGACTGTGTGTTGCATTTGGGTTCAGCAAGAGCCATTCTATTAAGCCACGAGTACGCCCGCATTTACAATGGCAAATTCATCCTCCGCTTCGAAGACACCGACCCCAAAGTTAAACGCCCATCACTCAGATTTTATGACAACATTCGCGGTGATTTGAAGTGGCTCGGTTGCAAAGTTGACGAAGAATACATCCAAAGCGACAGATTGCCAATCTACTACGAATATACAGAGAAGCTTATTGGCGATGGCAACGCATACGTGTGCGAATGCAAAGCTGAAGAGTTTCACAACATAACTTTATCTAAACAAGCCTGCCCATGCCGCGACCTGCCTGCATCGGAGCAGTTGGAGCGTTGGCACCGCATGCTCGACGGCGGCTACAAAGAAGGCGAGGCCGTGGTCCGAGTAAAAACGGAACTTGAACACCCTAATCCAGCAATCAGAGATTGGCCTGCATTGCGCATCATTGATACTAAAAAGTATCCGCATCCTCGTGTTGGCAGCAAATTCATTGTTTGGCCGCTCTACAATTTGGCGGCTGGGTTGGATGACCATTTAATGGGTATGACGCACATCATTCGAGGCAAAGAACATTACACGAACATGGTTCGTCAAAAATACATGTATCAACATTTGGGTTGGGAATATCCTCAAGCGATACATTACGGCAGGTTAAAAATTACAGGTGCCTTTCTGAGCAAGAGTAAAATTGTTCAAGGTGTCAAAGACGGCACCTACACAGGCTACGATGATCCGAGGCTTGGCACTTTTGCCGCTTTGCGCAAGCGGGGCATTACGCAGGAAGCTATTAAGAAAATGATAGTTGACGTGGGCATAAAACCAAACGACGTTACTTTGAGCTGGGAGAACTTGTATGCTTACAACCGCAAGATCCTTGATGCAGCAAGCAACCGATATTTCTTTGTTTCCCAACCAATAGAGCTTAAAGTTTTGGGGTTGCCGAAAACTTTCCAAGCTAAACTGCTCCTACATCCAGACAAGCCAGAACGAGGCTTCAGAGAGTACTCAGTTGATCCACAAGGCACTGAGAAGGCGGCATGCTTTTGGATTTCAACAAAAGACGCGGGACCTCTTGAAGTCGGCAAGATGGTCAGGTTGATGGAGCTCTTCAACATTAAAGTCGATAGCAAAACCGATAATTTAGTGACTGCTACGTTTGCCAGCGAATCCTATGATGACGTGCGCAAGATTAAGGTTCAGCTTATCCAGTGGATACCCAGAGGCGAAGAGTTCCCATGTGAAGTTGTTATGCCAGACGCTTCAGTAACCGAAGGTTTCTGCGAGAGCGCCTGCAAAAAGTTAAAGCCAGATAACATCATACAGTTTGAACGCTTCGGATTCACCCGAATAGACCAAGTGAACAATAAAATGGTAACTTATTATGGACACAAGTAAGGATTGAAAAAGCATGAGAAAACTTGACAAAGCAATAATCTGGCCAATCTACTTTGACACAAATAGGACAAGAAAAGAAGGCAGAAGAGTGCCCAAAAACCTAGCCGTCATATCCCCCAAAATCGACGAGCTAAAACAAGCAGTTGACAGGCTAGGCTTAGAAAACGAAGTCAATCCTGAAGCACATTTTCCCAGAACCCAATGGGTAAAGAGTGGAATGTTGCTAGTTGAAAAGAAAGAATCAAAACAGGCGATAGTTCAGAAAATAGCGAAACAACTGATAAAGATTAAAAGTGCACAAGTCCAAGGGTTAGTTAAAAAATAATAAAAATTTTATGCTTTTGCTTTGGTTTCGATTAGGACAGCGTTGATTATGCCATCGATTCCTGGGCGGCTTGTAACTTTTGCGAGGCCAAGGGTGGTTTCGATTTCTGCTCCTTTTGTTATGACGCCTCTGCGGTTGTAGTCAACGTTTGCGCCATTTCGGACGACACGTGTGATATCTGTTTTTTGTGTAGTGCCTGTTTTTGGATCTGTGACTGATGCGAATTTGTCGCTTAATACTTTGACCTTGCTATTGCCGCCTAATCCCCGTGTGCTTTTGCGTTTAGGTTCGCCAAGAATGGTTTCAGCTGGATAACCGCCTGCTTCGTACTTTTTCTTGACGCGGTACATTCGTTTTTTGCCGCCTGTAAGTTTTCTTTTGCGTAAACTGCCATGCCAAACTGACATATTCAACATTTCCCTTGATATCTAATTCGAGTAGTCACTAAAACAATAGATTTCCATATAAACATATCCGTTTAAAGATTGTGCTTCATGTCCCCAAGTTGGAAAAGCACTTGAACCTGAAAGTGCGTTTAGGGTTGTTCGTCTTTTAATGCTTCGCCAAAAATCTTCTTTAGGTTCTTCTTCATTTCCGCAATATCATTCGGTAATCCAAAATAATCAGCAAAGTCACTTGTGGTCCTCAACGCCATAGTGCGTCCGCTTTTTTCAGCCATAATCAACCGCCTTTCCTTCAACTCCTTGATATGACCATAAGCATGCTGGCCTCTAACGTCAATTACTCTTTTCTGGGAAATAGGTTGCCTAATTGCAATGTAAGAAAGCGTCTTTAGTGGACCCGAAGACAGCAGGGGTCTATTAACGAGTTTTTGGATTAGGTGCGTATATTCTGCCTTGACCTGAAGTACGTAGCGTTCGTCTTTTAGTGCTAAAATTTCCAGCGCTGAGTTTCTTTCGTTGTATTGTTGTATGAGTGCGCCAGCGTATTTTTGGGCTTTCTTTTTTGAGCGGGTGCCTATGACTTGGCAAAGCTCGTTGAGGTCCAAGGGGCGACCAGCAACAAACAATGCAGCCTCCAAAAGCGCCATGCAATGGACTTTCCGCTCGTTATCCTGCGCCTGCTCGGAGTCAGGTGTTACTTCAACTGGTTGTTCCTTGGGCTTTTCCAACGTTCATCTTCCCCACAGCTATGTATAATTCCTCGGTTTCCTCGTTTTGCCAGAGGCTAACTAGGCCATCCTGAGCTAAAAACAACAGATAAATAAACATTCTTAGCGCTTCAATTCTGGTTGCTCCTTTAGAAAGGGTTGAAAAATCAACAATGCCGGAACCTTTGACTTTCTCTTGTAAAATGGCGTACAACTGGTCCACTTGCAATTCAAGTTCAGCGATAAACTTGTCAAACTGAGGCATCAAATCCGTAACCGACGGCAAAATCGGGTGCTGCTGAACCGTGTGATCAAGCCTGAGCAACTTTTCACCCTTCAGTACATCGTCCAGCACTTCAAGCAAATGCTGAATAGTCGTGGAAGTTAACTCGTGACGAAGCGGCAGGAACAAAGGAGGCGGAACAAAATCCGTTGGACCCTTAAATGGAGGTGCAGGTGGCTCCTGCAGGGTAAGCAGAAGCTTTGATTTCATTAAGTAAATTAGGGCCGATGAGTCCAGAGCGACGCCTGAGGCTCGGAAATCAACCTTGTCAGTTCTCTCCATCTCGCTAAGAAACGACCTGAGCAAGTAAGCAATGTTAACGTTCCACGGCGTAAGCTTTTCAAGCTTGCTGATTTCAAACAGGATGTTCCATGGCGGCCGCAGATAGAATGGTCGCCTTACTGGCGCAGTCGGGTTTGTTGTTGCCATTACGTTGGTGCCTCCGGTGGGAACTTTGCTGTGACCACATTGGAGACTCCGTTTCGCTCATAGACCCCATAAACCTTTTGGGCTTTGTTAACCATTTCAGGTCTTAAACTTATTACTATGAACTGCATTTTTGCAGCTTCCTCAAGCAAAAGCTCTGCCAGTCTGGTTGTGTGGTAAGCGTCTAAGTGGGCGTCAACTTCATCTAGAATGTAGAATGATGCAGGCGTGAACTCTTTTAGTGAAAAGATGAAGCTGACCGCTGAAACCGAGCGTTCACCGCCACTGGCGCCGCTGACAACGATTGAGGGTTTGTTTGGGAACTGCACAATCATGTCTATGCCACCAGTGAAGGGTTCTTCGGGGTTTTCCAGTTTAAGGGTCGCTTCTCCGCCACCTGTGAGCTTGGCGAAGTAAACTTTAAGGCTGGTATTGATTTTCTCAAAAGCTGTCATGAAGACTTTACGTTTTTTAGCTTCAATCTCATCCATGAACTGGACAATCGCTTGTTTTTCCCTCTCCAACTCGTTGAGGCGAACCGACAATTCTCTGTAGCGTGAAAGCTGGTCTGCATAGTGGGCGAGGGCAAGCTGGTTGATGGCGCCGATTCGTTCCATTTCAAACTGCATCATGCGAATTGTTGTTTCTGCCTCTTCAACCTGTCTCTGGTTAGTTTCCAACGGCTGTTCGAAGCCGTATTGGCGCAATTGAGTTTGAAGCTGTTGCAGGCGCAACTGGCTTGTCTCAATGCTCAACTGCAACTGGTTCAAAAGTTTGTCGGCTTGCTCGTACTCAAAATCAAGGAGACGCAGCTCGGCATCAATCGAATCTATTTGTGAAGTGAACTTTTTGGATTCTTCACGAGCAGAAAATACGGCTTTTGAGAGTTCCATACGGCTTTTCTCTAGCTCATCAAGCTCCTTCTTAACGTTTTCACGTTCAGCTAGCGCCTCTGCAACCTCTTTATCTAGTTTTTTCTGTTGTTGCTCAATTTTCACAATTTGGATTTTGATGTTTTTGTACCCATTTCTTAGCACTCGGTCAAATTGGGATTGCAGGGTTGAGATTTCGGTTTGGCTTGAACCCGACTTTTGGCGGAAGGTGTTGGCTTCTTCTCCGAGTTTTTCTCGTTGAACTTCTAGTTCTTGGATATGTGCTATGTCGGTTTTTAATCGCAGGTTGGCTATATCAGCACGTAGTTTCTGGTCAGCTTTTATGATTGAGTTGCGTTCATTGCGGTATGTGCTCATTCGACCCCTGTAGGCTGCTGCTTCACGTTCAAGCTTGCCACCGTACTTTTCTGTGTGCCGAATGTTGAACTGTGTCCTCTTAACGCTGCGTTTGATGCGCACTATTTCCCTGTCTAAGGTGGCAATTGATTCGGTTAGGCGTGTGAATTCGATTCTTGTTCGGCCGATTTCTTCTTCGATGTCCGTAATGTCCGAACTCCGCTGTGTAAGGTGGGTTTGCAGGGCGTTTACTGCTTCATCGAGGCTTTTCAGGGCGTTTTCGCTTGGAATTATTGTTGAGAAGTCTATGGGTGCCCGGTAGTAACCGCTTTCGAAAGCGCCTGGCTCATAGAGATCTCCGTTGACTGTTACTGCTCGATAGCCTTCGTTTGAGAGGGCGAAGCCGACTTTCTCGTTTGAGACAACGATGGTGTCGCCGAAAACATAGTTCACTGCTAACTCGAATTGGCTCTCGTATTTCATGAAGCTTGAAAGCGCTCCAACGACGCCTTCCCGGGTGGGCGTGGGCTTGTGTTTCTGGGTGATGGCTCCTTGAAGAGGAATAATTTTTATCCTGCCCAGCTTCATGCGCCTAAGAGTCTCAAAACAGGTAAAAGCACAGTCAATATTAGCCACGACCAATGCGTCAAGCCAGCCTGTCGCCGCCGCCTCAATGGCTTTCTTGAAGCTCTTGTCAATTTTAATCAGGTTTCGGAGTCTGCCATGGATTCCGTTTATTGCGCCGACATTGCCCATTTCCTCGATGCTTCGAAGAGCTTTTTCCTCGGCAGCTATGGTTGCGGCAAGGTCCCTTTGAGTCGCAAACTCTATGACTGCGTCTTTGGCTGAACTGGCGATTTTTTCGGCTTGTGTTATTTCTCTTTCCACATTTTCTTTCTGGAGTTTCTTGCGTTCGACGGTTTGCTCGAGGTTCTTAAGTTGGGCTCTTTGGTCTTTTTGAACTTGCTCAAGCTCGCCAAGGGATTTCTCAATCTCTGCCAAGTTTACCTGGAACTTTTCTTTTCTAACAGTTAAGTTTTTGATTCTCCCCATGCACAAGCGCAATGCTGCCTTGTCCTGCTTGTACTCTGAGTGTAAGAAGGCTATGCGTTTAACGTGGTTGTCGATTTCCGCCTGCTTAGAATGAATTTCCGCGTTGTTAGTATCAAGACCACCCCATAGCTCAGCAGTTTGTTTTGCCACCGCTTCATGCTCAGCCCGCTTTAACTCCAGCTGCTCTTGGAGTTTTGCAGCCTCGTTTCTGAAGGAGCGGATTTTGAGGCGGTTTTCCCTAATTTCTTTTCGGATGTTTTCTTCTTGGGCAATGTTGTTTTCTCTTATCCGTTTGAGGCTTTCTAGGCTTCCTTGACCTGAATTGATTTTTGTCATTAGCTCAGTTAGTTTTGATTTTAGTTCGCCGATAGTGATTTGGACTTTGAGGACCTGTGAGCCTCCTGCTTCAAGGTTTTCGCCGCTGAGTTTTCGCCATTCATTTTCGATTTCATGGCGTTTGCCTCTGCGCATGTCTCGCTGCTCTTTTAACTTGTCGACTCTAGCTTTGACCTTTTCAGCTTGCCCTGTGGATTCTGTGATTTTAGCGTTTTGCAGTGTTATGTCGTTTGAGATTTTGATAGCTTGGAACTTTTTAGTTTCCGCCTGAATGAAATTGTATCTGGAGAGTTGGTTGCGTTCCCGTTCTAAATCGTCGAGGCGTTTTTGAACCTCGTCGATTCTGCCCATAGCTGTGCGGATGGAAATGTCGGCGGATCGAAGTTTCTCTTCAGCTTCAGCTTTTTCCTCATCGTATTGTCCTATGCCAACGAGGTCTTCGATGATTTTTCGTCTTTCTAAAGAGTTAAGGTCTGTTAACCTAGTTAAGGTGCCTTGTGGGATAATGTTTTGGCTCATGCTGCTAATTGAGCTCATGGAAAGGGTTTCTGTGATGTATGCTCTTGACATTCTTCTGCCGTTGAGCCGATAAACGCTCTGTCCGTTACGGTAAACTTCCCTTGAAATGGTAACGGTTGTTGTGTCAACGGGCATTGTACCATCTGAATTATCGAATTGGATGACTACCTTTGCCATTGTGGCTTTCTGTTGCTCTGCCTTATCGGAGCCGTGAAAAATAAGTTGAGCCGCGCTCTCGGCGCGCATTCTTTTTGTGCTAAGTTCGCCAAGGGAAAAAAGCACAGAGTCCATTATGTTTGATTTTCCGCTGCCGTTGGGTCCTGTGAAGGCTGTGAATCCCTTGTCTAAGCCTATTTTGATGGTCGAAGGCCCAAAAGATTTGAACCCTTTTATCTCAATTTTTTTTATGTAGGGCATTTAGCCTAAGTCCTCACCGCAAGCGGTCTATATTATTTTACATCTCGTCAACATACGCATAAAAGCTTATTGTATTCGGATGAGCGATTATACTTATACATTGTAAAACGACAGCTCCCTCCAAGGCAATATACCAGCAAACTGTGCAATTATCAACTAACACAATGCTTTTCCATGCAATTTAGGCGGAAATTGCTTGTTAAATTGATAGCCCTCCCCCAAGGCTGATTTTTGATAAGTAACTTGTTTAGTTAATAGTATACCCTCGCTCAGCAAAATTATTCGCGGAGGGTTCGGCTGTTAATCGCGACCAGAACCGTGCTCAATGACATCAAAATGGCGCCAACTGCAGGGTCAATTATTATGCCAAAGCCATTGAAGACGCCTGCAGCCAAGGGAATCGCAAAGATGTTGTAGCCTGCCGCCCACCAGAGGTTCTGAACCATCTTGCCATAAGTTTTCTTAGAAAGCTCAGCGACCCTTGGGACGTCTCTTGGGTCATTTTTAACAAGAACAATATCAGCGCTTTCAACTGCCACATCTGTTCCCGCGCCAATAGCGATGCCAACATTAGCCGTTACCAGCGCTGGCGCATCATTAACACCGTCGCCAACCATCGCCACCCTAAAACCCTCTGCCTGCAACGCCTTGATTCTCTCCGCTTTCTGGTCAGGCAAAACCCCCGCAAAATAGGCGTCAATTCCAATCTCAGCGGCGACACTTTTGGCGACCGCCTCAGAGTCGCCAGTCAACATATAAACCACGACCCCCCGCTCCTTTAGCAACCGAACAGCCTCGCGAGATTCCTCACGAACCTTGTCAGCAAGTGCGAAAACACCCGCCAACTTGCCCTCAACAATGGTAAAAACCACAGTTTTGCCCTCTTCCTCAAGTCCTGAAACCCTGCTGTCATTAACCTCGATCTTCAATTCCCTGAGAAGATTAGGGCTGCCGACGTACACCTGTTTACCGTCAACAATTGCCACTGCTCCTTTGCCTGGAAAAGCCCTAAAACCGCTGCTTTGCGGAATGCGAGTGTTTTTGGTTTTTGTGTATTGTACGATTGCTTTGGCGATTGTGTGCTCGGAGTTCTGCTCAACTGCTGTGGTAAGCTTTAGCAATTCCTCCTCTGCTATGTATGCGACAACATCGCTAACACCAAGTTGCCCTAAAGTCAGAGTCCCCGTCTTATCAAAAACAACCGCGTTTACTTCTTTCATTTGCTCGAAGGCTTTGCGGTCCCTGATCAGGATGCCCTTTTTCGCGGTTATCGAGGTGGATAGCGCAACAACGAGCGGTATTGCCAGCCCAAGCGCATGAGGGCAAGCAATTACAAGCACGGTGACACTTCGGGTAATGGCAAACTGAACGTTCCCAAGAGATGTCCAAACTGTAAATGTTACAATGCCCGCGGCCAAGGCAACGTAAAAGAGAAACGCCGCAGCCCGGTTCGCCAAATCCTGAGTTCTAGATTTGCTTTGTTGCGCCTGCCTAACAAGCCTTATCACTTGCGATAGGTAAGTTTTCTCGCCCGTCCTTTCAATCCGCACACGCAAAGCGCCATCGCTGTTCATGGCTCCACCAATCACTTTATCCTGTGTTTGCTTGAGGATTGGCTTTGATTCTCCAGTAAGAAAAGCTTCGTTAACAAAAGATTTGCCATCGACCACTAAACCGTCCGACGGAACCTTTTCGCCTGGACGAACCAAAACCACATCGCCGACCCTCAGGTGTGAAGCGGGCATATCCACGATGTCCCCATCCCTGACAATGTGAGCGGTGGTCGGCAAGATTCTCACAAGCTCCTCAAGCGCCCTTGAAGCACCAAGAAGACTCCTCGCCTCAATCCAATGACCCAAAAGCATCACATCGATCAATGTAGCGAGCTCCCAGAAAAAATCGTTGCCGACGGGGAAAAAGACGGTTGCTGCAGAAAAGAAAAATGCTACTGAAATTGCTGTGCCAATGAGCGTCATCATTCCAGGCTTCAACTGCTTGATCTCTTGCGCCAAGCCTATTAGGAAAGGCAAGCCACCGTAACCATAAATGATTGCTGCCAACACCAGGAGGATAAATGGTTGGTAGGGCAGGGTTAGTGTGTAGCGGAACCATGTTTGGATGGCTTGCGAAAGAAATAGAACAGGAACTGTCAGCAGCAAACAGACAAAAAGCGGCGTTTTCAGGTTAGAGGTGTGCATGGTGTGTTCTTTTGGCGCATGCTTCATCTCAGGCATTGGCATTGTCATGTGTTGACTGTGGTTTTCATGCTCCATTTTCAATCACTTCATCGGCGAACTCATATTAAGCTGAAAACATGAACCAGCGCGCCGTTAAAAATCGATATTACCCAAATAATGAAGGTAGGCATCATCCATTTCTTCCACGTTGCACATGTCATTTTGGATGGACCTTTCCCTAGCCAAAAACCTATTATAACGATACCTAAAATCCATGCCAGAGTGCCTAAAACCACGTGCGACCACACTGTTACTGAAACAACAAGTGACAGAGTAGCAAATTCATCAACTCCGTCTACAAGACTTGGAATCATAACTATCAAAATAGACACTGTATGAAGTATGAGCGCTGCCACGGTTGAGTATCCATGGCGTATAAGGTTTTTTTGGCTGATTGTTCCTTTAGCTAATGGCAATCCTAAAATCAACAAAAATAAAACGATAATCTGAATTACGAAGCTAACGTTGCCAACGGGGTCCAGAGTTAAAGCTGCAATAATGAACACTTTATGCCTCCTCGAAGGTGTATCAAAGCAAAAACCGCTGGTTATTGACTATGCACAGTGTCAATAATAAAGTTAATACATGTTAGTCTGCGCCATAAGTTGCAATAGTTAATGATTAAGCCTTACTCGTCAACTTAAAGCGTAGCTTTGGAATCAAACGATAGACTTTCACACCTACAATAATATCATAAACAATTGAGTATTTTTTGCTGAATTGTTTAACTTTTTAAGCAGAAAATTAATATCCAACGATAATGCAAGGTTGAGAGTAAACATTGGTGAAGTTAAATGAGTTTTGGAACTTCTCAGAAAGTCTTCAGCGGTATCCACGAAGCCCTAATACTGGCCTTGATGCTTGTCACGGTATTCGCGCTTTTCTACTTTGACATAAGCGTCATCTACAAAGTAGGTATCGCAGTAATCGTTTTCGGCGTAATATTCCTAAGCACCCTGGCAACTCAAATCCTGAGACAGGAAAAAGAAGCCAGACGACGAGCAGCAGCCACCTAAAATATTCAAGTTAAGCATTCCCCCCTTTCCGTCGTTGGAATTGCTCTCTTCTGAGGCAAAGCTTCGGCAAGCATTCTTAAGGTCTTTAAGGTTCCTATTCTTTGTTTCTTTATTTTTAAGGAGCAGAGAAAGTGCTGTTGAAACTAACCGTCACTTGAAAAGTAATTGTGGGATAAAATGAAGGCAAAAGTACTCTAGCTTTCTCTACAGAGAACTGAGAAGGTAAATTACTTGAAAAGTGCAAAGGGGCTGTTTAGAGTCGTTTTGTCATGACGTATGCGTCTTCGCCGTCTGAATAGTACCCGTTTATGGTTCGAGTTACTTCAAAGCCGAGCTTCTTGTACAGTGAAATTGCGATGTCATTGGTTACTCTGACTTCTAGGAAGCATTGCTTTGCCTTGTAGTAATCCATGCCTTCGAGAGCTTTTTTGATTAGGGCTTGGGCGACACCTCTGTGCCTGAACTGTGGCAAAACCGCTATGGATACAACGTGTCCCTTGCGGACTAAACCGCTAAACCCGTAATTGGACAAGCCGACTTCGATGCGGCACATTATGTAGCCTTCAATTTGCCCGTTTTCTTCGCATACAATAAAGGTTTCTGGGTATCGCTGATGCAAATCCATGAAGAAAAAGTCACTGTAGTTTTCTGGTAAGCAGACGCGGTTGATTTGCATGACGCTTTGTAAGTCATCGGGTACAAATTTTCGAAGAGTGAAGGTTTGCTGCATTATTTCGCCTTCTTAAACCACATTTCACCGTTGAAACTTAAAGGTTACGCTTTAATCGGTTTTGTCTGTTGTGTGTTGTTTGTGGGTTGTTTTTTGTTTTGGCTGTTTTGTGGTTTTAGGGGAAATAATTACCTTGCTACTTTCCGGTTTTTTTGTGTTTTGGGTTGCGTTTTATCTTTAGCGTTTATTTTCTTAATATTTTAATGGTGCAAAATGGTCGATGACAGAGCGCTGAAAAGCTTGGATGGTTTGTGAGAGGCCAATTAGGCTAGTGCTTTTAGCCTTAACTATTCGTGTCTGTTAGGTTTTTGTTTCTTCCAGCGCCTTGAACACTGGTAGCGTGTAGCTGCCTTGGGGCATAGCCCAAACTCTTGAGGCAGACCCAGCGATTTTTAAGGCTTCAGCTAAAGCATCGTTAACGGCTCGCGCCGTCTTAAGCTTGAATATACTTGTTGCATAGTAGTCAGGCATAGAAGAAACCAGTATTATCTGATGGTTCTGCAGGGCTTTTAACAAGTAATACGCTTTGTGACCGCCCATGACAAAATTGCGTTTAACTTCACGTTCCACATTTTTCAAATCGCCAAGGCGAGTCATCCAATCGTAGAACACTTGATTTCCATGCCCTTCCGAACATTCGGCAACAAGAATAATTACGCCCCCACGTTTGACAGCATCTAACGCATTGTCCAAAGCTTTGTAAGCCTGATACAGGTTCATGTCTGCAGGATGCCCACCTGCGCTTACCACTATAATGTCTGCCCGCCTGTCTATGGTTACACGGTACATTTCGTCAACCAGCTTCACGGCTTCCATGAATGCCTGCTCTAAGTCACCAGCGAAGGCTTTTACGATTTCGCCCTTTTTGTTCTCAACAATGTTAACGATGAAATCAACCTTGGCAAGTCTTGCAGCCTCAGTCATGTCCCTGATGCACTGGATTATCTTCCAAAATGCCTGTTCTTGCGTTAGCGTGCAGTAGCAGAGCATGATTGTTCTTGATTGTTTCTTCACAGCTGACTGCTGGCAGAACACTTTTTCTTCCGCCACCATAGCCTGCATAATAATGGAAGCCAACGTCACCCAGTAGAACTTTTACGTCTGCCTCAGCGAATACGCGGTTAACAAGCACTTTGATGCCGTATGTCTTGGTTGTGCCTATATTTACTAAATCGGCTGCTTTGCAATCGTGGCTTATGGTTTTTACACGTTTAACTGCTTCAGCGCCAATCAACGCAGTGGCTTCTTCGGGTTTGACCGCTCGGTGTGTGCCACAACCAAAAATTACTGTGATGTTTTCGTCTTTTACGCCTGCTGCATTGAGTTCTGCGAGCACTGACATAAGCATCACTTCACTTGGCGCCTTTCGCGTAGCGTCGTCAACGACAATTGCCACTTTGCTTTCAGGCTTGGCGATTTCACTAAGGTGTTTGGAGCCAATGGGTTCTCTTATTGCCCGCTCAACCTCAGCTTTTACATCTTCTGCGCCTTGGCGCTCGATGGGCTCTATTGTGCCTAGAAGGTTTCGGGCTGGAACTCGAATGCATACGTCGGTTTTTCCGTAAGGAAGCCAAACATCAACCATAGCGTGTCACGTGCTAATTTAGATGTACTCATCGCAAGAAACTATTAAGCCTTATCAAAGCAAACCACAAAAGCAAGCTCGACTGTCTATCGAGCTAAAACTGAAGTGTACACTATTAGCTACTGAAAAATAATTACAACAAGGAGTAAAGGGTTGGTTTTAGGCTGCTTTTGGTTTGGCTTTGTCGACTGCGCCGCTCAGGCTTGTCATTTCCATGTTGGCTTTGCGGATGAGGTCACCGATGGTTTCTTTGGTTGGGATTGCTGCGCCCACTGATAGTGACATTGCTTTCTGGTGCGCCATCTGCAGGAGCGGTTTAATTGTGTCTTTGGTTGTGTAGCTGATGCTCATTGCGAGTGCGAATGCTTCCTGATTCTCTTGTATGAGTGTTTTGCGTGTAGCTTCAATGTCGACTTTTAGTTGGTCGCCTGTAATCATCAAGCCATTGTCGTAGACTGCGCGCATTGAAATGCCTAGTTCAACTGCTTTGATCCCTAGTTTTGAGAGGACTCCTGCAAGTTGCTCGCTGATTGCTTCTCCTCTGCGGGCTACGAGTGTGTCTTTGCTGACCCAAACGCTGCCTGATTCAATTCTTGTTGGTAAGCCGACACCGTTTAGTTGGCTGATGATTGGGCCTGGAGGTTGAGCTGTGTTGCCTGCTGGAACAATGACGTCCATTGCAGCCAAGTCGCCTGCTTTAGCTGTTGTTTTAACTTTGCCTCGTTCGAGAAGAAGCGCTAGTTTGAAGGGGTTAAGGTCGGTGAATAGGTAAACGTTTGATCCTTCCAAGTATTCCTCAAGTTTTTTGAGTTCTGCCTGGTTCATTTCTTCAATGGCTATTTTCATCAATGTGTTTTTGAGAACGCGAAGGTAAACTTTGCCCGCCATGCTTTTCTTTAGTTCCTGAAGTTGCGAAGCTCTTACCTTCTTTAGGCTGGCGATGCCGACTAGCTTGTGCACTTTTAGTATGTCTTTGATTGCTTCTACTTCAGTTGATTTTTCTTCTAATACTTGTTGGGACGGCATGGTTTCTCAAACTCTTATGGTTTAATTTTTACTGGCTCACCCATAGATGTCTTGAAGTAAGCGTACTTTACGTTTTTGAGGCCACGCTTAAGTTTTCCATCTAAAACACGAAGAACCGCTTGAGTGTTATCAACTAATTCTTCATCTTTCATTTGTTGTGAGCCCACTGAAACTTGAATGATGGGTTGGTTACGCATTCTAACAGACACGGTTTTACGGTGTTTGTTAATAAGGGCAGTAATGTCAGCGTTAGGCGGAACAGGAATAGGCATCTTTCCTCTTGGACCCAAAACTGGACCAAGAATCCTACCCACAAGCGGCATAAGTGGCGCTTCCGAAATGAAAACGTCATATTGACTCGCAAGCTTTCGAAGTTCCTTCTTTTTACCGTTTAACGCGTCTAAATCTGCGCGTTCAATAACGTGATCAGCTTGAGAATTCTTTGCTTTCATGGCAAACTCGCCAGAAGCAATAACACAGACCTTGTTCGGTTTACCAGTAGCGTGAGGGAGCTCAACGATTTCTGTAATTTTACCTTCTGGCGACTTCATATCGATTTCCATGATGTCTAAGATCATGTCTACTGTCTGGTTGAATTTTTTTTCGCCAGCTTTTGCCTTTGCCTGTTTAATTGCTTCTGAAATTGTCTTGTTGTCTAGGGGCATTTTTAAGCCTCGTGCCAATGAGGGATTGGAAACCCATTATAAAAATATTCGCTTATCATTATTCAGTACCGAATAGCGCTTCGTAAGTGCCAGCGTCAATTTCTTTTTGTACTTCTCGGGGGTCTTTGCCTTCAACGGTTACACCTAAGCTTACGCATGTTCCAAGCATTTCCTTTGTTGCCTTCTTGAGTGTGGGTGATAAAAGTTGTGGCCCTTTAATTTTTGCAATGCGAACCATCTGCTCCATAGACAAATTGCCTATTTTCACAGTATTTGGAGTTCCTGAACCTTTCTCAACTTTTAACTCTGCAACAATAAGTGCTGAAGCTGTTGGGGTGCCAACGCTAACCTCGAAGCTTTTGTCTTCGGTGTCAACGGTGATTTTTACCGGGACTTTCATTCCCGCATAGTCTTTGGTAAGCTCGTTAATTTTGTTGACAATAGCCATTACGTTTACGCCTAATGGGCCAAGAGCTGGACCTAACGGTGGACCCGCGTTGGCTTGTCCGCCATTTACGAGCATTTCTACAGATTTTTTCTCGCTCATTTTGTTTCACCAATTTTATCTTGCTTTTTCTACTAGTTTTACATAGTCTGAATGGACTGTGATTGGCAAAGTGAATGTTGCCTCAAGCAACTCCAATGTAACTTCGCCTTTTGCTTTGTCAAGCCTTGTAATTTTGGCCCGCATACCTTTGAACGGTCCACCAGTAATTTCAACCACGTCGTCTTCGTTGAGGTCTTCCATAACTGGTTTACGAACAATATAGCGTTCTATCTCATTGAAGCTAACCAAGCCAGGGATTCTGGAGCGTACGTGTCTTAGACCTGAGATGGCTTCTTCCACGAGGTGTGGCCCGTCTGCTTCAACGAACACGTAGCCTTTTAGTGTATCTGGAACAAGAAGAGCTTTGATGGGTATCTGGTTCATTTCAACTTTCGATGCAATCAACCTTGCAACGTTTCGTTCTTGTCCGGTTGTGGTTTTAACAACGAAAATTTTTACTTGATTTTGCTCTTCTTTCTTTTCCATACACGTCAAGTTTCCTTTAAACTGATCCGGATGGTGCCGCTGCTCCGCCTATTGCGTATGAGAGAAGTTTAATTACGAAACCAATTAAACCAACTACTCCTATGCCTAGGAGGCTGATTTTTATCGATAACCAGAGTTCTTCTCTTCCTGGTTTTACAGCTAACTTTAAGGTTCTTCCCGCTTGTGTTAGCCAAGATTTTATTCCCATACTCATCGCACACCAAGATTTCATTTATTAATAATAAACGTTGCTATAGCTTGGAGTTTAAAACCTACCAAATCAACTCTTTTAAAGTTTCTCATCAAGCCATGGTTTAGTATAAGTTATCTGCATGATTTTTATGTGATTTGACAGTTATGCAACTTAATTCAAAAGCGGTTATCTCTCCGGTATCAAACTAAAACACAGCTTTACTTTAAGCCTTCTTGGAAGGCAGCCCAGCCTCATGGAGGGCGGCGAGAAGTTTGGGTTTATCTTCGCTTTTGATGCCTTTCCAATCTAGAAGTGCGATAGAAACCTTCTCTAGCGTGCGCCCAACACATTGCATTATCATTTCAGAGTCAATTGCTGAAACAGCGTATTTAGGTATTATATGCCCAAACACTGCCTCACCAGCTAAGGCCATGCGAGTGAACTTTTCGCTGTAGTGAGGTCCTCCGATGCCCAGAACAGCTGATTCTTTGAGGCTTGAAAAGTTGCTGATTGCAGCCATTGAAGCGTGAGCGACAGCTTGCGCCGCTGTGGAATCGCGCCATTGAAGCTCAGAACTGCCCAGCTCCACAAACATGGCTGGCACGCGAAGACTTGGACCATGATGGGTGCATTCGTATGACACCTCGTAATCAAGGCTCAACTGATCTCTGTAGCGCTGAAGGGTTTTGAGGGCGTCACGCATTCCTACGGCAAACGAAACCGAAACCGTCTTGGGCAGCCCACCAAGGTCTGCCTGCGCAAGGTTGCCTGGCGTGTGAACGGACAGGGTGGTTTTGCCACTTTGGCTGCTATGCCTTGAGATGAATACTATTAGTTTTGCGGTCGGAAAAGCCTCGGGCAGGTTCTGCGCCCTCACGGATTCCTCGTTCAGCGTGGCAAGGGTTACCGTGCTCCCGTTTATGTTAGCGTTGTAGAGGGGGTTGTTTTGGAAGATCTTGGGGGTTTGTGTGAAGGGGTAGTGGAGAAGTATTTGCTCTTTGATAGTTAGGCTTGCAATGTCTTTGTTGGATGCCACGAGTAAAATCATGCTGACTCGCTGTTAGTTAGGAAGTTTTAAGTGAAAAGGTTTTCCATAAAGCTTAATTGCATGGCTGTTTCTGCGTATTTGAAGGCAAGCACTTTGCACCTGATTAATTTCAAGGAATTATCCAGTCAAGAACTAAACGACTTGGTTGATTTAGGCATAGAAGTCAAAACTAACCCTGTAAAATACGCCGAGTCGTTTGTAGGAAAGTCTTCAGCGTTAATTTTCCAGAAAACCTCAACTCGCACGCGAGTTGCTTTTGAGGTTGCAGCCACCCAGCTTGGTGGTCATGGCTTATTCATTGACTGGAGAACTACGAATTTTACACTTGCAGACATCAGCGATGAAATCCGATACCTGTCTCGCAATGTGGACATTATTATGGCGAGGTTGCTGTGTGATGTGGATTTGCTAAAGATGGCTAATGCCTCACGTGTTCCAGTTATCAATGGGTGTGATGAGAAATATCATCCAAGCCAGGCATTGGCAGATTTAATCACGATAAAAGAGAAAAGAGGCTCACTAAAAGGCGCCAAACTCGTTTACATAGGCGTGCACAACAATGTAACCAACTCACTCGTCGAAGGCTGCACAAAAACAGGAGTCAAACTGACCACTGTTACACCAATTTTCAACGAGGCAGCAAGAGATGACCAGTTGCTCGCTGAGGCGAAGAAAACTGGGCTTTGGCAATCAACCTTAGATGTAAAAGAAGCGGTTAAAGACGCAGATTTTATTTACACTGACACTTGGATCGATATGGAGTTTTTCACTGACTCCAAATTCGCAGGTGAAAAAGAGAAGCGCCTCAAGCTCATGATGCCCTATCAAATTAACGCCCAACTGCTCAAGAGCAGCAAGGCACACATTATGCATGACATGCCCATCCACCGAGGCTACGAAATCACCCTAGAAGCCATCGACAGCCCCAACTCGGTGATTTATGAGCAGGCAGAAAACCGCTTATACTCTGCAAAAGCAATAATGCTAACTCTGCTTAAGAAGCCCTTTTTGCCCCAAGTTTCCCTTTAAGCGCTCTCTGCCGAGTGGATTTGATGCCTTGCTTTGTAGCTTTTCTTAGAGGAATTAACGTTGGCGGGCGCTCGGTGAAGAAGGAGAAGCTGCAGGAAGCGTTTTCCTCATTGGGTTTTGAGAATGTGCGTCCTTACAAGCAAAGTGGCAATGTGATTTTTGAAACCAGCGCAACAAACATGCATGAACTTGAAGAAAAGATAATCGCAAAACTTCAAACCGCTTTAGGCTACAGCGTGCCTGTCTCTTTGCGTTCAATGGAGCAACTCAAGATCATTGTTGGGTTGGAATCGTTCAAAAGTCAAAACTCTGAAGGCTCAAGTTTTTTGATTACTTTAGTAAGTGATGTACCGCCTGCTACATTCATGTCTCAGTTGCCCTTGACGATTCCAAAGTCAACCGCACAAGTAATCTCAGCCCATGGCACAGAGGTTTTCAGCGTTACCCATGGCGGCGGAGAAGGAGCCCTGCCTAACCCTTTCATCGAGTCCAAGCTAAAGGTGAAAGCGACCACTCGCAACCTCAACGTCGTAAAAGATATCGTTGAAAAGTTCGGTTGAAAAAAATCTCCGCTATTTATTATTGTTGATTTTTATTTAGAAATAATAGGGTAGAGAGAAGCAAAGGCCTGTGCGCACGCTCTTTTTACGTTGAGTTTCTAAATGTAAAAAGACAGGGAGGGGAGAGGGTATCAAGGGCTTGTTTACGGTTGCGTTTTTGATTCAGCGCTTAAAATAGTTTAGCTTTGAGGCTAAAAAATAAGCAATCCAACTACGCCGAAGGCTTATTTCGCACATACCCGCAACTGTAGCATTTGCTATCATGCACGCAAATAACGCTGCCGCAGTTTGGACAACTGTGCCGTTCAGCTTGGCTTTTAAGAAATTCTGCCATGCCCTTCTCTTTTATCATTTTGACGTTTTCAACCATGCTCATACCGTAGCGTTCGCGGTAGCGTTTGTCAAGGTGCGCAAGCTTCTCGCAGGGAATCGAGTCGCACTGGCTGCAAGACTGGATTTGTTGTTTTCTAAGTTTTGGGCAGCCCCGTATAATGTAGCAGTTTTTGGCTCTTGGAAGGCAACCTGCGCAATGAGTAACTTTGCCCTTTTTTGTTGGTACTCCTTGAGTGTATGCGTTATATGCTTTGCAAAGGGCACAGTTCATGCCGCAAGGCGCAATAAGTTCTGGGTTGAATTTGGCTTCGGACATTAAGTGATAATTGGGTTTTATTGTTTAATTATTTTGCGTTGTTTTTCAAAGGACTGAGTTTGTTTTGAGGGACATTTGAGTGTGTTTTTCTTAAATTCTTACTTAAAAAATTGAGTTTATAAAAACAAACATCACTAGCATTGCACATAAGAGCAAGAATCTTGGATTTGACAGTAATGTTAAGATTGATATTGCTCTGCTACAGGCTAAGAAAAATGGGCGTGGTTTGGCTCCATATTGCTTGATTGTTCAAATGGGGAGTTATTGTTTGAGAATCCAAAAAATACAAATAAAATTAGAATTCTATTATTTAATGATAACATGGATTTTGAGTCAGTCGTCGACAAAACATTAAACGACTATCTTCCAAAAGTATTTCTCACTTGTCCAATTACAGATAATCTTTCTAAAAGCCAGTGCACCGATTGCGACACTTCAAGAACTTACTCAAACAAGCAAAGAAATGGAGCATATAGCGTTCTTATTTGCGCTTTTCAAACAGTTCAATATCTTCTGAGCGTGGAGTTGAGCTTCCACCCTCTGGCAATTTTGGCTGGGAATCGAGGGGCACTATCGTTCTTCCCCTTAATAGTTCCCTTCACAATCAATCACAACTTTTTTTGCCAATTCCGTGACGTCGAAAACTTAAGAAAGGAATACATTTGGAAAATACCACGCATTGAAAAACAAAAAAAGATAACACCAGCCTGAACCAGAAAACTGCAAACCCAGCTAATAAAGCTGAGGCACTACTTACAGCTGACGAGATTCCAAGAATTGTGTACAATGAGCTTGAGATTACTTGAGTGAAGCCAGCAAAAGCGAGGCCTTGGACCTGCAGGTTTCCAACAATCGTATTTACAATTATTATCTTGTCCGGAAAAGCAATATACCCTATCGAATAAAAAATCAAGAACAACGTTAATATGTCAAAAGACCAAGCAATGATTTGAAATACAATTGGAACAACCAAGGATTTGGGGCTTGTCCTCATAGTTCTGATGCCGTCATGATACTCGTTTAGAGTTTTTTCCAGTTTCGCGTCGAAACTATCTTCGTTGCTATGTCCTCTTTTTGCAAAAAGGAATATACGTCTTATAAATAGTATAAATCTTCTTGTTGCTCCCAGATTTAGGCTTAAGTAAAGACCGATAGTTAAAGGCAAGGCCAATAAAACCATAACCGCGCCAATAGAAACCAAAACCCAGCCATCGAGGGAATAATTAAAATACAGTAGAAACAACCCGAAAATCAAGGCTCCCAAAGTAATTGCAAGCTCAAGAATATTTTTTATGACAATAGAAGCCGCTGTTCTACCAGTATCTGCATTTGAATCCTTAACGAGCAAGTAACCCTTAAACACGTCACCACTCCAGCCTCCAGGAACAACTGCATCCACGAAAATTCCAACCCAGCCCAAGACAAATACCCTCCAAAAGCCCGGCTTAATCGAGAAATTGCCGAGCAATCTGTACCAAGTCAACGAGTTGAAAACAACGGTTCCCAAAACAGAAATAAACGCCAGGGCATAAAAGGAAAAATTTACCCCGCCGATTACTAAAGCAACCTTCGCCAAGTCTGTGAAGAAGTATAGATAAAGTGTAAGCGCGAAAAATCCTAAAAATGCAGAAAGAGAAACCCACTTTCTGAATGAAAGTGTCGCTACTTCAAAATTGTTCCCCATACCCAACCAGTCAATTCAGAGCTAAATAAACCTATTAGCTTTCCATGGCTTAGCATGAAATCTTCATAGCTGTGTTGTGTTCGTTTCTTGACTAAAGAAAAAATTGCGCAAAGCTGTAGTTGGGTATTTGGTGAATAATTATCCAGACAATTTCTAACATGATTCTTAATAAGACATGTAAAAAGTCTAACAATTATAATTTTGTGGAAGGATTTAACTGAAGAAAAGCGGTTTGCTTAGGCGGTTTTGGTCTTCTCGTTTTGTCCTACATATTCTATACTCGCTTCATCAAACTCTTTTTCAAACTAAGGATATGAGTGTTAAGCCCCATATTCCCCACTATTTTAGTTTTAACTTAAATTCCAAATTCGTAGTCTTAGGCTGGCTCACTTTAACAACCGATTTTTTCCATTTGCCCCACGACTAATTTTGTGTAAAACTAAAACTTTATTATTAAATTGTCAATCAAGCGTGCGATGACTTCAACTAAATGAGTTGAAAATAACGCTATGTTTTTAAGGGTAAATGTTATATATAACTAACATAAAGTGTGTTAAAACTAATAAAAAAGGAGCTTTGAGCCAAAATGAGAATCAAGGAACTCATAACTCTTGCCTCTACATTCGTCATTCTTGGAATTATATTTGTCGAAGATTGGTTGATTGGCTACTCATTCATCGGTGCTGGCGTGCTGCTATCAATTGTAAGCGCATTCAAATCAAGAAGAAAGCTAAAGATGCAAATCATCAAGCAGGAGGTGGCATAATGGCAGATTTCACCTGGACAATCGCAAGTATGGGAATACTTGCGCTAATAATTTTGATTGGCATTTTAGCTCTTTGGAAAAGACTACACGATAAGAAGTCTGGATTTCCATTGGCTGATGAAAGGACACAAAGGCTAAACTGGAAAGCCGCATACTATGCGATGTTTATGGGTCAATACTTCATTGTTGCGTATCTGTTGGTTAACATTGTTGGAAGAGAGTTCTTCGGTGTGCCAGAAATTGAAGCGGGTTATCCAATGATAGCAGTGCTTTTGGTGTCAAGCGTATCGTTTCTTGTACTCCGATGGTATTTTGGAAGAAAAGGGGAACCTTGAAGTCGATGCGAACGAGAATAAAAGAACTAAGGGCAAGATATAATCTCACACAAGATGATTTGGCAAAAAAAGTAGGTGTACGAAGAGAAACAATACTCTTCATCGAAAAAGGGAACTACAACCCCTCTATAAAACTGGCAAACGAAATAGCAAAGGCTCTGCAGACTACTATCGATGAATTATTTATCTTCGAAGATACTTAACGCATTTTTTATTCAGCTTTCTGAATTGGCTTTATGAGTATTAGGACAGATTACTAAAAAAGTGGGTTTGCGGGTAAGGAGATAAAACCGTTTCATGGTAGCGTTTTCTTAATTATTCATTTTTATGTTCTTCCGAATGGGCTTTGGCAATTGCTGCATTTATCGGCATAGCGATGTAACAATGTTTCACATTTAGAACAGGTATACCGGTTTTCAACTTCTGCTACCCAGCGTTCTGTGCCAATTTCCTTCCATCGAGGTATACCATCCAATATCCCTTTCCTCGCAATCTCAATAGGAAAATTATTTATGTTATTACATGGAAAATCGTCACATTGGTGACAACCTTGCAGGCTTTTTTTCTGTGTACATGCTCTAATAGGACAGACTTTAGCAAACTGAAAAGTTTTATTCGACATACATCCTTCGCAGACTATGTTCTCAGGTGAAGTGCCAAAAAGAAGACACTAGGTTTTCTTTGAGTTTCTGGTCATTATTTTGATGTGCTGCTCGTACTGAACATACGCTACAGTACATGCTGCATGGCGACAGATAGTCATTTTTTACGACCATTTTTTTCGCCTCCTATCTCATCTGATCCTAGAGAAACCAAATGGCTATTCTGTTACAGTTTGCTTATACGGTTTGTGTAGAAGTTGGCTTTATAAAAAAACCAAAGTTCACCAACTTTCTCTGCTTCATAATTTACTTGGAACCGGCAATTACCACACCCGCCTTTAATGGTATAATTATCACGGGATTTACCAACATAATTCTTAATTACCGCGTCCTGTAAAATGTCTGGCTGAAGGTACTAAAAAATGGTAAAGATGGATTTCGGTGGCGTCAAAGAGGACGTCATTACTCGCAAAGAGTTTACAGTGGCTCAAGCCCAAAAAATCCTAAAAGACGAAGTCGTCGTCTCACTTGGCTACGGGATACAAGGCCAAGCACAATCACTGAACATGAGAGACAACGGCGTAAAAGTAATCATTGGACAAGAAAAAGAAGGCTTATTCAAAAAAGAATGGGACAAAGCAATAGCAGACGGGTGGAAACCAGGCGAAAACCTCTTCCCCATGGAAGAAGCAGCCAAAAAAGGAACCATCAAAATGTTCCTACTCACCGATTCTGGTACAAAAACTAGTATGGCCAAAAATCAAAGCAACCCTCAAAAAAGGAGACGCACTCTACTTCAGCCACGGCTTCAGCATCGTATACAAAGAACAAACAGGCGTTATCCCACCTAAAGATATCGACGTTATCCTTGTTGCACCCAAAGGCATCGGCACATAGCGTGCGCAGAAACTTTGTTGACGGCAGCGGCATAAACTGCAGCTTCGCTGTTCACCAAGATGCAACTGGCAAAGCGATGGATCGTGCAAAAGCAATGGGCATCGCTATCGGCGCAGGGTATTTGTTTCCAACTACTTTTGAAAAAGAAGTTTACAGCGACCTAACAGGCGAACGCGGAACACTGATGGGTGCACTCGCAGGCATACTGGAAGCACAATACAACACTCTTCGTGCACATGGACACAGCCCAAGTGAAGCATTCAACGAAACCGTCGAGGAACTAACACAGAGCCTAATCCGCCTCGTTGACGAAAACGGCATGGACTGGATGTACTGCAACTGCAGCGAAACAGCACGCATCGGCGCATTACGCTGGAGACCACGTTTCCGAGAAGCCACACAGCCAGTGTTTGACTCACTCTACGAACTTGTCGCAGCAGGCGAAGAAACACGCATCGTACTGGAAAAGAGCAAAGCACCAGACTACCGCCAAAAACTCGCTGACGAACTCAAAGAGATGGGCGAACAGCGAAATGTGGCGTGCAGGCGCAACCGTGCGCTCACTACGTCCTAGCAAACAAAAGAAGCCAGAATAAACAGCTTCTTCCTTTTTTGTTTTTCAAATTCTATTTTATTACATCAAAAAATAATTCTGACTATCTTTAACCGAGCTCATGAAGTCAGTTAAAGCTTGATTTTCAGAGGTTAAATCAGCGACGCCTAATATGTAGGACGGGTGCTTCTCCAACTCTACTTCTTTGGTGTAGGGGGTTTTAGTGAAGCGCAGCACTGTACTTGCTTTTGCACTGGTTATTTCTTGCAGAATACTGTTTCTTCTGCTGCTTTCATGTGGGAGGTAGGTTGCGATTATGATAATATGATGTTTTTTTGCGAAGTTTGCGAGATAACTCATTATTTGACTGTAGACTGTCCTTGCTTCTTGGTCATCCAAATTCTCATGTAAGAATGGACCTGCTATGTCGGAGATTACTACAAGTTTGGCATCGAAGGTTTCTATGGCTTCTTGCAGTTTTTCCATTATTAGAGAAGTTAGTCGGTAGGCTGTATAAACGCGCATACTGTGGACTCTGCTCTGACATGCGATGCCCATGTTTGAAAGTGAAGAGCTGCTTGCACAGTCGATGAAAACAACATCGCTTTCTAATCCGCCAAGTTGTGAGGGTAATTGGGCACGGACGCAGAATCGAGAGGTCAGTGAAGTTACTGATTGTGGTCCATAGAGGACGGCGAAGTCTCCTGCTCTGAATCCTGGAAAAAGGGCATCGATGTTTGTTATATTAAAAGTAAACCGTGTTATGGCAGTTTGCGAGTTTATTTTCTTTGCATTGGTAATTGTTTTTGTATTATTGCTGGTTTAATTATTAAGCTCTGTTGCATGTAACTTCCACGAGAAACCCGTTACGCCTGATTACCCTATTTAAACTATCAGCCAACCGACATTCCCTAGCAGGGGAGGGTAGAGTGAAAGTGAAACTTGAGTTCTTGCTTATTAACTGGGATAATCTGTTATAGAACAAGCTTCGCAAAAACAATATGATTCACTCTTGGATTGAGTTGCATCACTTTGTTGACGCTGTGGAAGAATTAGCTGAGATTTTCAAGCTTTTTTAAAATTTCACGATAAATCCTCAGAGCAACTTTTTCATCGCTGACTCCTTTTATCAGCATGCGCCCACCATTGAACAAGCTAACTTCGTAGCTTTTGTAGTTAAACATGAGCGCAAGACGGGACTTCAAACGGACCTGGAACTGATTGTTAACTGTAGGATAAATCTCTTCAAGATTCAAACGCAATGGCTTTTCTGGGTTGATGTTTGCTGTTTCTTTTCCGCAAAGCCAAACCAAACGTTCTCCACCCGCAACCGACGATAATTCGCCGTGGCAAACCGGGCAACGAGCTGCTCTTAGAAATATCAATTGTTGTAAAATCCATGTCACTAAAGTCGCAGACAAGCAGTTTGCCTTTTAGGGTAGAGCCGACGCCGGCTAGGAGTTTTATGGTTTCCATGGCCTGTAAGGAACCGATAATCCCAGGGGTGGCCCCAATTACGCCACGAGTGCTACAAGTCATTAAATCATTGTCAGAGAGGTTAGGCATCAAACATTCGAGGCAGCCTGTCTCAGGTGGGCTGAAAACAGAGAGGTTACCTTCGATACCAATTGCAGCACCAAAAACATAAGGGACTTTCAACTTTACACAGGCACGGTTAACAAGGTAACGGGTGACCATATTATCCAAGCCATCCACTACACAATCCACCCCACTAAGAAGTCGCTCGACGTTAGAGGCGTTTACATTTTCAGTGAAAGCTTCTGTTCGGATAAGTGGATTAAGTTCAGCGAGGCGTTTTGCAGCCATCTCCGCTTTGGGATAATGCAGGTCAGCCTGTGTGTAGAGGATTTGGCGGTGCAAGTTCTGGGCTTCGATCGTGTCCTGGTCAATCAGGCGAACACAGCCAACGCCTGCCAAAGCCAAGTAAAGGGAGGAAACCGTGCCCAAACCGCCTGCGCCAACAACTGCAACACGAGATTTAGCTAAGACGCTGCTGTCCTTTCTTGCCGAGTTCTTTCATCGTAACTTGGCGGCTGTAAAACTCCTGTGCGAATACCGCCTTTTCTACCGAATCCAACAGTACCTGCTCCAATTGAATTGTTGTTATTCAGTCTTATATTTGCCTTTTACCTTAAATTGCCGTTCAAAGATCTCTTGTACTTGCTCTATTGTGCTGGCCTCTTCCGGTGTTTTGTCTTCTCTGATTCGGCTGATTCTAGCAAATCGCAACGCCATCTGGCTCCTATATCTCGGGCTTTTTTGGATTTCGTTATAGGCAACTTCGACAACTATTTTTGGAACTACCACTAACATGTGCCCTTTCTCAGCCACCGTAGAAGCCTTGAGCCGTTGGGTTAATTCTATAATTTCGGCGTCGGTTAAGCCTTTGAAAGTTTTGCCCACATCCAAAAATTCGCCTGTTTTGGGCTCTCTTGCTGCGAGATAGTAATCGGATAACCAACCCTTCCTTCTTCCATAGCCATATTCGGCACCGGTGATAACGAGGTCTAAGGTTTCAAGTATTGGTTTGATTTTCAGCCATTTCTTGCCTCGCTTCCCAGGCGTGTATGGGCTGTTGAGCTGTTTTGCCATTAACCCTTCATGCCCCGCCGCCAAAGCATCCTTAAGAAAACCCTCAGCCTCCTCGACGCTGTCTGTGACGATTTGTTTAGACAATGGAATCTCGCCAACAGTTTTTGCTAGGATTTGCCTGCGTTCGGTGTAAGGTTGATTGATTAAGCTTTCACCGTTAAGGTACAAAATATCGAACAGGTAAAGGGTTAAGGGGATTTTCTGTACCATGGCGGGGACGCCTCGGATGCGTTTAAAGCGACGCATCAAGTGCTGGAAAGCAATCGGGTGACCAGCAGAGCCAAGTGCAATAACTTCCCCCTCGACAATAGCTGACTCGGCGTGAATGTTGCCCTTCACTGTTTCAATTATTTCTGGAAGGCTTAATGTTACATCGCTGAGTCTTCGGCTAAAAACTTCAATTGCTCCATTCTGCAGATGAATCTGCACCCGTGCCCCATCATACTTGTACTCAAAAGCGCTTCTGCCACCCTGCTCCGCCAATGCTTCGGTTACCGTTTGAGCCGTTTGTGCCAACATAAGATTCACTGGTCTGAAAACGGTAAAACCCGTCTTCTCCAAGACCTCGACACCGCCCTTTTTCAGTATCGCTGCCACTTCGCCTATGTCGCCAAGAACCATGCCTGCATGTTGAACGCTTTTGAGAGATACACCGAAGGCTTTTGAAACGGCCTGCTCCATCAGTCCTTCATGAAGTCCTGTTCTCATTTCGCCAGTGAAAATCTTGACGAGGTACTTGGCTTCTACTGGGGTGGCTTGGCTTAGAAGAGCGGTTATTAGGCGTTCCTTTTTGGTTCTTGAACCAGCACCGTAGGTATGAGCGATTGCATTCAGTGCCCGCCTGACCTCTGTTACGGTTAGTGAGCACTGTGTCAACTGCGTCTGTCGTCGGGCTTTAGATTGCTCAAGCACTGCTTTGGTGGCGGAACCGATGTCGCCAGTACTTGCCATGGCCTGGCCGAAACGGCTCAGGTCAAATTCACTTACACGTTCAAGAACTCGCCTCAGCGTAGACCAGCTAACGTCCAGCGTCTTCTGACTGTACTTTGCAAATGCTCTGCCAACCATCATGTTCACGGCAGGCTCAATTTCGTCGGCATTCAGGATTTTTAGGTAGTTTGCTGTTAAATCGATGATTTCAAGCCGTTTTTTGGTTGCTTCAATCTTTTCAAGCAATTCACAGAGAGATTGGAATGAAGAAGACATTGTTTACCTGAAAAATATTTACTAGAAATAGCGCATGGCAGCTTAATTAATTGATATTGCAGAAATTGAGAAATTAGGAAAAAGGTGTTAGGCGATTTATGAGAACACAGAGAACGTTGATTCGCCCTCAGGCTCTTTCATGTTTGTCATTTATTTCCTTAATTTTCTTTTCAAGTTCCTCTACTTCTTTGGTGTTTCCCACCTTTTTCTGACAATCTCTCGCCTCTTCAAGCGCACTTAAGCCAAATCTGTCAAAAGCTTTGCTCAACGCGATTTCAGATGATTTCGTGAAAAACTCGGCGCCTTTTATACAGTCGTTGAGGGCAACCGCAGCTTCGCCAGCTTTATAGTACATTTCAGCAGCGCCAAAATAGTTCTGTCCTTTATAGTAGAGCTCACCAGTTTTTACGAAGAGGTCTCTTGCTTCCTCATACTTCCCATTTTCCATTAACGAAATTGCTTGTTTGTGAAGTTTAATTGGGTCTTCTTTTACTGACATTCTGTTCACTCTTGTGTTTACTTTTGCATTGAACTAACATTTAGATTTTCCTCTTTTAGAGCCAGAGGTTTTTTCCGCCTTGTTTTCTACTGAGTGTGACTCTGGGATAACAGTTATATCTACTGGTTTGGTTTCAAAATAATTTGTCGATAGATTATTTAGGAGAGTTTGAACGAATAACTCTCTATAACTCCGTGATAACTATTGAGTGAAAAACAAGCCCAAACAAGCTTTAGCCCGTCAACTGCCTTCAAAATTGCGGTCGCTGCAATCTTTGCAGCACTAGTAGGAGTAGTCACAATTCTCTTTGTGGTTCCAATTCCCGCCACCACCGGGTACTTCAACTTAGGCGAGACACTCATCTACATTGCAGCGCTGCTCGTGGGACCCTTAGTTGGCGCAGTCGCAGGAACGGGAGCAACAATAGCAGATATACTTGTAGCCGCCCAGTTCGCACCTGGAACCTTTACAATCAAAGGAATCGAAGGCTTCCTTGTCGGTTACATAAACCAGAAATTGAATACAAAAATCAAAAGCACAACTCTTTGTGCAACCATAGCAATTATTATCGGCGGTTTCGAGATGGTTTTAGGATACTTTCTCTACGAAACACTTGTTTTGGGCTACCCGTTGACACTCGCAGCTATAGAAGTGCCCTTCAACATTGTCCAAATGCTTATTGGCTTAATCATCGCAGTTCCCCTTATGCATGCGGTTTTGCGTATTTTCCCACAACTTAAAAGATAGAATCAACAGAGGTTAAAGCATGAAACTGCCGCCTGGAAAAATCCCTATCGAACTCCTAAAAGAAATAGTATTCAAAAACCTCGGCGCTGAACGCGGCGAAGTTGTTTTAGGTCCAGCCGCTGGAGCTGACGGGGCAGTGTTGGATGTTGGAACCAAAAATGCAGTTGTATCGATGGACCCAATCACCGGCGCGGTGGAACGCATTGGTTGGGAAGCCATCAACATCAACGCTAACGACGTCGCCACGTTCGGGGTTGAACCAGCCTTCTTCTTCTCATGCCTAATGTTGCCGGAAGGCGCTGACAGCAAAATAATAGAAACCATAAGCGCCCAAATGCACGCAGCAGCAAGGGACCTCGGCATCGCCATCGTCGGCGGCCACTGTGAATCAACACCTGGCTTGGCGAACCCAATTGTGGTGGGATGCATTATGGGCTTAACAGAAAAAGGCAAATACGTCACTGCGGCAGGCGCCAAAGCAGGCGATAAACTCATCCTAACGAAAAGCGCAGGCATCGAAGGCACAGCCATTTTAGCTACAGACCGAGAAGAGCAACTCAAAAAAGTGTTAACTCCAACTGTTCTGGAAAGCGCCAAAAGCTTCTACAATCAGATAAGCGTAGTGAAAGATGCTTTAACCGCGTACAAGACAGGTGGAGTCAACGCGATGCATGATCCAACGGAAGGTGGAATCCTAAACGGCATTCATGAGATGGCTGACGCGGCTGGTTTAGGCATTAGGGTTTTCGAGGATAAGATTACGGTTGAGCCTGAAACCGCCAAAATCTGCCGTTTTTACGAGATTGACCCGCTACAATTGATTAGTTCAGGCGCCTTACTTGTAGCCGCCGACCCGCAAGCAGCAAATAAAATAGTTGATCGTTTATGTCAGGAGCATATTTATGCTGATATAATTGGCGAGTTCAACGCGAACGTGAATAAGCGCCTGCTGATGCATAAAGATGATACAGTGGAAATGCTGCCAAGACCAGCCTCAGACCACCTATGGATAGCGCTTTCACGGTAGTCTGTCTTCTATCTTTCTTTGAAAAAAGAAAACAAGTTGATCATTAACCTATTTCTCTGCCTGACCCTTGCTTGAATGTGCCAACTGATAGATGGCGTAGACAGCGTAAAAGCTATATGCAGCCAGCAATTTTCCGATGACTCGTGAATCCCCAAGACTGAATGACTCAGCTATCAAGCCTATGCTACCTTTAAAAGTCCAAACATTTGGAGGACGAAAATGAATACAAAACGGGTTGTAACATGGAACCACTTGATAGCCTTTGTGCTCAATCCAATCTTTGATATATGCGTCCTCGTACACATGTAGCTTTTTAGGAATTTCAATGTCCTTGACTAACGCTGTTTTGATTAGAGTGTCATGGGTGCCTCCACGGACCTCAAAGATTTTTCTGGTAATTAAGAGAAAAAGTTTGAGGGTTGCTGGGCTATTAATTGTTGACCAAACTTCAGTTCCCCATACTGCGCCAACCTCGTTACTGACAAATTTTAGGGCCTTTTTATACCAGTCTTTGCAGAGAATAACGTCACTGTCAACAAAAATGAACCATGCCGTTTCGACCGCAGCAATACCTCTTTGGCGGGCTGTCGCGCGGTTACCGTTGTCAAAGATGATTTTGACATTATGATATTTTTCATCGAATTCTTTCACAATGGCAAGAGTTTTGTCTGTTGAATAACCGTCTACAACTATGAGTTGGTTAACGGGGACTGTGAGGTAAACGGATTCGACACATTTTTTTAAAGCTCTATCGCTATTCTTCGTTAATAAAACAACATCCACTGAGCCTTCGATAACACCCACTTGCCTTTGCCACCCCGCTGATTATTTTCCTATAGTTGGATTGCAGAACAAGTTAAAAAACGTAAACCAAAGTTAAGGCATATTAAGACATTTCAGCGTGAAATTTGACTGGGACTTAATAGTTAAAATTTAACGCTTTAAAAAAGCAGAGAAGACAGAGGAAAAGCGGCAAAGACCCTTTTTAGTTTTGGTTAATTGCCTTAACCCTATTGAAACCCCCTTTGACAATGTGCCCTGAAATAACCGCTATCCAAACTAGAATTACAAAAGAGACGATACTTGTAGCTAGCCTTACGTGGCTCTTATTGACTTGCTACTATCCTTTCCGTTTGGTTGCATGGCAAGATTCAGCGGCTGTTGGAACAAACCATAGATTGACAGAGGCGTTTAGCGAACACAAGAAGTGTTTTTTATTATGGTCAACACTTTCACTATTTCGAATTTGAGATATGTCACTTTTGTCTGTTCACGGGGAGTCCCATAGATCAAGAATCATCGTCGAAATTTGCACCATCTCAGAAGCCACATTGATCCGCTTGAGCATCACTGCCATAAAGCCTAGTGCAAAAGTTGCACAGGTTCATTAACCTCGAAGTATCGCAAACCTTTAAAGGAAACACCGCTCAGATATATTCTTTGCGGGTTAATAATCGGGCTCAATAAGGGATAGTTGACGAAAAGAAGGGTATGTCAACATGCAAGAGGAAATAATTGAGAAATTGGTTAGCTTTGGCTTGACTGTCAATCAAGCGAAAGTCTACCTAAGCATTGTTCAGTCTGGAACAACCTCAGTGAATAGAATATCAAAAGACACACGGCTACATAGACAAGACATATACAAGATGCTGCCTAAACTTGAAAAATTAGGGTTAATAACGAAAACTATAGACATGCCGTTTATGGTTAACGCTGTTCCAATAGAAACGGGTCTGCATGATTTGCTTTTGATGTTTAAACAAAAATCAGAGGAGAATTTAAACAATTTAGAGTGCAATGTTAAAGATTTAATAGATCAGATCAAGACAAAACCATGCGAAGAACAGGAAACAAAACTTACTCTTCTTACAACTGATAAAGCGATTAAGAATAGAGAGGATTTATCGTTTAAAAACACAACGGGCAGTATCGATTTTCTTTTAGACGAAGAAATGCTTAACACAGCGGTAATGCGCTATGTTTGCGAACATCTTCAAGCATCAGCGAAAAGCGGTGTAGAAATAAGGTTAATTATTGAAGCACCTGAATACAGTAGCCTGGTAAAGAAATTTCTTGCAAAAATTAATTGCAACAACAATTGCTTCATTGCTAAACTAGCACTTAACACGAGGTCAAAAAACTACCAAGTTTTTGATAGCAGAGAACTTTGCATTGCTACTCAGCAAAAAACCGAGTCAGAATTTCCATGTATTCTTTGGACTAATGACGAGAATATTATAATTATCTACAAAGATCATTTTGCCAGAATTTGGGAAGAAGCTGAACTAATTAGTCTACCGAATGAAGCACCTCTGCAATTGGCAAGCGTTGCTTAAACACAACAATGATTAGGCATGAAGTAGCCCGGGAGAGATTCGAACTCTCGTCAAGGGCTCCAGAGGCCCCTATGCTTGACCACTACACCACCGGGCTTCAGTAGCAAACAGAAAACCACTATTGTTATTTAACTTTAATGTTGCGTCTCAGCGCTTCCGTTTTTATTCTTCAGAGCTTCCCGGACACAGTAGCATTCTTGGCTGACTTGGTTCCAGCTGTTACAATGCCAAAGCGTGTCAACAATGGGGTTTAGGTTTTGCGCGTGCCGTGTTGAGCAGAAAACTTGTTTGGGGTAATTGTAGGAGTTGTGGCTGTCGCAGTTGCCGCAATACGTCTCAGTTGAGGCGTGACCCATCTATTCAGCTCCTTGTGGCAGGTATTTTTTCAAACTGCATAAATGGCGTACGTTTGAAACTTGGTCCCAATCGTTCGGTGACTGATGCCACAAGAAACGGGAAGACCATCAAGGCTTCGCCGACTACCATCACGTGGTCTGCTTCACCTTTCATTTTGCCCCAACTCACCGTTTCCTCTAATGTTGATCCGGATAAGCCGCCTGTTTCAGGACGATCCAATGTTATGACTATGCCATAGTCTAAGCCCTTCTTGGAGGCTAAAGCGGAAGATTGGATTGTGTTTCTTGGCACTCCGCCACCGATGACTATCATGCCGTTTTTAGGTGATTGGGCGCAGATGCCGCATATGGTGGGCACATCTTTGAATGCATCGAGTTGGAGGATAGGTTTTTGTTTTTCCTGGGCTGAGTGTAGCCAATGGATGAAGCCGAATTCTGAATCGCGCACTGCTGGTAAAAATATTGGTACATTTTCTTCATATGCTGCATTGAGAATCGAGTTTTTGTCGGTTAGACGTTTGCCTATTTCCCAGCTGAACTCATTCGACGCTAAGCTCTCGCCTTCGTGCTCTCGTGCTATATCGTCGTACATTTCTGAGAGTTTAAAGTCTAATTTTACATAGTCTTCTTCAGGAACAAAAATATCGTAAATACGGAACAAATGATACCGATAAAGCTCAGCATCATCGACCGCGGGGCTTCCAATGTAGTGGTGTCCGCCAATAGCTTCAATAGCATCGTGAACCATGCAGGCGCCCGTACTAACAATCACATCTACAAGCCTTTTGCGTATCAGGTCAGTGACTATTGTGCGCATGCCAGCAGGAACAACCGCCCCAGACAACGCCAAAAAAACTGTACATTTTTTGTCTTTGAGCATTTTCTCATAAATATCACAGGCTGAAGCTAAACGCCCAGCACCCAATGCACCCGAACTTTTGAATTGCCGCATAAGCTGGTCAACGGTTTGTGCCCCTTCGATTTTTATATGCTTAACTGGGGTTTGGAGGTAATCTTTTCTGTTCATACAAGCTGCGCCTGACTTATATGTTAATTGTGATATGGAAAGAACTTATAATATTTAAAATAGACTAAAAAATAAAGCCAAAACATCTGAAGAAGCGCTGATTTAAGGGTTCCTTAATAATACTATATTGATAAGACCTGACAGAAAAAGGGCGCACTCTCATAGAAATCTAGGTTATCAGACAAATGGTAAACAAAACTGTCCAGCGCAGTCATGAGTTCGGCATAGCCCGCCGTCCCTACTTTCGCCCGTCGTTTGCCAGGTCAAGCACAGATTTTCCCGTCCAGTTTGGCAGAACTCGCAATATTCCATCCGTTTTCCAGAGAACTTAAACGCCAACTCTATCGCCCACTTGGAGACCCTTGGCGGATGGCCTATCCCTTCAATGGCGCCTGTTATTTCGTGTCCGGGTGTGATGGGTAGTTTGGTTGGGATGCCAATATTTCTATGAATTCGCCTTCAATCGTGCTTAGGTTGCTTTAGCAGACGCCGCAAACTTTAGTTCTAATGAGCACTTCGTCTGGTTCAGGCACAAGGATCCTCAACAGTTACGTAGCTAAGCGGATGATTCTCAATTTTGTCCAATCTTGTTAGAAGTTGAGCTTTAACGCGGGTTCACTTTCTCTACAAAAGTTGGTTGCCGATTTAGAAGTCAATTCACCATTAATTTAACGATGTGATTGTAGTTTAACAATAACACTAGTTAATCTGTCAAACAACCCGTCTAAATGAAAATTCCAAAAGTTCCCTTTTTGAACTCAGAAAAGTTATTACCGTCAGCTTCACTTATTCAAAGCAAGGAAAAAACAATGACGTTAACCGAATCCGCAAACTCAAATTCCGTAAAAAGAAAGATTGTTACAGTAGGTTTGATTCAAACCAACGTTTCAGCTGACATGGTTGCTAACATGAAGAAAACCATTGAAAAAATTAGGCAAGCTGCAGAAGAAGGTGCTCAAATTGTTTGTCTCCAAGAGCTTTACCGAACGAGCTATTTTCCTCAAGAGGAAAAGCTGGATGCCGCCAAATTCTCTGAAACGATTCCAGGTGAATCCACCGCTGCCCTCGGAGAGGTGGCGAAGGAGAAAGAAATCGTTATAATCGTGCCTCTTTTCGAGAAGGCCTTAAACGGCATATTCTTCAATACGGCTGTTGTTATTGACGCAGACGGAAAAACCCTGGGTAGATATCGTAAAGTGCATGTGCCATATGATCCGCTTTTCTACGAACAAAACTATTTCGCACCAGGCGAAGGCTACCTTATCTACAAGACCCGCTACGGCAAAATTGGGGTACTTATTTGCTATGACCAATGGTTCCCCGAACCAGCCAGAATCAACACGCTCATGGGAGCAGAAATAATCTTTTATCCAACAGCAATCGGCTACATAAAAGGCCATGTCTCTTCAGACGGGGATTGGCATGACGCTTGGAAAACCGTGCAGCGCGCCCACGCCATCGAGAACGGAGTTCACATTGCCGCCGTAAACAGGGTCGGCGAGGAAGGAGAGCTACAGTTTTGGGGCGGCTCCTTTGTCTGTGACTCGTTTGGCACAGTCTTAGCTGAGGCAAGCACCAGCAAAGAAGAAGTGCTCATTGTCAAGGTGGATTTGGGCAAAAACAAGCAAATCAGGGAAGGCTGGGGCTTTTTGAGAAATCGGCGACCAGACACCTACAAGGCGCTAATTGAAGGCTATAAAGAGGAATAACTTTGGCGAGCCCAAATAAGTGCTCAAGAAAGACGCCGCGGGAACTCGGATATCGCATGCCCGCCGAATGGGACCAGCATGAAGCAATTTGGCTTTCGTGGCCACATGACCCAACCACTTTCATCTCAGGCGTTGAGCGAGTCGAGAAAACTTACATCCAAATTATAAAATATCTCCACAAAGACGAATGCGTTAACCTTTTTGTCAAAGATGACACAATGAAGCAGAAAGTTACAGCCCTCCTTAACCAAGCCGAGGTAGATTTGGGCCAGGTCCGATTTTTCGAGTTTGACTACGCCGACGTCTGGTTCAGAGATTATGGGCCTATTTTTGTTCGAAACTCTAATGAAGTCGCAATGGTACATTGGGGATTTAATTCTTGGGGACAAAAATACGAGGAGCTTCTAAAAGACGGGGAGATACCGCTTGTGATTAAAGAGCAAATGGGCTTGACCTGTTTTGAACCGGGCATCGTTTTGGAGGGCGGTTCAATTGATGTTAATGGGAAAGGAACATTGCTTACTACAAAGCAGTGCTTACTGAACAAGAATAGGAATGCATGCCTTGCCAAAGAAAAAATCGAAACCTATCTCAAGGATTACCTAGGGGTGTCGCATATTATTTGGCTTCACAGCGGCATCGCAGGTGACGACACCGATGGCCATGTTGACGATCTGGCAAGGTTCGTTAATCCGACAACCGTGGTGTGCGGTTTCGAGGAAAGCGACGACGAAAACGGCAAAGCACTCAAGCAAAACTACCAGACCTTGTGCAACGCAACTGACCAAGACCACAAAAAACTTAACATCATCAAGCTGCCTATGCCTGGGAATGTCGAGTACAAAAACAAACGGCTGCCTGCAAGCTACACAAACTTTTACATAGGCAACAAAACCGTACTGGTCCCAACCTTTAGATCAGAAAACGACAAGACAGCGTTAGCTATTTTGCAAGAACTTTTCCCAACCAGGAAAGTGGTGGGCATAGACTGCGTTGATTTAATCTGTGGGTTTGGTGCCATTCACTGCATCTCGCAACAGCAGCCTACAATTGAGGCGTAAATCTGCCCAATTGGGTAGCTGGCAGAAATTGCACTTTGCTATTATAAAAAAAGGCGCTTAAGAATAAATATCCATAGATATGCAATATATTGTTATTCAAGATTAACAACTTCATAATGGGTAGCAACCCCTCATGATAAAATGATGCTTCATCACTATTGCCTAATATCTGTTCATTAACCTCTTATCCTCAGTAGTCACCCACTGGGAAAGGCTGACACCCAATGGCTACATGCCCCCAATGCGGTAGAGATGTTGGCAACCCTTCGAAGATATTCAGAAACTATGTGTTTACCATTGAAGGATACAATTGTGATGGCTGTCACATTAGGTTTATAGTAATTATCAACACTATGGATTCCACTGACTATTCTGATTTAATGCTCCAAAATAGGTCTGAATCATCCATCTAAAAAGTATAATTATTGCGTATCAGGGCAACAAACAATCTGAAAGCTCTTTTCTACCTAATCCCTTGGGGCTCCAGCATCGGCTAAAATTACTTATAAACAATAAACACTCAATTGACGTAACAAAGAAGCTGAGAGATAGTCAAAGTAGGCTTCAACTAGTAATACTATCTATCCCAAAAAACAAATCTTCTTTGTAATTACATCTTCACAATCACATTTGCTTAAATTGATGATTTCATCATTTTTGCTAGATAGGAAGTGAGTTAAGAAATTGATGGAAAAAAGTTTGTATGAACGTTTAGGCGGTGTTTTTGCCATAGCGGCTGTAGTGAACCGCTTTAGCGATGAGGTTGTAAAAAATCGTACAGCGGGTCAAATGTCACAAAACCCTGCTCTAAGAGAATGGCATACAAAGGAACTTGAGAGACTACCTGGCCTTAAGTGGATGCGAACACTATGGGTTTGCGCAGTAGCAGGCGGACCATTCCAATATACAGGTACAAAACCTGGAAGCACGCCGATGGGACTAGAAAAAGCCCACTTTAACCTGCATATATCCCCCGACGAATTCGATGCAGTCGCAGAAGAACTATCAAAAGCTCTCGACTACTACCATGTGCCAGAAAAGGAAAAAGGCGAAGTATTGGCTGCTTTTAGCGCCCACAAAAATGAAGTAACCGCTGGCTATTATACCATGGAAAAGCCAATGCAACACTGAAGATACCATTGAAAGTATTGAAGCGTGAACCTCGAATTTTTTTACCGGATGCTTAGCGTTCTACCTGACTCTTTTTTCTGTTAATTTGGCAGAAATCAGGATTCCAAACTGTAAATTAACCCTCCCAGTTAACTATGTATCAGATATTTTTCTGGGTTGATGCTCAGTTGCTTGCATAATTCTTGGAATACTTGGACTCGTTCCTTTCTGTTTTCGGTGTTAAAGCGCAAAAAGAATGGTCGCTGTTTCATGTCGAAAGGTTCTTTTGCTTTTCCATAGAGATAGAAGAGCATGGCGGCAAATAAAACTGCAACCTCGCCTTCTCGATTCAACAATCCCGCTATAAGTGCTTCCTTGACTACTATTGGATGATATTCTTCTATATCGTCTAACACTTGTGAGAGCCCAGTGAATATTTCTGCATGCTCCAATGCATCTATAATAGATTGACTTCGTTCACCGTTCGTTACCAAGTTTGGGGCAAATCTTGTAACTGCAACCCTGACATCTGGGTTGGGGTCTTTTATCGCATTCTTAACCGCTTCCCGAGCGCTTTCTGTGCCGATTAGGTAAGGGCTTCAATGTCTCGCCAGTCCCTTGGGCTGTGTTGGATTAACATTTGCTCAATTGCTTTGCGTTCTGTCTGAGAAGCTAACTTAATCGCATCAATATCGTATCCCAGTCCATCATGCCACTTTTCATAATCAATCTGCATGCTCTTCTCGAAGCGCTGAAGTGGAGAAAACGGGCTTGATTTGCCAGAATCTGTTTTTCGTTTCGGCTTCCCAACGTTGGTCTCATTATCCATCCTGATCGCCTTGGGTTTACGTGAATTATTGATTGTCTTGAGTTATCGCAGGATTTATACTAAATGCTATCAAACGGAACTCGGTTCGAATTTTGGCTCGTTCTGCTGAGCTTGGGTTTGGTTCAGACCACTGAAGTTCCATGTGTAAAAAGGCTTAGGAGTTGTTTGCGCTTTCTAAACAGCTTAACTCTTAGTATAAATGCAACAGAGGGAACTTTTGCTTGTTTGTTCCTTCTGAGCGAGTTTTTTCGCTCCGAAATTGAAGAAAAAAGGGTATAGATTCAGTTATTACAGTGTGCGTGGGATGGCGGGTCCGATGGGATTTGAACCCATGACTTTCAGCTTAGAAGGCTGACGCGCTATCCGTACTGCGCCACGGACCCCTGTTCGGGCACACTAATGAAAGCACTTACAAATATAATTTTACCTATTAAAGCAACATATTTACCGCTGCCTTTCATCAGTCCCTCATAATTTAACACGAAACGAAGGCTTCTGTTTTTCAGGCAGAAACGAAAGCAAATACACCGTGAACAAGTTTACAGTTTTTGCCCGCAGCGAGTGCAGTATTTGGCGTAGGTTTGGTTTTGCGCTCCACAGTTTGGGCAGTATTTCAATTGCTCAGAAAAAGCTGGAACATTAACGGCCGTAACCGTCGGCGTTTGGGTGGCAGTTGGTTGTATTCTAAAATAAGCCATAGCTAAAAGCACCCAAGCAACATCTTGCACTATTGCGCCAACAGTCAAAAGAGAGAGTAGCGTGTTAAGTGATAGCGATATATTGGAGCCGAGAGCAACTACAACAAATACTAATGCTATTACGATGTTTATTGATACGCCGGCTAGAAGCACTTTAGCGCCAGTTCGGAAAAGAGGCACCTTGGTTTTATCAGACAACAAATTAAATGCTTTCACGTTAAACGCAATCCAGATTACCCCAACAAGGCTGAACAACGGTAAAAGTAACCCAATGATTCTAGACATGCCTGAGGATATTTGAGCTGAGCCAGAGGCTGATGAACTAAAGTTTGGGAATAGGGTGGCAAAATTATTGAGGACAATTACAAAAAGAATAGCTGTCAAAACCACGGTTGCAACAATCGTTATTAAAATGCCGTACAACAAGTAATTGAAAATTCTGTGTTCTTGATAGTCTTTCGAGAAACCATACATCGCTACCAAGAATAGTATGAAACCAATAAGAGATACAAAACCAAAGAGACCGCCTACGCCACTGACAATTAGGGCTCCGGTTGAGTTCGGAAACCCATAACCAATCAAAGTGGAAATCTGGCTGACAATTCCTACTAGCATTAAAACAGCGGCGACTCCGCCCAAACTTCTGTTAGATTCGATGGTCAACTTTCTGCCCCTCGCCTTAATCTATTGTGTCCTGGTTAATGGATAAGTTTTTTGCTATAATCAAATCCTCGAAAAACCCGCTACCACAATATGAAAAAGCTATTGTTTAATGTTGAAAATGTGCCGTCTTTTTTATGGCAAAGTATGTGAATTGCACATTAGGCGCCTAAAGGCTCAACTAGTAGATTGGAAGTTGCAACCGTACAAACACTACCTGCAACGTTACTTTACGTTGCCAACTCTTAGCTTATCCACTTCAGCTTTGTCAGGAACCATGACCCTTGCGGATTTGCTAAGTGTGTCTCTGCCAAAGCCCACCTTGACTTCGCCACTTTTAGCATCAGAATAAAAGGCAGTTAACTGCGCTGCCATTTTTATGGCTGTTTTTGTTTTTGGTCCCTGCAAAATGGTAATTGGCCCAACAATATCAGGCAATTCAAAATAGAAACTCATCCTTTGCATTTTTCTGGCAACTAAAAGTTTGTTTTCTGCTTCGTTTCTGTCCAACGATTATCTTGTTTTTGTCCAAGTCGGAAGTGCCTGCCAACCTGAGCAAAGCGACATCTGACATAGAAATTCGTCTTTTTATTGTTGAAGAGGTCTCTGAGTTTTTTTGGAGTATTCCTCACAAGTTAGAAGGCATCCACCTGCGGGACAGGGGAAATCTTGTTATGCCGTATTCTTTGGCAAGTTGAAACTGAGGCTTTCGTGACCTACCTTGAATACTGATCAGTTTTGTACGGTCTACTAACCCTTTCTTTCTCAGCAACGGTTTCAGGCAGCAATTTAGCGGATAATGGTCGAAGAAGTTTACCTTTTAAGCCTGAATCTTGTTCGATAAGACTCAACGCCGGAGAATGCTGAGACTTTGGTCGTTCACCGAACACTTCACCTGTAAAAAGAAAGTCGGCGCCAATTTCTTTAGCGTATTTTTTAGCTTTTTTTATCATGAAGATTTTGCAGTCAATGCAGGGGTTCATGTTTCTGCCATAGCCGTATTTAGGTTTGCGAAGCATTTGATGTAGTCTTTGTCAACGGAGACGATTTTGAGGGGAACTTTAAGTTGATCTGCGGCTTGGGTGGCTTCGCTTGACCCATCTTTTTTGCGGAGTACAAAACGGAGTTTTAACGTTGAAGGCTATCACTTCAATTCCTTGTCTCCGAATCAGTTCTGTCGCAAGTATGCTGTCTAAACCGCCAGAAAGCAAACTTATAGCCTTAACGCGAGTCATATCGCAATATCATTCGCAAAGATAAGAACTTAACCATAAAAAAGTCAGGAAAAGCAAGAAAAACAGGCTTTACTAAAACTCATAGAAATAAGCTATACATTGAATCCTCAGATTATGGCTTTACTAGATACACAAAACAAAATTAATTTCGCATCAAAGAAGCATTCGAAAACTGAGATAAGAGATGGCGTTCCCGACAACTCAATCTACCTTAGAAAATAAGCTTTACCACTTACCCTTGTATGGTAAATTTCGCTAATCGCTCTCCTACTTACCTCTTTTTTCTAGAATAATTTAAAAACCCAGTTGAAAATAAGTCATTTGGACTTATCGAGGTATTGGGACGGCAATTGGCAGCGGACATCAGCGTCTTTATTCCAGTTTTCAAAGAATCAAACCAATTAGCGTCAATGCTAAACGACCTTGAACTCGCAGGATGTTTCAAAAGAAATTTTTGTGCCAATTGACGAACCAACCGACATTTTTTGAGAAGAAATTAAAAGATTAAAAAGCGAAAATGCAAATGTTAAATTTATCGTCAATAAACGAACGCATGGGCAAATCAAACGCCGTAAACAGCACAGTAAAGTTTTCTTCTGGCAAAGTATTGCTTTTTCTTGATTCTGACGTTCAAATCAGCGGAGACCCAGACTTTCTAAAGAAAATCATTATGGAAATAGCAGCACACTGATATTTTGGATATTAAAAAGAAAGTTTCAAAAGGCAAGTCTTTCCTGTCAAAATGACTTATTATGAGTATTTCACCTTTAACGTCAGCTCCTGGTTGTCGTCCATTATATGCATCAAGTGTCCAGCTGTAAACGGAGCAGCCTTTGCAATTAAACGAGAAATTTTTGAGAAAGTGGGCGGTTTCCATAAGAGTCGTTGCGGAAGATATTGATATTGCAACCAGAGCTTTTTTGCAAGAAAGTAGTTTTGCCTATACAGTACGGATGTAGAGGTTAGAAATGTCGTCTTTAGTGACTGGCGACAAATGGTTTACTCAGCGCCGAAGGTGGTCAATAGGTCAAGCTCATTGGACAGTTGACTGGTACAAAGACTTAATTAAAAAATTCGCCAAAAAACCCCAAGTTTTTCTTCCAAGCCTTTTCTTTCTTTACCCATCCATTGCTAGCCTTTTTGCTTTAAGCGCCGTGGTGCCAGGCGTGTGGATGTACAATTCACTACTTAGTTTTCTCACTTTTTCTCTCAGTAAAATTCAACATTTTGCTCCCAATATTTCTCGTGTCCTTCGCAACAGCAAACCTACTTAAGATTCTAGCTAATTTCACTGTACTGGCTTTGCAATAACCGCCGCGTTTTCTACGGGTTCTCACGAAAACTAGGCTTTAAAGAAATGAAGTTGCATGAACTCTTTGTCTACTACTTTTTCTACTCAACACTTTGGCTTGTGCTAATGTTATCAGGCACGTCCAAGTGATTGCTTTTCGCACAAAAGTTGCTCCAGGCTGGAAAACCTGAGGCAGCAAGAACCGAAATGTAACATTAATCTTTCTTCATTGCCTCAACCTTGAGCTCTTTAGGCATTAGCTCAATCGCATATCGCAATGCAGTTCGCGGCATTAATTCCTCGGTTTTTCAACAACGTAATCGAAGACTTCTTTTTGGTGCATTCGGCTTTCCTCTTTTAGCAGCCACCCATAACCTTTCTGCACCATATCATCGTCATCAGTCAAAAGTTACCAGAAATTTCAAACGCTTCCTGCAAAGAACATGCCCTTCTTTGCAGGAACAATAAGACGAAACAGCAGAGGCCCGTTTAAGCCAGCGATTGTCGCTCTTAGCCCAGCTTTTCACTTCACCAGCAATTTCCGGATACTTTTGTATTAAATCGCCGACTGTGTGGTTGCAGAAACCGTCGCATTTTGCCCAATTGTTAATATATTTTTCAATCCAGCCTTTGAAAATCGCAAATCTGCTGGCGTCAAGGTTTTCAATGTATTCCGGAAGCCAAGATGAAACCACAAATGCTTCCTCGGTATAGTTTGACGCGAAAAGTTCTTCGCAAAGGCTAAAGATTTCTTGTTTGCTTAAGATTTTTTACTTGTTTCCAGTATTTTTTGGCAATTTTGTAAACAATTGGAACTTTTACGCCGTAATATTTTACTTCTTCTTTAAAGAAACGCTGAAAAGTCTTTTTGTGTTTGTGGGTCTACGTTGGCTTTTAGTTCTTCTCGTAAATCGGATAGAATCGACTCATGGCTGATAATTTGCTGTTTTAAAATGAAATAGTTTTTCTAAAAAAATAATATATCGATAAAATGGGAAATGGTGAAGTTAGTAGTCTTCCATTTGGTAGAGATCAAAGTCGATGTTTAGTTGCTTCTCGGGCTCGCATGCGTCTTCTAAGTCGTAGAGGTGTGCTGTTGCTTTTTCGAGTCTGCTTGTTTTTTCAATAGGTACTTTGGCTTTTACCATCCTGACTTTCATTTTTGATGCTGATTTAGGTTTTCGGATAACCTGTGCTTCGCCAATTACCAGTGAGTGGTCAATGAATTTTTGGCACAACCTCAATCTTTGGATCTTCAATGGATAGGTGTACGTTTTGAGGGCGTCTTCGTGCATATGTTTAGTCAACGCCTTTTCGCCTCCATACTTCAGCGCTTATTAGGTCTCTTATTGCGACTCGGATGGCTTCGGCACGGTTGGGATAGAACCGCTCGTCAACCAGCTGGTCTAAAGCTTTTATATACGTTTCAGGCAAATACAGAGTGATTAGTTTCATTTGGTTACTCTCCCCTTAGCGGGTGAATAAACAAACGCTTTCTCTACGATATACCTCTATATATCATGGTATAAATATGCTTATAACATGTTCGTGCCACTGCTTATAAGCTTTCAAAGAGCACATCGTGCAGGTTTCTGTTAATTTAGCCATTCAGCAACCTTTAAGTTTTTATTACTTGTTGAAGCTTCTAACGATCCGGAGATACATGCTACATTGCAGGTTTTCATTCATAGCTACGGCTGCTCCGCAAACACAGCAGATAGCGAAGTCTTAGCAGGTTGCCTCAAACAAGCAGGCATCCAACTCGCACAATCAGAAGCAGAATGCAGACCTTCTAATTTACAACACTTGCGCCGTTAAAGGCCCAACAGAAAACCGCATAATCGATGCCATTGAAAAATGCCCCAAAAACAAAGAAACTCATTGTTGCAGGCTGTTTACCAATGATCAGTTTTGAAAGATTGCTTCGCGAGTTACGGTTTGACGGTGCGGTCGGTCCTTCAGCGGGCGAAGGAATAGTTGATGTTGTTAAGCGTGTTATGGCAGGGAGAGCGTGTGGTTGATTTGGCCGGTTTGGATTCGTTGCCCAAACTGGATTTGCCCCGAGTGCAATCAAGCCCAGTAATCAGCATTGTACCAATCAACTATGGTTGCTTAGGGTCCTGTACTTATTGCTGTGTTGTTAATGCTCGAGGACATTTGAGAAGCTACAGCATAGAAGAAGTTGCCGACCGAGTCAGAAATGACATTGCCTGCGGGTTTAAGGAGTTCTGGGTTACCTCTCAGGACACTGCTTGCTATGGAAGAGACATGCATACAACCTTGCGGAGCTACTGTGTGGCGCTTGGGAGTTTACCGGGGGATTTTAGGGTTAGGGTTGGCATGATGACGCCAAACATGGTCACCGACATGCAAAACAGGCTAATTGAATCTTTCAAAAGCCCAAGAATCTTCAAGTTCTTACATCTACCAGTGCAAAGCGGTGACGATCAAACGCTACAATCACATGCGCAGGTTCTACACAGCAGCCGAGTTCACAGGCATAGTTGACTCGTTCAGAGCTGAAGTTCCAGAAATTTAACGCTTGCCACAGACGTAATTGTTGGTTTCCCAGGCGAAACAGAAGAAGCTTTCCAGAATACGTTGGGGCTTTTGGAAGAAGTTAAGCCTGATGTTGTCAACGTTTCAAAGTTTTTTGCCAGACCTAAAACAGTTGCAGCTAAAATGCATGACGATTTGGTCGCTAAAGAAGAGATTAAACGCCGAAGCACAGTGACGGCTGAGTTAGTTAAGCGTATTTCTTTGGAAAAGAATCTGCGTTGGGTCGGCTGGGAGGGTCATGTGCTTGTTGATGAGAAGGGCAAGTTTGAAGGCTCATGGGTTGGACGCAACTTTTCCTACAAACCAGTCGCCATAAAAAGCGCAGAGAACCTGCTGGGCAAAATCATGAAAGTTAAAGTGACTGAGGCACTGCCTACTTACCTAAAAGGAACAATCGTTGTTGAAAAACCCTAGAATGGAATGCTTAAATAATTTCGGCTAGTGTATTTTCCTCGTTGATAAAATGTCCGCCACTCAGCCAGCTACACGTTTTTTTAACACTTTAACGCGCAAAAAAGAAACATTCAACCCGTTGGAAGATGACAAAGTGAAGATGTACACCTGTGGCCCGACGGTCTATGATTACGCTCACATTGGAAATTTTAGGGCTTTTCTTTTTGAGGATTTGCTCAAACGTTGGCTTGTTTCCCGAGGCTTTAAGGTTACGCATGTTATGAATTTGACGGATATTGATGATAAGACAATTAAGGGCAGCCAGAAACAAGGTGTGCCTCTTTGGCAATTCACCGATTTCTACGTAAAGGCGTTCTTTGAGGATATTAAAGCGCTCAATGTTGAGCCCGCGGATGTTTATCCACGAGCCACAGATCATATCCCCGAAATGGTAGAGTTGATTAAAACTTTGATGGCTAAAGGCTACGCTTACCGAGGCGAAGACGGCTCAATCTACTATGCCGTCTGCAAGTTCAAAGATTACGGAAAATTATCTAACATGAAGGTTGGGGAGCTCAAGGTGGGGGCGCGAGTAAGCCAAGACGAATACGCTAAAGATGAAGCCCAAGACTTTGCTCTCTGGAAAGCTTGGACGCCTGAGGACGGTGATGTTTTTTGGGAGACGGATCTGGGCAAGGGGAGGCCAGGCTGGCACATCGAATGCAGTGCAATGAGCATGAAGTATTTGGGCGAAACTTTCGACATTCACTGTGGCGGCGTAGATAACATGTTTCCACACCACGAAAACGAGGTTGCCCAGAGTGAGGCTGCAACAGGCAAAAAATTCGTGAATTATTGGATGCATAACGAGCATTTGCTTGTTGAGGGCAAAAAAATGAGCAAACGCTTCGGCAACTTCTATACTCTTCGCGACCTCTTGGCGAAGAGCTATGATCCAATTACGATTCGCTATCTATTGATGTCTACGCATTATCGACAGCAATTCAACTTCACCTTTGAAGGCTTAGAATCCGCCAAGGGCGCAATCGACAGACTAAGAAACATAGTCCGCCGCTTGCACGACGTAGACGGGGGCAAAGACAGCAAAGGAACAGTCGCCACACTCATAGCGAAGCTTGAAGCTTGTTTTGGCGGCTCACTGGATGACGACTTAGACATTGGCACCGCTTTGGCGTCGCTGTTTGATTTTGTTCATGAAGTCAACCTTCTGCTTGATGAGGGCAATGTTAGCAAACAAGAAGCGGCAGAGGTCGGGGATTACTCATGCGCATTGATGAGGTCTTAGGCGTCATTGGCAAAGTTGAAATTGAAGAGAAGCTTTCATCAGACATTGACGGTTTGGTTCAGAAGCGTGAAGCCGCGCGGAAAGCTAAGAATTGGGTGGAAGCTGATTCGATAAGGGCCCAGCTCAAGGCGATGGGCATCGTGCTTGAAGATACAGCACAGGGCGTTCGTTGGCACAAAGAAAAAGCCTAAGCCAATTTGCCTTCAAAAACCCATTCTTTTGTAGCGTATTTTTCTTCACAGAGTTTGTTTGCCAACTTCAGTTCATAAGGGTTTAAACCGCCGGGTTCGAGTTGAATTTTCAGCATGATTCGAAAGCCCTGAACTAGTGCGTTGGCAACTGTATCAGGCGAAACAGCGTGACCTAACTCGTTTTGGACGCTGGTGATTTTTCGGCTCGCGATGTCTGCGGCTTGAGTGCAACTTGCGTTATTTAGTTTGAGAAGCTGAAACATTTTGAGCAGGTCTATGCTTCTCAGCAGGGTACCGTGTTGGAGTACGATTCCGCGAGTGATGGTTTGGCTACTGCCGCTGATTTTTTTACCTTTGACAGTCATATTTGGGCAGTTTTTGGCGTCGCCACTACTAAAATCAGCGGTTACTCCCAAAAGACGCAGGGAATCCTTGATGGCTTCGTAGATTTTCCCGTAAACCGTTGTAATGTCTCCTGTGCCTAGATCTTCTGTTTTGGCGACTACACTGTATGTGATTTCACCTTCAAAATCATGATAAACTGCGCCGCCTCCGCTAATACGCCTAACTACATCAACGCCCAGCTCTTTGCAAGCATCAAGGTAAACTGCGTCGTTTAGGCTCTGGTTTTTGCCAATGCTTACAGCTGAGGGCTGCCAACGATAGAGTCGCAATGTATTCTGGACTTCTTCGGCAGTTCGAGCGGTCAGGATTGCCTCGTCAATTGCCATGTTCATGAAAGCATTGCTGGTTTCTAACGGTATTAAACGCCAGGTTTGCATTTGTAGTTCAGATCCTTGCATGAAAAATTGAAGTAAGGCTTTAAAACTGTTATGCAGTTGCTGGAGAGTTTAGCCTAAGGGATAGGGTATAATATTTACATAGTTTTTTAGGTGTAAAAATTAACGCGTTAATGGTTTATCGCTGATTTTTAAAAGATAAAGCCTTAAAACCTAAGTATGCATCTCTAAAATGCAAGAGGAAAAACAGTTGAAGATTATCTGTGGTCCAGCATCCAAAGATTTAGCTGAGAAAGTTTCATCGCTAACAGGCTACCAAAGCATCCCTGTTGCTTCCAAGATTTTTCCCGACGGCGAATCCTATGTTCGACTAGAAGGCGACGTTAAGGGCGAAACCGTGGCCATTATGGAGACAACTTGTCCGCCTGGTCAGGATGGGAAGCTTTTTCAGATAGCATTCATGGCAGATGCGGCTAAACGCGCTGGCGCAAGCAAAGTTTTGGCGGTTGTGCCGTATTTGGCGTATGCACGTCAGGACAAAATGTTTTTGGCAGGCGAGGGAATAAGCGTCGAAACCATCGCGCGCATGCTTAAGGCCTCTGGAATCGATGAGTTGTTAACTGTTAACATTCACTCTGAACCAGCCCTTTCAAAGTTTCCATTTCCAGCTAAAACCGTGAGCGCCGTGCCTTTGCTGGCACAATATTTTGTGGACAAGGGATTCAAAGATGCTTTCGCTCTCTCTCCAGATAAAGGCGCCATGTACATCGCCCAGCAGGCACAAGCGGTGCTTGGCGGCGACTGCGGACACCTAAACAAGACACGAGACCGCTACACGGGACAGACCGTACAGACCGCTGAAGGCCTAAACGTAAAAGACCAAACAGTCATTGTCTTAGACGACATAATCAGCACAGGTGGAACCATCGTTGGAGCGGCAAAAATCCTCCGCGAACAAGGTGCCAAACACGTTTTCTGCGCTTGCGTGCACGGCTTGCTTATTGGCGACGCAGAGAAACGGATTTTAGATGCAGGTGTCGAAGAAATCGTTGGCACTGATAGTGTGCCGGGCAGCGTGAGCAAGGTTTCATTAGCGCCGCTGTTGAGCAAAGAAATTAGGGCGCAACCTTAGTGGCTAAACTCTTCTTTCTTTTATCAGGCGAAAATCAAACACTTCCAGCAGCTGAAGTTAAAGCGATTCTTGAAGCCGAAGGCTACTTATGGACAAGCGCCCAGGAATTTGACCAAGTTTTACGGTTGGAATCCGAATTGGACAGCGTAAAGTCGGTTCAAGTTCGTTCGGCGTACACGCGGGTTTGTGCACTAGAACTCTTTGTATCAAATGCAAACCTAGCCGACATAGCCAAAGCCGCTTCCGAAACAAACTTCAAAGCCGTGCTTAAGCCAGCCGAAAGCTTTGCTGTACGGATTAACCGCATAAAAAACTACGCTGACCAAGCCCTAAACACGATGGAGCTTGAAGGCAAACTAGGCAGGCAAATCCTAAACAGCACCGAAGGCACAAAAGTAAGCCTTAAAAACCCAGACAAAACCTTTCTGGGCATAATAACCAGCGAAAAACTCGTCTTAGGCTTAAAACTTACAGACATTAGCTCCAAAACCTTCTCGGAGCGTAGGCCACGCAAAAAACCCTTTTTCCACCCATCTGCAATGCCCTCCAAGATGGCGCGTTGCATGGTTAATCTAGCGCATGCTAAAGCAGAAGCATTAGTATTGGACCCGTTTTGCGGCACTGGTACATCTCTTATCGAAGCTACTTACATTGGATGCCGAGCGGTTGGAGTTGATGCGCAGAAGAGGATGATTTTGGGTTGTAGAAAAAACCTGCGTCACTTCAATATCTCAGCTGAAGGGTTAATTTGGGCTGATGCACGCCAAGTGCCACTGACTAGGGTTGATTGTGTGATTACTGACCCACCATACGGTCGTTCATCAAGCACACTAAAATCAACCACCAAGCAGTTAGTCAAAGACGTGTTGGTTTCAGCCTATGGATTGCTGGGTGCAGGGCAACGGATTTGTATCGCATCTCCCAAAACATTACACATCAAGGGGTTAGGCGAAGAGTTGGGCTTTAGGCATATAGAGTCGCATTTCGCCTTCGTGCATAGGAGTTTAACAAGAGAAATTGCGGTGTTTGAAAAGGTGCAAAACTGATGAGCATTCACGTGGTTTTCCTGGGAACAAGCGGCAGCGTGCCAACCTTGAAGCGAAGCCTGCCATCCGTAGTGGTCCAATGCCCCAAAGAGCTATGGATGTTTGACTGCGGCGAGAACACTCAGCGCCAGATGATGCAGGCAAAAGTAAGCTTCCACAGAAAACTCAAAGTATTCCTAACCCACCTGCACGGCGATCACGTTCTAGGTTTACCAGGAGTACTCCAGACCATGGCGTTGATGGATCGAAAGGAACCAGTTCAAATTTACGGTCCAACTGGAATTCGGGATTTTCTTGTCTGCACCAAAGACACTCTTAACTTCGGCTTAACATTCCCCGTAGAAATTAACGAGATTATAAGCGAAGGCATGATAACAAACCAAGAAGAGTACATGGTAACGGCTGTTAAATCTAACCATTCAATTAGCGGTTTCTGCTACGCTTTCATTGAGAAGCCTCGTCCAGGCAAGTTCTACCCTAGAAAAGCCAAAGCTCTGGGCGTGCCGGTTGGTGAGTTGTGGTCTAAGCTTCAGGCAGGAAAAGAAGTTGCACTGGCCGATGGTAGGGTGGTTTTGCCGGGCGATGTTATGGGGCCACCTAGGGCAGGCAGAAAAATTGTTTATACGGGCGATACCAAACCGTTTGAGGCTTTTGCCAGCTTTGCCTCGGGCGCGGATTTGGTTATTCATGAGAGCACTTTTGATGATTCTTTAGTGGATAAAGCGGCGGTGGATGGTCATTCGACGCCTAGCCAAGCTGCTGCACAAGCAAAGGCTGCAGGGGCACAGCGGTTGGCGTTGACGCATATCAGCGCTCGTTATCCTGACGCCAGCTTGCTTTTGGAACAAGCCAAAAAAGTGTTTGCGGAAACAGTTGTAGCAGAAGATTTTATGGTTGTGGAGTTGCCGCTGAAAGACTAGGTGAGGATTTTTTTGAGTTTGCGGAGGCTCTCGGGCACTTCTGTGATGGATTCGATGATTACCGATTTGTCGTAGCCGATTTTGTTTAGGGTTTCTGCGAGCCAGTTGTAGTTGATTTTTCCCTGTCCAATGCCAAGATGCTCGTCTTCGACACCGTTGTTGTCGCTAGCGTGGATATGCACTATTTTGTCGGTTAACAGGTTGAAGAATGGCTCAATTTGGTCCTCAAGGTTTGCATGCCCCAAATCCAAAACAATGCCAACAGGCAGGTTAGTTTCACGGTAAAACCTCGCGAAGTCTTCTGCTTTACTCATAAAGAAATAGTATTTTGCAGGCAAATTCTCCAAAGCAATGTTTAACCCAAGCTTTTCTGCTTCTTCCCATAGTTGCTGGATGCTTTGGTTGTTTTGTTTCCAGTCAGCGCCAGGGTAGAATTGACCTATGCCTGTTTTTGCTCCAGGATGAAAAACCCAAAGTTTAGCGTTTATGGCGTTGGCGCATTCCATGGATTGTTTGAGGCGTTTCATGGAAGCGGCTAGCATAGCCTTTGAGGGTGAGGCAATATTTATGTCGGCAAAAGGAGCATGCAAGCTATATTCTAGGTTGTGGGATTTGGCTGTTTCTTTGAGTGTTGCGACTCGTTTCTTATCAAGCTCTTGGGTGCCATCATCTAAAATTTCAATGTAGCGTGTTTCAAGTTTGCTTAAACGTTTAACCATACGATTAAACGGCTCGCCTAAACAGTAGAGCATTGAAATGCCAACTTTAGCTTTGGACATACAACCATACCTCAGTATCAACCGGAATATTGTTTGTAAAGCGTCAGAACACCTTAAAAACTTAATCCAAAGCATGTGTCAAAAAACATCCTACGGAAAAAGTTGTCTGCCCCATTGCTGCCTGGGTCTGAAGGCGACTGGTCGGGTGGTTCGGCTCTGCACATCTCTTAGCCCCAGCGCCAACTCTGCGAACTCCTTTACTTTCGTGTGACGAAACTCCCAAGATGGTTCGCCCTCTCGCAAGCCACTACACAAGTTATCCCCATAAACGTACAATCGAACGCCGCCGTAATCGTATGCTGCCCTGTTTGCTTCGCCATATTTTGGTTCGGAGAGTACCTTGAAGGGCCAGAGTTTACATGCTTGAGGCTTCATGTTTTGTAAGCGACAACAGTAAATGTTGGCGTTATTGCAAAGAAAGGCGCATGAGCCGTCGCTCACGCGTTTGATGTATAAGCGGTCTGGTCCCGCCACGGTAGTTTCCACGCCAAACATTTTGGCGATACTAACCCATTCATTAAAACTTATCACGACACTATAGAGTTGGCAGCAATGACCGCATGCTTTGCAGTGCCAATCAGCTATGTTTTGCCATGGAACAAACTCCATTTTGTCGGTCACACTTTTGGAAAACAGAAAGATGGGTAGCTAAAAATCTTTTGGAGGTATTATGCGCGAAAACTATGGCTTTCGATAGAGGTAAATCGTGTGAGAGGGATAGCCAAGCTGTGGGTTCTCGCAAAAATTCTGAACTTTTTCAGGTTGCCAGCTAATAATCTCATAGTCGTGCGAGACGACGCGTGTGCCTTTTTTGAGGTCGCTTTCAAGTTTAGGCCTGATTTTGTCGTTGGCACTAGTTGTTAAGTACAGGTAAACTACGTCGGCCGAAGTTAAGTTAACGTTGAACATGTCACCGTTGACGATGGTTACTCTGTCGTCCAAGCCGTTTTCATGGATATTGCTCAACGCTCTCTTAGCTAAGTCCTCGCGCAGCTCAATGCCGACGCCTCGTGCGCCAAAAGTTTTCGCCGCCATAATTACGGTTCTTCCGTCCCCTGAACCTAAATCAAAGAGGACTTCACCAGCTTTCAAACCGGATAGTTTCAGCATGTATTCTACTACTGTTGTTGGGCTTGGAACAAACGGAGCAATAAACATCATTTTTCACTCCAAACAAAAATTTGCATTCTATTATGCCACGTATGCATCTTTCTTAGGAGCGGGTCTTTTTGCTTCACCGCATTTTACGCAGCTTTGAGCGCATAATTCAAGGTATTTTTCTTCGTCGTTGGAGCCGATCGCGTTTGCTGCTTTCACGCATAGCTCGCTTGGTTCGTTGCAGCCTTCCTGTTTGCATAAAGTTGAAATGTACTGGCAGACTTCTTGGACGTCTTTGGGTTCAAGCACAGCTCTGTTTGTGCGTACAAGTAGGCAGAGTTCTCTCGCCATAACGCAGGTTTTAACATATTTTATGCGTTCTAGAACTTCATTGCGTAAATTTTTTCGGCTTATCTCCACTCTTTCTAAATCTCTCCTAACCCGAAATATAACAGATAAGCAAAATAGCGGGTTCTCTCCTTAAAAAGTTGCTGTTGCTCCGCAGAAACCAAATAAATTTTACAGTCTGACTTGAAAAAACGTTTTAGAATCGTTTGCTCAGCGCTTTGCGTTCAGCTTCCATAACTAACTCGTAAAAGCGGTCTGAAACCTTAGGCTCCTTCTCCAAAACTGCGGCAATATCCGCGGTTTGAACCCGCCTTGCACTTAACGCCACCGCAGCCGCTTTACCATACTTTTCAATCAACTCACCGGTACGCTTAGCTTGCAACTGCATTTTCTCCTCATCCTTAGCCAAATGTTCTTTCTTCTCAATCAGCGGCAACGCCTTCTCCTCATCCACCTTCAACAAGCCAAGGGCGTAAGAGCCGCATCTAGGGCATTTTGGTTTGTCAGGCAAGTCTTTGACGCGAATGGTTTCCATGTAGTCCCAACAGGAAGTGCAAACGAAATTTCCTGATTCATTTAACAATCGTGCCTTGGCAGCGGCAATAAGGACGGCACGCATTTTCTCAGGAGGAATCAAATCCGTTTTCATACTTACCCTTTCAATACCTACTCGAGCAACGGGAGTTGCGTCTCCTCCAGTGGCAACAACTTGAAAGCTTATGTCATCTTCACGAATTCGCTTAAGCACCATTATAAGCCCGTCAGCGTCAAGATCTTTGGAGAAGACTTCTTTCAATCCCTCCTCGTAAATTGGAGTGCCCTCAAAACTGGAAATCAGCTTTTGGATGCTTACGTTGCTGAAGTCCGCCCACTTCTTTAGTGCGCCAAAACGCCTTGCAACTTGTATAACCCGACGCTTGAACAAGCCAGTCTTCACAGTTGACCTAGTTAACGTGTCCTTTGCCGCTTGGGTACTTATAGATTTTAGTTCGTTGAAAACTTCTACCACTCGTTCTGCGCTCATGCTACCCATTGTCTGCACAAATATGCGGTAAGGGTCATGCTGAACTATCATGCCGCGTCCAAGCTTATCAGACAAAACCTCACCTAGGAACTGGGCTAAGGCACGGTTGATTAGTGAGCCAAAGTTAGAGTGTATAATAACAAATTCTCCCCAGTCCTCCACTACAATACGCTTAGGGGTGGGAACTGCATAACCAGCGTTTATTTGCTCCACCGTCTCAGCTACGGCACGCAGAATCGTTTCTGAGTCAGCCGCATAACGCCGAGTAAGCAAAGCACTGACCTCCTCAGGCGAAACGCCACTGTGCATTCTTTCTTCCACAAACCCTCGTATCCCCGCCAACTCCTGCGCCACCTCATAGGGCACTGGGATTTCCTCACCAATCCAGCTAGGGATTGAACCTGTGGGGTCGTCAACAGGGCGCACATAAACTTTATCCTCTGTAGCATGAATTATCTGCCACGGGCTGCCGCGAATGATGAATTTTGTTCCAGGCTTACCATACTCAGCCATGAAAGCCTCATCCAAAACACCAATCGAAGTATCCGTTGACTCATCAATAACAAGGAACTGTTTCTCAACAGGAATCATAGACAAATTATCGAAATAATACTCAAATAATGCCTTAGACCGCTGAGGCTTAAGTGCAACCTGGTCCTCAAAGGAAACCCAAGCTAAACGGGGAAAACGTTCATGCATGTACTTGAAGGCTTTCGCGACATCTTCAATGGTTAGGTTTTCGTATGGTGCGGCTTTACGGGCTAAATCCAAAACAGCGCTGAACTCTAACCTCCTGTTCTTGAGCATTAAACCTGCAATTTGATGAACTAAAACGTCATAGGGTTTGTCTGGAATTTGAAGGGGTTCAAGTTCTTCGCTGAGGGCTCTACGGGCGATAACCATTGCCTCGAGTGTATCATCGGAGTCCATGCCGATTATTATCCCTTCAGCGACGTCGCCGTAGGTGTGACCTGCACGCCCTACGCGTTGGATGAGCCGGGTGACTTGTCTGGGACTCATGTATTGGATAACAAGGTCTATTCGCCCAACATCTATGCCCAGTTCAAGGCTACTGGTTGCTATTAAGCCCTTGAGGTCACCATGTTTTAACCCTGTTTCCGCAGCTATCCGTGAGACCTTAGCTAGCGAGCCATGATGGATTGAGATTGGAAAATCAATATCCCATACCTTAAAACGGGAAGCTAGCACTTCCGAGATTGAACGGGTATTGGTAAACAGTAGAACAGATTTTCGCTTATCCATGTAATCGCGAATAATCCGCAATCTAGCTGCCACTTCTGGATGTGTGTAAATTTTGGCTGCAAATCGAACGTCTTCATCGGTGGGTTTAGGGTAGATTACTTGCAGTTTCACGGTTTTTGCGACTGGTGTGCGGATGATTTCTACAGGTCGATTGTTGCCAACGAGGAACTGGGCGACTTTTTCTGGGCTGCCTATTGTGGCGGATAAACCGACCATTTGGAAGTCTTTGCCAGTCATGCTTCTGACACGTTCAAGCGCCAATGAAAGCTGGCTACCGCGTTTGCTGTCGGCTAGCTCGTGAACCTCGTCAATTACGACCCACTTCAACGCTTGTAAGTGCTGTCTTAGAATCCAGCCTGAAAGTATCGCTTGCAGCGTTTCGGGTGTTGTTATTAGGATGTCGGGTGGGCTTCGGGATTGGCGCATTCGCTCTTTGGTTTCTGTGTCGCCATGGCGAACGGCTAAGCGTATGTCTAGGCTATTGCACCACCATTGTAGCCTCTCAAGCAAATCCCTGTTTAACGCTCGAAGAGGCGTTATGTAGAGAACTTTTATGCCTGGAGTTTTAGGCTCTCGAAGAAGCATGCTAAGCAGAGGCAGGAAGGCGGCTTCGGTTTTGCCCGTAGCTGTTGGTGAAATTAAGAGAACGTTTTTGCCTTCGAGGATTTTTGGGATTGTTTTTTCTTGAGGTTCGGTTGGTTTGGAGAATCCCTTCTGTTCAACGAGCCTGCGAACTGGCTTTACAAGCATGTCAAAAGCGTTTTCAGAAGTTGCCTGCAATATAAAGTGAACCTCGAATGGTAAGTTAAGCATTTGTTCTGCTATAAAAAATGTTAGGGATGTTTTAGGTGAACTTCAGGTTTTTTAGGCAAATTTAACTTTTGGTGATAGTTGCTTGATTTATTTATCGCTGTTTTTGGATAATACTGAAAGTTGTCTTAAAGAGTTTCAACCATTTCTTTTAGCGCTTTCCCAAGGCTTAGACACAAATGTGTCTAAAAATAACATTCAAACAAAAAATATCTATTCGAATGCTATGGAAACTTTTTTATTCTATGAGACTAAAGCATGAAAGCGGTAATACGGAGGAAAAAAAGAAATGGCAAAATGTCCAAAATGCGGAACCGACGTCTCAAAACCGAAAAAAACATGGAAGATGGCAGGCCGCCCAGATAAAACTGGAAAACGGATGCAACTAGAAATAGGCCTCTACGAATGCCCAAAATGCGGCAACGTATTCCGCGAAGTCCTAAGCAAACAGAAAATTTAAACAACCAGCATTGTAACTGGTTGCTCACTTGTCTCTTTTTATTTTTTTCTTCATATAAAAACGGTAGGTTTTAGTATCTAACCACTTTTAAATAAAAGAAAACACCCGCGAAACAAGAGGCAAAAGTTTGATTGCTCTGAAAAGATTATGGAAAAACGACTACTTCAAAACAGTCGTTGCTATGGTCTTGATTGTGGCAATCGTACTTGGCTCATTCTTTGGCTTAAAGATCGCGTTAAACGTTACTTATGGTCCCGTAGTGGTGGTTGAAAGCGGGAGCATGTGTGTTCCTTACGGTTATGACGACTGTGTCGGCTGGACAAGCCTAGATCATCCTTTCGCTCGCACTTTGCATACCGGCGACGTTATTATAATTCAAGGGGTAAACCCTAAAGATCTTAAAACAAACTATCCAAACAGCGATATAATTGTGTTTTACGACCCCAACGACCCCAAAGGCGTCCCAGTTATACATCGCATTATTGGCGCAGAAACCGTTAATGGCACCACATATTATCGGACTAAAGGTGATGGAAACGGCAATAACAATCCATATCCGGAAACACCCACATCCGGCTTAGACCCGTGGGATTTCAACAATCCGCCTGGAATTCCTCAAGACTTGGTAATAGGCAAAGTGATTATGCGTATTCCATGGTTTGGTTGGCTGAGCCTTGTCATGCAGAAAAGCAATTGGGGACTACCTGTAATTGTGGCATTGATTATCCTACTAGTAGTAGTTGAATTTGTAATTCCCATTATTAGAGAACAAGGCAAAAAAACTGCACAACAAAACAAAATCCAACCCCAGTCACAGATGTATTTATAAAGTCTGCCCTTGATAAAGGAGATATTTAAGGGCGGGTTAAAACAAGAGGGGAATTGATTGCCAAAAGTCAAAGCTATAATAAGCATCGAAAACGTCGTCGCTTCCGCAACGCTTAACCAAAAAGTTGACTTGAACGCCGTCGTTAAAGGCTACCCAGGCGTGGAGTATCGACCTGAGCAATTCCCAGGACTCGTTTTCAGATTAAAAAGACCCAAAACAGCCACATTAATTTTCAACTCTGGTAAAATGGTTTGCACGGGAGCAAAATCCGAAAAAGAAGCAAAAAGAGCCGTCATGAAAGTTGTCAAAGAACTTAAAAAAGGCGGTATAATAATAATCAGCAAACCCGAGCTCAAAATCCAAAATATTGTAGCTTCAGGTGGGCTTGGAGGCATGATTGACTTGGAAAAGGCAGCTTATAGCCTTGGCCACTCCATGTATGAGCCCGAACAGTTTCCAGGCTTAATTTACCGCATGGCAGAACCAAAAGTGGTGATTCTGCTGTTTGCCAGTGGAAAACTGGTTTGCACTGGCGCAAAGAAAGAGCAAGACGTTTATGTTGCTGTGGATAAATTGCATTCGCTACTTGAAGAAACAAGCCTGATTTTTTACGAATAAGCAAGTCATTGCTTCTTTACTTGTTTTAAGATGGTTTTTAAGTTCTCCTCATCAATAGCGCCTAACTCGTAGAGTGTATTAGCGATTTCACTTACCTTCAATAGTGCATGAAGATTAATTCCGCTTTTTTCGAGTTGGTGTTTCCCGCCTTCTTCTCTATCCAAAAACACTACCGCATCGGTTACGACGCCTCCTTCGGCTCTTACAGCCTCAGCTGCTTTCTTGAGGGTTAAGCCAGTGGTCATTAAATCGTCGATCAAAAGCACTTTGTCGCCTGATGCTAAAACGCCTTCAACGCGTCTTTCTCTGCCGTGCATTCGGACGCCTTTGCGTACAAAGAGGAAAGGTTTTTTAAGATTATACGCAATTTGAGAGGCAAATATAATTCCTGCAACGGGAATTGCTGCGATTCTATCGAAGCTTTTTTGGCCAATCTGAGCAGAAATATAATCGGCATAGAATTCGCATATTTCATGGAAGGCATCTGGAAAACTTGGGATAACTCTTAGGTCAATGTAGTAGGGACTTGCTTTTCCGCTTGATAACTTAAAAACACCGAATTTCACCGCATCTATTTTGAAAAGAATACTTGCTGCTTTGTCTTTTTTAGTTTGGATTGTTTTTTCCATTTTCATTTTTTTACTTCCTTTTCGATACTTGATAAATTTTGTTTTGTTCAGGAATCAAGCATGTGGTCCTAGGAAGCTCCTTCTTTAACAGATCAGCGAACTCGGTTTGACTTATAGACGAGGCCGTATGGTATGGTACTGCTAGTTGAGGCTTGGTTAACCATGCAATTTCAAAGCCTTTCTGGGCCGAAGCTCCTGGCGATATGCCAACCGTGCAAAAAACCATATCGAATTTTTCTTTTTGCCCCATCAACGCCAACTCAGGAAAAGGCAAGCTATCTGCCGTATGGTAAACTTTAACGTCGTCTTCGCTTGTGACAATGTAGGTTACAGGCGTTTGTGCGGTATGGTTGCACTTTTCCACTTTAACTTTAACAGCTCCGATTTTTAGTTCATTGCCAGGCTTGGCTTCTTGCAGTTTATCGGCTGGGATAGTATATTGGAGTTTTCTAGTGGATGCCGAATCGGCAATCACTATGCAGTTTGTTGCTTTTTGGATTTCTGTAATCAATCGAGGATCTAAGTGGTCATAATGCTCGTGTGTGATTAAGATTGCATCAACGTTTTGGAGCGATTTTACTTTGACATCTACTGGATCAATAGCGATTGTCTTGGATGGGGTCTTGAGGAGTATTCCAGCGTACTGGTTTAACCAGACAAAGAGTACAGAGTTTTTTTCGGGCACTTTCTGAATTGACATAACTTTACTTGATTCCTCAAAAAAGAACTATGCATTCAGCGTTTTAAAGAAGTTGCGTTATTTCATCGCTCGGTCAAATCAAGAAATCCTTAATAAGTCTGTTTTTTGAACGATGGAAAGTGTTGGAGAATCGTGCGTTACTTATTCTTCATATTCATATTCAATTGATATTAGTAGCATTTGTTTTTGTGGTGCAGTGATAAGGTTGTTTTAGGTTGCTTTTTTGATTTAAAGCTTAAATCATCTGCAACAGTCATCCCAAACCATCCCAAATCGTCCCAACAAAAGAAGGATAAAAAGTTAGATGACGCCAAAAACTATGGGATAATTTCACAGCCGTTATACTTCAAGTAATCAAAATCTTTAAGGCTTATTTTTTCGTTTTTAAGCAATCCCTGTATGCTGGGAATCTGAGCTTCAACTGCTTTCACAAGTTCTCGAACGGTATAGCAAACTTTCTCATAAGCCTCGTCAGTCCATCTCTTTGTAATATTTGTGTATAAGCATCTTCCGCCGCATACACCAAAAATTGAACAGTTAACACAAGGCGGCGCCTTAACGAAAATCTTTGGCAGTTCAAGTGGGTCGGCATCTGCTATGTTACCTAAATAGTATTTTTTCATACCCCACATTGTTGGACAAGGAATAATGTAACCGTCAGTTTGAATCGCGTAATTTATCCAGCCGCCGCCACAACGCATTAAACAATTTTGTTCTTTATGAAGTAAAGATTCAGCGATGCCCAGCAGAGGGTAAAGCTTTAGGACAACACCTTTTTGCTCCATTTGATCAACCCAGAACTTCGCAAGCTTCCTCACACCAGGAATATAGCTTGTCCGCGTCCACTCTTCAAAGTTGCGTCGTTTGTAATCGTTTCCCCAGAAACCTGCGTTTAGTTGCCAATGGATGGAAGAGAAAGAGAATTCGTTGTTGTTTAAGAGCCATCGGATTTGTTTGTCGATGTCTGTTTGCTCCATAACTGTGACTCTGGCAATTAATTCTCCTTGAAAACCGTTTTGTTTTATTAGCTTGAGATTGTTGACGACTTTTCTAAAAGTGCCTGCTCCACGGTAATAGTCTGTTAAGGCTTCTTCGCCGTCGATGGAGACAAGGATTGTGTGGAAACGGTTAACATACTTTGACTCCAACTTATCAAGCAGCAAGCCGTTTGTCTGAATCATGTAATGCTTAGGCGTAACCTTGTCCATAATCTCGCGGAGCTTTTCGATGCCAAGCAAGGGTTCGCCTCCATAAAATGTTAAAACGCACTCTGGATCCTTTTGGCAAAACCCATTGAGCAAACCCAAATCATAGTTGAGCTTGCGGGGTAAATCATAATCCACTTCTATATCATCTCCGAATTCCTCGTCAAAATCGTCAAGGCTCTCGCCAAAGCAGTATTTGCATTGCAGGTTACATTCGCTTGTCAGTATCGACATGAAAGAACATATGTGTGCAAAATACAGCTGGCGCTTAATAATATTTTTCCGCTAACTTCTTAGCTTCGATATCCTCAGGAGACTCTTGCTCTTCTTGGTTTTCTTCTTTTGCACCATTGACTTTTTCCTGACTTTTTTTATTGTACATTTTTTCAGTTTCTTTTTGTGCGAATTTCTGAGCCTTCTCTAAGTAATTCTTAAGTTCTCGATCTTTCATGGATTTTTCAGGCAAAGTCTCTGAGGCATAAAGAAGCGGTATTATCGCTAAGAACAAAAAGAAGCTAGCCACAGAAAATGATGAAGTAATTGAAATTGACTTTGCAAAGGGTTGAACAATCATTTGAATTAAGCCCGAGAAAAGAAAAGGCAAACTACCTACTAGATAATACTTTTCTCTTATTTTTCCATCTGATAAATCGCCCCACAATATAAAAATAAAAGTAACAAAGAGGAAACCCCATGCTATTCCATCACACAATATATATAGAAATTGCCCAATTTCCTGTGTAGGTCCCCCAGAGAAAAAGCTCAAGAAAGCATATCCCAAACCTAGAAGAATGAAACCGAAGATACCAGTAATTTTACGCCCTTTAAGATCACACAGAGCTCCCCCAATGAAAGCCGAAACACTGTTTATCAAAGTCGTTGCAAGCAAAGAATTGTTAAATAGTTCTGGTCCAAAATACATCTGAACTATCGGGGTTTCTACAGAGTTGACCAGAGAGAAAAGAAGCCATGGTAAAAAGTAAAGAATTAACGTTCTCTCTCTAATAATGGATTTAATCGAAGTTGCTCTTTCTTCTGACAGTTTTGGAATTGATTTATAAAAGATAATTCCTGCTAAACCAATAAATCTCCATAAAGCAAGTATTAGAAATTGGTAGTTCATCCCTTTATCGCTGATTAAAAGAAGAATTACAGCAGTAAATAATTGAACAATAAAGAACATTATGGCTCCAATTTTTCCACGGTTCTCGGCTTTTGTTTGATCAGCGTAGAAGGAAAAACATGTCGGTATTCCAAGTCCTATAGATAATCCGAGAACCAATGACATTCCTGTCAGACTCGGTAAACTCGATGTTGCTCCTAAAGAGAATAACAAGCAAGTTGCAACCCCAAAAAGAAGCCACGATAATAGAAAACCCTTGCCCATTAACTTACGATGTAATATTGTAGCACCAATAATTGCTGATCCTATTAGGCCACCGAAATAGGAACCAGAAATCAACAGAATTTCATTTATTGTTCGTGTTCCTACAAAATCCCCGATAACTAATAACGTTAGACTAAACCAGGATATGCTGTTGGCAAGTAGAAATAGAGCCGGGAATCCTTTGATTTTATTTTTCAGCATCATCTAATACTATAAATCAAGAGGATATCTACTAACTTTATGAATTTAAAGTAAGGATTAAAAATCGACTCTTTTGCAATCCTGTCCATGCGTAGAACAATTAAACTTAAATATTTTATCTGTTGTACTCATATACAGGTGTCAAGGATGAAGGCAACCAAACGAGTAAGAAAAAAACCAGTCAGCATATCAATCTAAAAACACTATAAACTCTCAAGCAAAGAGACAGCAAAAGAGTACAAACTATTCTTTGCTTGACCTTTCTTTAAAGTCCTTAATAATTGAATCGACTCTTTTTCTATTTTCAGTAAGTAATTTTTAAGAGCTAAAACTTCTGCAGAGTTATCAATAATTTCAACTATTGTTTCGCAGTCATACTTGCTTATTTTGTCGTCTTTTGACAAAATTTTCCTTATTTTTCTTTTGCACGTTTTATTTTGAATTGCATATAGAATCGGAAGAGGCAAACACTCATTCTTAACTCTATTCGTTAACTCATCTCTCTCAAACATGTCAACAAATTCTGCCCTAATCACTAGCAAGAGCCCCAAATTCCTTCCGAACTTGCTTAAAGCTTCCACCTCTTTTAGAGAACCACCACCATAGATAGCGCCTACTTTCATGCGACCCTCAATGTCGGCTGCCTTCTTAGTCAAAACTTGTAAATATGTTTCAGGTTTTAAGTTCCATTTTTTAGCTTTCAATTGAGTCTCAATGATGTGAGCGTCAACTACTTCTAACAAAAAATTGTGTACTGAATCGCTAATCAGTGCTTGTCGCTCTTGAGGTAAGTTTTCAAGTGCTTTATGGAGATGACTAAAACCTTTAACCATAAACGCATCTCCAATAAGTAATGCAACTTCCTTTCCAAGTTTGCCGTATATCGTTTTTACGTTTTTTTTGGTAATTGATTCATCGATAATATCGTCGTGAATGTCCATTGTTGCATCAATAAGTAATAATGCTGTTTGCATGGGTACAGCTTTACCTGGTTCTCCACCTACAGCCTCGTATGACAAAGCTAGTGTTCCCGGTCTAGTAGTGTCGTTCCACCTTGAAAGGTATTGTTCAACAGCCTGGTTTATTTTTTCTTGACTCAATTTATCTTCAAAAATTATCTCTTTTACTAATTTGCGCGCTTTTTCGCTTTTTTCATTCAATGTAAACAGTGATTTTTCAGCCATACTTTCTTTTGTCATAATGCCATTATTTCGTCTTTAAAGAAATATAACATTTGCTCAATCCGTTTTATGATTACTCGTTTACAGACCACTTAATATCACGTATGCTAATTTAACATGTAAAGGCCTTTCTCAACAGTCGATTCTTGAGCCAAATCAAAAAAATCGAGATGAAATGATAGAGCAAATGAAAAAACATCTAAATGAACGAAACAGGCATTTATTCTCTAAGATCAAGCTCCTCCAATTCGAGCATTTCAAAAAATTCATCATGTATCTACTAGCTTTATGAAAGTAATATAAAATATTAAAAATCGACTCTTTTACAATTCTGTCCATGCGTAGAACAATTAAACTTAAATATTTTATCTGTTGTACTCATATACAGGTGTCAAGGATGAAGGCAACCAAACGAGTACGAAAAAAACCAGTCAGCATATCAATCTAAATACACTATAAATTCTTGAGCAAAAAGACCGCAAAAGAGTGAAGTTGACTTTTTGCTTATTTTTGTTTGTAATACAGTCAAATTTCTTGACTTCATTTTTCAGCATCATCCAATACTATCAGTCAAGAGGACATAATGATTAAAAATCAAATGCAAAGCGAGCTATTTTGATAAGGCGATGTAGTCGTCTAGGGTTATTGCGTTGGCTACCTGAGAAGCGATAAGTGCTGCGCCGTCACCGTTTGGGTGCACTCCATCTATCGTGTAATCAGAGTGATTTCCAAACGCGTTATAAACATCCACTGTTGGCAGGTTCTGCTGGTCCGCCACATCCTGAATGGATGGGATTACGCGTTGGGCAAAGAAAAAGGGATTCAAATCAAGATTGTTATTGTAAACTGGAGGTGACTTCACCACGAGAACTTGCTTGGTACTGCCAAGGTTCTCAAAAGAATCAGCTAATGTTGTATAGTCGTTCACGAAGTTCGCGCTATATTGTTGAAGGTAACTGTGGGCGTCATTGGTTCCCAACATTATAACAACAATGTCTGGATCAAAGTTTTGAGCTGCCGTGTACTCTGGCTGTTCTATATAGGGCTTGGAAGAATTTAGTGACACTGTTGAACCGCTTACGCCAAAGTTGCCTACGGTGTAGTTGGGACCAAGCATTGATTGAAGGTGAGATGTGTAACCGCTTAACTCTGTTATGCTGTCGCCTACACACGCGATTCGAATGGGAAGGGCAATCGTGGGCTTGTGTGTTGTATAACTTGTTTGATAAAATAGTATTATTGGTGACGTTAGAAAGATTATGGCGATTCCAAGTGCCAGTGGCTTTTTTATATTCAATTTTTTTCCTATCAGCCCAAAATATTTGTCACATCCATGCTTATACAGTTATTGTACTAAAATAAACGAAGATATTGCACTAACTCAAAAACTAAAGAAGTTAATTATAACCTGTTGAAACATAGTTGCCGAAATCAAAAGGTTACGGTACCAAATTAACTGGAAAACTAATTTGACAAGGTTAAGAATTGGTGCAGGGGGTTAGCTTCATGCCTACGTTTAAACCGTCGATTGGTGCTTCTTTATAAAGCAGGGTGGATCGTATCGGACTCACTCCCAAACAGGTATGAGCCTCCTAAGAGGAAAAGTCTTTTAGTTCGATTTATTTGGCATTAATTAGACTTTTTTTTAGAGGATACATTTTAATATTATCGGGTGTTTTTTACGGGGCATGAATGTAATATTTGATTTCAATGCCAACTGGTATATTCTCTTTGCCACTTTTCTATCCGCTTGGGTAGTTCTTCTGATTGTGCGACGAAAATGGAATGCAACTCATGAAGCAAAAGAACAGGTTTTTCTTGCTTTAGGCGGAATGGTCTCGTTGGCCATGATGGAGTTCTTTGCTGTCTCAACAGGATTGTGGAATTATACGCCGGGCAACTGGCCGATAATTCTTTGGCCTACCTATTTTGCAGCCATACTCTTCGGTTATCAGTTGTTGAGGTCAATCGAAGGTTTACTTTTGCGCAAGCCTTTGATGTAGTTTTTTTCAAACAGCAATTACTAAATATTTAGTGAGTGATGAGTAACTTCTTGATTTTCAATATGTTAATAGTATCAAAAAATGATTTTGATTTACTGATTTTTCTTGGAAACAAATATTAATTGATAATTGAAATAATCCCTTGTGCGATTTAAAAATTTATTTCCTAAACCAAAAAAATGGTACTTGCTAATTAAGCTTATACCTATTCTAATCGTGATTTTTATTCTAAAGCTAGTTTTTCATTATTTTGGTTTTGAAGTTGTGGGTTTGAATGCTTTATTCACAAGCATTATAGCTGCTACGACTTTTTTGATAGGCTTTCTGATTGCTGGCGTTATATCAGATTATAAGGAAAGCGAAAAAATACCCGGTGATATGGCAACCAGCTTAGAAGCCATATACGATGAAGCATACATACTTCATAAGAACAAGGGCAGCAAGATAACTAACGATTTTATTGTATACTACTCGGCTTTTCTAAAGTCCGTGATCGAATGGTTTTACAGAAGGGAGCGGACAAGAGGTATCGTTGGAAAATTGCATCAGATGAACAACTACTTTGCTGAATTTGAAAGTATGATGCAAGCTAATTTTCTCTCGAGAATGAAAAACGAGCAGAACAATCTCAGAAAAATGATAATTCGTGTAGACAACATCAGAGACCTGTCTTTTATCCAGTCAGGATACACTATTGTAGAAATACTGGCTTTTCTTGTTGTTGTAGGTTTGCTTATTACTAAGGTGGAACCTTTTTACGAATCAGTTTTCTTTACTATAACTGTGTCTTTTTTACTCCTATACATGATTAATTTGATTAAGGATTTGGATAATCCATTTGATTATTCAGAACACGGTGAGAAGGGAACAGAAGTATCGCTAAAGCCAATACATGACCTAATAGTAAGAGTTAATGAGGATAAGAAACAAAGCCCTGAAGTAAATGAATTATAACTTTTTGCGAGGCATAGTTCCGTTAGAAAGCCTTCCCTTAAGTAAAAGGATTATGCGAGTGAAGTCTCCAATCTGGATCGCATCCAAATTACAGTGCCCATAATCAACCATAGTTGCCTTAATCGTAAAGTTATTAACCGTTCAAATTAAATGATCAAACAAACACTTTTCAACTCCCTTATACTTGCCACCGGGACAGAAAAAGTGCGACGTATCAGGGCACAGCTGTTTCGAAGATAAGAAGGATTTGGTGTAAGGATTGCCGCGTGGTTCAAATGCAGTTTAAACAAACAGACGGCAAATGGGAATAGTGCAGCGGGGAATAAAATTTAATTCCCTCCTTCTTCCTATTCACAAAACGACAAAAAATTAGGTTAAAAACAGTTAACAAGAAAAAAGAAAAAACGGAGTGGAAGTCTTAGGGAAACTAAGACGAAGCCTTGACAGTAAATGTTTGGAAACCTTCGCCCATCAGCCTCAACGTGTAGTTTACGTCAACCCTAGGCGTCACAACAATCGCTGAATAACCCTCGTCGTCATCTTCTGGCTGAAGAACAATCACACCACTAAAGCTTACTGTAATGTTTTGCCCAGGCTGCAGGTTAAACGCAGAAAGATCCGCGTGCTCATAGTCATCATATTCAAATTCTTCATCATAATCGTCGTCGGTACTGAAAAGCGGAGTCAACGATGAACTGCTTATCTTGAACGGAACAGTCTCAACATGAATATTTTCAGCAATCTCTTCGTTTTCATCGTCTTCGTCGTCCTTATCGTCTTCGCTGCTTTGCCAAGTTGCCGTCGAATTAAAATTACCATTCAACGTTAATCCGAAAATCCTAGCTTCAGAGGGACCTTCGTTTTTAAGTGTCACCGAAAGAGAAGTCACATTGTCGTTTACCGTAAGTGAAGCCGAAACAACTTGGATATTGTTTGAAAATGCCTGACGTGTTTCTTCGAGTTCTTTACAGTCGTCGTCATCTAACTTTACAACGGTTCCGACGTGAACTTGCTCCTTGTCTAAGTCTCCAACAACAGTTGCTGTGGCACTTGGAACAAGCACATAATAGTGTACTAAGGTTCCGTTTGCATCAGCTGCTTTTATTTGGACAAGTGTTGGATTGAAATCTATCAGCACTCCTGAGAGAGTCTGGTTGACATGGCCGTTGGCTACTTTTACAACAAGTGTGTTTGACAAAGCAGTCACATTGTACAGTGTCCCTTTTACAACTGTTTCTACTTCGTCTATGGTGAATTGGATTTTATCTATTGCTGAGCCTACGGGAATTGTTGTGGAGGCAATTGTCTCGGTCATGTTGATTAGCGAGAGCAGATTAACGTTGCCTGAAGTTCCAACAGGAAGCCACTCAATGGTTCCATTGGGATAAGTCACATGGAGCGAAACATCGGAGTAATTTAAATCGAGTAAAGTTGTTCCGTCTGGTACGTTTGGGGGGTCGGTTAGCATTACTGTGAAAGATGCTGCACTAACAGTTTGAGGAAGCATTGTGGGATTGGCAATTAGGGCAATTGATATGATTGCTACTGCCGTTATGATTGCGGCTGAACTGTATTTCATTTTCCATTTTATCGACATTTTATCTTTTACCTCTGAATCAAAGGAGGCAGCTGAGAATAAGAACCTACATTTTTGAATAAACTTTAAAGACCCTTGAATGCGCATTCAACAGTTTTTAATCATTAACTTGAACTGACAAATTAGGTTAAACAGTGAGTTTTCTCCAGAGTCTTGCTGTTTCATACCAAAAAACCACAAGCATGCCAAGGCAGACTGCCACTAAATAAGGCGTGAACTCTGAAGTGAACAAAGCCGCCCACGAGAAGAATGCCACTATAATTGTGAAGAGAAGTGCAAAGAAGAACAACTGTGGCACGACTGCGGGACCCACTCGAGAATATCCTTCAAGAATCTTGTCTGATCCTTCTTTTATTGCCAAGTATCTTCCGTGGTCGTCTTGTTTTACGAAGCCTGCTTCAGAGAGTTTTCCAAGGTGGTAAGACGCTAGTGAGGCTGATGATAAGTTTACTCCGCGTTGTATGTCTCTGAGGTCCGATGGTCCGTGCTTGAGCAAGTACAGGTAAATTTTTAGTGTGTTACCTCGGATTTCAATATTGGATGACATGCAGGATAAAGAATGTAGACTCTAATCATTAAGATTTCCGATGGCCCGAACTGATAAATTAAATTTTTATTTTTAACTGAATAATTAAGTGATTTCGATTGATTGATTTAATCCCAAGATACTTCTCCAATTAACATCTCTTGTGTTTTCGATAGCCTTTTTAGTGGCTACGTTTTCAGCGTTCGCTTTCAGTTAAACAATGAAAAGAAACAATGGTCTACCACCAGACAAAAGACATCCACCATACAATCTATGTTTTAGATCCAAGAAAATTGAGAATACTTTGTTCTATGTACAACTTGGAGAAGCCCTGTTTCAGGGTGACCAAGACTACACCTCAAAGGCTGCAAAAAAAGAAAAAGACGAATCACCGCCCTGAGTTTCCTCATATACGATAAAGGTTCCTGTTTCTTGTGCTGTAACCTGAGAGGCTGAAAACAAAATGATGCGCATTCCAAGTTGGCAGGCTAGGAGGGTCTTCCCAAGATGCGACATAACTTTTTTCTCCATTTTTCTATTTGAAAACAACTAGTATAAAAAACAAACGTGCACGCGTAATCAGGAATCTTTTTGAAAAAAGGAACCCATTTTTAGCTGAGTTGTCCTTTCTGATGTTTCGATTTTATCCATTCAATGTTTAAAATTGTGAGATATTTGCACACTAATAGCGCTCCTATAATGATGGCTGATCGCATTAGTGAGAGAAATTCATAATTAAAGCTGAATTTAAGACTTATTTGTAAAAACAGGTTCAAAGTGCAGGGGGTGGGATTTGAAGCCCCAACAACGTAAAGATTGGTTGGATTCGCAATATTCGCCTGTTAGTGGCGATAACGCAGTTATACCTTCTCGGCAGCTTCCTTCCCTTTTTTTCTTTTTTGGGGAAAACTTACTTGTCGGTGAGCAAAGTTTGGCAGGAAGTGAATTCAATGAACAAAAAACCATATGCCGCCCAAGCGCGTGCGATAAGAATTGCGCAAGAGAAAAAATGGATGGCCGAAACGCCAAAGAAATGCCCAATATGCGATTCCACAAAGCTATGGAAAGACGGTCATCGAGAAGGAATTTCTGGAACACTGCAGCGCTATTTCTGCAGAGAATGTGGATTGCGTTTTTCCATGTGGTAAAAAATCAGGGCAAATTCTTTTTTTTCTTTTTTGGAGGTCCATGAATGAGCGCTTCACTTTTGAGGGTTTCATATCACCGAGGCGAAAATGGGCAACTTTACGTCTTTATGTACCGAGGAAAGCTCCATATTGGAACGATCGAAGTTAACGACTCTAATTGCTTGAAGGTTTTTCGAGGCATAGAAAACACCTCTCCCGTCCTTGTCAAGTACCTTGAAAAGGAGACATCTTAGTTCATGGCTTTTTCTGTGCAAGCCTTCTTTTGTTTTGATTGTGCATTCTGGTGTGGACGGTGTACTGAGCCCACTTTAACAGGAAAGAAATCGCTTAACCAACTTGCATCTTCACCTGCCTGCGATAAATTCTCAAGAAGGAACAGGTGCTAAATTTTTGGATAAAGAAGCTGTAGATAGAAGTCAAAATATTTCGCTTTCAAAGTCCAAAGTCAAATTTGACTTCTCTACCGTTCGCACCCGCGTCATTCCGATACTGAAGGGCATTGAGGTTAAGATGTATCCTGCCAAGATAGGGCGTGTCCGTGGATGGAGCAAACAGCACGTTGATTACTATGTAAAGAAGCTGGAAAAGGCAGGTTTAATCCGCAGATTAAAGCGCAGCAACTTCGTAGATTATGAGTTGACTGAGCGAGGTCAAAACTTTCTCATATCATGTGAGGGAGTACTTTTCAGCAGCGGCGTCTTTCGGCTTGCATCGATGTTTTTTCAAGTTCCCAGTTTTACGCGAGGGAGTTTATCCATCCGCGAGATTTCAAGCGGATTGAGATGCAGAATTGGACGGCTCTTTTGGGTTTGGAGCAAGGTGTTAAGGTGCGTCATACGACGACTTCTTGGATTGTTCACGTGGAAACGCTGTATGGTCGTAGTCCCGGAGAGTTAGTGACAACCGCCAAAACTTTGGCTGACCGAGTCGCTAAAGGCTTGATGAGCAAGTACGGCTGCGTTTTAGGTGACGGCAAAATAAACAAACGCCACGAGTTAGGCGTAGATGATCCTGTGGCTAATCTGCTCAACCGCTATTTTACGGTAAGCACTCCCAAACGAGTTATTGATGATAGTCCAGGAGAAGATGAGGGCGAGCTTGATCACCTTGGCCGCGACGCTGCAGTTGAGTACTTGCTGATGCCTGAGCGGGTCAAGAAACTTGAAGGTCAATTTGATAATGTTCTTTGTGATTTGGAGAGGATTTCAGGCAGCCTTGCCCGACTGGAGAAGATGGGCTGTGACTTAGGTAGAGTCGCCGATATTTTGGGCAGACTTGTGAATTCTGAAGGATACCCAGAGACGTCGCCTAAAGGTTCAGTAGATGGAGGAAATAGCTATGTGTCTTAGGATAGTCACAGAAAATCTTAAGCTTAGAATCGTAATAATGGCAGTAAAAACCTGTTCAAAAGGCATTTTGGCCCATAGCTTAGAGGTATGGGAAAAGTCCATGCTTTTTGCAAGATGCTTTTCTGTAGTTGGTTGGTCCTGATTACCCAGTGCTAATTTTGCCCTCTGTTAATGGAAGAGAATTCTTGGAGTGTGCATTTTGATATGGAAGAGTCTGAAAAACCTGTTCAAACCCAGAAAAAGAAGCGCAGCCAAAGCGATAAGATAGGTCGATTAAAGTACAACCAGCAGCTCCTCAAACAGACGCTATCAGAAGTAGAAGAAGTAAAACTGATGCTACGTACAACTATCACTCAAGAACCTGTCTATCGACGGCGACACGATAACATTTGACGTGGAAAATCCAGACAAGGAAAATTCACCTGTTATAGAGACTATAGTGCTAGCGGGCGGTCATGTCAAATCAATCAATGTGGTAGGCTCAACTTTAGAAGATACCTATCTAAAACTTGTGAGGAAATAAAAATGAGGCTCTCAAAGGCGTGGATTGTAGCAGCTAGGGACTTCAAGATATTTAGGCGAGTAAAAAACGTCTGGTACTCAATTATTATTTTCCCAGTAGTTATCTCGGTTCTGTTTCCTTTGATACTGGAATATTTAGCAATAAGGGGGAGCCACGGGCTCGCAGCGCCGGGTGTGCTTCCAAATTTGCTTACCTCCTTTTCATTCTTTTTGTTATAGGTGCATCATACGTTCCCTTAGGGATTGCCTCCTACAGTATAGTGGGGGAGAAAGTGGAGAAGAGTCTGGAACCGCTTCTAGCCACGCCCCTTACTGATGGAGAAATATTACTTGGAAAAGCCATTTCCGCAATTATTCCAACTTTGTTAGCAATGTATGCTGCTGCAGTAGTCTTCATGGTGGGCATTGATGAGGTTACTTTCAGTACGCTTGGCTACTATTATTTTCCAAACTGGAACATCGCCACTTTGCTGTTAGTTTTGATGCCGGTCGCCATTGTTATGAGTGTTCTGTTTAGCGTCATTGTTTCTTCGAGAGTTAATGATGTACGTAGCGCTAACAGTTTTGGAATTTTTATTCTCTTTCCCTTACTGGGCACGTACCTTCTCAGCGAGACAGGCATAATAACCCTTGACGTAAATGGCCTGCTCATAATCTCAGGGGTACTTTTAGCGGTTGATGTGACGCTTTTCTATCTGAGCACAAAAACTTTTCGAAGGGAGGAAATACTGACAAAATGGAAGTAAAGACTCTTTATGCTTGCCTAGATACAGAACAACACGTTGAAGCGAGGTGGTGGTAAATGACTACAGAGACACTTTACATCGTCATCGTTGTAACCATTGTTATTATGATAATAGGATATCTTCTCAAGTATCGTTTTAAGAAGAAACTGTAGATAATGCAATAAACCTGTTTTCCTCTCTTTTCTTGAGGAAGAACCGCCGCAGTTGTCGCAAAAATATCTGGCATCACGACAACCTTCTGTGAAAGGAAATTATCTACCAATAATTCTTGCCTAAACATCTGCTTGATTTTTTTCGAACTATTCTTTTTTGTTGCTCGCTGGAGGATAAGTGATTTTTGTTCCTTCAACTTTAATCCAAGGTGTGAGAGTGTGCTTTAGAATTTTCACATTATTCATTATGTGTTCAACCTTGAATCCTCTGACCAAAAGAGCATCAGCTATAAGAGAACGATGGCATCTCCAAGGCAAACTTTCAGCACACATAACTGCAATCTGCTCTTTCTTCGCCACTTCGATGAGCTTGTTCAGGCTCTCTTCAAAATCTGGTGTTTGCATATAGTCAGCGTAACCCCTAAATGAAGCGTTTCGCCAGCCTTTGTTCGGAGAATCAACTTTTGTGTGCCTTAAACCACCCAGCCCGGCAATATGCATATAGCCAATTCCAGCTGAAATTAGACTTGTAGGCAGGGTTTCTTTGTTAAATTGAGGATTATGCCTTGACCGTGGGATTGTTCGCACGTCCACAATTTTTTTTATTTTAAATTTCTCGATAATTTTGATGAATTCTTCAAGTGTATGTGTAGAGTGTCCTATTGTAAATACAGTCAATATCGGTTTGGATTCATATGCTACTTTTTTCATGCAAGTAGCCCTCTTCGGTTAGACGATTCATTAACAGATGGAAATATATGAGGCCCCCGTAAGGTTTCCACTGTGCCACTATCTTTAGGGTTTTTTCGTAGCTCAATTTTCGGGTTGGTTTAAGCCAACGTTGAAGGTTTCGGTGTCCTCCGACATCGTCAGCTGGGAAAACGTTGAGTCGTCCTAGCCCTCGCAGAAGTATGTAATCGGCTGTCCAAGGTCCAATTCCCCTCAGTTGAAACAGCTCTTCCAATGCTTCAGTGTCATTCAACACTTTCATTTGCTCAAGGTCGACTTGTCCTGCAACAATTGCCTGAGCTAGCTCAATTATGGCTCGCCCTTTTTGGTGGCTAAAGCCTAACTTTCTAAAATCCTCGGTTTTCAACTTTGAGAGATCTTCTGGGCTTGGGAAAGCGTAACTAACCGTATCATTCCATTGGATGGATTTTCCATATGTTGAAACTAAACGGTTAAGTAGAATTATGCCAAGATGCAAAGAGATTTCTTGACATGCTATGCCATTCACGAATGCTTCAAAAACTGTTGGGAAGCGGGGAGGTTTAAGCCCACAATAACGTTCTGCCAGAAAATTTAACTTTTCATCTTTGGAAACAAATTCATAAAACTTGGAGAGGTCTGCCTTAATGCTAAGGCACTTCTCAACAGCCTCTGTAGCATCATTTTCGATTTGGGAATCTAAGCGCAATCCAGCCAAGTTTACTTTAAGGAAAATATTGCCTTTATCAAACGTCTGGGTTACCACAGTCTCTACAGGCGTCCCTCTGATAACTAACACCCTCCTCCAACTTTCGTCAACCCATCGATCAACAATATTATTCAAGCGCCGTCGCAGAGCCCAAGCTGTCAAATCTAGCCGAAAAGGCACAAGCGGCTTCAACTTGAAAGACAAATTCTCCATTGAATTCAGCAATCGTATATTTGTTGAAATAGTCTTCAATTTTTGAACTATTAGTCGTCTTTTTGTTTTTGCAATTTCTTCAATAAAATAAAAAAGAAGGTCTACTTAGATAGAACTCCGATGAGTTTCATTCTATCCATTACTTCTTCGTCGTGGGGGGCAATTTCCATCTGCATTGTCAGATCTTCGCCTGCTGCATGACCTAGGTGATCACCTTCCAACCATTGGGGTGAATCGGTTACATCATAGACTTTGCCTTTGAAAGCAACATATGCTGATCGACCTTCTTTGCCATCAAATTTACCAAGTTCCTCAAGAGTAAATTTTCGAGTAGTTTCCATTTAAAAACACCACATTGGATAATGTCAGCTCCAATTCTTAAAGCCTACTTTACTAGAATTCATCGCGCGGACTTCAAGGCTCGACAATAGTTATTAACAATGGCAACTGAAGTTCTATTTTGTGGTTTAGTATGGAATTTGAAGTACCTAAATCAATAAAGTTGGAGCATGAGGAACTCCATGAAGATCTTGAAGAAGCAACAATGGAATCTGGTTCAGTTGGAGACGCAGCAAAAGCTGTGCTAGAGGTTCTGCAGCCGCATTTTTTGAAGGAGGAAGAATTCGCATTGCCGCCACTTGGTTTGCTATCTAAACTTTCGAACGGTCAAATAACGTCAGAAATGAAAGATGCAATAGCTATGGCAGATAGACTAAGAGCAGAACTTAATCAAATGCTCAGTGAACACAGAGAAATAGTTGCTCGACTCAAAGCATTGACAGAAGCGGCTCTGAAAGAAAACAAGCTTGAGTATGTCCAATTTGCAGAAAAACTAACATTGCACGCGCAAACCGAAGAAGAAGTGCTCTATCCAGCAGCCATTTTAGTAGGTGAGTATTTGAAACTGCAATCCGAAAAATAAATTTTGATTGAAATAGTTTTTGGTATTCTATATTTGATCGATTTTTGATGCGAGAATGAAATCAAGTTTGGATAATGCTCCAGTGCAGAACGTTGTTATCGTTAGTTTCACGTTATTGATGTTCCATAGCATAATGTCAGGATGGTGATTTTCAACTGTGGCGATGTAGGCAACTTTTATAATGAAGTTGATGGCTTGTTCAAAGTTGTTGAATTTGAAAGTTTTCTCTATTGTTGTGCCTTTTAACTGCCAGCCTTGAAGTTTTTTGATTGAATCTGTTATCTCTTTTTTTGTCAAAATAGCTTCTGCTTCTTTCCAGTCGATTTTTTCTGATTTCTTGATTGACATTTTTTATTCTCTTTGAATTGTTTTTTGAGTTTGGTCTCTCTTCTTCACTGGCTCTTTCTCTGGCAACTGCAGCCTGTTCTTGATCTTCAGCTTCACCTTTTGGTGTGAAAGCATCGTCTAACCACAGTTTAAACTGTTTCTTGCCTTTAGGATTGTAAAAAGCCCACTCACACAATTCACCGATTACGCGATTTAGGTCAACTTGGTGATCGTGAGCCAACTGTTTTAAGTATTGTTTCTACCTAGCAAGAATGGATATCGCAATTCTGCTCATTTCTTATTCGTGTCCTTTTGTTTCGTGGTGAGTTGCGTCTCTGTGTCTCTTCATCTCCGAGTTGGTCTTGAAGGTTTTGCCGCAGACTGGACAAGGGATCTGGTTTGGTTCTGCGCCCCTTACTGGTATTTCTTGAGATGGCGGCGCCCCCAACGTGTGGGTCTGATGAGCTTCTTTGTTGCTTATGGTTTCTTTTGAGAACTTTTCCACTAATTCAGCTCCTTCTGGGGTAAGCTCGTATTGACGGTATATGTTATGATTTGTCTCTTTCGTTTGTCCTTTCACTAAGCGAGCTCTTTTGAGTACGTCCAAATCTAGCACAGTTTGTTTCATATCGCTTTGTTCAGTTCCTTCAGACGAAACTAGCACATCAAAAGGTTTGACTTTTGCCACCCTGAGCAGAAGAGATTTGTAGCGGTTTATACCCTCTTCAAACTCTATTTCTTTACGTTCATTATCTTTCACTGCTACCTTGCTCAATATAATTTTAAGTTCCGAAGACATACAAATATCAACTCCCAAAAAATAATTAAGAGAAACTAACAAGTCTTTTAGTCAATCACAGATTTTAACTTAGCGCTCAATCTTGAAAAAGTTTTCAGATCGAAAGTGTCCTTTATTTTTTGGTTATCTTTTTGAGGGCTGAGCCTTTGTGCATGGCTAAGTGTTCGGTTTTGTTGCTCTTGATCAAATATTGCGGTTCTTCCTTTGAGGCGTGAACTGTGTACCCTTTGAATTCGATTTCGGAGGTAATTTTTTTCTTTATTGTTCCCTGAACTCTGCCTGCTTCTGAATTCCACTCAACATAATCCCCTACTTTAAAATCGTTATTCATACCCTACTTCAGTCCTCTTTTGAGAGTTTTTCTGCTAATTCAGCTCCTTTCTCTGTGAGTTCGTATTGTCGGTAGGTATTGTGATCAGTGTTTTTGGTGTTGCCTTTGATTAAGCTGGCTTTTTCGAGTATGCATAAATCTGTTTGTTCTTCTTTTGAATCGGCTTGTTTGGTTCCTTCAAAGGAAATTAAGACATCGGTTCCTTTAAAACCGGAAATTTTTAAGAGGAGAGCTT
>CAVRZF010000014.1:0-8069 GCA_963725715.1 Candidatus Bathyarchaeota archaeon
CTATAATATTTGTAACAAACCTGTCTCCACCGCGTTCTTCACCCGCTAAGGTTACGTTTGGGGTGCGAGCGCTTACGAAAATTGGGGGGCTTGAGCCTGTGGCGGGACTGTTGTTTTGTGAGATCTGAAGTAATGTTGAGGTTGCTGGAAAAACAAGAACTATCATCAACAACACGATTAAAGCCTTAATTGGTTTCAAGGTATTTTTCTCCCTGCTCAAATTTTGGTTTGCCGCTGACACTACAGTACGCTCGGGTGCCAAGTTATACTGACTGTAATTTCAAGGGCACTTAATTCATGCATTTTATTTGGATGATTGGTTATTAAAAACTTTGGATAATCACAAAAAAGATTGAGTTGGCATTTAATCAGACAGTTTCGCTTTTGTTGTTTGTGGTCACACACTTTTGAATAGTTACTGTTTTCAATTTACCTGTTGTTTTTGACCTTAGAATTCTTACTGAAATGCTTATTTGCTTAATGCATACTTAACCCTTAGTGATATTTTTTGGCAAACGGCAATCAAGCTGGCGTTCCCCTCCAAAGGTCAGCTTTTAGTGCACTGTTTCTCCTTGTTTTCATTGATAACATAGGCTTTGCCATCGTTGTACCCTACCTGTACTTCTACGTGCAAGCCCTCGGCGGCTCAGCGTTCCTCTACGGAGTTCTACTCGCTTCCTACAGCCTCATGTCTTTTATTTTCACACCACTTGTTGCTCGGCTTAGCGACCGTTACGGCAGAAGAAAAATCCTGCTTGCTAGCATAGCCATCTCAAGCTTAAGCTATTTCCTCTTTGGCTCAGCACAAGCAATTTGGTTGCTGTTCCTTGGCAGGATGCTATCAGGAACCACCGCCGCCACTGTGCCCGTGGCACAAGCCTACATTGCAGACGTTACGACTCCAAATCAAAGACTCCGTTACCTTGGGCTATTGGGTGCGGCTGCTGGCGTCGCGTTTGTTATGGGTCCAGCAATCGGCGGAACACTAAGTAACCTCTTCGGCTACGGGATCCCTTCTTTCTTGTCTTCTGCTCTGGCATTCACAAACCTGGTTTTAGCCTACTTCCGACTGCCAGAACCCACAAGTTTTAACATGAAAAAAACAGTGCTATCTCTCTCAGCTCTTCTAAAAATTCTTAGAAAAAGCAAAATCGCTCTGCTGCTCGGCATGTACTTTTTGTTCTTTGTGGCATTTGTTTTCTTGCAGGCTTCTCTATCACCTTGGCTACAGAAAGTTTTTGCTTTTGGTTCCTTGCAAACGGGTTTGGTGTTCTTTTTTGTCGGTGGCGTAAGTGTTGTTACGCAAGTGGTGTTTTTGCCAGCGTTGGGTAAAAGGTTAAGTCAGTTAACCCTGACATTGCTTAGCGTCGCTGTTTTTGCCGTTGGTCTAGTTGCTCTCTCAGTTGTTAACAATTTGGTTTTGCTGTTTTTGGTTGTTGCTTTGTCATCTTTTGGCTTTGGCATACTGTATGTTTCATTTAACACGCTAATTTCTCTAAACACTCCTAAAGATGCACAAGGTGGAGCACTCGGAGTTGCTTGGGCAATCGCAGGACTAGCACAAACAATAGCACCTGTACTTGCGGCAACCGTCTTTGGAATTGGAATCTCTGTGGGCTTTGACGGGTTAGTGTTCGTCATAGCGGCAACGATTGGCGTTGCAACCGTGCCGTTGGCTTTTGCATTCAAAAAAGCGCATGAAGTAACAGAAGCCACTTAAGTTATGTCTGCGCTTTTTCGTTTTTTGTTTTTTCCGAATCGTTTGGTAATTTTATTTATTTTCGTTTTTTTGAACTTTGAGGTTCATTTTTAGTGTTTTTTTAGGAGTAATATGGTTGGATTGGGGTAGAATTGGAAAATTAGGTTAAGAATGGTTTAGATTGTTTAAGATTGTGAACTTTTTATGGTTTAGGGTGGTCTTGTTTGAACTTTATGTACGTTGATATGTGGGTTGGAGTCGGTTGTCTGTGGGTTTAGGTTGCTGCAGTAGAGGGGTTGAACCTTTGTGTGGAGGATTCAAGAGTATGCTTAACGGCAGGCTGGAAGAGTTCAAACGTTCACATGGCAACGCTTTAACCCCTTCCTTAATTTTACAAGCAAAAGATGTTAAACTTTATGTAGGCACTGAACAGCTTTTGATGAGTTGGAAAATAGTGTTAAAAACTAAAGCTGACGGCGGTCGAGGGAACGGTATCCTCAGCCGTTTGCCCAGCATCAATTAGATTGGTAGAAGGCTAACTTGTTATGATGAAAGTCTGCACGACGGATCGCGCAGAATTCGTAAATTGACGGAATTCGAAAATGGCGAGGGCCATTAGATTTACATTCACGCTTAAGTTACACACGAAAACGCGACGAATTTGATACAAGAAATTGATTCGGCTTTTTGTGCGACTAACTGAAAAGCCATGTCGAAGAAGTGTCAAATGGCTTAAGGCAAAAAAGATATAGTTCCTCAATCAAACATAGTTCTCCAGTTGGTGGAATCAACGCTGATATCTTACGAAGAAATCTTCAAGTACTCAGACATATTCAATCCCATCTCGCTACAAACACTGCAGGCAGCAGGCAAACTAGCCAATTTTGCCCCCGGAAAAACGCTTGTTGAGCTCGGATGCGGAAAAGGTTTCCCTGCCCTTTTCTGGGCAAGCATATTCGGTGTTCAAGTTGAAGGTTTTGACAGAGGCCAAGTTTACGTTGACTACTCCAACGCCCGCGCCAAACTTCTGAACCTATCACACCTCGCCTGCTTCTTCCGCCAAGACCTCAAAAGTTTCGTGCCCACAAAAAAATACGATGTCGTTGCGTCGTTAGGTGTCGGGGCTGAAGTGTTCGGCGGCTGGTCTAGCGCCTTCAAGTTTTTCAGGAGCTTGCTCAAAGACGACGGTGTAGTGCTATATGGTGAACCCGTTTGGAAAAGCCGACCCGTTAAACCCGAAGTCCTGTGTGCCTTGCAATGCAAAGAAGATACCTTCCTCACCTTGCCCGAAACGAGACGGCAACTGCATGATCTGAATCTCCAGGAACTGGGCCTTTTTGTTGTCTCAAAGGAGGATTGGGAGCTTTATGTTCGGCCACCCATAATCGCATTGCAGGAAATAATTAAGAATAAACCTTACTTAGCGACTGAAGCGCAAGCTTTTCTGGCAGGTTTCAGGATGGAGCATGAAGCGGCGGGCAGAGACTGGGAAACGGTTCTCTGGATACTCAAACCCAAATAGATGCAAAAACGCGCGCAACATTTCATTCCGGCAGTACCTTGGGATTTGAGCCCACGTGGCCTTTCGACCACGGACTTAGCAAGAATGTCCTGCAAGATACCTCAGCTTTTTAAAAAGTATCATAGCTCCAAGTTCTTATTTGATTTTTTAAAGGACTTTTGAAAAGTCATCATACACTTTTTTTCGGTGGCCGACAAAAAGCACTGTTATTTGGCTCCGATCAGCGTCGATCTCGTAGATCGCTCTGTAATTTCCCGACCTTATGCTCCAGAAGTGGGAGGGATGCAATGGCTTTCCTGCTTTGTACGGATCAACTGCAAGCTCTCCATGCGCTTTTTTAATTTTTACCTTATTTGTTTCATCGAGTTTTCTTAGGTCTTTGATAGCGTTGGGATGCAAGAAAACCTTGAAAGCCAAATGATTAAGCTTCCTCTAACGGAACCATCTTCTCAGGCTGCTTCTTTGCTTCTTCACTGCGCTTGTTTAGCAACTCGTAGAACTTTCGGGTTTTCTCACGTTCCTCATAGAGGCTTATTATCGTTTTTATAGCGTCACTTCGACTTTTGAACCGACCTTCTGCCACCCAACCGTCAATTTCTGCAACCATTTTTTCGGGAAGTCTTAATTGAACTTGAGCCATCAAAGGTCACTGTAAACAAGAGTGTTTACAAGCCATTTAAGTTTGCCAGAATTAGCCAGCGTCATCACTAAAGAAAACACATGGTAAAAGTGGCGCGGGATGTGGGATTTGAACCCACGCGGCCTTTCGACCACAGACTTAGCAGGCCTGCCCCCTACCAGGCTAGGGCAATCCCGCACGCCAAAGTTTTGTTTCTAAGCCTGTTTCAGCAATTGAGTACTATGATATTTCAATTAAACCTTTCTGGAAAATTAATGACGGCTTAGGTTAACTTATTTCTTTTTTGTTTTTTTGGTTATGAATGGGTTACTCAAGAAAACTTGGCCTGTTTGGGTTGGAGCCAATTTATAAATAGCTTGTTAGACTATTTTATTCGAGAGGTATGATTTTTGGACTTTAGAACAGCAGCAGTTGTTAGTTGTTGGATATCTGTAGCTATAATCGCTTCTGTTTACATGATTGTTTTTGCTAATTTACTTGGAGATATTTTGTTTGGGGTATTTTTGCCTGTAGGGTTGCTTGTTTTAGTGGCTTTGATTGTAACAATCTATGTGTCATCAAATCAGAAACAAGAAAAAACTACTGGCAGTTAATCCCGATAGATTTTAGAACCTGCCCCTAAATGTCGCTCGTCAGTGGACTGTACGCTATTGTGTGAGTCAGCAACGGATATTATTGAGTTGCCATGGCAGGATTATGGCGTATGCAGGGTAGGTGAGCCCCAAGAAATCATTTGGTCAAGGTTAACAAAAAGAAATAGAGAAATACTCCCTCTATCTTTCTATTTTTGAGTGTGTCTAAATAATGTCAAAGAAACTTTCGAAACGCGACGTTGCCTTCATTCATGAATTACCTATAGGCAGGCTTGCAACAGTAACTGAGGAATGCGAGCCAATGGTACGACCTGTCTGGCCAGTTTTTGATGGAGTATTTGTTTACATAGCCTCTGACCCTGATACGCCCAAACTTGAACATATTGAGGCAAACCCGCAAGTGTCACTAGTCTTTGACGACTACGATAAGGAAAATTGGTCAAACATCAAAGGTGTCCGCATCCAAGGCGAAGCTGAACTCCTCTGGAACGGCGAAGAATATCAGTACGCACACTCACTTCTTAAAGAAAAATACCCTGAATACCAAACTGAAGAAGGCGGCTGGAAAGAAGGCGAAATTCCAATAATCAAAATATTACCAACTAGCTTCTTTAAGTGGTCCTCGAAAAAATGGAAATAAGCGGCTAAGCTTTTTTCGTTTTTAATATGCCGAGGTTTTTTCGTAAATTGCTGTAAATAAAGCTTGAAGGGTTCGTTATGTCGCTTGAATCAGGCAGAAAACTAGGCGTAACATCCAGCTTAATAGCAGTAATAATCCCCATCATATACGTCGCATTGTTTGGAGTTCTGCTAATTTCAATATTTGCGTCTATTCCATCAATAGCAAATGGCTCAAACCACACTATTGGCTATCCCTTGGGCTCCCCTGGGTTTTTCTCAGTTCTGATAGTAGCGCTCGGCATCCTATCTTTCGTAGGAATCATCCTGTTCGTCATCGCCATGCACTACTTAAGCCAATACTTCAATGAACCTAGCATTTACAAGAATGCACTTTACGGTTTTCTAATAAATATGGGAGGCGGAGTTATCGCCATGGTAGTATTGCTTTTCTTATTTGTGACAACTCGAATGTTTAGTCCATCGGCTAATTCTTCGTCGGTCGCTCCAATAGCGGTGACATTTATTGTATCATTTTTAGCCTTATTTGCTGTAACTTTTATTGTCGGTGTATCAGCTGCTGTTTTTTATATGCGCGCCTTCAACCAGCTCGGAGACAAGTCAGGCATCCACAATTTCCAAACTGCCGGACTATTATATCTGCTCGGTACCGTTCTCACAATAGTTTTCGTCGGCGGCATACTTATTTGGGTCGCTTGGATTTTTGCCCTATCAGGATTCCGCTCGCTCAAGCCAAAAGCAACCGAAACCCCGGATGTAGCCCAAATTTACTCAACACCCCCAGTAATAATGCCCGTCAGCAGCTCAGTGGACAGGAAGATTTGCCCCTATTGTGGTGCTGACAATAGTCTTTATTCCGACTACTGCTGGTCGTGCGGCAAAAAGCTGTCTTAATTTTTCTGCCTGAATTTGTTTTATAAGAAATCTTATATCTTAGATACAACTCCCTCTTGGAATAGAAGTTGTGATTATTATGGCAGTTAAAATAACCCCGGACTACGTAGACCTACTGAACAAAGCTGTTGAACGTGAAATTGGAGTTTCACTTCAGTATATACTTCAGCATGGAAAAATGGAGAAACTTGTTAGAAGAACTATCCCCGAAAACATACTTTTAGACAAAACAACCTATGATGCCGTTGGAAAGTTCTTAAGAGAAATCGCCATCCAAGAAATGAAGCATGCCGCCAGCATAATGGAGCGCATTTATTATCTTGGTGGACAAGCATCAACCAAATCAAGCAAAATCACAGTTGGCGACAGCATAAGTGAATTTGGCAAATTAGGCGTAAGAGCTGAAGAAGAAGCATTAACGCTCTACCGCCAAATCATCGATACCGCTGGAAAAATGGGCGATTGGGAAACTCGTGAACTTTTCGAGAAAATCTACGGTGAAGAAGAAGGGCACTTATTCAAATTCCAAGAATACACAAAGTTCCAAGACGAAAAAGAAGAACCGAGCAAAGTGCCATTGCCTGAATGGAGAAAAATCTACACAGACGACTACTTTACACTCTTAAACAAGGCTGTTTCTGCCGAAATTACTGGAATTATTCAGTATACTAATCAACATGAAAAAATGGCTTATCTTGAACTTCGAATGAAGAACACAGCACTAGAGGCGATCACTGAATCCAACAAAGCAAGCGTGGTAAGTAAGATCCTGAAAGATGTCTTTATGCAAGAAATGGATCATCTAGAAAAAATCAGCGAACGCATTTACCTGCTTGAAGGCGAAGCAACATACAAGCCAGATCCACTTCCAGTCGTCGGCGATACAGCTCAAGATTTCCTTAGATTAGACCATGTGTTGGAAAGCAGCGCGATTTCTCTGTATCGGCAAATTATTGCTGAAGCACTCAAGCGCGGAGATACGACCACAAGACGCATGTTCGAAGACATTATCCTTCAAGAAGAAAACCACTTCTGGACATTCGATGATTTCGTTAGATAATACCTATTTTTCTTTTCCTTTTCGGTATAGGTTTATGTTCCTTTTTCCGAAAGCTTAATTCAGAAGGGTCATCAACAGTATTTATTGGCAGAGGCGAAAGTTGATGAGCGAAAAAGATTTGCCTCGTTGCATAAACTGCGGAAATTTTATTGACGATTGCACTTGCGTTTGTCCTTACTGCGGAGAAACCGTGAAGTGCACTTGTTGTATAGGTATTGATAAAGCAACAGGCGGCGGCTAACTCCCCCCACAAAACAGAGCTGAATTTCAAAGGGAAACAAAAATGGTAATCAAAAGCATAAATTGGATGGCAGGTGGACCACAAGGAAGCGGCGTTGACACAGCTTCCACCATATTTGGTAGAGCTTGCGGCTACGGCGGCTTGTGGGTTTTCGGCAGAAGAGAATACCACTCAAATATCAAAACAATGCACAGCTATTTTCTGCAACGTGTCTCCAAAGAGCCTACTCTGGCTAATATTGCTGAGGTGGATTTGCTTGCGGCTTTTGACGCTGAAACCGTTGTTCGACATGTCGGCGAAGTCGTGAATGAAGGCGGAATAATTGTTGATTCACGCGACTTAGGCGTCAATGTTTTGAAAGGGATACCAACGTTTTCTGAAGAATATAAGAATCATATCAGCATCTTCATGAAAGAAAATAATGTTGACGAGACAATCAATGACTTTATCGATTACGCCAAGCGGAAAAACATTCAGGTTTTTGCTGTCCCATACTTGGATTTGCTATCAGAAATCGGTAAAACCCTCAAAATAGAAAAAATAAGTATGCTTTCAAAAATGATAAACGTCCTAACAATAGGAGTATCCTTTGCATTACTCAAATACGATAAAAAACTGGTTGAAGACGCAATAAAAGCTACCTTCCACGAAAAAATCGCCACCATGAACGTAGTAGCGGTTGACCAAGCGTACAATTACGCAGAAAAAAACCTCAATGTCAACAGTTTCAAGTTTAAGCTGGAAAAGCAGCCTGTTAATGAGACAAGGATTTTTCTGACTG
>CAVRZF010000015.1:0-94887 GCA_963725715.1 Candidatus Bathyarchaeota archaeon
ATCACTGAATCGCTTAATGCCGTTTAAAGCTTAAAAGAGAAATAATGCAATTCCGCGCGCTAACATATAAAAGGTTTTACCTAGTATAAAGGACTTTACTGTCAAAGATCTATATTTGATGAACGATTATCGTTTTTCCGCCTCTTTTTTTCGAAAAACGGCCTGAAAAGCTACCAATTAGGTTTTTTCTAAATATTGACCGAGATGTAATCTCGATAGTTAACACAAAGAATCGGGCTTAACGAGACTGTCCTCAGCAAAGTCGTCTCTATAATTTTAAGAAAGTACAAGGAATCAAATTTAAGCTATAATTGAATTTTTCAGAATCTACCTTTAGGGGATTTGAAAGTCAACTTAGTAATATGTTCTTCTTATTTCTTTGGCGAAAGCCAACTTTGGTTACTGCAATAAAGTGCTTGACTATTTCAATCGCGTATTTAAAAGGTACAAAGTAGTCCTCCTCAAAAAGGAGTTTCTTGTTAATCACATGTGTGCAAAATTTAGTCTTAAGCCAACTATGCCTGGACTTTTGCAAGACTTCTTTTAGATACTATTGCGGTAACTAATGAAAGAATTGCTACGGCTAAAGCCATCCAGAAGCCGATTCCAATCGCCCATGAATAGTCATACGAATTTTGCATTGATTGTTCAGCTGTCAACCCAAATGTTCCTTGTGGAAATTGGCTAATGGTGTATCCGGGATTCAAGCGTTCTACGGCAAAATTGCTGTTAGCTAAGCCAAATCCAAAGACCGTCATTGCGACAAGTGTAAGAGCACATGAAACAACAAAAAGCATTGGGATTCTTCTGTTGGAGAATAAGCTGGCGGCAATGCAGATTACTCCTGTTGTGAGCATTAAAACAAGGGCGGCGGCGTTGAACCACACTACCAAAAACATGGTTTTTGTGACACTTTCTACGGTTCCTGTTAGCTGATATAGATAGGCTACGAAGTTCATGGTGCTGCTTGAGTTTTGAGTCCATAAATCGATGGAGAACCAGGGAAGAAACAAACTGATAAGAGCAGTTATGCCTGCCGCAATTCCAAAGTATTTGCTTTTCAATTAGCGCTCGCCTCTTTGATTCTATTCAGAAGTGTTGCTATATAACACTTGTCGAGTTTGATAGGGTATCGTCGCTGAATACCCTTAAATTGAACCCTGAGTTATTTGATTTAGAGCTGTTTTTTATGCAACAACAAAAAATTATTGGTACAAACTGTTACAATTGCCTGTATGTGTCAAAAAAGGAAGAGCCTGTAGATTCAAGCGAATTAAACGATCAAGTGGGATTGACCCAAAAACGCCGGAAGAAATGAAGAGAGCTCAAACAGCTGACCTTATAACCCTGCCCGGAGGTTCTAAAAGCGATGCGGCAAACAAGAAATTTTGTAACCATGAAAAAATAAAGATGTTTGTTACCCAACGAATGTGCTGCGGATACTGGGATAACGCAGGCGTAAAGAGACCCTGGAAGAAGTAACTAAATCTTGATTCTTATTCTGTAATTCTCTGAAATTTCAGTTATGCTTATACGCTAATGGTTATCTTGATTGGTTCGAGCGTGCTTTCATGAGATAGAGGTACACCCCACCATAGTAGGATTTAATTTCTAACGGTTTTCTTCTCTGTAATGGTTGCAACTTATCTCTCTCTCCGTTCATTTTAGCCCACCTTGCAATCTAGCTTCTATCTCTCAAGATAATGTTTTTTGAAAAGCATAGTTCGCTTGTTTTGCGAGGTATGCTTTGCAACCTTGTCAAGTTAGCTTGTCAATGTGTATACGCTGGTGCGGGCGACATAAATTGAATCAGAAAAAATTGACCTGAGGCTACATCTTGTATCCCAGTTCATTTGAACAACACTTTTAACAAATTAAATTGGCTGCGAAGATCTTATAAATGACATATGACGTAAGAGTCAAGATAGGCGATTAAATGCCTAGTTTTGACGAAGAACTAAAAAAACAAAAACAAATGACTAAGCAACTCGCTATTGACGAAGTAAATAATTGGATTAAAGCCATGCCAGCGGCGAAAAGAAAACAAGTAGTTGCTGCAGTCGGAACAAAATCCTTCACTCCAGAAGACATAGCCAAGGAAATACAAGCGGATACCGAATACGGCAAGAAACTTGTAACCATGATTAACAAGCTACGCATTGAAACCACAAAAAAACGAGAGGGACAATAAATGACCACTACGGTCCTGAGTTCTGCAAAGATTTCTGCAGCAAACGCAAACATAACACTTTCAGAAAAGCTTTTGATTAACAAACTAAAACTCTGGTGGACAACAAAAAATCTTCTCATCATCCGACCAAAATTCCCAAACGACAATTACACCGGCCTCTTCTCATTTCAAGCTTGCGAAGCAGTAAAATCCAAAGCCATTGCCGAAGGATGGAACGTAACCGATCTGCAACTAAACGATACTAACCGAGCTAACGTAACCCAGACAATCAATACTAAACCGTTTGACTTTGTCATTCACTATGATCACGGCGGAGACTTTGTTATGTGCGGGCAACATAACAACGCGTTTGAGAACGCTATTGACAACAACAATGTAGATTTACTTAAGGGCAAAGCGGCAAGCACTGTTTCCTGCGATACTGCTATCGGGTTGGGGCCGTTAGCTGTAACTTCGGGTGCAAGAGCTTACATGGGCTATCACGATTTACATTGGGTTTATTTTGCATGGACCAGCCAGTTCACCGAAGCATCAAACGCTGCAAATTTTGCTCTGCTTGAAGGCAAAACATTCCAAGAAGCATTCAACACAGCATACACCATTTACACACAAAAGTACCAGCAGATTCTCAACGGAGGCGATTCAGTGGCGGCGGCTGCGATGCTGCATAACAGAGACTGCCTGTCCCTGCTAGGAGATCCAAACGCAAAAGCAATCGGTAGACACTCAATTTTCGAGCTAGTAGCAACACCAATAATAGCAGCTAGTCCGTAAGCGACTCATTCTTTTTTTTCTTTTTTTAATTAATTCTAATTCACCTTATATTTTTATTAAAAACAATGAGAACAAAATGTTAGGGATTTTATGAGTGATGAAAAAAGAATATTGGAACTTCTAAAAAAGTAGATAAAAAAATTATCACTGAGAAAGAGCTGTACAAAAGGCAAAATGGATAAGGCTCAAAATAAGGCAAGGGTATTTGCTGGCAATTGTTTATACATGGTAAAGCATGGTGAAACCTATCAAATAGGCTACCAAAAGGCCTCCTCCTCAAACAAGGAATAATCGCTGTAACCTTCGTTGTTGACGCTTGCATAGCGTATTGTCACTGTGACTTTTTAGGCTGTGAGTTGCTAACTGGAAAGAAACGCAAGCGAATCTTGCAGGAGCCATCTCCCCAAAGGATCAGCCATCATAGAATTCTTGAGAGATGACACTAAGATCGCATGCCAAGAAACTTTGACTAAATAGCTCTATACCGCTTCTTGCGCCGATACAGGACATCCACAACCAACAGCACAGCCACAACTACAAGCAGCACAATAATTGCTATTTCTGTCCTGTTTAGGCTTGGGAACGTCAGCGTTTGGGTGCCTAATTGACTTGGCATTGGTGGCAAGTTTTCGGCGGGTTGATTGGTGGATTGATTGGCTGGGGTGGGAGCGAGAAGTGTTGCTTGCGGAATCGGCTGGTTAAGGTCTGGTGCTTGCTGGTCGTGTGAAGTTAGTATTGGTTGGTAGGTGACTTTGCCCAGGTTAAAATCGTCGTTGAAATCGGTGATTGAATTATCTATTGCTGAAATATCGGTTGTGCCCCACCAGTTTTGGGCAACCGAAATGTCACGGGAGGCACCTGAACCCATTTTCACGCTTTGCTGGTTGTTATAGATGTTGTTGTTCGTTACAGTGGGGGTGAATCTGCCCTCGACAAATATGCCCACAGTGTTGTTTACGATTGTATTATGCTGTATTGTTATAGGTTTGTTTATGTCCGTTTTTTCGCGGTAAATCAGGTTGATTCCTGCGGCGCTATCTCGAATGATATTGTTTTCGATTAGCATACTTCCGCTGCTGTAGGGGTATCCGAGTACCGCTATCCCAGCAGACGTAGCATACGGCCATTCAGGATTAGGGTTTGAGATGACGTTGCTACTGATAACAGGGCTATCAACGCCGCTGCTGCCATCCACCCAAATGTAACCGTTCATGAATTGATTGTTAGATACAATTGGCGAACCACCCGCTATACTCATCGAACCATGGAAAACATTGTTTGAGACGACCGGTGAACCACCGTTGAGGCTTATTCCTGCGCTACTCAACTGGTTGCTGCTGAATCGAATTGAGCTAGCTGTAGACATGCCCGTCATATCCATCACTGCATACTCTATAATGCATCCAGAGCTGGTCTGTTCATTCCAGGGACTGCTTGAAGCCGCAAAACTAACGTAAGACAGGGAGAGGGGAACGAAGATGCTGTCCCAACTGTGGGAGGCACCGTTGAAACGGATTGGGCTTTGGCTTGTGCCTCTGGCTGTTAATGCGCCGTTGATTTGCATGTACCCGACGTTTTCTCCTGTAGAACCCATATTAACGGTGACCCCTGATTGGAGGAAGAGTGTTCCGTTGACTCGTATGTAGTAGCCGTTGAGGTTTATGGTTGCACCCTGTTGGACGGTCACGGTGACGCCGTAGTCTACAAGGACGTTTCCGGTCAGTGAGGTGACACTTGTCCAGGTGGTGTCTGAACTTATTATGCCTGAGACGCCTGCTGCCTGTGCAGTGCCTGAGTTAAAACCGTCAAATAAGATTAAACTGCCGATTAGCATTATGGCTAAGAGTAGGGCTGCAACTGGTTTTCTCATGTTTTTTCCTCATGTTTTCTTGGCGAGACTTTGCACTTAAGCATTCTCGTAAAGAAACCTTGACTAACTGTAGTCAAGAAAGTTTAACGAATATGTTTTTATCACCAACTCAAATTCAATGCTAATCATGTGTAGCATCAGCAAAAGTTTAGCATTAATCCTTTCAGTCGCCATTGTTAGCTTATGCCTAATTACTGTTCAACCTGCCAATGCCCAGTCAACACCTAAGCCCTCAGTACCAGAATTCACCGCAAAACCGATCTTTTCACCTCCTGAAAACCAATCAGTAAACAAAACAATAGAGTTGTCAATTAAGAATCAACCATCCGTTCTCGCTTACAATGTTCGCATGAGAATAAACGATGGTGACTGGAGACTCCTCTACCCTAACAATAATAGTGTGCCAATCCAGTCCGACGGTGAATATACAATCTTATCATACTCTTCAGGATATCTTGGTGTTGAATATCAATATAATTTAGGATATACCTCACAGAACCTGTCTGCAGGTGATAAAGTTGATTTTCAAGTACAGGCAATGATTGGGAGTATCCAACGAGTTTTTAATCCTAATTTCACAAGCCAGTTAGATATGTATCCTTACGTGTTTATAGGTGAATCAAGCGGTTGGAGCAACACACAAACAATCAGGATACCTGACGGGTTGTCTTCACCGAACTCAACGCTGTCGCCAACGCCTTCTGTTCATGAGTTGTCTTGGCTGATCATTTTGCCATTGCTGGTCGCTACGTTTACTTATGCGGTTGTAGGTCTGTTTAGAAAGCACAACAGAAACGAGATTCCTGTTATCACACTATCATGAATAGCGTTCAGGCAGTTTTATTGCACGGTTTTCTTAACAGATTTTGCTTTCAGAAACAGCTGCTTTAAGTCTTCGTCGTTGCTCCTTGCCGTAATGGGGTTAGGACGGCTGTTAGGTTGTCGCTTCTCATCAGGCACGGCTTAAGTTTCCCGTCGCTTGTACAGGTGAAAGTGGTACCATGGCTTCGGAAACCTAACCATCCCAAAAAGCAATGTTCCCTATGGAACAGCCCTAACAATCTACATAGATAACCAACCTGCTCAGAACCAAGGCTCCACACAAGATAACAATAACTACTATGTATGGTACATAACACACTTCAGTGCCCACGCAGTGTCAATTTTCACCGCAAATTCTTCAGTTCCAGAATTTTCACCTACGTTAGGTCTATTGTTCGCGATTTTAATAGTTTCCATGGGAGCTGTTTTGGTTTCCACGAAAAGTAAACTTCAAACATCAAAAAAATAACCTTTTTCGGAGAATATTTTTTGAATAACTGAGACAGTTTAAAAACGAGCGGTTAGGCATACAGATAGAGCCTACCAAGCGGTAGGGAATTAATCATTATGTAAGTATAATCGGAATTGAGTATACACAAAAAACGACAAAAAAAGAAAACAAGATGATCGCCCAGAAAGTTACGTTATCTTGAGTGAGTTGCACCACTCAGCGATTTTGTTTTTTGTCTCTTCCTTGTTCTCAAAACCTCTTGCTGGCAAGGCTAACTCGCCGATGAAGGTGGAGTTCGGCATCAACGTTTTGGTCTTGTCAATGGCTTGGCCCACACCTACATCCGAGAAGAACAACGCCACCCTCTTGCCTGACAAGTCGCTCTTGTTCAAGTATGTTCTTATTGCTGGCGTTGGACTCCCAGCCCAGACAGGTTGTGCGATTATTATAAGGTCGTAGTCAACTGGGGTTCTTTTCGTTTCGGCAATCTGGGTTTCTTTTCCTTGCCTTGCTTCTATGCCGCTTGGCAAGAATGCGAGTCTGCCTTTGCGGTTTTTCAAATCAACTACTTCTTCTATGTCGGCTCCAAGTTCTGCCGCAATTGTTTCGGCGGCAAATTTCGAGTTTCCAGTTCGGGTGTTGTAAATTACAAGAGTTTTCATACCCAGTCCTCAAATTGTTAATTATGGGCGGTTTCGGATAAAAGACTTTTTATGTACTTTGAAAAGCCCCAACTGATGATTGAATGATTTTGGGACTAAAATCTAATCCAACCAACGTTTCAACGTGGGCCAGAGCACAGGTAAAAGAAGGATAACCTTTTTTCAAGTGGAACTGTTGGCGGTTTCTGCAACTATTGTTTTCGTTCACTTTCTACTAGTTTCAAGAAGGATCTGACAGATTAACATTGTCTAGAACAATTTATCTACTTTAAAAGAATAGACTCTTCATTTGAGGGATCCTTCTTTTTTGTCTAATTTGTGTATTCGGATAGTAAGGAGCGTTAAGGTTACCATTGCTATGCTTAATGTGGCTATGGTTAGGTAGATTGGCTCTAGGACCAAAAGTTTTTCAGGTTTTGCTTCGGGTGTGGGCATGGCCTCCTGGGAAGGTGAAGAGGTTGGATTATTTGTAGAAGATGAGGGAGCGGGAGAATAAATTGGTTGAGCTGTTTGCATTTGAGTGGGTATGGGTGTTTGAGGGTCATGAAGAACTGTGTATGATGGTGAGTTATCTGTAGTTTCTGATTTCATTATGTTTCCTGCATTGTCTTCAACGGTTACAAAGTAGGTGATAGACGTGGCTTGAGAGAATGAGGGTATTGAGCCAGTCCAAACGCTGTTGCTTATTTTTGTCATGTTTATCTGAAATTGGTTCATAGAATCAATTGTATAAAATAGGGTTACGCTCTTTGTTCCTGCTTTGCTTGGGGTTATTGTGGCTTGGACCGTCACGCTGTTCTGTGAATGCACTGCGTTTGGAGAGGGGGTTTGGTTTATGAATAGTATTTTTGCGGGTTGATCGCTTGGAGGTGGCGATAATTCGCACATGGCTCTGAAAATAACAAGGCACTTGGGAAAGTATGTGTTAACGATCTCGTCATAATTCTCTGGTAAGTGTCTCCAAGCCGTTTCTTCGCCAACGGTTTCTATTAGCCATGCTGATTGGACTCCTAGCAGAACTGCGTCACCTATCGCATAGCCGTTTGAGTCAAAGCTGATTGTTCGGTAAGGTGTTATGCCCAATTCTACGCAAATCTGGTTAGTTGTGTTTTTTAGGTTTTCGGAAAGGCTTAAGTTACTTCCATTGTAAAAAGAAGCGTATGGGCCTGCTCCGCAGTGCAAGTTGACATAGAATGTGGGCTGGTAGGTTGAGAAGATATTTCTCATGACACGTGTTTCGGGTTCACTTATCGGATCCGGGCCCGAGTAAGTATCGTCGGAGGGGCTGCTTTTTCGCCATCCTGTTTCAAAGTTTCTGTTCAAATCCACACCGTAGGCAGAAATTTCGGTGTCGCCGTTGCCCCTAACGTTTTGGTTGTTAACCATGGGAATGAACATCACGTAGTTTTGTTCAAGAATTTTGTTTGCTTGGGAGGTATTACTTTCTAGGAGCCACTTCGCCAATAAAAACAATATTTCACTACCTTTATCTTCGTTGCCGTGAATCTCACTGTCCCAGAGCACCCGTCCGCCAGCTTGGTTGCCAGCTACAAACAGCAATATGTCACTTCCATCGTAACTTTTTCCAACAGAGAAGTATTCCGTGTTTGAGTGGCTGTCCCATAGTTTTTCCCACATTGCAGTTTTTTCTTCTTTTGTATGAAATGGGTCAAAGACGCCGCTTTGAGACTGCTGCAAAGTGACAGATAACAAAGTAAGAACAAGAAAAAACGCAGTTCTCGCTTTTATGTTCATATTTCCCACCTGATTTTTTGTTGAAAGGTACTAAAAAACTTGCCTAATTTAGAGAACGAATTGTTTAATCCGCAAAAAGTGTTTTGGTTTACTTGTTTAAACAAAAAAAATAGGGAGCAAATAGCAAAGGGGGTAGGAATGTGCCCATTGTAATCTTTTTCAAAGTCAAAGGATGCAAAGCAAGCAATAAATAACATGATTAATAGAAGCTTCTTGATTCCCCCTATGACTGCACTTCTCTATTCTGTTTAGCCTATGCTAATGCTGCCCAACAGCAAATATGTAGCTAATCTTGCACCCGTTTGTGTGTGGTATGGCTGGTGCGTACAAACATTTTCTATGCTTTCCGATAGTATAATTGTTTACCCTTCGCTTCAGCTATTCTTATAAAACCGCTTTTTCTCAAACAATAAGTTATCTGCCGCGCTGTTCTAGCTGAAATCTTGGCTGATTTTGCAAGTTCTTTGTTAGTGAAAATTTCACTTAGATTGTCGGGCAGAATTTTAAGATAGTCAATCTTGTTTTGGAAAAGAAGTCGGTCGTTGACCTTAACTAATCGCCTTTCTTTGATACTAACACCTCTTCGTCTGAAGCTTCCTTTTCCGTCATCGCACCTGATTTCTTCTTCATCGATAAACAAAACTTCGAAAGAAAAGTTGTTCTCACCGAGCATATCAGGGATTCTGACAAGTTCCCGAAAAATGTCAGTTAGCCTGCCTTTTTTTGGAGATTTGCGTTTGTTGCCTGCCGTACCTTCTTTGGTTATGTAAGTTATCCATTTCTTTTCTGACAATGGGTACACTAATCTGACTTGATGTGTTTTAATGAGTCTCTGGAGCTTATCTCTGAGGGCAGAAAAATTCTTGGTCTGCACTTCAATGACTAATTCACCCCTCAATATGTCGACTATATAGCTGTCTAATTTTACCTCAAAAAAATCGCCGGGAAGTGAGTAAACTCTTTTTATTTCTAAATGAAGAGAGTGTTCGTTCATTATCTTCAAGAGGCTAAACGGCGACTAATAAGACTACTCCGGCTGTTTAAATGGTTCTTTTTGCTCCACAGTTATTGCACGTAATTGCTGTTTGGTCCATCAGGGTTCCGCAGAATTTGCATGGTATCATGACGATTTGACGTATTATCTCTTTTTCTCTGATTACCGGTTGAGCGGCGGGAATGATTACCTGTATATCGGCAATCGTTGTGGTTGCGTCGGGTCTTCCATCCACTGCCACCACTCCTTTTACGTTCCATGTGACTCTCCTGTCAATGCCGACGTATGTTGGTTGGCTGCCTGCAGGTATGTTTATGTTTAGCGGAAAATTTTTCATTTCGCCTTGTGAAATATGAGTTGGACCGTTTAGTATGGGTTTGACGGAGAAAATTGTGGCGGTCTCGTCCACTTCTCGCAATGTGTTCCGCCTTAGTGCTGCATCATAAATGTATCTTACAGCTTTGGCTTGTTGGACGCATTGAACTTCGCATCTGATTTCTGTGGCATCAAACTCTTCTTTTGAAGCAACTGTTATGTTACCTGTCAGGTTTTCTCCCAGCGGCACACAATAGCTACTAAGCTGTAACTGCACGTTGGCTTCAGGTGCAGTTAATTTGTTTGTAAACTTCTTAAAAAACGACGTCAAGACACCTCTGAGATTGTGTTATTCATTGTATTCTTTACCTGAATCTTTATTGGGCAAGTAGTTATTTTAGATTTGTGGAACTTCGGAAAATTTCCAGATGTCTTGGGTATTGTAAGGATTGTTTTCGCAAGGTTAGTTGTAGGCTTGTCGAAAACGCCAATGAGACTATATTTGTGTGGGTTTCATAATCGCGGGCAGATTATTACCGTGTTGGGATTGTGACAGTTTCAGGGGGAAATCTGAAAACGCATGTATTCTGAACACAATTAAACAAAAAAGTATACTCTCCCGTTAACATAATTTTAATCCAGACAACCCAATCCGTGCTCGAGTTATTGTAGATACACAATTCTTCCTTCTATTTGTTTTTTGATGTTTTGGTTGTTTCGAATATACTCTTCTAGAACGTCTTGGGCTGAGGTGGAGACCATCTTGGGGTTACAGGTTTGGGATAGTTGCTCTTGTGACAAGTTCAGGTTAGCTGTAGAGTTCTTGAAGTGGTATCCCTGCAAGCAGACTGTGCAGAGTCTGTCAGGGGGCACCTCGGTCTCGTCGATTTTTAGGGACACAAGTTCATGTTGCTTGTCATCGTAGACTGCTTTAACCTTGCTGTTGACTTGGTAGCATTCGCCTTCTCCGTTTCGGTTTTCGGTACGCATAATATGGCCAAAAATGGTTCTAATCTGTTGTCCATTTATCACGTATCTTGAAAGAGAATCATCAAACGGGAAACAACTGTGCAGATCTTTGAGGGTAATTATGGGTCCAATCTCTTTAGACCGAATTGACCCACTTCCGACAAGAGCAACGTCACATTCAGCTCTCTCTGCAAAAGCGTCTGCAACCAGATTGCCCAGTGAAGTTTCTACTTCTCGGATTGGATGAGTCAGCGGAACTGCTAATTTGCCTATAATTGTGTTGTATTTGAAATCTACTGCGTTTTGAAAATCGGTGATAAATTTTTCCAGTTTGGGATCAGGCTTGGCTAAGTTGTTGTCTATGGGAATCAAGCGCCAAGAGTAGTCAACTATTTTGTTGGTGTCGTCGTCAACTACTATGTCTAGGCGTCCGATCTGGTCTGTTCCGACGCCTGCTTGAACAATTAGTATGCCGTTTACAACGGCTGGCTGTTCAAGGATCGTGTGGGAGTGCCCACCGATGATTATGTCAACCCCTGCTTCGGGACTAATTAGCTTTGCCAATTCCAAGTCAGATTCGAAGCCTATGTGGGTCAAAATGACGGTCAGGTCTATGTCGTCGTTTTTGTATGTGTTGCATATTTTTTCGATTTCTCGGCTGGCTTCTTCTAGGGTTACAAAGCTGCTGATGAGTTCGTCTTGTTTGAGTGAGTCCATGACTTTTTCGGTGATTATGCCTGTGAAGAGAATGTCAAAGCCTGCTTTCTTGAGGATTAAGTGGGATTGCATCAGTCTTTTGTTGTACTGTTTTATGTACAGGTTAGCGTTGACTATTGGAAAATTCGCCATTTTTTCAAGAAACAACAGATGCGGCAAGCCATAATCGAACTCGTGGTTGCCTAATGCGACAACGTCGGGAGCTAAGTAATTCATGATCTCCATAGTGGAGATTCCTTTATATTCCGAGTCGATGAGTGAGCCTTGAACCATATCTCCTGATATGACATAGAGTACGTTTTCTTCTTCTTGTCTTACTTTGTTGATGTAGCTCGATAGGAGGGATAGACCGCCGATTAGTTTTCCTTCTTGTCCTTGGATTTCTGCTAGGAAGTCTCCGTGCATGTCATTTGAGTGGAGTATTGTGAATTTTTTTGTGTTCATAGTCTCAGCTTGCTATAGATTTATGTTAGTGTTTCTTTCTTAAGGTTTGTTGACAATTATTTGAATGTGGTTGCTGCCTGAGTCTGTATCAGCTATCCGGTTTCTTGACCTAAAATATCTCTTCACAAATCATTCAGGCTCTTTCCGGAAAGTTGGTTTGTTGGATTAAATATTAATTAACGCTACCAAAAAGCTTACAAACCACCCAGCTTCACCAGGAAAAACAACATATCTACCGAATGGAACCAATTAACCTGTTTGGGAATGTCTTTAACTTCCATACCTTGATTAAGGTAATTAAATCGTGTCATTGAGCCACTTAGTTTTTCAACCACTCGTTGACAGCAAAATCGTTTGTAATCCAAGGTGTCCACGCTAACAAAGCAGTAATTATGAAGACAACAATTGCCTTAGTAGTGGTCCTCATATACCAATCTGTAATACTTTGTCATATTTTCTTGTATTTTGGTGGTGGTGGACTAAATTTTAATCCTACACACACAAATTTACGGATGGTTACTGGGTTTGTCGGGTCTGTGGAGGATGGTAATAGATACTAATGGTATGAGGGGTAAGAAATAGTAGAAAAGTTATCCCTCGTTAATACAAGGTAATGGTATTAGGGGTAAAAAATAACAGAAAACTTACCCCTCATAATTAAAAAAATATAATAACTGAATTAGAAGTAAAAGAGTAGAAAACATACCTCTCTCAAAATCTACATAATATTATGATCAAAAAAATAAAAGTAAAGCTGAACAAAGCAAAGAATTAAAAATTAAATTTGATAATATTGTGGTTTTAGCCTACTTGTGTGCAGAACTATTAAAGGAGTTTGTGCAGTTGACAGGTGAATTTGAAAAACAAGCCAAAAAGCTATGCCTTAATCCTGAAGCGGAGAAGGAATTAATCGATATGTTAAACAAAGCTACCAGCGAAGACCCATGTATGTCCTGTGAATCCAAAGAAGGCTGCGAGAACTTTAAGTGGCACAAAAAATGGCTAAACACCAACAGCTGTAACTGTTGTCCATAATCCCGCCCCTTGATTTTTCTTATTTGAATTTCTTAAAGAATTTAAACTCAACTCTAAACGAATACCTTGATAAAGGAAGGCTTTTAAAAAGCTGTCCGTCGCGTTTCGCCAGAAGCACGGTTTAAGAAAATTTGTGATGCTTACTTTAATCATTATATGGAATGGCGGATGATTATCACGAAAAATTAAAATTTAATAAAAAAACACACACAAGAAGCGTGAATCATTCTGGGACGTGCGCATCAAATCCAAGGAATTGGTTGCCATTCACCGTCTACTTCTATTTCGATCTTCTGTACAATCTTATTGGCACTTTGCATGTCCAGCATTTGAGCCTCGTGGCGTGCTTTATCCTTAGCCTCAGCTAATGTCTTTGATTCAATAGTAATAACTACTTGTTCAAGCTTCTTTGGATCTTCCCAATTTTCCATGGTAGATCTAAACATCCTACAATTGTACTTCATCCAATTCCCTCCCACTTCCACATGCCTTAGATTTTCTCATTATTATTTTACATTTCACTAATGCGTATGATTGAGCATATAAAAGTATCAACTCTCACGTCTATGCGCGCACATGAGTTCATACTTTAGCTGAGAGAGGGGATTAAAATTTAATCCAACCAACCAATTATCTTTCTTAGCAGGCACCTAAAAAACGGCTTCTCGGCAGTAGACACGATTCGACATATACCTTACAGGGTACTAACGGATAGGGTAGAATAATTACCCATATAGGATAGTCGGAATCGAGTATACACATAAAACAACAAAAAATAACAAGAAAAATAAGTAAAAAAGAAAAGTTACTCCTTGAGAAAAGTTCTAATCGAAAACGAGTTACGCCCAACTTTTAGAAGAGTCAGACTGATCAGATATTGTGGCAAAGACAAACAAGTAAATGAGTTAACGTTTTGACTTTTTCTATTCTATATTGCTTAGGTTCTAAAATATATGAACATAAAAACTCTTCATTAACTGCCAAAAAATGGAAATGCAAAGTCTTATTTAAAGATTGATCGAGTATTAAATGTGATTTAAATGAATGAGAATATTATGAGTACAACTAATTTTCCTCCGCCACCTCCTCCGCCGCCACAGACTTCAAAACGTTTTTCTAAGACAATGATTGCCGCAATACTAGTTATCGTATTAGTCGTTCTGGCGTCTGCAGGTGCTTATTATCTAATGACTCTACCCCATGACAACAACCCAGGTCCCGAGCCTTCCCCAACCGTATCGCCTTCAACTTCACCTCAGACATCGCCTTCACCAACATCTACGCCTTTAGTCACAGCAACGCCTACACCATCAGGGGCAGCCTCTACGGGTTACCGGAACGGCGCCTGGGCTAACTACACTACCCACAACTACGACTCAAGTGGAGCCATAACGGCAACATACAGTTTGGGATACTCTGTAAGCCAGGGAACTCTCAAAGGAGTTGACTGTTGGATACTGCAAACAGACAATAAACTTTCAATCGATGACTCGGTAATGAATACGGTTACGACTTATTGGTTGGACAAAAGTAGTCTTCAAGGTCTACACTATAAGATAGTGATCTCCTCAAACGGCTTAGTAATATCTGATACCGAAAACGATTACTCGCCTGGCGATTTTAACGACATTCCAACAGCGATCGACCCAAACATGGTTCTCAGTAAAGAGTCAGTTACGGTTCCTGCTGGTACATTCAACTGCGACAAAGCGGCTATAACACAAACGGATTTAGGAAAAACCTATGTAACGACTGTGTGGGGTAACTCGAATATACCAATTATCGGCATGGTAAAGCAAACAATGACCCAAGACGGCATCTTGATATCATCTAAAGAGCTTATAGCATACGGCGGCTAAGATTTTACCCATTTTCGAAGATTTGACTGTGAAACTATCATAACAGTCACTTCTTTTTGCCTAAACATGTTTGAGATAGACTCGGAAAAACCCGCATCTATCCTGGGGAGTATTCTGCTCAATCCCTGACAAACCTTCCAAAAATTTTCAATCTGCAGACCTTTATTCTATATGTGTTCCGCCGTTTGTACAGGACTTTTCATTAGGTTCTAAGGATAGCGCGCGGTTTTATGAAAAGCCTTAAAATCAAACTATAACACGTAATCAAATTAGGTGTATTACCAATGGGGATGTTTCGTTCATCATTTGTTGTGCTTCTTTTAGTATCTATTTTCATAGTTTCTGCAATAAGCTCTGTTCAAGCAACTTATACGGACACGACATCAATAACAATTAACTCCGATGGATCAGTAACCCCCATGTCGGCTCCAGTTGAAAGGAACGGAAACAATTACAAGTTTACTGACAATTTAGATAAAGCTTCGAGCACCAACGAAGGCTTAATCATTAAGAAAAGCAATATTGTCGTTGATGGCGCAGGTTTCACTTTGAAAGGCAACGGGCAGAGTTCCGCCATCTTTATGGAAGACCTCATAGGTGTGACGGTTAAAGGGTTCGTTCTAGATAACTTTTACTGGGGGCTTGAAATATGGAATTGTTCCCAATGCACCTTCTACAATAATGACTTATCCTCTGTAATGTACAACATCTACATCGAGGATTCCTCAAACAACAAATTCTACCACAATAACATCTACGATTCCCCCTACTACATGAATTCAAACAACATCTGGGATGATGGTTACCCTTCGGGAGGTAACTACTGGGAAGGCTATCCATACCAAGATGCAAAAAACGGTCCTAATCAGGACATTTCAGGTAGCGATGGCATAGGAGACGTTGCGGTGGGCGACGAAATCTTTAGCCAGGGAGGAACAAACATCGACCGATATCCCCTCATGAAAAAAGTAGTAGTTGGAATAGATAATTCAAGCACCTCTCCCTCAGCAATGCCATCTCAGAACCCCACAAACACACCTTCGCCAAGTCCAACAGTACCTGAAATTACACCGGTAGTTATGGTGGTTGGATTGGTTGCCTTTTCAATGGTTGCCTTAATTGCCAAAAATTCTAGCCAACGGCGGATTTTAGAATGTTCTCCCAAACCGACAAAAGCCCTTTTTCTTTAACCAGAAAGGGCTTATCAACAACTTTCAGCATTCCTAAATCGTTCTCCTGATCTCCCACTCCAATAGTTACAAATTTGTCAAACTTTTGAGCATACAATTTTTTTAGAATTAGCACCGCCTTTGCCTTGTCATGATTCCCAACCAAATGATAATACTTTCCACCCTTAATGCAGCATAGGTGTTCTTTCCTTATTGCATCAAAGACTTTTTGCTCTCGCCCTTCTTCGATGCGAAAAGGTTCCGAGTAGTCTCTTTTTTTAGCCAGCTTTGCTAAGTCAATTGTCAACCCACTTTCTCTTGCTAATTCTTTAGCAGTCATATCTCCGAAGCCCACTAGCTGACAGCCGCACTTTTCTCTTACCTTTTCTAATGCAAGCCTAATCGCTGAATAAGAAACACCTATTTCGATAATATCATAAAGTCTAGTCTGTTTGGCATAACCTTGATTCTGCCCAAAATAGTCCCTTGAAACAAAAATAGCCGCACCATTTTCTGAAATGAACGGGTCATCAATACCTAACACCTTTCTGTAAAACTCTATCTCGCGCTTTGTCTTGCTGCTACACAACACTATCCTAAAACCTAATTCCAAAAGACGACTAATTATTGGCAGCGTCTCTTTGTAACTGTAGTTTTCGTCTAACAAGGTTCCATCAAGATCTGTAAACACTACGACTCCGTTAGCTTTCCTTTTCAATTGCTGCATCTCTGAGTCTTTCTCTAAGATTTGGCATGGCTGAAATAGCTCGTAGCCAATCGGGTAATTGGGATTTGATTGGATTTTCTAAGTATTTTTTTCCAGCTGCGAGAATTGTGGTAGACAGCAAGTCTACAGTTGCTTCTTCTTCGTGTCTATCGTAGTTAAGACCGTTGCATTTAGCCTCAGAGTGATACTGTCTTATCTTGTCTTGAGCTAACCTTCTGTAGGCAACTTGAAGAGTGATGAGGTATGGTTCAGAAACTACTATGTTTTCGGTTTCAGTTAGTGTCCTCAATAGGGTGAAAAAACTATCCTGGGCAGTTTTCAACAGTCCTTCAGCGCTAATTTCTTTGTGTCGATGATCATAGAAACCGAGGTCAACTTCGCAGATGCGTCTGTAAGCTGAGTTCCTATAAAGTTCAGCCAGCAACCCCAACTCAAGTCCCCAATCGCTAGGTATCCGAAGATGCATAGCTAAATCACTCTCGATAGCAATTTCGCCCGCGAGCGGATAACTGAAGGACTGCAGAAAAGTTACGAATTTAGAATACCCCATTACTTCCTGCAGCACCTCCAGCAGTGGAGTAATTAATAAACGTTGTAATCGTCCGTACATTTTTTTGTTTTTAGAATTAATTCTGGCGTAGTATCCTTTGCAGAAGAAGAAGTCAAGCTCAGGCTCTATAGTAGGATACAGCAGCTTTGTAGGTAGCATCTTGGTATAGGATACGATGTCAGCATCGTGTACTGCAAAGGCAAAGAGTTCAAGTGAGGCTATGCCGATGGCAATCCACAAGTCCTTTCCTTTCCCTGATAGTTGGGTTACGTCAAGTCCCTTAAGTTTGAGTTCTTCGAATACCGCGCACACTTCTGGTTTGTTGCACCAAACTAAGTCACAAGGGATCTTGAAAAGTCTCTTGAGTCGCAAAGCTTCTTCGTAGTCAGTCTTATTCTTGGTAGAGACGGCGATAAAGACTTTCTTAAGATAATCGCATTGGTTTATTTCTTGAACCATCTTTGCCAATGTGGGGCTTTTTATATCGTCTCCAAGGATTGGTATTATTACACCCATGGGATACTTTTCTTTTAAGTTTCGGAGTCTGTCACACATGAATTTAAAGTCTAAATCAAAATCATGTATGTTTGAAATCTTCCTTTGGTCAAAGTCCAAACAGAACTCGCCCTCGCACCCAATATGTACGCATTCACGTAATAGCTTTTCTAATAAAAGGCAGAAATGTGCTAAAATCTGAGCGCGAGAATTTTTTTCATGAAGTTTTAATGCTCTCTTGGACTGATCACTGAGATATGTCTGGATTTTGGAGGCTAAGCAAATAGTAATTAGAAGTAGAGGGAAAGATTAAAAATTAATCTTTCTCTCTCTCGAACGAACGCCTACGCCTACTCTCACTCACGCATCCTATTGAGTGAGTAATGTGTCTGTTAGTCACTCAGTCAGAGGGAGTCGCTTCAAAGAAGATAAAATAATAAGAGTGATGAAGTTGTTGCTGTTAATCCACAGCCACACACCTTAAAATAAAGCTACCGAGTTAAAGGTAAGTGAGGCTTTAAAATGGGTTTAGTTGATTTGCTTTTCGTAGTTGCTGCGATACTTGTTGTACTTTGGCTTCTGGGCTTTTTCATCTTCAACCTTGGCACTATCATATGGGTACTGCTTGTCATAGCCGTGATCATAATACTTGTTCGACTACTCTCAGGACGAAGAATATAACATAAGCCAATCAAAAGAGGAAATAAGTAGAGATGGTGAAAAGATATGGGTTTTGGAAGTTTCATTGGTGGTATAGGGCTCTGTGTATTAGCCGTTGTGTTAGCATTTTTTGGAGTCGTAGTTCTGTTAGGATTTTTTAAATTTATTGCGACAAGCTATGTTCTCCCATTAGGAATAGTCATTCTAGTAGTAGCACTGTTCATGTTCGCATTCGGATGGTATTCATTCAAGTCTGGAAAGCCACAAGGAACATTAAACGTCCACAATCAATAAAATTTAAAATGGTAACCAATCTAAGGAATAACAGTGGAAAGACCTCACCTGTAGACGCATGAACCCCCGTGAATAATTTCTGTAAATCTATCGGTTTCATCTCACTTTCAGAGAAACACGAAAGCCAAAGCACAATCACGCGGTCACCCAAATAAGAAGTGCAAGACTCACCTGAACCCTAATTTAAGAACACAAATTCATACACTATTCTATGGATAACTAAACACAAAACTACATTCTAAAGTCAAAATAAGCACGCGGTATGTAGTATAACAACAGATCCAAAAGTTAAGTAAAATAACCTGAATCTCTTTCTATACTCTATTTGTTGTCTAAATACATATACTTAAGTCCAACTATAGAGAATAATATCCTATGGTTTTGAAATGTCAAAAATAAAGAATAGCAAAGAAAGAAAGACGGATTCTGATTCAATAGATAATTCCACAGATAACACTACAGATAAAGAAGAACTAAATAAACTTAAGAAAGAGCTATTCGCTGATATTGTATCTGTGGAATCAATAAAGGCTACAAGGAAAGGAAAACAACCTAAATACTCTAATCTAGAAGCAGCTATAAAGATAGTAGCTAAGATGTCAAGGAATGCTTACAGATTAAACCTTGAGAAAGTGTTCCAATTAGAGAACTATAATAATCTAGATCTGAAAGAGAGGAAAGCACTAGTAAGAAAGGTCTATCCAATACTTGATCGATACCTAAAGGAATTTGCACGTACACATGGATATGATTTATCTAAGAAAGAAATAAAGAAGAATAAAAAAGGAATGGAGATCATCATTAAGGGAGTTAAGATGGCTACACTTCCAGAGTACACTAAATTTAAGAAAGAAACTATTAGTATGAGACTAGTTGGATCTGACATCTACCTAATAAAGCAGAGTGATGTACCAATTGAATAAACATATTAGTATATAGCTATCTATATACTGTATGAGTATAGAATGTCAAACGATGAAAACACGGATCTACTGCTTGGTTTGGGTTTGACTCTTAATCAGGCAAGAGTGTACTTAGCGGTACTTAAACTGGAAAAAACTACTGTGGCACAGTTAGCGAAGTTTTCAAAAGTGCGCAGAGAAGACGTCTACAGAATTCTGCCGAGCCTTGAAAAAATGGGCCTGATTGAAAGATTACTGGGAAAACCAGCTGAGATCCGGGCAACTCCTATTTCGGATGCATTAAGCTTACTGGTGGCCGAAGAAAAAAACAAATCTGATGATCGATTAACGGGTATGAGGAACAGTGTCCAGAGGCTATCCCTTAAAGATTGGAAGCAACCACTTCCTGGAGAAGAAAGCATCTACATATTGATAGCAGAAAAGAAAGCAATTTTGGCTAAGACTTCAGAACTGATTAGAAATTCAAGAAAAGAAGTCGCGTTGATTGCAGACAAGGCAAGAATCATACCGATTTTGTCTCAGTTTTCAGATGAATGCAAACAGGCAATAAAGAAAAGTGCTCAGATTCGACTAATTTTTGAAGGAGAAAATCCGGATGTTTTGCTTAAAGAAAAAGTGCAGAAACTCATCGATGGCGCTTCAGTTCACATCAAGTTTTATCATAAACCTTTGAATCACTTCATAATGTCCGATGACAAAGAAGCATTGATTACCACCTCCAAAGAAAGCGGATTAGGCGAAAGTCCTTCTCTTTGGACAAACAACAGCAACCTCATAGGCGTTCTCAGAACAGGTTTTGAATTCGACTGGGAAAAAGCTGAAAACTAACCTAAAAACCTCCTTGCTTCTTGTTAGATAGAAAATGATTGACCCGGCAAGTACCCCGAGTTTTTTTGTTGCTTAAGTTGCCTGCTTTCTTTGAAACTGGTTTTGGAGAGTTGTAGATGTGCTGATACAGTCACAAGTTCTTATTAGCAATTTTGGACTTAGATGTTATCAGTGCCTTGAAAAAAGGATAGTAATTGGCGGGTCAGGCGTAACAAAAATGCGGAAAAATTCTCCTCTTCATACCTTATTTCTTTTAGATCCGCGTTAAGTTAATAATCCCGAACCCGCCATCCATAATTTTCGGACAAATTGCAAATTGTTAAGCACTCACAAAGCTGTCACTAAAGAAAAATGGCTTAGAACATAAAGGGAGAAAATTAAACGATAGATGGAGTTCTACTCTTTAGAGGTTCGTAATTCTTGGAATCCATGCGTTCATTTCTCGCCTAAGATACTTCGCAAATAAGAGCCTCTTCACTAATCAAAGTATCAATAGTCTGCCTGTTTCCATGTTTGATTCTTGCAATATCAACCGTACGGTCAAAAAGACTATTCAAGTACCCAAGTGAAGACCGCATAGGCGAACTAATGAACTCAACAGTCATAGAGAATAGTTTGTTGTCAAGCGTAAACGAAAAAATACAGAGCGGGAATAACTTCGTTATAGCAGGTAACGTAATAATGATTCTTTTTGGTTTTAGTGTAGCTGGTGTTATAGTAGAATGTGTTAGAAAAAAATTGAAAAACAAGAAATAACCTGTTTTTCTTTTTTCTCTAGAATACGATATTTAAAGGGGATTTAAAGTCGGATAACACTCTTTTGTGTGTGTTTTATTTTTTTGTTTTTGGTTTTGTGAGAAGAGGAGTAGATAGGAGTAGGGGAGAGTAGAAATAGTTAGGAATTTACTAAGGGGAAAAAGATTAAATTTTAATCCAACCAACTAAATAGTTAAGATGGTGTTTCATCACTCGGTTATCTATGCGAAAAGGGAAATTTCTGCCTGAACTCATCGCACCATGTGGAATGAACTGCGGAGCATGTGTAGCGTTTTTTGGTTATACAATGGAGGGCAAAAAGAGAAAACATCGCTGTAGCACCTGTCGGTCAAGGAAGAACCAATGTGCATTTCTTAAAAAAGAGTGCGATAAACTGGCAACTAAACAAGTTGAGTATTGTTTTGAATGCACAGACTTTCCATGCGCAAACCTGAAAACACTCGATATACATTACAGAAATAAGTATGGAATGAGCACAATTGAGAATCTGAATTACATTAAGGCGAATGGTATCGAACAATTCCTGAATAACGAGCAAGAAAAATGGAAATGCCCTAACTGTGGCGGCACAATTTGTGTCCACAACAAAATATGCTATACCTGCAAAAAAACCGAGAAGACTAAATCTTAATCCAACTTTCATAGAGCCATCACAATATGCTATGAGGAATTCCTGTGTTCAAGTTTTACTTTCTTGCAGATTCTCCTTTAGGTTCTGAGCAAACTCTTCCGCATGTTTGAGGTCATCAGCATTAGGTCTACCCTTGTTCATTCCCCCAAAAAACCTGAGAAACCCATTGGTGTTAAAACCTGCACAATTAAATTCATCAACAATTGTGTAACCTCTCGATTGCAGTTTTTCCCTAAGCACCGAGTGATTTTTGGCGAATTCTGCAATCGCACTTGTTGAGAAAATGAATGCTTTCTTGTTTTTGACTTGCGGAAGTTTATCGGCAAGGTCAAGCAGAACTTTATAGTGTTTTTCGCTATCTATCCCTGAGCCAAAACCCACAAGGTCAAACTGTTGAAGTTCTTCAGGGTTTGTTTGCTGTGGCGTCTTTATTTGTGCATCAAGGACTTTTGCGAAGACCTTAGCGATTTTCTCAGTATTATTGTGATGATATGAAAATAAAACCAGTAGAGATTTCATTGGCAGCTCACCATCCCCTGATTAATCGACAATCGAATAAAAAATTTTAGTATTGTAACTTTTTGGTTGGTTGAGTTAAAATTTAAATTAAAAATTTCGTGTTAGCCGTGTGTGTGCCAACCACCACTCAATCTCGACTTGCTTTAATTTCTCAAGTGCCTTGGACCACATTTCTTTAAACATATCATAAAACTCGTCGTCAGCATCAGCATCCACTTCAAACTTCGTTGCATCGCCTTGTTGTTCTCGTATGCAGGAACCCACTTCCCCGGCTGCCTCGCTTGTTGTGTCTTCTTTGCCGCCCAAAATGATGCATATGCCTAATAGAGATGAAGGAAAGCTTTCTGCTTTCAGCTATTTAAGAGAACATTCCTTCTTTCACCCCTTTTTCGTTTACCGCTAAAAAATGTATTTTATCGTCTTTGTTCCAAGCGCCTTCGAAGTAGGAGCTTCATGGGAGACACTTGTCCAGTCTCGCTTTATTTCCTTCGTCCACAATTGCGTTCCAAACTTCTTCGGGTTTTGCTCTTGATGAGTAATTCAAAATTCATTTTTCGCATGGATATCCCGCAGCCAACTGTGGTCTTAAAAAATATTAGCGTTTGTGACTGAGGTGTTACAGCAACGCAGCGCACCCAAATGTTTAACCAGGGAAGCTGATGGCCTCCTGCAAAAAGAGTTTGTGAGTATCCATTGCTTCAGTCCTTGCAGGAACAAAAGCCCGACTTTAGGCAGCGATTCGTGCAGTGTCTTGATTACTGCTTTGTAAAACAGCGGGCTTCCACCACCCCGATGAGCTCTAGAGAAAGGTTCGTTGGGGATTATAATTTAATCGTGATGGTGATGATGGCGACGTGTCATATGCATGCAAGTCGCCAATCGCTACTGAAAGCATGCAACAATTAAAAATGATATTCCTAACTTCATTAAACTAGCATTCAATTTGTTAAGTTTCATCTTATTGAAATGTTTGAATTCTAATCCAAAGAAATTAGCCTGAATTAAAGAAAAACCTAATTTTTATCCTAAATATTTGTCCGTTTTGACATTTGCATAATCGAAGTGTAAAACAACTAAATCGTGTTTTTTATTTGCATATGAATAACTTTCATGAGTGAAAATGGGGATAAATCTACAAAGCTTGTGCTGAAAAACGACTTTAGAAAATTATTTAAACAAATCCATAGACAATACTGAAAGATGAATTCAATGATTTCCGCAAAAAACATAGTTGAATTATTGGAAAAAGAGAAAATCGTAGTATACTTTGTGCTTCTTTGGGCTGGCTCGTTCTTTTTCTGGAACATTGGCTCCGAAGTCTACTATGCATCTCACTTGAACTCTGCGCTGAACGGATTTGCAGCATTTAACAATCTGATTGAGTTGCTGGCAGGAGTTATGCTAGGTTTGCTTGGATTCAAACTGCTCGGCATGAAGTTTCTACTACGCTTACCAAAGAAAAACTGTTGGTGTACTTTTTGTTGTTCTGGGCCGGCTCATTCTTCTTGTGGGCCATCTACGACTTAGCCAATTTTGGATCAGTAACTGTGGAAGCCGGTTTCGACCTCTTGGGTACATTATGTGATTTAGGCGCTGGGGTTGTTCTTGCATTCTTTGGCTGGAAACTTTTTAGCGCTAAAGAGGAAACACTTCCCCCTCCACCTCCTCCACAATGACCTGTAAGACGAATCATCCCTTTCTTTTTTATTTTGTCCCTCCAACTTTTGATTGTTTGTGAGTTTTCTGCTGCTTCCTTGTTTATGTTTGTCTGAAAATTGATAAGCGAGAGTGAGAGAGTAGAAATAAACAAACCAGGATAGAAATCAAATTTTAATAACCCTATATTTTTATTAAACAGAATGAGAACAAATTATTGGGGATTTTATGATTGACGAAAAAAAGAAGAGTGGAACTTCTGAAAAAGTAGACAAAAAAACAATAACTGAGAAAGAGCGGCACAAAGGCAAAATGGACAAGGCTGAAAATAAAGCACGGGCAATTGCTGGCAAAGCCAGAGCCAAGAAAGCAGGACATGAACCCGTCTCCGACCAGAAGTCGCACGAATACCACTAACCCATCTTTTTTATCAAAAAATAATGCGAAATAGCCAAAGTTATTTTAGACTACACCATCTATTTCAAGCAATGTCATTACAGCCTTGGTTACCTACCAAAATTACTCAGAACAGTCTACAAATCTAATAGACACACTCACCCAGATGATAAACTCTCAACAGACAGCACTAATAATGCTTCTCATATTCAACATCAATAGATTATCAAGCCCTAAACCGCAAAAGACGTCAGCCCTACTTCAACACAGTCAACAACCCCGACATTAAATCTTGGATAACAATTTAGTGCAAGCCGAAAGAGGCTAAAAACGTGATATTTAGATTTAAATATAAGCGGTTGCTTACTGGAAGTGAAGGCTTAATTTATGGATTTTACTGGCGTAATTTTTGCTATTGTTAGTTTGATTATTCTTTGGATTGTTATTTCAATACCTGTTTGGCTCGCCGGCAAAGCAATAACTGGTGGAAAAGCAACGTTTGGCGACGCTTTACTTGCAACATTGGCTGGACCAATAATATATGCAGTTGTAACTTTTCTTGTTGACTTCTTCCTTGGCGCAGTAATAGGATCAACGGCTTTTGTCTTCGGTTACATTCTGGCGCTAATTGCTTGGATTTGGGTCTACAAAGCTGCCTTCCAAACTGGATGGCTCAAAGCTGTCTTGATAGCAATTTTAGCATGGGTAATGTTCATAATTCTGGAAATTATCGTCGGGGTTCTATTCGGAGTATCATATCCATCCCCATTCTTCCCCACTATCTAACCCCTTTTTCAAAATAGTAAGTGGATTTTCCGACAGGACGACACCCCTACAGTTCCTTCTAAAGTTGGATCACTGGCGTTATTGCTGACTTGTTAGCCAAACCGGTTTCTGCTCCATTATTTCTCGCATTGCCGGTTCAGGGCAAGGCAACCTCAAAGCTGAAAAAACACTCTCTTCCGTCTCACCAGCCACTGCAACACCATCTTTCATCAATCCATCGCTATACTTTAGCCTAAACCCCTTTGACAAGGAATATCCAGCAAGCCACATGTTATGGTCAGCTGAACCTGTCCGAATTAGCTCTTGAATCCAAAAGTTTTAGGAGTAGCCCGGTAAAAATCAACCTGAAAAAGACACCCTTCAAATGGACAAATTAGTTTTGTTACACTTTTTCCCGCACAAATTGAAATTGATTTTTTTAGCGTTTGAGCTATTTTGCCCCAGTTGCCATCGGCTGCAACTACAACAAAGTCAATGTCTCCAACTGTGGGTTTTCGTCTTCTGACTGAACCTACAATTTCGAGCTTGTTGCATAATGGAGTAATAGTATTTTCCACTTGTTTAGCAAATATTTGCGCCTGCGCTAACTCAAGCTTGCTCAAAACTGTTGGTTCTTGCTCTCCAAATAACTTGGCTTGTTTCATTATTCAATCGTCCAATTTCTAACCTTTTTTTCTCCAACAACAAGTCGGAGCTGACAGTTTTCTTTTACAATACAGTAATCGCAACTTACATATTCATTTTGGGTTTGACAACCTATAACTATTTGAGCAAACATACATTCTTGACCTCGGGAAGCAAACCTACTTGCAAACCCTTCTTATAGGGAATATCAACTGAGCGACGGCAGTTTTTAAAATCAACTTTTCTTTTCGCTCAATCAATTTGCACACAGAAATGCTCAAAAAAATAATTAGAGGCTTTGAATCTCCATTGAAAACCTATAAGGCGGCAATTTCCTGAAAAAAGTATTTCAGTTTAAAGCATTTTTCTTCTCTAATTCTTAGACGTTTAAGGACGATAATAACCACTTCAGATTTGTTCTTGGTAAATTTGATTAAAACAAGAAAAAACAGGCACTGGCAGTCCTAAGCTTCAAATCTAAATCAGTTAGGCTTTTTTACTCAAGTTAGTAGCTCTTGAGCGCTCTGTTGGTTGAATACCTACGAAAAATTTAAAAAACCCAAGCAGAATAAGAATATGAGGAATTTTATTGGATATTGTTGGTCTTTTGATAGAAATAGTCGTCGCTATTATTGTGGTTGCACCAATACTTTGGCTCGTTGGCAGATCTTTAGCAGGCAAGCAGAACGCTAAATTCACTGACGCAATTTGGATTGTGGTTCTGGGCATAGTTATCGGAGCTATCTTGGGATATTTTCTTGGCGGTTTAATTGCTGCAGTAATAATGTTCTTCGTCTGGCTTGGGTTGATTAAGCATTTCTTCGATTGCGGTTGGTTCAAAGCTTTCGCCATTGCGGTGATTTCAATTGTTGTCTTCATAATCGTTGCGATAATACTTGCAATAGTAGGCATTGGGATTGGCATTGGCTTAGGATCATTGGGACTGGGAATTTAACCCAGTATTTTTTTTATTTTAAATCATACGACTTCCCACTCAGCCAAACTATAATTAGAAGAGAAGAAGTATGAAAACCAAATTGTTGAATTGCTCAAGTTAGTGTTGACAAAGCAGAAGGCTCAAACATAACGTTAAGCGAACGCTGAACTAATAAACAGTATTTAAAGAAACCGATTTATTTAATGGCCAAAACCTTGAGGATATCATGTAGTGCCAGCGCTGACGCGTCTGTTCTAACGCCTCTGCTGTTAAAATGGGTCTGCACAGCTTGGAAACCAACTGTACGCAAAGCTTTGATAAAGCCTTGAATAGAGGGCGATGGCAATCCAAGTTTTCCACTTATCTTATCAACAACATAGTACGTGGGTGGAGCTGCGGCTTCGTCTTTGGTTTGATTGAGGAGTTTGGTGATTCGGGCGCTGTTCGTGAAAGCCCTCGACTTATTCTCCTTAATCATCGCTTCGATAAAGGCGGCGTCAAAGATGTTTCCAATCCAGAGTGGTCCAGCCCATTCCATTTTTGAGCCGCACTCAGGACACTGCAAGCTGCTGAAGGGTTGATGGTTGGTTTCTCGATGGAGACAGTTAAAGCAATGCAACAAATAGCCTAGATTTTTGACACTTTCATCCGCTTTTTTGGCCCCATAGTTGATTTTGGTGTACAGCCGGATATAATGTTCGCTGCTGTGGCTGAAAACCACGCGGGCGCCAATGTCATGTTTCGCGGCTATGGCGGCGGTGCAGCCAGCTAGAAGCCTGACAGCCAACTCATGGCAATATTCAGTACGCAAGGGTCTGCCCCCGTATTTTCGAACGCATGCTTTAGCGTGAACACCGCACAGAGGCGCCAAATCCGTTGCGGTTGATGCCAACAATCCGTTATTGCGAATGGCTTGAACAGCTGAGTCCAAGTATGGCGCTGGAGTGCCAAAGGGGTCAATGTCTACAATGTCAAAACGTCTCTGTGGCGAGGCGTTGCACGATAAGATGCAGTTAGCATCTTGATTCCGAACCTCAATTTTGTCTTCAAGCACATTGAGTTGCACGTTATGCTTGGCAAGTTTGAAAGCATTTTCGTTAATGTCACTGATTGAAACATGCTTGACTCCATTAATTTCGGCGGCAAAGCGCATGCCTCGAATTCCTTGGCTAGTGAAGGGGTCACAAATGCTGATTTCTCGGCCTACCATGCGTTGAAAAGCTTGGAACGCCAGCACGGTTAGGTCGCGATTGAACTCCATGACTGGATTGTAAAAGACTGGAGCTCTCGAAGGCGCATAGTCGGATGGCACAACGCCGTAAGCCTCAAGCTTGGGGACTAGTACTTGCACTTTGCCTTCCTTGACAATCTCGCTTGGAAAATCTGCTTTGTACCCGTCGCTTGCCATAAGTTATGCTCCAATGGTGGTATGAAAAGAATTTTATTTCCATATTAGACTTCTGGTATGGCTGGTGCAAAACATTTGCTTAAGCGAGTTTTGATTTTAACTGGTGCCCCAGGCGTTGGAAAAACAACCGTGCTTATCAATACTGTGAATGCTCTCAAAGCAGACGGCTTTAGCGTCGGCGGCATGATAAGCAAAGAAACCAGAGAAGGAAACACGCGGGTAGGCTTTGAAATCATAGATTTAACCAATGGCAAACACGGTTGGTTAGCACACATCAACCTGAAGAATGGACCTAAAGTGGGCAAATACCATGTTAACATTGAAGACCTTGAAAACATCGGCGTCAAAGCCATTATGCAAGCCGTTGAAAAATGCAGTGCGATTGCCATTGACGAGGTTGGCCCTATGGAGCTTTACTTGCAGAAATTTAAGGGAGCGGTGATACAAGCGTTGGAAAGTAAAAAACCAGTCTTAGCTATTGTGCACGCTAAAGCCCGTGACTCTTTGATAGCGGAGGCAAAGCAAAGAGAAGACGCCCAAGTTTTTGAGGTAACTGCGGCTAACCGTGACAGTCTGCCACCACAGCTAACAAACCAGCTCTTAGCCCTCAACAAGTAACATGGATTATCGCCACAAACTTGCCATGCTCTTGCTCAATCCTATCTACCACTTCAGGCGTAGACGCAATCGTAGGATTGTACTTTTGCAAGATTCCAAACGCTTCAGGTGTAATAGGCAACGCATAATCATGCCCTGTCCCAACATACAATGCATCAAATTGCTCCTGCAGCAGAAAATCAAGCTCACGTTCAGAAAGCGGCGTATGCCCATAGGTCGCCTTCAAATCTCTGGATTTCTTCTTCTCTCGCTTAGTTATTGTGCCGTCTGAATGGATTACAATGTCTTTCTTGTATTTTTTTCCATCAACTTTTATCCAGCCGAATTTGGCTTTCAAAGATTTGCTTTTCATAAAAACTCCCAGTACGTAGTGTACCTAGTGCAATTTGTGTGTTATGAAACAATCGTTTGCCAATTTACTTATTGCTTTTTGGTTTTTGCCCTGTGCTCATAGTTTGGGGCTTTGAGGGTTCGTCCCAATAGTTATCAAATTCCTCAGGTGGCATGATGTCTAAGCTTTGCAATTGCTGGCTGAAAGCGTCAAGCGCACAGCGATTGTTTAGGTGGGCATGGTAAACCTCGATGAGTAGATTAATCGCCATCGACTGGGAAATGGGCTTTTTCGCCATGAGGCTTAACTCTTCAGCGGTTTTGGCTAAATCGTCACTGATTTTATCAGGCAAATAAACGGTCTTCATGTTTTATTCACTGCATGCCTTTGCTAATTGGTGGGCTTTCTTTTTTATTTTTGCTAATTCTGCGCTTGTCGGTTTTCCTCTGATATCGCCAAGCATGCCCTGTGTACTTAGGTCTTCTCTGCCATGAAACTCACATGGCACATACCATTCAGCAGCCACGTTAAAGCCGAAATGCTCAAAGTATTGGCGTATGGTTTTGCCTGCTGGCGTTGCTTCATCGATGCCAGTGTGGGGTCCTGAGTACGTGACGAAAATCTAACGCGTTTTTGCCGGGCACTTTGGGGGCTCGGGGTTTGATTTTTCCTTGGCTTCGGTATAGGTTCAGCTTATTTTTAAGCAGGTCAGTTATTGGTTTGGCTGGTTGCCACTCAATTGATGGAGAACCGATACAGACCAAGTCGTAAGTGTAAAAGTCGGTTTCGGCGGCGTCTTGGGGCTTTTTCGAATCAACCTTCAAGCCCACCTGTTCAAAGCCCTCTTTGATGGCGTTGGCAACTTTTTCCGTGTTTCCTGTGCTTGAAAAGTAAACAATTAACGCTGACGTCAAACCTTGTCACTCTCATCTAATAGCCTACTTTTGCTTGATAAAAAGCGTTTTGCATCTTGGTTAAAACATAAATAGCCTGTTAGCTTTAGTTATTTTCATGTTTTAGGTGACTCTTTTGAGAATAGGCTTTTTCGTTTATGAGTACCCACCTCAACTGGTCGGCGGCTTGGGAACATACGCTGAATACATCACTCACGAGTACGTTGATATTGGACATGACGTCTCAGTTTTCACGCTAAACAACAACGGTTTAAAAACTCGCGAAATCCTCCGAGGCGTCGAAGTTCACCGCCCACTTATCGCTGACGCAAGCAACGTCTGGCCTTTCTTCGTGGTAGATGACCTCAAAAAATGGGGCACCAACATCAAACTCTTCAACGACATCTTCATCTACAACATCCTAAGCGCCACTAAATTCATCAACGGCTTAATTAAAAAAGAAAAATACAATTTTGACGTTGTCTGCGTCCACGACTGGCTAAGCAGCATCTCAGGCTTAGTCGTCAAAAATGAAACCAAAATCCCCGTTGTTTTCCATGTGCACAGCACAGAATGGGGTAGAAGCGGCGGCGGAGGCTCCGAAGTTGTCTCTCACTTGGAAAGAGCGATGGCTCAAAACGCAGACAAAATAATCACCGTCAGCTACGCCATGCAAGAAGACCTCGTAAAACACGGCTGGTCGCCGTCCAAAATCAGCGTCGTCTGGAATGGCGTTGATCCCCAAACGTACAATCCAGTTAACAGTCAAAAAGCAAGCGGTTGATCAAATCCGCAGAAACTACGGCATTCCAGACGGTTGGAACATGCTGCTCTTCGTAGGCAGACTCGCATGGGTAAAAGGCGTACGCAACCTACTCCAAGCCATGCCCATGGTTCTCAAAGAAAACCCCAACACTAAACTGGTTATTTTGGGCAAGGGCGAAGAACAAGGTGACATAATTGAAACTGCCGAGCGCCTCAACATCAAAGACAAAATCGTTTATCGCTTCGATTTCGTGGATGAACAAGAACGCATTCTGCATTACGCAGCAGCTGACGCGTGCGTTTTTCCATCCATCTACGAGCCTTTTGGCATCGTTAGCTTGGAGGCGATGGCTATGGAGAAACCTGTGGTTGTTGGTGCAAGAGGCGTTGTAGGCTTCAAAGAGCAGGTCGTTAACGGGGGCGTGGACCAATGTGGTGTGCATATTAACGGCGAAGACCCCTCGGACATCGCCTGGGGAATAAACGAGACCCTTCGCAACCCCGAAAAAGCCAAGAATTGGGGCGAAAACGGCAGGCGACGGGTACTGGAATATTTCACTTGGCGTAAAGTGGCCGAGGAAACAAGCAAAATCTACGAATCGCTGCTATGAATGCGTGCTTATGTTGCAAGCATGTCAGCGACTTGAAGCAACCTCAAATCAATAGGCTTTCTGTTATTGGCTGCTTTGTCAAGGTCATACCCTGTTACGGCGCCGTTTTGTAATCCAACCGCCATGTTGCCCTGTCCCTGGCAGATTAAATCTACCGCTCTCTCCGCAAACAAACTCGCCAGCAGTCGGCTGCGCGTTGTTGGACTTCCGCCACGCTGCGCATAACCCAGAATTGAGAGCCTCACTTCCGATTCGGTTTGCTGCTGCATTTCGAGCGCAAGTTTGCTTGTATTTCCACAGCCTTCAGCGGCAACGATTATGCCTGCGCGCTTGCCTTTTTTAGCGCTATCATCCATCAGCCTAACAATGTCATTAAGCTTCAATGGCTTTTCAGGAATCAAAATAACCTCTGCACCCACGCAAATTCCGACTTCCAAAGCTAAAAATCCTCTTTTTCTGCCCATAACCTCAACAATGAATATGCGCTCGTGCGAGATTGCGGTATCGCGGATTTTGTCGATGGTTCCGACCGCGGTGTTGACAGCTGTGTCAAAACCGATGGTTTCATCGGTTCCATAAACGTCGTTATCGATTGTAGCTGGTACACCAACCATTAATGCATCAGTGCGCTTGCTTAGAGCTAATGCGCCTCTAAATGAACCATCCCCGCCAATAACAACTAAGCCATCAACATTGTTAACATTCAACGTTTCTGCTCCTTTTTCTACGCCGCCTTGTTCTTCAAATCCCGGGCATCGCAATGTGTGAAGGATGGTACCACCTAGCTGAATTATGCCGCCAACCGTTCTAGGCGTGAGTCTTCTGAACGTGTTGGTTAGAAGTCCATCCCAGCCCCGCTCAAAACCGATAACTTGAAAGCCTTTTGCGTGACCGACTCGGGTTACTGCTCGAATGGCAGCGTTCATACCTGGCGCATCGCCGCCTGAAGTGACTACGCCGATAGTTTTCGTCATTTACTAGCCTCTTTTTCTCGCAAAATCGCAAATAGTTGATTCGTTCTAAAAGATTAAAACATTTAGTATGACTGGATAGAACGTTAGATTCCAAAAAGGATAAATTCTTTGCTCTTAATCTTATGGGTTTTGTCGGGAGGTAGCTCAGCCTGGCAGAGCTCTCGAGCCGGCTAACACGCTTAGCCTGCGGAGACGCTGTAGAGGTCTACCCATGGTGGGCTTCATTCAAGCCTGTCTAGGCCACAGATACCGAGCCGTCGCAGGTTCAAATCCTGCTCTCCCGACCAATTTTATTTGCAAGCATTTAAAAATAGTAAACGAAAGGATCAAAAGAACATTTTTTGAAATTTCGCTCATGTTTTAGTCCTCACTTATGTTTTGGACGGGCGGAAATGAACATTGGCACTCATCAACAGTCAGGCTCAATCGCGCATCAAAACGACCTCTCCAGGCGCAAACCAAATAGCAATGTAAAACTGGAAGACCCGCCAGCCGAAAAGACGTCGTAAACCCAAGAAACCAATTCTTTTAAAACCCTGCAAGCTTAGCACTGATAAAGCAGCAGCATTGCTTCTATGCGTTGAGGCAAAAACCGCGTTTGCGCCGTTTTGATTGAGCTGCTGGGTTGCGGCGTTTGTGAGTTTTGTCGCGATGCCCCTTCGCCGGAAACTTGGGTGAACTGCAATCCAAAGGATGCAGCTGTACTTTTTGCCTCCAACGTGAAAGTCAATGAGTTTAGCGAAGCCAACAACCCTTCTTTCTACCTCACTTACTAGCACTTGTCCCTCTTTTTCTATGCTGTGGAAAGCGAAGTAGCGGTAGAATCTTGGAAAAGAGATGTCTATAACTTGCTTTACTAGGGGTAGGTCATTTTGGTTTATTTGCCTAACCGAAATGTCAGTACTCAAAGATGTGCTCCTGTCCAAAAAGAAAATGTGTAGACAATTATTAAAAAATTAAGGTAAAAGGCTTGTTAAAGAGGTTTGGGTTGTTCAGGAGTAGGTCCCATTGTTTCCTGAGGCTTTTTGCGCGAAAAGATTAGGCTTGTAGATTTTACAATTTGGGGTACGCCTGCAAGGTCTTCAAAGATTAGTAAGCCACGGGCAAGCAGTGCAAATACGCCTGCTGGACCAGCGGCAACTCCTAATAGACCGAAGATTCCGATAATTCCGAATTCTTGCACGCCAGCTCCAGCTGGTGTTATGGGAACAAAGGCTAAAGCAGTTACTAACGGGTGGATTAGGAAGAAGGCTATCCAAGGTATCTGGGTAATTCCTATAGCTAAACCTAAAAAGTACCATTCAAAACCCTTTAAAATCCAGCATGCAAGCGTTAAAATGCTTATGTCGGGGATTGCTCGACGCGTACTCTGTGAGCTATCTTTGTATTCTCCAAGTTTCCCCATTATTCCACCTGTAAATCTCTTCAGGTATCTGGAGTTTGCGATTTTATCAAACAATGATATGGCTTTTTTTGACCATGTGAAAGCAGCCAGCAGAATTGCTCCCGTCAGCATTAAGGCTATTCCTAAAAGTGCGATTATCAAACCCAAGTTTATTCCAAGTATTGTCTGTGGAAATATTTGAGTCCAGGTTGCTGTGGGTACATATGTAATTAAGTAAATTACTGCACCTACACCGCCAATAACTTTGACTAAAAACTCTATTGTTTGTATGCCAAGCACTGTTGAAAGGCTTTTTGACGTTGGTATGTTCTGGTCACGCAGGTAAGCGGGGGTTAAAATGTAGCCTGATCGTCCCGGTGTAACGTCGCTAGTTAACATGCCTGCATAGTGGGCGAGGAGTGTTTTGCCAAATGATGTTTTTACGCCATCTTTTGCTAAAACTCGACGTAGCCGAACGGTGAAAAGCACGTTTATTCCAAAATACATTAGAAATGCAAGAAGCAAGTACGCCACGTCAATGGTTAAAATTGTGGTGTAGAGGTAGTCAATTCCTCTAATTATTGTGGATTCGCCTGGTTTGAAATCTGCTGGAACAGTTGTCCCTACATACCAAAACAGCGCGATGAATATGGCAACCATAAATGCAATTTCAAGTGAATATTTGAGTATTTGCCGTGAACGAAGAGCTTTCTTTTTTGACTCCATAGGTATATCAGCTGACGTTAAGGTGCATCAACCTTACACTTAGACTGTTAAATCTCTTACGGAAAACAAGACGCAATTACGAAGATGAAATTCTGAGTGGGATTATGGTCTGACGCATTCTGCTTTGGGTCTGTAGGGACGTTTAGTTGTTCTCTTGCGTTTGTGAAATTCGCATTCGGCGATTCTCATAAGTATCCAGCCTTTATCCTGATAGATGCATCCGCATGGCAAATGCACAGGTTTCTGCGGTTCAGTTTTGACAATGGGTTTTTCGGGTTCAGCCATTTTTAGAACCATTAGATAACAGAGAATGTAGCTTTGGTTAAATTAATTTAACCTATACAAACTAAAATAGAAAAGGAAAAGTCAATTTTTTAAATGTTGCATGCTACTGTTAAAAGGGCTAAAATGTCTATTTTGTTGTGTCCGAAAATCCATTTAAGTTCGTAGTTACCCCCAGCCCGACATGGCTCCGAACGCCTTTATTACTGATGCTATATCTGCTTATCCAACCCTGCCTTCAGTGGCAGCGGAACAATAGCAACCCTGACATTCAACGTTTTAGAAGGAGGAACCGCAGACTTGAGTTTGCAAACCGACCTAGCGAGACCACCCAGCAACAGACCAAACCTCACAAAATATCGATCATCAAGATATAGCAGATACAGTAATCGCAATCCCCTCTTCCAATTAGTGTCATCAGTGGCGACTTTCCACACCCTCTTAAATACTGTTTAGCGATAAATGAAAAGGTCACGAAGCTATTTTAGCTTCGACAAAAGGAGAAAAATGAAATGTCAATATCTAAAAAATTGTTTGCAACAATAATGACAATACTAATGATAACATCAATCGCAGCAATTACAATGCCTACAGCAAAAGCAGCAGCAACAATAGGAGAAGTAGGAAACACAAGTCCAAATACGGAAGGCTTTCCAAACCTACAGCCGCTACCAGCAGGAGTCACCCCCGCCTACACAATCGAGACAGTCGCCTACCTAAGCACCCGACCAAACCCAATAGCAGTCGGACAAAGCTTACTCGTAAACGTATGGCTTTCACCAGGAACATACCACGCCTTTCCAATGACCAACCTCTATGTCGACATAAAGTCGCCAGACGGAAACATACAGACCGTTGGACCATTCAACACCTACGTCGGAGACGCAACCGCATGGTTTGAAGTTGTTTTTGACGAAGTTGGAACTTGGCAAATTAAGTTCCATCAGCCAGGAACATACATTCCAGCGGGACAATATTGGGATGCACCAGGATCTGAAACCGGCGGCTACCAGGCTTCTAACAAATTCTACAATTTGGGTGCCTCAATACTTTACTCCGCCTCAGAGACTGATTGGCAGAATGTGACAGTGCAAGAGAATGTTGTTTCCTCATGGCCTGCAACGCCTTCATCATTTATGAGCGATTACTGGACACGACCAGTTAACCCGATGTGGAGAGACCTTGGCATGAGTCTTGGTGACTATCCATTCAACACCGTATACTACTATCCAGGCGGACGCGTACTGTACCCAAGCAACTACAAATTCACCGCTTACGTACAAGCACCAGACAGCGCACACATTCTGTGGAAACGACAAAGTCCTACCACCGGAGCAGCAGGAATGCTTGGCGGCTATACATATGACTACTCGTTAAGCCAAAGCGCAGGAAGTCCGAACATTATCTATGCAGGACGAGCCTACCAAAGCGTTACAAAGAGCTTCGAGAACGGTTCCACTGGAAGCGTATACCAGTGCTATGACCTTAGAACAGGTGAAATATACTGGGAACGCGCAATCTCACCAACACCTACCATAATTGAATACATGGCACCCGGCACAACCTACGCCGTAGGTTCAACAAGCATTGCGAGGGAAACATTAGCTGATCAAGGATGGGGTATAAATCTTATAGCGATTAGCGGCTCACAACTCTACAAGTATAATCCAGGCACAGGAGCGCAGACTCTTAACGTTTCGATATCGCCAGTTTCAGGAGGAACCTACTACATGCCAGGCTACGCATTAACGGTCCAGAACCTTGGTAACAGTGTACCCGCTGACCAACGATACCGATTAATCAATTGGACAACCTTTGGAACAACAAGTAACTTTACCGCAAGAATTGCAGGCAACATCAGCTGGCCTAGAAGCAGCTTAGGCGTCGTTGATTACGAAGCTGGATTAGCAGCATCCTGCAGTTGGACTTCCCCACCAGGTGGACAATGGTGCATTGGCGTCAACATTACTATGACCGACTTATGGACAGGACAGAACCTGTGGACTTACTCAACAAACGATACCATATCTGAAAATGCTCAAAACCCCTCATCCTTCGTCTTAGACCACGGAAAACTTGCTTACGGTGCTCACGGTAGACAATGGGTTTGCTTTAATGGACGTAACGGACAGAAACTTTGGACAAGCGAGCAGACTGTCTATCCTTGGGGCGCATGGTGGCCATACAACACAGCCTCTTTTGATCTCAATGAAACCGTTGGCGCAGTCATAACTAGCACCTATGAAGGAGTATACGCTATTAATTGGGCTGACGGATCGATACTTTGGCGTTACACAGACACTAATGCTATTCCATTTGAGGGACCCTACGATGCAACACCGTTCTTCACAGGACAGATATCAGCTGACGGAAAGATCTTTGCCTATAACGGCGAGCACACTGCAAGCTATCCAAGAGACCGCGCATGGAGCATGTACGCTATCGACGGTATCACAGGCGAGTTAGTTTGGAAGATACACAACCCAATGGTTCCAGGTGCAGTTGCAGACGGATACCTAACAGCATCCAACAACTATGACGGATACATGTACGTCTTCGGCAGAGGTCAAAGCCAATCCACCGTGACAGCATCACCAAAGACTCTCGCAAAAGGCGCACAAGTCCTAATTGAAGGCACTGTGATGGATCAATCTCCAGCTCAAGCAGGCACACCGTGCGTTTCTAAAGACTCAATGACTCTGACAGATGGAAAACATACACATGTCTATGCCTATAGCAGGACTTTGGGGTAACGAAACCATTACAGGTGTACCAGTGATTCTCACCGCAATAGCAGCTGACGGAACAGTCACAGACTTAGGCACAACAACCACAAACGGATACTACGGCACATTCGCATTCGCGTGGACTCCACCAGCAGAGGGCGTCTACACCATCATGGCTTCATTTGCAGGCGACGACTCATACGGCAGCAGCAGCGCAGCAACAAGTTTAGCAGTTGGAGCAGCAGCAACACCAGCACCAACAGTAACTACAGCAGCACCAATATCTGCAAGTGATATCACCAATTCGTTAGTGACGTACTTAGTAGCAGGCATAGTCGCCATAATTGTCGCAATCGCAATAGTCGGCGCATTGATCCTAAAGAAAAAATAAAACAAAAAAATGAGGAACAAAAATTTCCTCTTTCCCTTTTTTAGTTTTTTAAGTATTATCGCATGGAGCGCCCAGAAAAACAATAAACAACTGAAAACAGATAAAAATCCTCAAAACAGTAAAAGCCGATATATTTTGGATAGCCGAAACACTTAAGTGTTGAAAGCCAGTAATTTTGTCTTAGAATTAAAACCTAGGATGAGATTCAATTGGCTGTAGAAGGTTTTTTCGAAAACAAAAAGACACCAGTAGAAGCTAAAGTCGGCGACTTAACCCCACAATCAAAAGCGGTTAACGTTACGGCCAAAGTAGTTTCCAAAACTGAAATCCGAGAAATCCCAATGGGACGCGACGGGTCTGCACACAAAGTAAGTGATGCCCTTGTCGGCGATGAAACAGGCGTAGTATACCTGACACTTTGGGACGACAACATTGAAAAAGTCAACGAAGGCGACACAATCCGCGTAGAAAACGGCTACGTTACACTGTTCAAAGGCAACATTCGCTTAAACATCGGCAAATATGGTAAACTTGAGGCAGCAAAAGAAGCACTCGCAGTAGAAGTCAACACAGAAAACAACGTTTCAAGCAAGACATACGAGCAAGAAAGACGCCCATTTAGAGGCGGCGGCGGAAGAGGCGGAGGACGAGGATTCGGAGGCGGCGGCGGTTACGGCGGTGGAAGAGACCGACGTGGCGGCGGAGGATACGGCGGCTCACGAGATAGAGGCGACCGACGCGGTGGCGGCGGTTACAGGCCAAGATACTAAGCTTCAATTGTGTTCAGTTTAGAACTTTTTCTTTTTTTCTGCTTTTCATAATATTTAATGCAAAATAGAGTTGGAAACGCTTAAAACTCTCAGTCGATACTTTAGCCGTTAAACAGGAGACACGGTCCTTTTGGTTGCACCAGAAAAAAACAAGCCAACCGTAGATGAATTACTTGCCAAAGCAAAAAAACCTGCACAATTAGCCCCCGGCATGCACAAGTTCTATGAGGGCAAAATGCAAGTTATCCCAAAATGTGCCATTAGAAGCGTAGATGACTTCGCCGTCTGGTATACACCAGGCGTGGCTGCACCCTGCAGAATAATTCAAGCTGACCCTGACAAATCATTTGAACTTACTAATCGCTGGAATTACGTGGCTGTAGTTTCCGATGGCACCCGCGTCTTAGGGCTTGGCGATATTGGTCCTGAAGCCGCATTGCCCGTCATGGAAGGCAAAGCACTTTTGTTCAAGTATCTTGGCGGTGTGGATGCTTTTCCCATTTGTTTAAGAACCAAAGATCCTGATGAGATTGTTAGAATCTGCAAGGCTTTAGAACCTTCGTTTGGCGGCATTAACCTTGAGGACATTGAGAAGCCTAAGTGTTTTAAGGTTCTTGAGACTGCTCGTGAGCAACTGAAAATTCCTGTTTGGCACGATGACCAGCAGGGAACCGCCACTGTAATCTTAGCTGGACTAATGAATGCTTTCAAACTTGTGGGCAAAAAACCAAAAGAAAGCTTGATCGCCCTAATTGGTTCAGGCGCCGCAAACATTCGCACCGCCTATGTTCTTATGAAGTGGGGTGTCAAACCAGGCAATATAATTCTTGCCGACAGCAAAGGCGTTATCCATAGAGGCAGACAAGACATAATCAGGGAAGAAGACCCCTGGAAATACGATGTTACACAGAAAACCAACACGGAAGGTAGAACCGGCGATGTGTCTGAAGCTTTCAAAGGCGTTGACGCGGTTGTTGCTGCTTCCAAACCTGGTCCAGGCACCATTAAGAAAGATTGGATTCGCTCAATGGCTTCGAATTCAATTGTTTTTGCCTGTGCTAACCCAATTCCTGAAATTTGGCCCTGGGATGCCGAAGAAGCGGGCGCCCGGATTGTGGCAACTGGGAGAAGCGATTTTCCAAACCAAGTCAACAACAGTCTGGGCTTTCCGGGGATTTTCCGTGGGGTTCTTGATGTGAAGGCCAAGACTGTTACTGATGATATGTGTATTGCGGCAGCTCAGGAGCTGGCTGGTTACGCTGAGGAGCGTGGTTTTAGCGAGAAGGATCTCTTGCCGCGAATGGATGAGTGGGAAGTTTTCCCCCGAGAAGCCGTTGCATGCGCCTTAAAATCCATTGATGAGGGCGTTGCAAGGGTTAAGCCCAGTCGGCAGGAGCTTTATGAACGCGCTTCTGCAATTATCCAAAATGCACGTCAGTCAACTGAACTTTTGATGAAACATGGCTTGATTAAGCAGCCTCCAAGTGAAAACGAACTACTAAAGTAGTTTCTTGGGCTTTTTTTGCCCTTTTTCCTTTCTTGAAAAGCTTGCAGAATTAAATTATGGAAAGTTTTTTAAGCTAAAATTTTGCGTAGTTGAATTGTGAATGATTTATGCGCTCAGATTACATATTACATGCATTGGCAATTGTTTTCTTTACGATATCCATTATTTCTGTTGTCGCACTCGCAGGAACAAGCCAAATCATCTTAATTTCAGCTTCAACCTTACTTGGAATAATCTCACTGGGTCTCGGCTTAACGCAAAGACACAGACACCTGCAAACCAACCAAACATCACTTCCGCCAACTCCCTCCCCCCAAGAGCCTACACAATCCCCAAAAATAGAAAACTTGCCTTCCCCACCAGTTCCAAAGCAACCAGAAACATCCATAACCAATCCACCCACAAATACCGCCCTAGCCGCTAAAGAGCTGGAAGTTACAACTATCCAACCAGTTCCAGTGGCGTCAGTGCCCGCCGTGATACCTGAGCAGCCTGCAACCTTAGTGCCAGTCCAGCAACCATCCTTGCCTCAGAAGGGAACTGCTTTGACTGAGGTAAGTGGAATTGGCGAGAAAAGAGCAAGCCAACTTAAAATCTTAGGCGTCAAAACTGCAGAGGATTTAGCAAATGCTTCCGTTAATGACTTAGCGAAAAAGTTGAAGATTTCGGCTAAAATCGTCTCTAAATGGGTTGCTGCTGCAAAAGAGTTGACGAAAATAAAGAGTAGTTAAAGAGGAGTCGCTAAACACTCCATCTTTACTATATTTCTTTTCTCCAGACGTCGCAATGCATCTAAACATTCGTCTTTCTTTTCGCCCGTGATATTTAGATTGACCATTATTTCTTTAACTGAAACTTCTGCCTTTCCAAAATTTTCGTGCCGTTTGTAGAGGTTTTTGACAATGGATTTTTCGAGTTTGCCGCATCGCCAAGTTGTATTGCGGATTAAAACAACGATGGTTTTTACAAGCGTCTGGTCGTTCGATTTTCTACCTCGAGGGTCGCCCATCTCTCCACCTTCCTACCTACACCGCTTCAAGGTTTTTAAACGTTTGTTCCGGAAGGAATAGGCGCTTGATTTTTAAGTAATAAGTTGTTTTCTAAAGGGTTTTTTTCAGGTATAAACCGTGCTTTTTGCCGTAGTAATTTTCCAGCTTGCCGATTTTTTGGTATCCAACGCTCTGGTAGAGTTTGAGAGCGGCTGAGTTGTCCTCTCGAACTTCCAGTTGGCATTCAGTTATGCCTTTTTGTTTGAGGAGGCTTTCAATTTCTTTTATCATTTTGCTCCCGATGCCTTTCCGGCGAAAAGTCGGCGGCACGTTGATGGTTATTATGTGCCCGAAAACACGGTCGTCCTCAACTTCAACTTGCACTATTATAAAACCTGCTATGTCACTGTTTGCTTTAGCGACCAATGCAATGGTGTTATAATCGGTCAGTAAATAGCCTATCTGGCGTTTTGTGAAGGCTTCTTGGTCAAAGCATTGCTCTTCAATTTCATACAGCTTATCCAGCAGCCGTATGGAGGCAGACTCAATTTTTATTTCCATTTTCGCAATCTTTAGAAATATTAGGGTTCAATTTCGAATTTAGTTTTTTCGGTACTTGCACCTGTAGGTATAGCCGGTTTAAGCTCAAGCCACTGCTGAGATGCGAAACCTGTGAAGAAACGTAACCACAAAGTAATGATTCTGACAAGGATGGTGGCTGTTGCGGCAAGGGCGGGATTGATGCCCATGGAAATGTAAAGAGTAGTCATGACTGCTTCTGGAAGCCCCACTTCAAAGGGTATGCCTATGGGGATTGCTTTGACGGCTAAGAATATGGCGGAAGTAACAATGATTATGCTCCACGTAACCGTGTGTCCCAATGACATGAAAACAAGATATGGCACGCTTAAACTGAAAACCCAGGATACGAGCAAGTAAAATATTGAACCCCCTAATGCTTTAGGGTTGTGCCCGAACTCCTTCATTGAATCGTGAAAGTGCTCGGTTATTTCAACTGCCTGCTCTTTTAGATTGTCTAGTTTCAATTTTCCGAACGATATTTTATGAGCTAATTTAGTGACAAAATTGATAACTCTAAGGGTCCATTGTTGTTTGAAACCCAATACAATCATTAAGGATATTATTCCTACGATTGCTGCGGCGACAAGTATAATGGCGTTGAAGACAAGTGGGTTAACGTTTCCGCCGAAAGTTAGCAGCACTATTCCTGCGATAAGGGCAATAACGTTTAACGCCATGCCCAAAAGCCTGTGCATATAGAGCGAAGCTACGACTTTTCCGAATGGACCACACTTATCACGTGTACATAGGTACGTGCGGGTTACTTCTCCACTTATGGATTGCGCTGGAACAATTGTGTCAACGTAAATTCCGTACCAAACATAGAGGTACGCTCGGAACACTGGAATTTTAATAGCGAGATAGTTAGTTAACACGCGCCATGATATTGTGAAGAAAAAAACTTCTAGCATGCCAAACGCTATGGCGATAACATAGATGATTGGATCTGCATCTTTTGCCGTTGACAAAATGCCCAGAATGTCTACGTGGAAAAGGTAAATGTAGATGAAAAAGCCTACCAAACCTAAAAGTGGGAAAACCAGTGATTTCCAACCGATCTTTGGTCGTGGAGGCTGCATCTCTAATTCTGTCACCCGCGTTGAGCGGACAGGTACATAGTTAGCTGTAATATAGTTTATCCAAATCCAAGCCAATAACGCAACAAGCAAGCAATAGTCTTTTCTTCTATCACTAGATAGTTTTTTAATCAAAATCAACAGTTAACTTGGTTGAGGGTTAACCATGAAGGTTTTCGAAAGACCTGGACCAGTAAATACAGATGAAACCATTAGCGTTCTGACTGATGCTAAGCAACCACTAGAGTTTTTGGTGGTAGCATCAGTAACGGGTGAGAGCGCTGTTAAAGCGGCAGAACGTATTAAGAATCGAAAAATCATCTGCGTCACCTGTCCACAGGGAATGTTCTGGGAAGTCAACCAGATGAACGCTGATTTGTTTGAGAAGATACCTGAGCTTAAGGCAAGGCGGGACGAATGGATAAAAAGACGTTTGGAACGCGTGCCATTGAGCATTACAGAAGAAAACAAGCTTAGGCTAAAAAAGTTAGAAGTTGAAGTTGTCCGCGGAACCATTCCACTTTTTGGCCCAAGCTTTTCGATGCGTCTACATCTTCGCAAAACCACCTCGCTGGATATTGTCGCTAAAACGTTGGAACTGATTTCGCCAGGCACCTTGGTATGCATGGAAACCGTTCTTATGGCCACCGACGCCGGCATTATACCCGAAGGTGATCTCGTTTATGCGTGCGCTGGAACAGAAATGGGCTTAGACACTGCTTGGATAGTGAAGAGTTGTGCATCAGCAAACTTGTTTCATCCTACAAGAGGCTTTAGGTTTGTTGAGTTACTTGCAAAACCCGCCTTAGCCCTAAATCCTGGCATAAACATAAACTACCTGAGATAATAGAACTTGCGCAATGTACTTAATGGCTAATAAAGCTAATCTGCTAGTAACATTTTAATCTACTTGCATTACTAAACCTAAAAAGGTAGAGAGAATGAGCGGCGAAGTCAAATGTTCCAAATCTGAATGTGATAAGTTTACTGCAATTAATGAGTTAGCAAAGCGAAGAGGCTTTTTCTGGTCATCTTTTGAGATTTATGGTGGCAGCGGCGGCTTTGTCACTTATGGTCCCCTTGGCACCCGCCTAAAACAGAACGTTGAGGCAAAGCTAAGAGAGCTTTTTGTTAAGCAAATTGGCATTTACGAAATGGAATCATCCGTTATTGCCCCTGGCAAGGTTTTCGAGGCCTCGGGCCACGTTGATCACTTCAAGGAGCCTATGGTTGAGTGCCAAAACTGTCATAGCAGGTTCCGCGCTGATCATTTGCTTGAGGAGAAAGGCATTAGCTCGGCTGAAGCAGAAAAAATGACGCTTCAAGAGATTGGGCAAGAGATTGAGAGGCATGGTGTGGTTTGTCCTGACTGCGGAGGCAAATTCGGCGAGCCACAACGATACCTGACCATGTTTGAAACAACAATCGGCCCCTATTCAGGCTCAGTAGGCTACGGCAGACCTGAAGCTGCACAAAACATCTTTGTTGAATTCAACAGGCTATACACTGCCGCAAGAGAGAGGCTTCCCTTCGGGGTCATCCAGATTGGCCATGCCCTGCGCAACGAGATTTCACCGCGGCAAGGATTGATACGGCTACGCGAGTTCACGATTTCTGATTTAGAGTTCTTCTTTGACCCTGAGGAACCAAGCTGCAAATTACTGTCCGAAGTGGAAAATGAAGTTCTGCCCATCCTGCTTTGCGAGACAAGGCTCAAGGAATGTGAAGACACAACAGACCTAACTGTTAGAGAGGCATTGGACCGCAAAATATTTCGTTCTGAATGGCAAGCGTTTTTCATGGCGATGGCAAAAAAACTTCTCGTTTCACTAGGTGTACCAGCAAACAAGCAGCGTTTTATTGAGAAGCTTACATGGGAAAAAGCGCATTATTCGAGTCAAAGCTTTGATCAGGAAGTGCTTGTTGACCGTTGGGGCTGGGTTGAAGTATCAGGACACGCTTACCGCACAGACTACGACTTAACCTGCCATATGAAAGCCAGCGGCGTAGACATGACCGTTTACAAGGAATACGTTAACCCTGTGGAGAAAGAAGAGCTTGTTGTCAAACCGATTATGGCAAAGCTTGGTCCGGTCTACAAGGGTGAAGCCGCAAAGGTGGCAGCTCTGCTCGCTAAGGTTCCTGCGCAGGAAGTCTCGGATGCCATGCAAAAAGACGGTTTCATCATGGTTGACAAATATACAGTTAAAGCTGACCAAGTTGATATCGGTAAACAGAAAACGATTGTACGCGGCAAACGTTTTGTTCCACACGTGGTTGAGCCCAGTTTCGGTAGTGACAGGCTGTTCTACGTTGCCTTAGAGTATGCCTACGGCGTCAAAGACGATCGTGTTGTACTTGAGTTTTCCAAGAAGCATTGCTCCGATCCAAATTGGAATTTACCCATTGATGAGTAAAGACGGTTTAGACGACAAAGCCCGGTTTGTGCAGAGAATGCTGGCAAAGGAGGGTTTCATGGTTGAATTTGACGAGACAGGCTCTATTGGCAGACGCTATGCGAGGTCTGACGAGGCTGGAGTGCAGCTTGGAATAACTGTCGATTACGACTCGTTTAAGGATGAGACCGTTACTATTCGGGATAGAGATAGTTGGCAACAGGTTAGAACCCCAATCAAGGACTTGCCTGAACTGATGCATTGTTATTTCCAGGGAAAGCTTAACTTCAAGGATTTAGGCAGGTTAATTGAAAGTTAAGGAGTTAGCTTTTTTAATGCACACACGATAGTTAACTCCTTAACTATTCATGGTTATTTGCGGGGAAAGACAGTGGTACTTCCATCTGAAACAGAAGAACGTGTTAAACGTAGAGCATTAAACGCATGCAATGACAACTTGCGCAAGGTAGTTGACGTCTCCAGAAAAATCCCTCAATTAGCAGAGTATTTTGCAAGCGGAGACAAAGATAACGCCCGAAAACTCTTAAGCGAAATCAGAACGGGCGAAGAAGAAGTAGTTAAAGCAAGACGCATGGTTTCCCAGGAACTCGCCGAGATAGGCGCAATTCTAATTGCCCGCGAAGACTTTCTCAGATTCACCAATTTATCAAGCGAAATCGCCGACTTCTCCGAAGGCATCGCTTACTATCTTGTTGAAATAATGGAGCATAACTGGAACATTTCTCCTGACATCAAAAAAGACCTGCTTAAACTCACCCTAGCCGTTTTAGATTCGGTTTTAAAGCTCCGCGAAACAATGATGGTTCTTAATTATGGGTCACAGAAAACCCTTGAAAAAGCCAAGGATGTAGAAATTGCTGAACGCATCGTTGACGAGCAGTATAGGGCTTTAACCATTAGAGTGCTCAACGGAAAACTTGAGGTTCCCGTTCTGTTGCTGTTGAGAGATGTGCTTCAGCTTCTGGAGAACTCTGCTGACAAAGCTGAAGACGCTGCTGATGCGGCACGTATGCTCTCCTTCATTATGTAAACTTTCGAGCGAGCCGTGATGTCGAAAACAAAGGTTGAACTCATCGAGAATTTCTTAGTCGTCTGGGACACTACGGAAGGCTCCCAACTCTACAAGTCAGGTTACTACGGCAAACCATTGGGCATATCTAAACCGAAAATGCCCGAGTTCGAAGTACCTTTAATTTTAGATTTAATGGAAGGCTTATACCTATTTGAAACTAAAAAAATTGAGATTTACGAAGATTCAAATGAGAACAAGGTTAGCCTCAAAAAACTAAAGCTGAAAGCCAAGCAGCTTTATGATGAGTTTGAGGATAAATATGCGGTTTACCGTGACCTGAGGGAGAGCGGCATGATAGTTACGCCTGGAATAAAGTTTGGCTGCGACTTTGCCGTTTACAAGTATGGTCCAGGCGTTGAACACGCGCCTTACATGGTTTCGGTTAAGAAATCAGGCTCAGACCTTTCCGCCACTGAAATTGTGAAGGCTGGAAGGTTGGCAACGACTGTTCGTAAACGGTTTATTATTGCTGTACCTGATTCCGCCACCCAAAAAGTACAGTACTTGATTTTTAAATGGTTTAAAGCTTAAAGAAATACTCATTAAAAAAATAGAAAGATTGGCTTACGCTTGGAGCTAATCGCGTTTACATTTGCCTTTTTATGGCTTCCAGAAATAGCTTTTGGGCTAGTTGGCGATTATGGTTTGGTTCTGGAATTCTCCTCGAATGTATTGATGCGGGTAAATTTTAGAAGCCGAAAGAGAGCAGCCTTCTTCCAATTTCACATCATCAGCTATTACCGAGACTGCCGTAATTTTGGTTGGGCAATGAGCGCTTGAGTTAACAGCCACGTGCCTACCAATGATGCTGTCGTAGACTTCAGCGTGATCTCCAATTATTACTCTGTCCATAATTGAAGAGTTAGCTACCACCGCGTTTCTGCCTATTCGAGTGAAATTGTCAATGCAGGAATCGATGATTCTTGCGCCATCCTCAATTTGGCAGTGCCTACCAATCAAAACAGAACCTTCAATGCTTATTTTCTTATGTTTTATCTTTTGGATAATTTCGTCTCGCCGTTTCTCTGAGTCGCCGCTATCCCCTTGAACCCAAATTTGGCTACCTTTTTCGAGTCTGCCCCCGAATTCATTGAGGGCTGGAAAACCGCCGTGAAGCAGATTTTTCATGGCTTCAAGGTAGTTTTTGGGTGTGCCAACATCGAACCAGTTGCCTTTCAAAGTATAACCGTAAACTGGGCGTCCAGTCGAAATAACATATGGTATAAAGTCATATCCGAAGTCTAGTCGGTTCTTTTCCTTGATGATTTGCTGGATGCCTTTTTCCTTGAATATCTTTTTCACTTCAGGCGACAACACGTACAAGCCAGTGTTGGCAAGGTTGCTAGGTGCATCTTTAGCCAAGGGCTTCTCAACAAAGCGTTTTATGCGTCCGTCCTTGTCAATGTCAGCTATGCCTAAACCCTCCACATTATCCACTTCCCGCAGAACAATTGTTAAGGCAGCGCATTTTTGTTTATGATAATCAATGAGGCTTTTCACGTTAAGGTCAAAAATGTTGTCGCCTTGAACTGCGAAAACAGGGTTGTTTAGCTCGTAATACTCCATGTTGATCCGAGCGGAGTCAGCGCTTCCCATGTCTTCTACATTAGGCTGATATTTTATGTGAACGCGGGGTTTGATGTTGTAGCGTGCGCTAAAACCGTAGCCTGACTCAAAATAATCGAAGAGATCGCGATAGTTGGTGTAGCCTTTTACGCCGAAGATGAAGTTGCGTATGCCTTGGCTGGCGAGCGATAGAAGCGAAAATTCAACGAGCGGCCTGTTGAGCAGGCGGAGGCAGGCTTTGCTTGTTTCAGCTGTGAGGGGCAGGAGGCGTGTTGCTTTTCCGCCAACTGGAATTATTACTCGTATTTTTTCGGGCGTATAATTATCTCCGACGAGAGGGGCGTAATGATCGCTCATTTCTTCACCAACGATTTGATTAGGATTAGGTTGTACGCTAGCATTAAACTGTTTCTAGAATTAGTTTGGACAGGGCACGCATTTGGGGGCCCTCGCTTGTTCTATTGCGAGGGGTAGGGGCCTAGTATTTACAACAGAATTCCAGTGTAAAAATGAAGTAAGCTTGGGCTTTTGGCGGTGGGCTGGATTAAGCTTTTTAGATACTTCGATGAAACCTATGTATCTGGATGGTCAAGTACAGCTATGAATAGGCTTGGCGGCTTTGTCAGGTTAATGCGACCAGTCAACTGCGTGATGATGGGATTCGCCGTCCTGGTAGGCGCAGTCCTCGCCACCTCTTTTGGAGACTTAAACTGGCTCAGCATCCTAGCAGGTTTTCTGACTGGCTTCACGTTTTGTGCTGCCGCCATGGTTATAAATGACTACTACGACCGCAACATCGATGCAATAAACGAACCTGCCCGCCCTATACCAAGCGGTCTAATTAAAACCAACGAAGCCTTGGCCTTCATGGGCGTGCTCATAGTAATCGGGTTCGGCTTTGCTTTTTGGGTGAGCATCTCATGTTTCATCGTGGCGGCAATCTCCCTGCTTATCACAGCAACTTACTTGACTGTGGGCAAACGTAGTGGGTTGCCTGGCAACTTTTTGGTCAGCGCCTGCGTGGCAATTCCCTTCATTTACGGCAGCATCGTAGCCACCCAAACGGTTGGGTTGAACGTGGTTTTGTTTGCAGCCATGGCTTTCCTATCCAACACAGGTAGAGAAATCACCAAAGGCATTGTAGACACCAAAGGCGACAGCGCAGAAGGAATAAAAACTCTGGCAGTGCAGTTTGGAGAAAAAGCCGCGGCGGTTGTGGCAGTGGCGTTTTATTTTTTCGCGGTTGTATTGACCCCCGTGACATGGTTTTTAGGGCTGGTCGGATTTTGGTTCATCCCCTTTGTCTTGGTCACCGACATAGGGCTTCTGATTTGTTCAGCGCTTTTGATCATAAATCCTTCAAGGGTAAGAGCAAAAAGAATCAAAAACGTAGTTCTGTTCCTGTTCCTAGTTGGATTACTTGCTTACATATTTGGGAGTTTCAGGTAAAAACGTATCAAATTTGTTCTCTAAGAGTTAGTTAAGAAATTGACCTTGGTCTTTTTTCGGTGTCTCTTTAAGACCAGCACGCAAGTGAGGGCAATAAACACGAGTAAAGCTGCGATTATGACTACATCGATGGCGATGGTGCCATCCAAGGGTTGTTGGTTTAGGGGATTTTTCGGATTGGCATTATTGCTTGGGGTAAGCTGGTGAGTGCTGTTGGTTGAGGTGGGGTAAGAAGAGGGTTTTGGCATGGGGCTTCGAATGGGTGAATGTGATGGGTAAGCTGACCCCGCTTCGCCTGGATTCAGAGTAAACGTGTATGGGGTGGATGCACCAGCGTTTCCACAGTAGTCCTTGGCGTAAACAATAATCGTATGCGTGCCATAAGACAACCTGAGAATTATGTTTCCTTCAATAGTTTGGTTGTCGCCTCCATCCATGCTGTACGCTGTCCAAGTCGGGGGTTCACTTACACCGAAAATCAGTTTCCAGTGAGTCATATCCCGAAAATCAGAGGGTAAATAAGGTCTCGCATGTAAGATAGCGTCGATATCGAGAGTAACAGTTGGAGGCTTTTTGCCGTTTATGTTGAAAACAATCTTTTCTGAAGCATAGATATCTCCAACGACGCCTTTACCGTAAATTCTCAAGGAGTGCAGTCCATTGGACAGTCTGTCAAGTGTTGAGCTACTTTGGCTCGTGACTACTGGACTTTGGTCCAAGCTATATCCTGTCCAAGACATGCGTTTATCAGTTTGGAACTGCAGGGGAACACTGATTGAATCGTATGTTTTCGGTTGAGGCGATAATACTTGAATAGTTGGATCGACGCTGTCAACCACAAAATAAACGGTTACATTGAAGCTGTGGTAAGTATGCGAATTTTCAGTGAATATTGTTTCTCCATGAATGTACAGTGAATGAGGCCCCCTTGGTAATCCTGAAAGAACGCCTGTTCCATAACCGTTATACCCATCGCTAATTGCCTCATTTGTGACTGCAAGCCCAACATCGGGGTGGCCATCTAAACTGTATTTCATCCATGACAGCTGTACCCACGCTGGGCTGGCGAACATGTAAACTTGGACATTTATTGGAATACTTGATTGATTGTATATGTGGTCCGTAAGTGGAGATAACAATGTTACCTTTGGCTGACCAAAGTGAAAGGGATTGGCTGAAGCAAACTCAACAAAGGGCATGAGCAGCATTGAAGCTAAGAGCAACACTGTGCAACAAAGCGTTAATCTCTTCTTTAGCACATATATGCCTCTTGCTACTAAAGTAGGCAATCTTTTTTTTCTTAAATAATTTGTCGTCAAGAATCCTTGACGCGTTCAGTCAAAGTTTATTGACTAACTAGTTCTCAACATCATAGCAAGAGCCGCCTTCTGCCGCCAATCCTCTTAATTACCAAAAAAATAAAAAAGCCCATCGACTTGAAAACAGGAATCATTAATATTGGAAGAACCCCTTCGCCTACAGAGAACAGCAACTACAGCCTTCGCAAATTAAATACTTATGATCAACGAAAGTTGCAAAGTTTTTGTTTTTAAGCGAAAAAGTCAAGATTGTGATTTTCTGCTGTTTTTGGCAAGGTTACTCTCATATGTTTTTGGCAGTTTCAAATGAAAAACACTAGTTAGAGTACTCGTTTTTTTACATATATATCTGCATGTTAAAAACAAATAAAAGCACATACCACTGAAGTCTCATGTAAGAGGATGTTAACATGTCGGAAAATTTCGCTAAAAAATGGGAACCAAAAAAACAGGAAGAATCATTCACCAGCACAATCAAAAACACCATTACTCCACCACCCCCACTAAAGCCAGCACTAGATAATGCAGTAAGAAAACTTGACATGCAAATCGCCAAACTAGACCAGGCAAACGACCGGTTTGTACAGAAAGACAAAAGCCTATTCTCAAAACTAGTAGACGCATACACAAAGCATGACCAGGCACACGCAAACATTTACGCAACCGAACTCGCTGAACTCCGCAAAATGAGCAAACTCATCATGAATGCAAGACTTGCGCTTGACCAAGTATCGTTACGCATAAAGACCGTTTCAGAACTAGGCGACGTAGTAGCAACATTAGGACCATGCATCGGCGTTCTTCGCAGCGTCAGCAGTGGATTAGGCGGTGTCTTACCTGAAGCAGAAGGCGAACTTGGCAGCATCGGCGACTTGCTAAGCGGCCTAATGTTTGAAGCAGGCACAAGCAGCGGGATGTCACTCAACTTTGAAAACGTCAACGAAGACGCATCAAAAATCCTAGACGAAGCAGCAACAGTAGCAGCACAAAGAGTCAACAATAACTTCCCAGACCTGCCAACAGGAATGGGCAACAGCACAGCAAACAAAACCCAAACCTAAAAGCGGCAAAGATTCTTCTTTAGCCCTTTTTCTTTTTTCTTTTCCAGCAAAAGTTAAATCCCAAAAAAGCAGGTACTCTTTATGAAAAAAACGAAAGCTCCCCTTTGCCCCAATGACTACACGGAAATGAAACCCGTGCAGAATAGTGATCGGATTGTGATTTATCATCAATGCCCCAGATGCGGCATGAAAATTCTATTTGCCCACTCAGGACATTAGCCTAAAATAACTAGTTTTATAGCTTCCAAAACAACTGGAGCAACCGTCGGCGCTAGAAAGTTTCCGTTTTTGCGTATCCATTCCCAGTCTTTCTGAATTGAGCCTAAATCTGCTTTATTGCCTTTCTGGAGCTCTCTTTGGAGTGCTTTTAGGTTTTTCTCAATTTTGCTTTTGTCGCCGCTTGATGTTTTTGCGGCGAGGACTTGGTCGCTGGCTTGCCTAAAAGCTTCCGAGACCTGCTCGGGGAAACTTAATTGGGTCTGCATTTTCTGGGAAAGCCGCTGTTGCCCCTCCTTCAAAGTTTGGCTTGATGCGGTTTGCGTGAAAGTGAACTTGTCTGCATAACGCTCCTTGTTCTCGATGACGTCAATGCCTTCGCCCGTTATCTTGGCAAATGTCCACTTAGAGCTGCCAACCCTGTAAATAGCGACAAGACCGTTCGCTTCCAAATATGAAATGCTGTCGTCCATTTGTTTCAGGGGGACGTTCAGGGTTGCCTGTATTATAGCTCGGTCAACACCACTGCTCCCTGGATTATCGCTGACACGATTGTATAATAACTGCAAGATATCAATTGTAACTTTGTCGTTAGATAGGGGCGTGGACATAGAGTTCACTCGCTTCCTTGTATTTGGCAGGCTGCCGATTTAATACTTACGGAAAACACAAGCAGTAAAAACTTTTGAGAAAAACGAGTGTATAAGATTGTTGCCCAAATGAACAAGCGCCAGAGTCAGCTTCACTTTAGTTTCTCAAGAATGTGAATAGGAAAAACCATAAAAAGCAAAGCTATTTAGAGTCTGAATCAAAGATATTGCTAAATAGGCTCAGCTGGGGGATTAAACGGTATGACAGAACCAATGCCAAATAACGAATTGTCACAAACACGTTTCTCAGCTTCCTCTTCAAATAATTCAGCTCCCTTAGAGCTTATGCAGAAACGTTGGTTCTGCACAGGGCTGGAGTCTTCGGGCAAAACCTTCAAGCATGAAGCCGAATCGCCCGCCAACTTCCTTGAAATAATAAGTCAGTCGATGGTAACTTGGGTAGATTACATCACTGACAATGCAATGAAAGACCTTCCAATAATTGCTGCTCAAATGGGCTTTAGTGAATCTTTCATCTCTAACTTAGCTTGCTGCGACCAATTGAACTATCAGGATTTTGATAATGAACTTTGGATGAGTTTTCCATCGGTGCAGATTCGTGGAAACGAGGTAAAAGCTTATCCGCTTCTAATTTTAATAAAGAGCAATACTGTTCTCACTATTCATATGCGGTTGGTTGATAAAAGATTCATCCGACTGCGAAGATACTCCGAAACCATTCTCAGAAAAATCCCCGTTGAAGCTGATCCACAAGACAAACTAACAATTCTTCTTTCCCGAATCATTGATGCAAACAACGATAGCAACTTTAGACATCTTCGTGCAATTGAAGAATTTGGAGATGAACTAAACAGGGATTTAATGGATCAGCAAACCGATAAGCTTCGTCTGGGACCTAAAATTTACGAAATGAAGCATGCCTTAATTATTTATATGAACGCACTTTGGGAAAGTGTGGACGTTCTCCAAGCTATCCGATATGGAGATGCCCAGTTGCTCACCGATGACCCAAAACTTGTAAATCTTTTCGCCGTCATGGTTGATCAAGTCAAGAGCCAGATTGGGCTATCCGAGCACATGTCCGAAGTTTTAGCTTCAGGAATAGAAGCCACGCAAACCATATACAATAACCAGTTGACGACAGCAAACAACCAGTTGACAATATCAAACAACCAATTGACAGTTCTTAATAATCGGTTTGCAAAACTTGCAGCGTACCTCACAATCGTGGGAACTGCACTCTTAATACCAAACACAATCGCTACAATGCTTGGCAACTCAGTTTGGGTATATGGACCCGAAAGTCTTGGTCTGTATCTCATATTGATAATTGGGGCAACATTGGCAGGCAGCGTTTTCATGTGGTATTGGATAAGCAAAAAAGGTCTGTTGCCTGAAGACAATGAAGTAGTGGACCCAACATAAAAATCTCGATAGCCTGGCAACGCCATTGTAGTTCTCAGCTTCGTTCGCTTTGTTGTCGGAGTTGTTCTTGCTAAACTCTAATTTAGCTAACCAAATGGCTGTTCTAAGGATTAGTCTATAGTATGCAGGAAAATCAAACAAAACGTTAGCTATATCTTATGAGTCAATCTTTTAAAGAACGTAAAATTACATAGCCGTTTTGTTCTTTCAAGTATAGTTGATGTCTCTTCAATATATCGTTAATTACATCCCTTGAAACGCTGTCTAATTCACACTTCATCTTTATCTCATAGCCACCAGTTAAAACATGAGATACCTGTGACCCGTCGAGGGAAACGCAGCTTAAGACCTCCAATTTCTTTAGGGCATCACGAATCTCGCTCAATACCGCTAAGGCTTCTGATTTGTTCATAGCAAACACGCACATCAAACATCTATAACAGGTTGTACTAATAACTTGTGCAGACTTTGTGCACTTCCTCAAACAAGAAATTTCCATCAAAAATTAATGGAATAGAACTATTGGCAACCAGGAATGACACTTTGACTTTGGTTATTTGTTGCTGTTTAGACTTCTAAGGTGGTTACCGTAGATATGATTCTGCAACTCTCGAAATATTATTAGAACGTTATGTTCTAACAATTGGTCTTATATGTTCCAATCCCTGTTTATTCTGTGCGTTAGAGGTTCGACTGGTTGAACGGGGGCAACGAAACAGAGCTTGAGTACGCTCTGAAAGGCAAAGCTTGGAAGGTCTACTGGTTCCTACTCAAAAACGGCAGCCCAGTAGGCGTTCGAGAGGTTCAGCGAGCCCTGCATTTTAGCAGCCCCAGCATAGCCTTCCACCATCTTGAACAGCTCCGAGAGTTGGGCTTGGTGCAAAAGCAAGAAGTTGGCGGGCACTATGTACTAGTTAGCGAAGTAAAAATCGGCGTCCTACGCCATTACGTGAAACTTGGCAAACTCTTGTTTCCAAGATACTTCTTTTACGCCTTATTCAGCACCTTGTTTTTCGTGTTGTACCTCGCTGTGCTATTTACTGGGTTTACCCGTGACAACCTATTCATCCTGTCATTTGGCTCTATTGTCTGCGCTATTTTCTGGTATGAAGCCTACCGCGTATGGGCAATGAGGCCATTCTAAATGTTAGTACAGCGTGTTCGCACACTTAGCATCAAATAAAGAGCCACGTTAAGAGATTGCAAGGAGAAAAAAACTAAAATGGTTCAAAAAGAAGTTAAGAAGAAAACGAAGATTTACGGAGCAGTCGCAGTGCTCTCAGCAATAGTGCTTGTCTCGATGATTTACACTTTCGCGGCAGGCCCACTTGTTTTTCCGCCCTCACAGGTACCATCGGTAACCGGGTTGAAGGCTTTCTATTCGCTGCAAGACCTCAAAACCTACCTAGCTGAACAGTTCCCAATACAACTCTTTCGGCGGCGGACCTTTAGACTCCAAGTTTTTCGGTTCAACAATGCCAATTCCGATGCCAACCTCAGCTAGTGCGCCCCAGAGCGCTGGCTCCTTTAATTTTGCCCCAGCGGAAACAAGCGCAAGTAGGGATGCTTATTCAACAACCAACATCCAAGTGGCTGGCGTAGATGAGGCGGACACAGTGAAAACAGACGGTCAATTCATTTACACTGTAACAACCACTCAAGCAACAGGCTACTACCCCGGCTATTCAAGCTCGCAAGAAAGCAATACCATATATGTCATAAAGGCTGACCCGCGAAACCCAAGCGTTCAATCAAAAATCAGTTTGGGCAACGACACGGAGCCCGCAGGATTATTCTTAAGTTCAGATGGCAACAAACTAGTTGTTTTAGCTAGCAAATATCAAACTTACAGCTATGGCTATTACCCGCCTGTCGCCATGCCAAGGACACCTGCTATCGGTAGCGAGATTGGAATGCTAGCGCCTTACCGCTCAGACGTTTACACTTTCATAAGTGTCTATGATGTATCAAACAAGGCTGACCCTGTGCTCTCACGGAACTTCACAGTGAGCGGTAGCTACTTCAACTCACGAATGATCGGCAATTATGTTTACGCAGTTGTTAGCCAACCAGCCATGGTAACCAACAACGATGTTACTTTACCAGCGGTCTACAACGGTAAAGCAGAAGCAGTCGTTGCCCCGACAAGCGTTTACTATTCTGACATGGTACAGTCCAGCTCCTACACCTTCACAAGCTTCTTTGGTGTAGACATCCAAAACGACAATGTTCAACCGACAAACATGACAGTTATGATGGGCGGCTCAAGCACAATGTACGTTTCCCAAGACAACATCTACATCACCTATCCCACCTGGACAGACGGGCAATACACATCGATCTACCGCGTCAGCATTGATGGGGCAAAGCTTGATTTGCAAGCGCAAGGCAACGTTCCAGGCTACGTCATCAACCAGTATGCGATGGACGAGTACAACGGCTATTTCAGAGTGGCAACCAACTGGTATGGCAGCTCAACAAGTAACACAGAAATAAACAACGTTTACATCTTAAACCAAAACCTAACCTTAGTAGGTAAGCTGGAAGGCTTAGCGCCAAACGAGAACCTGAACTCCGCCCGCTTTATGGGAGACAAATGCTACCTCGTAACTTTCAAGCGAATCGACCCCCTCTTCGTCATTGACCTCAGCCAACCACAAAACCCCCATGTCCTTGGCATGTTAGAACTTCCCGGCTACAGTGATTACCTGCACCCCTATGACGAGAACCACTTGATTGGATTGGGCAAAGAAGCTGTGGATTCAGGCCAAGGAGACTTTGCATGGTACCTAGGCTTGAAACTGGCGCTCTTTGACGTCAGCGACGTAAACCACCCAACACAGCTATCCAAGTTCAACATTGGCGACCGAGGCACCAACTCACCTGCACTCTCAGATCCCAAAGCCTTCCTATTCGACAAAAACACTGGCTTACTCGTAATCCCCGTCAGCTTAGCACTGGTAGACAATTCAACTGGCCAAGCTCAAGATTCAGCTTACGGCACAACGGTTTGGCAAGGTGCATACGTCTTTAACCTCAACCTAAACGGCGGCTTCACTCTCAAAGGCACAGTAACACACCTCGACCCGTCACTGCTCAACAACCAGGGCTACCTCAAAGACTACACAAGCTACTACAACACACAGAACACTCAGATAACACGATCACTTTTCATTGGCAACACACTATATACGTTCTCAAACGCCATGGTCAAACTCAACAGCCTAACAGACATGACGCAAACAGGGCAAATCAACTTAAACTAAACTTAAACCCTTTTTTCTTTTTTAGAACTTCAACCCCTAAGTTTTGGTTACTTTTTAGCACCAATATGAAAACCGAAAGCAAAGAAGAGGGCAGTTTTACTTAATTCGTTTAGAATCTCTCCTGGAACTGAAAAGGATTCACCGTTCAGAATATTAAACGGAAGCCCTATCGCCATCCATGCTGTGAAAGAAACTGCAAATAAAATATAGAAAAGAATTGAAACTTTTGGCGGAGGAGCACGGTAGACTTCCCTAACTCCAAGAAGAACCCATCCTGCCAGAGCCGCAAACTGGAAAATCCGCAGATCCCATATTCTATAGGCCGCCGCGGAGTAAAACCACAGAATTTCAAATAAGCCTAAGGCAAAAATAACGGCTAAAGAAGCGTAGTAAACAGATCTTAACGTGTTTCTTCTCTGTAGAAATAAAACAAACGCAAAACATGCAATAGCAGCCACTATAGTTGAAATGCGGATGCCGGATAAAGGAAAAACAAACCATAAACTCTCGACTTTCACCCATCCAATAGCAAGCATCACAGCTAAAGCAATTAGCAGGAACGCAAGAATTAAAGTTGACTTAATTAAATCACTTTTATGTTTCTGAAGCATGTTTCTTGCCACTGAACGGGGACGCTTCTTTTTATCACAACTCTTAGTTAACAACTAAGTTGTCGGTGCCATAATAGCTATTGGTTCAAAACTCAATTTTCGATAGTTGATTTAGAGTAAATTTCAACCTCAACTTTCTGAGCAGGTTTTCCCAAAAAGTCCGGCAAGCTACCCTTCCATTTTGGAGTCGAGTTCGCGGTGAATCCGACAGTTTGAGCGATACCTCTCCAAAGTAACGCTTTGTCGTAGTCTTTGGCATCTTGGGGCATAAACTCGAAGATTGAGCGGCTGGCGACTATAACTAGTTTCTTTTCATGCGGGATATAGCGACGTTTATGCGGTTCAGGTTAAGAAGGAAGTCGCTTTCTGTGCGGACATAGTCAGGGTCGCTTACGGTTGAGGATATTATTATGAAGTCGCCTTCTCCGCCCTGATAGCGCTCCACCGTATCAACGCGTACATCCTCATAGCCTTGAAGCAGCAAATTCTTCACCACTCCCCGCTGAGCGTTATGTGGCGTAACTACACCCACGTTTTTAACATTGGCAGACCGCACGAGGGCGTCTACAAGTTGTGCCTCAATCAAATTCGATTGAAAACTCTCCTGTTGATCATGCACTATAAGCACAAAAACATTCTCGGGAGCCAATGCAACCCTCAAGCCCTCAGTTGAAATATTAGCGCATGGCAACGTCTGAGTTTGGTCTGAGCGAAAGTCTATGCCGTCTTTATGATATACCCATTCTCTTAGAAATTGGGCCACTACCTGATGACATCGGTGGGTCTCGCTTAGTCGAACGGCTGGAATTTCAGCTGGAGTCTTGCCCTTATTGATTTCTTGGATACGTTCAATACCCAAATCTTCTTGGCGCAGCAAACGCAGGAAATCCATGGCTGACAAGAACGATGCCATTTCCTCGATGGTTCGGCGATCCTCTTTTTCCCAGTTATGCGCTTGAATAGGCGGCAACTGCCGATGGTCACCAGCTACCAGAATCTGAGCGTTCTTATCCACGAACGCACCTGACAAAATCAGTTCGGGCAGCCTCATCATGCTTGCCTCGTCAACTACAAGCAGGTCAAAGTAGCCTTCGTCCCACTGGGGCTCTTTTCCTCCTATTTTCTTCATGATTCCATATAAGCCGGGCGGCGTGACGCATAGGACAAGCGGAAACGCGGCTGACGGGTCAGAAAACAGTTTTTCTTGGCTGCAGAGCGCTTCTTTTAATTCAGCCACCACTTCCTGATCCTCATTGTAGTTGACGTATTTGACTCCTGATACTGCTTTGTCTTTTGGCACGGGATTGTTTAGGACACGGTAAATCCTGAGATTAGCCAAATCGGCGCCGCCTTCTTTGCAGTATGTCCGCCAGGACTTGGCTAGTTTGCTGACGAATTCGTGGATGGCTTTGTGGGTGGGCGCAACCATCAAAACACGGCATCTGCCCGAGGCTTTGTGGGCGGCGATGTGGGCAAGCACTGTTATCTGCAAAGTTTCAGTTTTTCCAGTGCCAGGCGGGCCCTGAAGCATAATAACTTGCTCCTTGCCAAACACTCGCTCAATGAAGCGGTTCTGCTCCTCCTTAGGCGGAAGAGTTGACGTTATAACCCAGTTCAAAAAGTCCTTTGCAGGCTCCCTAGCTAAGGCGGTCCGCTCTGATGGGTTACTCGTGCCAGCCAAAAAGTCCTGCAATAAACAGTACAGCTTATTGTTTGCCACATAATCGAGGCATTTAGCTGCTCGCTCAGAAATAATATCGTCGGCTAGCTCGTCAAGTATGTACCTGCGTCCAACTTCGAAGAGTTGCATATGCTTGCTGTTTTGAGCTTTTTCCTTGTCGGTTGTTGGTAGGTCATGCCAAGTGCTGTATTTCCTACTTTTGCCGCTTGGCCAACTTACCACTTTAATGGTTAGCTCAACTTTTCGCAAATCAACCTTTTCGACAATAACTCTTGCTGACCTCTCGACCTGCGAAGGCGAACGTTGCCCTGCCTCCTCAAATTGCCCCTGCTCATTAAGCCGAACTTCAGTAGCAACCATCCAGTCGCCAGAACCGGAATCGTCAGCACCTTTTATTCTACAAGCGTTAACCATAAACTCAGACTTTGGCAAACCAAGCCCATCATAAATCAGCCTTCCCCGAACAACAAAATCCAAATCTGTCTCCTCAGCGCTAATACACTCAAAAATCACAGACCGGCCAGTGGCAACCCGCTGACATGGAAGCAGCGCATAATGCTGGAACATATCCTGACGCTTAGCAAAATACTCCAAATCCAAAAACTCTCGGCAGCTCCTCTCAAGAGTTGAGCAGCCCAGAGTGAACTCGGTTATTTTTGGGATGTTAATGGGTTTTTTGCCTAATCTCCGATTTCTAATGATAAGTGAGCGTTCGACGGTTTCAAGTGCCAAACACAGCCGCTCACCCAATAGTGTTAAATCTTCGTCACTGATTTTCCGCGTTTTTTGTGGGTAATCGCACCAAAGACGCTTCTCAACCATTATTCTCTCATGACCTTCAACTTGGCTACAGTCAAGCCTGCCTTTAGCTCCCCAAACATACTCGATTGGAATTTGGTTTCCAAAACGGGCCCTTGCTGGATAATATGCTTCTTTGCGTCTCGAATCATCAGAGCTAAGTATGAATGATATTGAGCCAGTGGGGCTTCGAGAATAAGGTAGTTCAAAGTTGAAGAAGCCATCGCGGAAAGCCAAGCGCATGTCTAAACGTGAACCATCTTTGCGGTTAACCGTCCACAGATTAGCATCGAAGAAGCAGCATTGCTTTAGAACAGGCAACAATCCAGTGCTGTGATACCCGACAGCTTTTCTGAGCAGTATTTCATCTTGAAGAATAGAGAACATGGGCTGGTCGATTGCTTGCCTTAGTCCCAATAGGTCTTGCACAGCATGGGCGGTCTTCATGTAAAGTGAGTGGCGGCGAACTGCCTCCATCAAGTGGTCGCGTTCCTGCCTGGTATAGAAATAGAGGTGAATTGGCGCTTCATCGGGGCTTCCAACCTCGACCGCGACGCTGTTGATCGCCTTGGTGAGTTCTGTGAAGAATATTTCCAGAAGGTTTCGCTCTTCCTCTACTGCGTCTTTCTGTTCCTTGGGCAGTGAGCTGATAATCTTTGAAATCGAAATGGGCTGTCCGTGGTATCGTGTGCAGCTTACTCTTGCGCTAACCATTGAAATTATGTTTACGAGATAGTCCCATTGAATGTGAAAGTACACGCGGAACATGCCGTCGGGTCTGAAAGAAAGCGCCATGTCCACACCGTCCTGCGAGCTATCTTCAGGCAAGGTTCCGTAGCCAGTGCCCGTAAGCCAAGGCATCCACCTAACCCTGTTGGCAAACGGGCTGTTGGGGCGCATTGTGGAGAGCATGAACTGGGATCTTTGGATTAACCTGTCCAGTTTGCCACCGATAACAGGGTCAGAAGATAACGCTTGAATTTTTTCTTTTTCTAAAGCTGGAATTTCTTTAAAGTTGTAGGGGCGTAAATCCTCAGGCTTGGGCACTATTTTTAAGCGTGCAAGGTCTTCAAGGTACAAAATTCCCTGCTGGCTCAGCGCTTTCTGCTCGCCCCTTGTCAAATTTAGCAAGGCAACACTTTCGCTCTCAACGGCGCAGACAACACAACATTCGTTGTAGCCGCAGTTATCGCACCGCCATGAAAGCTGAAACTCCACTTCTCTGAGCGGTTTTTTGTGGATTCGGTAAAGCTCGCCTTTATTGCTAAGGAGCCTTTGGATGTCTTGGATTAGGGGCTCAAGCCTAAACTGCGGCAGGTTTTCTGGTTCGAGTTTTTGTAGGTCTGATTCTTTGTTGATGACGCCGCCTTCAAAATCAATTTCTGATGCGAGTTTTCCTAGCGCTTCGGTGAGGAGTAACACATAGGTGGCGACTTGTATACGGTGAGCAGTTTGCTCCCGCCAAGAAGATTTTATTTCAAAAATCCGAACCTTAACTTTGCCATTTCTTCTCGGCCACACAGCGATTAAATCTGCTATGCCTTTTATGGTCCATACACCGATGTGCCCCCTCATGGGAGCTTGATAAATCAAAACAGGCTTGTACTCTGCATGTGCTTTGGCGGAAAGTGCATTTTCAATAATTTGCGTTAATTCCTGACGCGATTGAGGCCAAGCACTTTCCCAATTGCCCACCTGTTTTTTTGGGTCATAACGGCTAAAATCTTGATAATCAGCCGCTTTAGTTTTTAATTCTTCCACGGTTTTTGTTTCTAACTGCTTGCCTGCAGAAAACAGTAGAGGACTCAGCGGCTTATGGAATGCTTCAGGCCACTTACGGTGTTTCTCCTCGGTCTCTTCGAAGCGGAGTTTGAAGTAGCGTGGGCAACAGTCAAAGCGGATATACTCTGCGATTCCAGACGCGTCAAGCGGAGACATATTAGTGGATTGATCTTGCGGGGCGTTGGTTTTTTGTTTTAGAAGTTTGATGCCCTTTGAATAGGTTAGACCAAAATTTCGGTCGTGTGAATTGCCTGCCTTTTTCTCCAATTTCTATGTTCCTCTCTTCCTGAACAAGCGTATGTGCTAAATGGGCACTATACATTTAAAACATATCTCAAAAAGCAGAGGTCATGTTATTGTTTGGTTCCAATAGTAAATATGCTTGTAATTGTTCAAAGTTGACGCAATTAGTTCCGGCTCATCATAAATAATATTCAAGTGTGAATCATATATTGTCTCCAGAAAAACTGTATCGTTGTATATTTTCGATGACAGGGTGTCATTTGGGAATAACCCCCATATGGTGTCTGTTGGGCTGCGGTAGCCAAACCCATAGTCTTTTGGTATGATATAAGCTACTTCTGCCTTGACGGGTGTAAAGCTGTTAGGGGATTTATGGATGTCGTTCCAGAAATTTTGGAGAGCTTCAAAATGCTCTGTCGCCAGAGTGCCGTAACCGGTGGTGTTAGGGTAACTGAAAACAATCACATATTTAGCGCCTGCACTATAAGCCAACGAGAGGTCCATGTACATGTCGTATCCAGATTCAAGGTAGGGCGCCTGGTTGTATTTCCAGTTAATAATGACACCCCAATCCTTGCCATAGGATTCCGCCGCACCCCTGTCCTGAGCTATAATGCGTGGCCTGCTCTGGTTGCCGACAAACTCGCCGAAAACCGCTGTGTAGTTTGCTTGGTAATCGAACCATTCAAGCCCATAATCTGAAGTGAAAACTTTAGGCGCCCCATGAGCAAGATAATAATTGATTAAAAGCGATAGACCGCTCTCGTAACTTTCTCGCACCTGACTGTAACTGGAGCCTTCAAAAACTAACCTTGAGTTTCCATTGTCCAGTTGGTTTCCGCCAGGTTCATCAAACCGATATACACCCAAAAATTGGCTTCCATACTTTTCGGTGGCATTGGTCATCCAGTCAAATATGGTGTTGTCTTCAGGGTAACCGTTTGATTGATTGTACATATCGCTGCTTGTGAATAATACGATGAAGTTTAGTCCTGAATTGTAAATGTAATCCGTGGATTGGTCCAGCCCTGTTCGATTAAAAGATAAAGCTGGCGGTCCCAAAACAATCAGGTTCGTGTAATCCTTGACTTTATCCACCAGCGCTTTCACTTGACCAAACTGATCGCCGTAAGCATACTCAACGCCAACATAGAACTCTCTACTTGGAGCGGGCTTGCTTGGCAACCCGAAGGTTATGAAAAGCGTTAGGAAAACCGAAACGATAAGCACAACGGCAGCTGCTATGGCGTACTTACGGTTCAAGGGTCCTCAGCTAATCGTATGGTCCTTTCTGTATTTAACGTTTGAAGACTACCCAGTTTATGCGCTGAATAATCCTATCAATTCACCCTTAGCCAAAATATGTCCTTGCATTGCTTTTTCTACGTCACTTTTTCTTACGTTAGAACCTAATTTTAGCTCTGTGTCTAAAGCGTAAACTTTGAAGAAGTATCTGTGTGTTCCAGATGGCGGGCAGGGTCCAGTATAGCCTTTTTGCCGCATGCCGTTGAGTCCCTCGGTGCCTGGAACCGTGTTTTCGCCAATGCTTTTTATGTTGGCTGGAATATTCCAAACTACCCAGTGGTCAAACGTGCCGCTTGACGCGTCAGGATCATCCATAACTAAAGCAAAAGTTTTCGCTTCTTTAGGCACCCCCTCAACGCTAAGTGGCGGGCTGATACTTTCTCCTTTGCAACTGTATTTTTCGGGGATTGTTTCGTTCTGCTGGAAAGCTGGGCTTTTTACTTGTAATTCCTTCATAAAAAGATCACTACAAAAACAATTTGTTGTACGGTTAGATAAATTTGCCGAATGTGTTTTATGGTTGTTTGTCTATCCATTTTTCTACGATTAGTTTGCCGTCAGATGGACTGAAGCTTACTTTGACAGGCATTGAATTGTCGCATTTTAATGGAAACATGCTGTCGTCTACGACGCGGACTGGCAAGTAGAGCAGGTAGCGGTCGTCTTTTCGCTTAAATATTGTTCCCTTCCCCTCATTCCCCATAGTTATCCCTTAGCCGAGTTAACGTTGTCTACTTATTTACTTTTAAGTTTGACTGTAAAAGAAGGGAAAAAATATGTTATTTTCGGTTAGGTTTCCGCTTTTTTGAGAAGGTTCTGCGCTGCGTTTACGTTAATTTTATAGAAGACGGCAGAAATAGCGGCCGATATTGCAGCGCTTATGGCAACGCCAATTGCATAATTTGATGTGCTTACGGTTGAGTTGGTAAGGTACGCTAAGCCGTATTGCGCAAACACTGGCGCAAAAACGCCTACACCTGTTAAGATGGCGACAACGCTTCCGATAAGTGACCATTCTTGACGAATCATTCTTTGCTTTCTTGCCCCTGAAAAGTCAGGGCCCCTTAAACCGATTTGAAATGAAACTGAACCTACAGCTGTTGCTATTAAGAGAGCTTCAATCATGGCAATTACTGCTTTTCGTAAACTCGGATGAAAAACCACTATGCCTACAGAACTAGTTATCACCAATATGATAACTGAGAACAGCAAGATAATGAATAACTTACTTTTAACCAAGTTTTTGGCTGAAATTGGAGAAGCATAGATTCGCCAAACCGACTGCCCTTCTTCGCCAATCAAAACCTGTCCTAGGAACATAGCTATACCGCTAGCGGGCACCAGAAAAATAACTCCGGCCCAAATTGAAGTATTAAATGATCCGCCTCCGGCGTTGCCAAAACCGAATGAGTAGAAAATTGATAGGATAGCTATGATAATAGGCATAATATAGACGCCTATAAGCTCCCTTCGCCGGGTCAAAGCTCTTAAATCCTTTCGAACTAAGGCCGCTTCAACGCTGGAAAACCCGATTTTGCCTAGTGCCCCAGTTTTTGGTGCATAAACGCCGCTTTTTTGAAGTCTTATAGCTGGTGGTTCATATAGCCCAAATCGCTTGTTTAATTCGACAGCGATAAAATATAACGCTGCAATTAGAACTGCAGTTAGAGCAGTGAATAGAACGCCTTGTAAAATCAAGCCTCCGGTTAGGTATGAAACTATTAAGGCGGGCCAAACAAAAGGCACATACCATGCGCTATTCTGGATGGCAGTTAAGCTAGTAATGAATGTACTTGTGCCTGAAACAGCATAAAAGTAGACAGAGTAAAAGACTGCTATAACAAGTAACGAACCGATTAGCCTCAGCCAAATTGCCGCTCTTCCACTTGATTTGTAGAGGGCTCCAGTAAAACGCACTTGCAAAACTCTTACAATTTCTGTTACGGCGCTAGCTAGAAATGCTGAGGCAAACAAAATGGCTATAGTTAACAGTGCTTGCAGAATTAATCCATTAAACACTGAGAATATAATCAGTCCTGCGCTTAATCCTGTAACAACAGCAGCTGGCCAACCTGAAAGGCTTGCTAGAACTGAAGCTAAAGTATGCTCTTCCCATGTGACAGGTAACCAATACATAACCTGGCTGGATGCCTTTCCTGCCAATTGGATTTGCTGAAACAACGTGAAAACTATGCTAATACCCAAAACGAGAGTAGGCAGTACGGAGTAAAAACTAGGTGCAACGTCGCCTAAACGTGGGACTCCTGCAGAATCAGGAGATGAGTAAAATGAGGATGCGATAAAGTTTGCGAGTAAACCGCCTAAGACACCTAAAATCGCTGCTACCCAGACTGGCCAATAGGCAACGGCAATGTTTTCACTATATTTTCTGAATCTTATAGTTCCCCTAATCAGCCTGCCTGATTTACGTTCTACTAACAGCAGGCGGAGAACGTTCTTCCAATTCATCGGGTGAGTTCCTCAACGACAGCTCGTAGATCTTCGGTTCCGGTTAATTTGAGGAAAATATCTTCTAAGCCCGAATTTGGCAAACTGGCTCTTTGTCGAAGATCTTCCATGTTGCCGAGCGCTAAAATGCTGCCTTGATACATTATGCCTATTTGGTCGCAGATTGCTTCTGCAATTTCTAATACGTGGGTTGACATTACTGTCGTTATGCCTTGTGCTTTTAGCGAGTGTAGAAAATCCTTAACTATTCTTGCTGACCGGGGATCTAAAGCGTTTAGGGGTTCATCAAGCAAAAGCAGTTTAGGCTTATGTATGAATGCTGAGATTAAGCTGATTTTCTTTTTCATTCCGTCTGAGTAACTGTTGATCATGTCGCCTTCACGGCCCTCAAGTTGAAGGGCTTTAAGATACTCGCTTATCCGCTGCTTCTTTTCTTCCTGTGGCACTCCATAAATATCAGCGATAAAATCTAAGTACTCGATTCCAGTCAAGAACTCGTAAATGTTTGCTGATTCGGGAACGTAGCCTACGAGGCGCTTTACTTCAACAGGCTGTTTTGCGACATTTAGCCCGAGCACCCTGATGTCTCCAGCGTCTGGCTGAACTAACCCCATCAGCATCTTGAGGGTTGTAGATTTGCCTGAACCGTTAGGTCCTAAAAGCCCAAAAATTTCTCCTGCTCCAATTGTTAGGCTGAGTTTGTTTACGGCAACTATGTCATTATACCGTTTTGTTACGTCTTTCAATTCAACAGTATATGGACTGGACATTATCTGCGCTCTCTCTTCCGCACAATAGAAAAGCCTCAGTATTTAAGGCTAATGCGAATTCGCCAAACAGAGGAATTGTTAAACATGAAAATTTGAGTAAAAAAAGGAAGAGGGCGGTTGGAAGTTTATTTAAAATTGAGTTCAAAGCTTATTGGAACAGCTTCGCCCCATGACTGCCGAATTGGACAGATTTTCTGAGCCATCCCATAAACAGTAGTGGCTTTTTTTCGTTCTCGCTCATTATCGTTTTCTAGGGCAACGTTCATGTCGAAGTGCACGTCGGTGAAAATCAGTTTTTCCATTCCTTCAATATTCATTTTGACGGTTGCTTGAGTTTCCAATTTTTTGAGTCCAAGCTGGCTGTTTTTGGCGATTAGCAAGTACAGAGTATTGATGCATGACGCCAAGGCAGCGGCAAAGATGTCTTCCGGTACGCACATGCCTTCTTTTCCACCAAACATCGGTGGCGGGCTGACTGTAACAAGTTCTTTACCTTTTACGTAGAGTTGACATTCCATTCCACTTGTCCAAGTAGCAGTTCCTTCAAAATTTATAACTGGCACAAAAATCACCTAATACCCTTAAACACAACGAGGAAATTTAATGTTATGCAATCACGTTCTCAATGGGTTTCTCTTAACATTGGTTTTTCCTGCTGTCTGAACGCTGATAATGTTGGTGGTTTATTAGCTTATAGATCAAGAAGTTTGGTGCGATATTTGCTTACCCCCCTCATACCTATTTGCAATGAACTTCAATCAAGGCTATGACGTTTGGTTAGGGTTGCTTTTTTGTGAAGCACTTATTCTGCGGATTTGTTCTAAGAGCATTTTAGCCTGCACTCAAAAAGTGCAAATAGCAGGGCATAAGCAGACCGGTTTTTGAGGGCATCATAAAGCTTGGCTTTTTCTCGCCACTCGGTCAACTTAAAGCCAGCCGCAATCGAAAAAACAAGAGTTGCAGAAGTCTAGTAGAATATGTTCTAGAAGGATTTTTAGCCCTATTCCTATCAGTATTAATCCCCCAATAATCTTTATTCGATTTCCGAAGACACGCCCTAGACCGCAACCAAAGAAAAATCCAGTAATTGAAAGCATGAATGTTACCAGTCCTATGACCAATATCGGTTCGAGGATTGAGGTATTGAGAAAAGCAAAGCTTAGTCCCACCATCAAGGCGTCAATGCTGGTGGCAATTGCAAGAATTAAAATTGAATGTAGCCTAAGATTCTCATCTTTCTTTTCAGATTCTACTCTTGTTGAATCATAAATCATTTTTGAGCCAATAAATGCCAGCAGGCCAAAAGCAATCCAATGGTCAATGCCCATAATTATTTCCTTGAAACTCAAACCAACAAGCCATCCAATCACAGGCATCAGCATTTGGAAACCACCGAAAAATGAACCTAATAGCAAAGCCGTCCTTCGTCTGTGACTGTTTACTACTATTCCTTTTGCTATCGAGACTGCAAATGCGTCCATTGCCAAGCCTACAGCAATTAAAACAGCTGTAAATATGTCCATTGTTAACACCAAATTGATTGCTTAGAATTGAAAATTGTTCGATATAGGTTTTGCCTCAAGAGTTATTACGAAAGACTTTCCATGGGTAAACCACGTCCGTAGAAAAAACTTGGGAATCTTCCACCTAAAACAGGAAAAAGCAGAAAAAGCTGAGAATTATACTATTGAAAAATAAAAAAAGAAAGATTGGATTTGTTGTTTGTTTGCTTGCTTATCGTTTTCTAAGGACTAAAGCTAAGACTATGCCGACTATGACGATTGCGACAATTATGGCTGCAGTTGCACCATAGAGCATGCCTGTAATATCCTGTGCTGGCTGTGCCCCTGGTGTAGTTGTTGGGCTTGTGCTTGGAGCTGGACCGACTAAAAGTCCGGTTGCAGCTGTAGAGCTACCGTATGAGTCGTCACCTGCGAATGATGCCATAATTGTGTATGTGCCTTCATGTGATGGAGTCCAGGGTAAACTGAATGTGCCGTAGTATCCGTTGGTTGTTGTTGAGCCAATATCAATTACGTCGCCGTTTGAGCCAATTGCCGTTAAGCTCACTGGGACACCGTTGACTGTTTCATTGTGCCATATTCCGTCGATCGGCATTTGAAGGTGAATATGTTCCATTTCGAGTTGCATTGATTCTTTTGCTACCGCTGGTGTGTTCTTCTGTGCTGGTGACATGTCCATTACAGTTCCCTGTAACAGGATTTGCCCGCCGCTTACAACGCCGGTTGCTGGTGCCGAAACAGTAGTTGCGCTCTGACCTTTACCATAGACGTATAGGTAGCCATCATAGTAGCTTGAAACTGTTGCATATCCATCAGCGATTGCACCGACTGCACCTGGTGTACCGCACTTCCATAAGAGTTGTCCGTTAGTGACGTTGAGACATTGCGTTGCCCAGCCTCTGGTGATTGGTGCTGTTGGTGTGTGTTCTGTGTTGTATGAGTAGACTTTGCCGTCAGCTAATGTGACGCCTACGAAGAAAGGCGTGCTGCCGTATGGTCCTTCGAATGGAACGGATGGGTCAGAGTAGCTCCAAATCAGTTTACCGTCAGCCCAGTTAATTGCTTCAATTCCATGATAAGTTGTTACAATGATTGCACTGGTGGTTTCATTGAAGTGGTAAGACGATGTGGCATATGCATACCATGAGCCCCATGGATAAGCATCTGTGTTGACTTCGCTTTGCCAAACTTTCTGTCCTGTTCTTCCATCCCAAGCTGTCCAGTGGCTGTTGACCATTGCTAAAGCGATCAATCCATTGTCAACAACTAGGGATGATCCGGTCTGTATTTGTACTTCGTCAGATGATGTGAAGGTGCTGTTGCTGCTTGTGATGTTAACGAGTAGTTGGCCAGTTTGTAGGTCTACGGAGCGTATCCAGTAACCTAAAACGTCACGGCTATTGAGTGATGCTGATGTGGCTGCGATTCCTGCGTTGAAGTCAACTGTTCCTAAGCTGTTGAATGGCCAGCTGATGTTCCATAAGCCTTGGTATCCATTAGCTTTAGGTGCCATTCTTAGGGTGAAGTTATCAGTGTTTTGTTCAACGCTGTAGTTGATTAAGCGATATTGTGCGGTTGCTCCAGAACCGATTGTCTGGATTGCGAATGCCCATGGGTCACTGTATATTGCGCTGCCACCGCCGCCGAAGATAGTTGATCCACCGCTGGCTGCTGCGGCTACACCGGTTGGTAAGCCTGTATTGTTAGAGGTTACAGCGCCGTTGAATGGATTGTATTTAATGATTCTGCCTGGTGCACTTGATGTTGCCGCTGTAATGGCGATTAGGTTTGCGCTAAATCCTGCTCTTGCTTCTGCTCCTGGAACTTCGCTAGTTCCGAAGGAGTATGTGATTGCTGATGGCGCTGTTTCTCCTGTTAGAAGTGGTCTCTCCCAGTAAAGTTGGCCTGTGCGGATGTCAAAGGACTGCCAGTATGATAATGTGCCGGGTGCATTTGGATTGGCTTTGGTTACTGTTCGGAATGCTCGTCCTTCAAAGATTATGTTTGGCTGTGGTGAAGTTGTTGTTAGTGCTTCGTATCCGTAGCCTCCTCCGACTAGTCCACCGATTGCACCTTGGTCTTTCCACACTATGTGTGCGGTGTTTGGTGCTTGGACATATGCAGTGTACTTGTAGTTGCTTGGGTACAGAACGTCGCCGTTTGGATAGTAGAGTGCACCTGTCCATGGATAGTCACCAAGGATTGGAGTCCAATCTCTGAACTGTGGATTTACTGGTCGTGTCCAGTAGTCAGTTGGCAGTGGTGTTGATGGCCATGAGGCAACCATGTCATTTTGCACGGTAAGATTTTGCCAATTTGTCTCTGAGGCTGTGTAGAACATTGAATAAGTGTAGGTTGTAAAGCCTGAACCGAATGTTGATGGCCAGCCTGAGTCATTATATTGTCCTGCTGGGTAGAAAACGCCTGCTTGGTGGAACTTGAATTGCCAATTACCTACCTGATTTACAGTATATGTGAACCATGCTGTGTTATCGCCAAAGTATGATTGCATTGGGCCGACTGTGTCTTTTGATCCATCGGGCTTTATAACGTCAACTATGAAGCCTACTCCGTATCGTGCTCGCTGGGTGCCTGGAGTTAACCAGATGTTGACCAATACCTGTTGGTTGAGGCCGACTGGATTTGGAGTAACGCTCATGTAAGCCATCGTTTCAACTGTGACGTCTGGAGTTACGCCTGTTGGAATCGTTGACGACCATACTGCTGGTCCTGGCTCGCCGCCGTGTTGATCTTCCTGCGCTGTAACATTAGCAATCATTGCAATCGATGCCAGCAATATAAAAACCGCAAAAACCGAAAGTATTTTGTTTTTACTAATTTTTTGTATACTCATTCTTTCAATTCCCTATTAATCTTTATTTGGACTCAAGAGTTGGATATGAAAAGTATTCCAATTCTGGAGTCCTTAAAGTTGAACCAAAATACGGGTTTATAAAAATAGCGGAAAACCCAGATGCAACCGATAAGAAAACGCTTAAGCAGAAAAAAACCAACCAATTATTTCAATCCCCAATTACGGCTCATGTTAGAATTTGCTTTAACTGTGACAGACAAAAAGTAACTACAGAAATTATAAATAAAGTAATATCAAAAAACCAAATTAACCCAAACTTGCCATACCTACTTTTGCAATGTTTTAGCAAATAATGGGCCATCGGTAAGAGATACTTGACTGATGTTAGTCATAGTTTCTCGACTTGATACAAAAGCTCTTGCCAGACGTTAGTAATAAGATGGTTGTTTAAGCCCTATGTTTTGCTCGCGCGATTTCGTTAGCCCACCGTTCCGTCACTGCTTGGTTGCATGGGCATATCTTGCAAAAGGTTGGGTCTTGCAAGTTACATTTCTCTTTCTTCCTGCAATTTACCATCTCCCAATTCTCCAGGCAAATCTTAAAGTCTTCATGCACATCAAATACTTAACTGCTTTCCTGCTTCTCTAGCTAGAAAAATATCGATTGCCAAAGAATTGTGAAGACTTAATATCCTATCGCAAGCTCTGGTGGGTTCAAGTGCTATGCTTTAGAGAAATATTGTTCTCAACCTTTTTTCCCGTAATTGCTCCAAACCGAGTAGTTAAGGATTTGAGTCATAACTTATTGGAGAGGCTACATTTATTACTGCAGGCGCCTGGCGGTTTCATTCACGATTTTGGAGAAAGGTTAAGTTTAAATAAGAATTTTTTCGAGCAAGCAGGTTTTTCCCTATATTTTCTTCTTGATTTTAGTCTGCAGGAAATCTGCAATCTTGTGGGTCTAAAACCCTAAATTAGGGGCTACGTTGGGCAGGTTTGGGATGTTGTAAGTTTTTCTTTTTGATATCTGTGAAGGTTCAGTTTATGAAAGTACTCTGGAGAGCTGAGTTTTGCATTTATCCAGTATTTTGGCAGCTATAGAAAAAACCGACGTGTCCTTAGGTGGTTAAATAATTATGATTGAAAGGCGTATACGACCGCTTGCAGAAAGTTTCGGCTTGTCACCCTCAAATAAAGGCAGGAAGAGTGCTGCTAGCTCAAGCCATAAGAGAAAATAATAGCTAAATCCTTCATAACTCGGATTATTAGTGGTAGTTTTGACTTAAACAGATTTATACGAAAAGTTACCTCAATAAAAGATTATATTGAAAGAATGACAAAATGAGCAAAGAAATGGTCTTTCCAAACTTTTTTAAGCCTCTGCCACCGATAAGGAACACATTGGATACCGTATTCAAAAGCGGTAATTCAAATTAAAGGAGCGAAAATGCACCCAATGAATAAAGCAATTGTAATATTATGTCTATGCGGAATCGGATTTTCGGTTTGGGGCATAGGTAATGCAATTCGTCTTTGGGCCAATCCAATATTTGGCTATTTCTGGGTTGCAAACAATAATGTGGCAGACATTTTGTCTTACGTTGGTTTGGGCATTGAAGCCTTATTGCTTGCTTCGGCTTTGATAATTTACTATCAAAACACAAACAGAAGAACAGGCATGACCTGTAGATTTTATCCCCACAAGCATCTAAATGTAGAATCTTACGAAAATTACTGGCAAAAAAATGCAAGAGCACAAGCAGAATCTGATAATGTGGAGTCTCAGCAACTCGTTATTATTAATGGAAGGCGCATAAATCTAGGTTCCGAAGTTATGGAAAAAATTGTTAATTAGATTAAATAGCTTGCAATAGCGGCTTCAACATTATGCATAACTGAAAGATGCCACCATCGCCATGTCGATAAACTCCAACAGACCTGCAGCAGCAACCCTTAATGTTTCTAACAACTTCATAGAAGACATCATTCATCAAGAAGAACAAGCCCCAACCCAACATTCAACTGCCAGTTTTTAGATTGAGAAATTCTTAACGTTATACACGAGAAAAAATACATTATAACTAGCCACAAATGGTAACCACAATAGGCCTCCAGATATATTGTCAATGTAGTTAACAAAAACATCGTGTTCCGAATCGGAAGTGGAATAGTGTTCTGAAATCGGTCAGATTTGAAATATGGTAAAGCTTAAGGCAAGCAGCTCCCTGACTGGCTATACATTATGGAATAAGTTCAGCAAAAATTCGGAGTCTTGATAAGCTCCGGTACTGTATACAGCTTACTATATTCTCTTGAACGCAAGGGCTTCCTAAAAGCCGATTGCAACTCTGGAAAACGTTTGTATGCCTTGACTGACGAGGGTTTGAAGGCTATACAAGACATTTTGAATTCAAAAGAAGAAATTAAGAAAATCATCGGAACTATTCTCGAAGACTAAAAAATTTAAGCACAATCATATTGGCATTTTTGTAATGTAGACCGATCGGGATTTAAACCAAAACGAGGTTGAAACCATGCCGATAAAAAACTAGAAAAACAACTTAAAATAAGCATATCTACACACAAAGGGTCCAAAGCCATTATTCCAAAAGAGGGCATAAGCTCCAGCCGTAAGCAAGAGCGGTTCATAAAAAGTTAGCCGCTTAGCTAGCGCATGTTTTCGAGTTAGAAAATACCTATCAGTTTCGTTACTACAAGAGCTATTGAAATTGCAGAGGCAAGAAATATTATCTTTCCTTTAGATTTAGAGAGCGAATTAGAACCGCCTTCGCCTTCTTGGAATTCATATTCTTTTATTTCTTTGGTTTTGGAGTTTATCTGCACTTTAGCCGTTAACTTTTGAAACATCATTTCGACAACGTATAATTCTCCGTCAAGAGCAACTTTCATCGGCAACCAATTTCCTTTATAGCCTAACCTCTTCAAGAAGTCAGCTGTCAAAGTCGTTGCGTTTTCGGCGTCGAACCGTGAGACCTCTACGTTACCAGTGGACATGAATCTTCAAAAAGAAATAGTTCTTCTCCGTATTAGGATTTATGAATCTAAAGACTGTACTTCTAATCTACAAAGAAGCCCTCAGAAAAAAATACCGCAATAAGTCTACTAAATAGAAAAAAGTTATGTTACGGCGAGGGTTGACTTGGCAATAGCGGTTGAGTATCATTAAATAATTGATCAGTTTGATTTAGAATTGTTCTTTCAAGATTCCTTACTCGGTCTAGCTCAGGAATGTTTTCAGTACTAAGGGTCAGTTGCACTATAGTTACAGCGTAGTTGACGACTATGCAAGCAAGCACTACAGCTGACGTTACCAAAAGCAATGTTACTACTGAAGTCTGCAAAGATGCCTTCTCCTTTCAATCAAAACCCTCGCCAAAAGAATTTAAATCTCTTATTCTATTACACCCATTATTCCTAATTTCGAGAATATGTCCAAAAGCGAAAGTGTATTCGACTGAAAGTTAAGCTCGTCAATACCAATCTAAAGTAAAAATCGATCTAGCGACAATTTCTTTTAAGGATCATTTATTTGACGATTGTTTATCTGCAGGTTGCGCAGGCGATTCAGCAGCAGTCACACTCATTTCTGGTTCTTCTGGAGGTGTTTGATTTTGAGGTATGTTTGATAATATTTGTATTTTCTCCGACATCGGATAAAGAAGATCTGGAGGTGGGTAAGGGGTGTTCAGGTTGGATGATAATATGTAGATTGCATTGAAAACATGTTGGTAAATAGTGAAGAGTATTTGGGGAATTTTTGTTTTAGGGTTGACTTCGAGCTTTTTCTTTATATCGTCAGGTTTACCAACCAAAGTTACTAAACCTGAAGTGTTGTATTTAACAACGTTTGGTTTAGTAGAGATTGCCAAGTTAAACGCAAGTGTCACTTCGTTGTTTCCTTTTTTCTGTTCTTCTAACTTTGCGTTGATATCGAAAAATAATTCTTCTTTAGAGAGGTACTCACCGGTTCGTTCAGCCTGTAAACTAGTAAGCTTTATTGACACGGTTACCCCGGAAACAGAATATTGTGGGTTTACGGTTAATTCCTCTCTTACATCATTCTTGTTAATTTAATATTTATCTTTTGTATTTCAAATACACTTACCGCAGTTTAATTCAACTGACATTTATTGTTCGGTCGATCTATAGAATGCTGGTACAGAAAGCTCTGTCATGAAATTGAAAGATTCAACCCCTTTCGAATTTGCTTTTGGTTTTAACACTATTTTTTTCGGAATATCATCTTCAATATAAACGATATAGTTGACAGTTGTTCCAAGTCCAAGACGAGCAAGTTGCTGTACAGCTAGTTTAAATTTCTCGTTTTCTTGAATTTTAAAATTTATTTTTTCGATTGCCTCAAACAGAATTTCAGTTTGCCCTTGCTCAGTAAATGAAATTGCAATATCGCCCGATATAACCCAGCATGAGGCTTCTTTTTTGCCTTTTTTTGCTCCTTTTTTCCCCTTTTCAGCTGGTTCTGCAGATTTCTTTGATTGACTACGCAGGTTTTTCTGTAAAGCCGCTGATTTCTGGTACCATTCCTCGTTTTTATTTGCAACTTCAAAGTCTCGCAATAGTGTGCCAAGCCATTGGCTATAATCTTCGTATATTGCTCGGTATTGACTTGTTTGGTTTGCTATGAATTCGGTCAAGTCTTTTAGTGAAGTGAAAGTTTGAATTTCTGTTCCCAATTTTTTCCACCGGTTTTCACAATTTTCGATAACTAATCTATTCAGATCACTTTATGATGCTAGTTTTTCAGATAATAGGATTTGTCTATTTTAAAAATTACATACCTTTTTTCGAAACCCCGACAACAAACAAATTAGTTGTTTATCGCGACTTAAAATGGTTGATGGAAGAGGCTCGGGTAGCTTTTGACAGATTTCGTGAAAAGCTTCAATTAAGTTAACCCCCCCCCCATACCTCTGCTCTGAATCGTTAAATCTTGTGGATGTAAACGATCCAGTATTTGTGAAATAACTCAATTTTGTTGCTTTCCTCTTTTGTTCTTGCCTTTTCTACGCGAACCTCTTCCAAGTTTGGGCTTTCTTGTTCGCAAAGACCTTGATTTTAGTCAGTGCTTACAATGGATAAAAGTATTGTGTAGTAATAAATAATATTCTCTAATAATATGAACAATGTTGTTTAAAATAGCTTATCAGAGTGCTAAACAGCCTAAGCAATTATTGTAGCTTTCTATACAATATTTTTGTATAGATTCCCTTTGTCCAAAGTCTTTTATCAAATAATGGCCTATAGAATCATATTAAATTAGCTGTCAACAAAATGAATCACGAGGTTGTTTAGGGTTTGAGCGAAGATATGGATATTCTAATTCAGAGAGAAGAGAGTAAGCTTCTTCCTCTTTGCATACACATGGACGAGTTCAAAATAGAATTTATCAAAGAAACTACGAAATTTGTATCTGAATGGTACAGAAAAACGGCGAAAGAATACGTTACCAAGTATCCTGAAGTCACCTTAAACATGAGTGAAGAAAAAATAGCTAAAATGAAAACTAAAATCAATGAATTAGTCGAGAACTCAGAAAAAATAGTGAAAGACGAGTTAGAAAATCCCGATTTGTGGTGGCACCAAAAGCCGCACCTACACGACTCAATCGAGCAGTACACACAAATAGCTGACAAATACCCCGAAATCCTTGACCAGGCCATTAGACATGCACTAGGACGCTTAGGGGCTGTACTGGAAGAATTTAGATTCCATGTTACCACTAGTGGCAACACAGGTTTATACCTGGAATTCTGGTTTGAACATCCACCCAACACCGAGCAAACGATTCCGTTCTATCCACATCTTCTTAAATGGCCAGAGGAAATGCAGAATACTATCAAAAGATACAATGCCCAATTCACACAAGCAATTATGTTATATAACAAAATACAAAAACTTAAAGAACAAAAGAAGAAGCAACAAGCCACGGCACGCTGGGAATCAACATAAAAACAACTCTTGGCAATTAGGCCAATTGCGGCGAGTATTAAAACCAACTATTCTTTTTTAGTTAGACTTGCTAAAAGCTTGTTTTATTAAACAAGCGATTATACTTGGCTCGTAATCAGCTTTCTCTGAACTTCAAAAAGTAAATTACCCCACCAACTACAGCGGCAGCAATAAGCGCTGCAATAATAAAAAGAGCGTATTTAATGTAAATTGGTGGTTCCATCACCGTTAAAATTAACTCTTGGCTATCACACCTGTAAGACATCTGACTTTCAGGTGAAGTTGCAATAGCCGCCCAAATTCCCGAAGAATCTGGTCTAAAACTAGCCACAAAAGTGCCATCATCTCTTACAAGACAATCTACGGTTTGCGTATTATTGCTGGTGATTAATTGAACTTTGACTATTGAACTATTTTCTTTCGGTGTTAGAGTCCCCATGAGGGTAAGGTTTTCGCCAAGTCGTATGACATCTTTAACGGTGGTAATGTTTAAGGTCATTTGGTTCTTTACTGTATAGTTGCCTTTTGTTGCCAAGTTGTTATTTAAAATGTCGTTTGCATTTATATGATACTGCACCAGCGTTCCTGCCTTTTGTCCGGGAATCGTAGCGTTGCATGTTTGATTGCTAACTATCATAGGAATAGTAGCGGTGGTGGTCCAGTTGTCTGAAGTATATGATAGTTGAGCTTTCTCTAAAACAGTAGCTTTGTTGGAGATGTAGGAAATATCTGTTGGGTTATCAGGATAGACTCTTGAAGTCAAAAACACTGGTGTTAAAGAGGCATTGTCTGAACGTGTTTTAAGCATAAAGTCTACATTTCCTAATCCTTCCTCCCCAATGAGCACGAGGTGATACAGTTTTATTCCAGCGTTAGCGGAAGTATAATTGAGGAACATTGCTTGACCTCTGTATTCGCAGCTTGCATAAGCCACACCCCTGTACCCTTCGCTTTCAAAATTGTAGCCACCCATGCGAGTGCTGACATTGCCATAAAGACCTGGTTCCCATGGCAGCGGATAAGAGTTTATACTTGGTGATTTAGCGTCATTCATTAAGTAGAGTCTAGCTTCGTACATATCTAGAGTTTCTGGAACTTTTATATACAATTCCATTTTTGACTCATTGGTAATAAACTCGTATGCCCAAGATGTGTAGAAACTTGGCAAACTATCCTCATTTTTGCCTTCAACATAGAGCGTATGCCATTTGTCGCACTCCAGACTTTCCATTATCATAAAACTAGCTTGTTGGCTGCCTTCACTTTCACGTGGATCGTTCTTTATTAAAAAAGAGTAGTCACCTGACTGTTTAGGTGTGAAAAGCGAGGCGTTTATGGTTGTACCTAAGTGTTCGGGGAATCCTGCCGCTTCCGTGTGCGAACTCTCCAATTTTCCTTGAGGGTCAAAGACGTATATATCATAGTCTGTTTTCGCAGCAGATGAAATATTCACCCATACGCCATAGCAGTAGACGTGATAGTTGTGGTTGGCTTCAAGTGGGCAGATGATAGTCCAGTTTTGGCCAATCTGTATTTGGGAATTGTTAATTTGTACTGGGAAGATAGGCTTTTCAACGTAAGTGTAGTTTCCTTGAGTTGAGTTGATGTAAGTGTGCACGTACTTACTATATTCTGTGGTGTTTGTTAGTTGAATACTGAACGTTGGAGTCACTAATAAGGGGCTGATAATGAGGAATAGACTTATGGTTAGGAATAGAATTTTTGCATTGGATTTATTGGTGCAGCTCATGTGTAGCAGCCTGTAAGGGTCTAGACTAAGTGATTAGTGTTCTAGACCATATTGATTATGAATTCTGAGTCAATATTTCTAAAAAAGAATTTTTAATCATAAATTACTACTGCTCTCGTGTCAAATCGGATTCTATTTTTTCTAGAATTTTGTTAAAGTTTCCAAAAATTTTTTCCTGTATCTCTGGGGTAACTTTGATTAATATTGTTGAATCGGATTGGTCTTCCTTATTTTCGAGAGTGATTTAATGTATTGAATCTTGCTACAGAAGATATTTATTAGGAACTGTGTGTCTTATTTGCTACAGGCGAAATAAACAAATGATACGAATATTAAGAAACCGTCTCGCACTCAGCACCGTAGTTACCACATTAATCATTCTAGTAGTATCCATATTACTCGCAAGCGTCTTAACGTTCTTCGCTACAAATGTCGTTAGCACAAGAGTCCAAGAAGAAAGCTTATCGGTGTCTAAACAGCATATTTGGGTCGATTCTAATAATGCAGTTCAAGGTGCTATAATGATAACGAATACTGGTGGTCGTGATGTAGTCATTAGCAAGATTGCAGTACGGGGACAACCAAGTGACTGGGGTAGTGTATTTTCCCTATTTGCTACAACTGATGATGCTGGCTTAACCACAGATCTACCTCACCTAGCAACAGTTGCAGCTGGTTCTGTTACAGGCTTTGCCGCCCCCCTTGCAGCAGCTTCGGGGAGTTTAGTGTTACCTTCCGGTGAAACCATTATTATATACATTGATTCACCGGACAGCATAGGCATTAACGACATAGGCATAACAGTAGGTATCGCCATACACAGTGCTCAAGCGGTGTACTATAGCGAAACAAATATCCGAGCATACTCCTAAACCAACTCTGCTCTAAGTTTTTCTTTTTTTCTTATTTTAGAATGTGTATTTTTTTTTTACGCACAAGCTTACTTATCCAAAAACTGTGTAATGACTATCTCAAGGAGTAAAAAAACAAATGAAAAACATACTAAGAAATCGCATGGCTCTAAGCACAGTCGTAACAACTCTGATTATTCTGGTCGTTTCAGTGCTACTCGCAGGTGTCGTAACCTACTTTGCAATCAACGTCACAAGCACTAGAGTGCAAGAAGAAGCCCTAGCCGTTTCAAACCAGCACATCTGGGTTGATGGCAGCGGCAACGCAGTTGGTGCACTAATGATAACTAACACTGGCGGTCGCGACGTTGTCATCAGTAAAATCACTGTACGAGGACAAACATGTACTACGCTGTTTGCTGACCCAGCCCAAAATGCTACCGCCGACATAGCATATGCAGCCACACCCGCAAGTCCATACGTTGCAGTCACAGGATCCATAGTATTGCCAGCAGGTTCAACAGTTGGTGTAATGATGACTTCACCAGACAGCGTCGGCCTTAACGACATAGGCTTAACCGTTGCTTTCACTGTCTTTACATCGCAAGCGATGTACTACAAAGAGACAAACATCCAAGCAGCCCCAGCAGCATAATAGGTTAAAATCTAAACCTATAAAAAATCCCCCTCCTTCTTTTTATTTTAGAAAAAACATAGTTTTGTTCATTATTTATTTTGTTTTCTTCCAATGATTCACGAATATTGCGAAGATAAATATGTAAATTATTTTACACACAAATGGCTTAATCCATTCTGTCCGTTTTTAGTTGTAATGCCTATGTGCGAGAGGATGGAATTGCCAATAGTTTTCCGTAATAGAATTCTCAGAGCGTTTACTAATTCTAAGGCTGGATTAGCATTGCCCGTTACATTTCTGATTTTACTTGTGTCAACGCTCGGCATCGTTGCAGTCACTTATTATTTTTCGATTGAAAGAATTAGTTTGCAGAGCGAATCTCTCAAAGTTTCCACAGCTAAACAAAACTTTCTGTCCTTAGATAATGTTATTCTTTCAACTTTGTGGCAACCTGGTTCATCAGGCACCTTTGACTTAACTGATTCAGGCGGACTAACAAACATTCAACCAACGAGCAATGTCTTGACCATTAAAGTCAATGACAACTCTGGCTTTAATGAGACGATATTTAACGCTTCAATAGGCAAAATCACTTATGAATTACCGTACACTCGATCATCAGACGTTGGACTTTACCTCAAAGGCGATAGTCACACTGTAATCAATCAAAGCGGGTCTTCAATGAGTCAGATTTGCATTGCTAATGGTGCAGAGCACACTGAAATCCGATTGGCTTATCGACCATTTGTGTCATATGCAAACGGTGGCTTGGAAAACGGCAGGGCAGTAACCAATATTCGCATTTATATACTCAATCTGAATTCTTCAGACTCGATAGCTATGCGAGGTGAGCTCCATCTAAAAATTTCCTGTGTTGATACTCAGCTTAAATCTGCAACCTTCGATTTTCCTCATCAAACTGAAAGCTTTGAGATAGCTTCACAGTTAGGTAGCTTAAATGGACGCGTTTCTATCCCAATTTCAAACACACTTGAAGGCTCAGTAATATACTTAGAAACTGTAATTTCCAATGTATCAATTGAGAGGTCGATCTTGTAAGAAATGCCTTCTATAATTCCAAGTTACGTTTACTCGTTATTTGCAGCAATTATTGTTGGAACAATCGTAGTATGTAGTTGCAGTCTTTCAACATTAGATATTAAAACTGAAGCAGAAAACCAACAGTTAATTAATGTAGGCAAATACGTAGCCACAGAAAGTTTAACCCTTCTAGATTTTTCATCTAAAGATAATCAAAACGTAACTCATTCTCTGGAACTTCCCTCGCAAATTGGAAATAAAATATACTGGATTCGTATAGCAAATGACTCCTCCAATGCATGGGTTGAGTCAGGTTTTGGAACGAACGTTTCTTCTAGTCAATCACAAATTTGCCTACCTGCCAATATATTGGCATCAGGAAGTTACATCAGCGGTTATGGCAGGGCTTTTCTACATTGTACATCTGAAAACCAAACCATAACTTTGACTCTAATCGGTGGATAATTTAAAATGAAACTAGGTAAAAAGAAGCAAGAAGAAATCGAAGAAAATATAAAAACTTCAGACGAGGAAATGATCGCTTACTTAGGTATCCAAGGGTACCAAGTACCTGAAGGGTACACTCAAATCGAAAGCTATCCACTTAATCCGCCATTTTCTTATGCTTGGATCTTCCAAGAAGATTCTGAAGGAAGTTATTTCTACGTTGTTGACGAGCTCTCTATGACAAGAGACGAGCGAGAATCCTTCAAACGGCTAAAAAACATCCTAGAATACGAATTGAAGGCTCCTAGATTGGACGAACTTCTGTCTGACTCATTCCACAGACAACTCCCAATAATAATAGAAGAACATAGAGAAGCGCTTGAAGGACCCAACCAGGTTGGTCTAAAAAAAATTATGTATTACCTTGAAAAAGACTTAATTGGTTACGGAAAAATTGAAGGCCTAATAAATGACCCTCTAATAGAAGACATTAGTTGTTTGGGCATAAACAAACCCGTGTACATTTATCATAGAAAATACGCCAATGCAAAAACTAACATAGTTTTCACTAATGAAGAAGAATTAGATGATTTCATAACAAGAGTAGTTCATAGACAAGGTAAACACGTGAGCATAGCACACCCAATAGTGGACTTAACACTTCCGGGCAAACACAGACTTGCGGTATCATTCGGAAAAGAAACAACACCTGCAGGAACAAGTTTCACCATTAGAAAATTCAAAGAAGACCCATTAACCATCGTAGATTTAATAATGAACGAAACAATTGACGAATCAATTGGAGCCTACCTCTGGATGCTAATGGAAAATAAAATGTCAGTTATGATTGTAGGCCCAACAGGTGCAGGAAAAACAACCGCGCTGAATGCTATTGCATGTCTAGTACGACCAGACTTTAAGATGATTTCAGTTGAAGAAGTTCAAGAAATAAATCTACCACAAGAAAACTGGGTCTCAACAATTGCCCGAATCGGATTTGGAGGAGATAGCGATGGTGAAGTCACACTCTATGACTTAATTAAATCAGCGGTGAGGCACAGACCAGCCTTAATTCTTGTGGGCGAAATTAGGGGTGAAGAAGCCTACGTTCTATTCCAAGCTTTAGCCACAGGTCACGGTGGATTATGCACAATGCACGCAGATGATGTAGAAACAGTCGTCAAGAGGCTAACCCAGCCACCAATGAATATTCCCCAAAACATCTTATCGCTAATGAACTGCGTTATAGTTGTCAAGCAAGTAAAAATGCAAACTAATGATTTCCAGGAAAAGAAACGTTCCTTAAGAAAATTTGTTGAAGTTTCAGAAATTGACAACAACGGTGTCCCCCATGAAGTATTTAATTGGGACATGCCTTCAGACACTTTTCAACAAAACCTAGACAAAAGCTATCTCTTCTCTAAAATTACCAAAAACCTCGGTGCGCCACCAAGCGTTGTTCAACAAGAATTTGATCGGAGAAAGCAAATTTTACTAAGAATGGTTGAGCAAAATCTTAGGGATTTCAGAAGTGTCCATAAAGCACTAAACAATTCGCTTAACTTAGCCAGTTTAGAAGCTAAAGAAGCTTTGAAGGAGAAATACTAAGTTGGCTCCTGGTGGGTTCATAGGGAAAATTCTAGGTGTATTTTCTAAGGCTACAAGTGAAGAAAAAGAGAAAACCGAACAGGAACTGCCCTTCGCCGTAATGATTTTCACACTTATGGCTGCAAGCGGGATTTCCCCTTACGATAGCTGGAAAAAAATGCGGAAACTTTCATTTCTTCCATCATTTAAAGGAGAAGCAGACGAGGTAGTTCGACAAGTTGAGGTTTTGGGTAAAGATCCCTTAACTGTAATGCAAGAGCGGGCAAAAAATACGCGCTCCAAACTCTACCGAAATTTTCTTGGAGGTTTCGTTTCATCTGTTAGAAGCGGAGGAAAGTTGCCAGATTACATGAAAAGCCAGTTAAAAGCGATCTTTGAATTGAGATACATTAACTTGAACAGATCAATTGAGAAGATTGCTACTCTTGTTGAAGCCTATTCAGTTATGCTTATCGTAGTGTTATGCACATACATTCTCTTTGTTGTTTTTGCATCAACGAGTGTTATGGATCTGTTAACGAGTTCATCAATCTCTATTACACCAATAATGTCTTACCTAATAGCATTCATTCTTATGCCACTAATGACTGGTGTCTTCATTTTAATAGCGCATAACATGCAAAAAAGCGCATTTCCCGATCTAAAAGATCTCTACAAAAAAGCCGTAATCTTTATAATCCCAACCGCCGCAATGATTGGCTCCTTTGCAGCAATTCCATCACTAGCAAGTGCAATAAAACCTGCTGGGCTCCCCGAAATTGCAACAATAGGACTAGTTGCCTCGTCATTACCACTTGCCCTTGACTATTACCGTATTTCAAAACTTAACTACAATGCAGAAGAGGCAATTCCCAGTTTCATCCGAGACATAACTGAATCACAAAAAACCGGGCTTTCACCAGAAAAAAGCATAGTGCAAGCTACAAAACGCAAGGACTACGGATCCTTCTCCGTATTTTTAGATTTAATTCGAAGCCAAATCGAATGGGGTATCCCTCTAAGAAGAACCTTTGAAAACATGCGCAAGAAAATTCGAAGCTGGTTTGTAATAGTTAACTTTGCCATGATGGTGGAAACTATTGAAATCGGAGGCAACTCAATTCAATCCTTAGAAATACTTTCGGAATATAGCGAAAAAGAACGTGAAATGCAAGTCAATCGACGGGAGCTTTTGAAGCCATACATACTTCTTGCTTTCATGTGGAGTGTATTAATCGCGGTAACAACCACAATTGTTGCCATAACTACTGGAATGATGACAAGTGTTGTCAGCACAGACTTATCTGCAGTCGGTTCATTAGCAATGCAAGACCAGCTTAAAACTTTCTCCGTAGGAATTATTCTTCAATGCTGGATCTCAGGGTTCTTTATCGGAAAAATCAGCGAAGGCAACTTCGGCGCTGGATTTAAGCACGCAGCATTGTTAGCGGCAACCGCATATGTATCCTTGGTTGTTTCTCAAATTCTGCTTTCAGGTGTTTTCGGAGCCAGCGGATTAGGTTTAACCCCTCCAACCTAAAGGAGCCTCAATGCGTTGCCATCAACCTCTATTGATACATTCTTCGCATGCATAATCATAGTAACCGCCGCGTTGATGGCAACAGCATTTGTTAGTTCAACAATGCAAACTACCATAACTGGCTCACAAGACATCAACAAAGATGATTACTTGAAAGCCATAGCTAACAATATCGTAGGAAACCCCGGAATACCTCTCAACTGGGGAACCAGAAGTGGTGTTCCCGTCAATTTTGGTCTAGCTGCAAATCCCTTAGCATTTCCGTATGAAGTGGATATAGACAAAATCACTCGTTTAAACACCCAAAGTGGCTACTCCTTAGCCTATTTTGATATGGCGAATTCGGCTAAACTAAATAATATAGCACTGGGCATGTCGGTCTCTCAAATCATGGCCGTCACAATTCAACAATTAAGCAACAACACCAAAACCGGCAACGTATCTTTTACATTCGCGATACTAACTAGTATTGATTCAAAACCGGTTAGTGCAAATCTTCATTGTTATGTCGTTGCAAATAACTATCAAAGTTACATCGAAAAGGTCACTTCAGGCATAGGACTATGTTACATTACAGTTCATATTCCAAGCACACTAAGTGAAAATGCGAAGCTCATTGTTTTTTCGCGATCAGTTTTCGATGATAGAATAACCTCATATGCAATCTACAACTTTGCAAATTCAACAGAAGAATCAGCCCCAAGAAATGATGTTTTGACGCTAAGCCCACTTAATTATACACTAAACTTTTCTACTAACTTATCTGGAATAACGGTTCAAGATATCTGCCTGTTTTCCTACGGATATGAGTGCAACCTCAATTATGTGCAAGGTTCGACTCAATGTGAAATTCCAAAGATAATTGACAAAAGTCCCTTTGTTCTGGTTCTCTGCGGTTTAAATAATGGTTCATATTTTCAAGAATGGACAAGTTACCCTCAAGTTCCATTAAAGGCAGGCTCAAGCTTTTCAGGATCAGAACAAAATGTCTTCAGCTACATTGTCACCATAAACGGTGCGCTCTATAAACTCGACATAAGCTTGGGAGATACACCTCCATGAAAATAATTGAAAACAAAAAGGGACAAGCACGGGTAATTGAAGCATTCTTAGCATCATTGATGTTGATATCTTGTCTAACACTTATTCCTGCGCCCACAAGCGTGAAGAATTCAACAGAGAACCTTGTTTCAACCGCTCAAAACGTTCTGTTAAGTTTAGACAGCAACGGTCATTTAGCAACCCTTATTGACAGCCGAAATTGGACTGCGCTTAAAGATTCCATTGAATCTGCGCTTCCCCTTACTGCGTGGTTTAACTTAACAGTTCTTGACAAAGACATGAATATTATAAACCCCTTTCCCATCAGCAATGCTGGTGCTGTAAGCGACAAAGTAGTTTCGTTAGATTATGTTTGCGCAAGCCAAAACAGCACGTACACGATCTACGTCTTGAGGCTGCAATTGTCGGAGATAGGTTTAATTTGAAAAAACGCAATTTAAGACAAAATACATCAGGTCAGGTGATTGTAATCACAGCTTTGCTGGTCGCTGTTATTTTGCTTTCAACAGTAATCTTTGTTATTGAAACCGGAAAAACAGTGCCGACGACTAGAAGTGGTGAAGAAAATGTTTTCCCAGCCTACGAGCAGAGCGTAAGAAGCACTCTAATTAGTGCATTGTCAAATGTAACCAACGGCGGTAGTGCAAAGGTTGTAAACGCTAATTTCGATGAATTGAATTTGGTACTCACTTCCCAATCATATGATGCAATATTTGAAATGGATTATACACCGCTAAATCTGGCTCCTTATCAAAATGGGCTATGGATTTCATGGGGTGCCGATGGCAAGGGAGTTTCAAGCGGCTATGTTAATTATTTCTTTAACTCTTCAGGTCTCTCAATAGCTTCTAGCTTGGAAAACGCCATAAACATAACTTCTGAGGCTGCCTTTAGGGGAACTTATTTGCAGCTTAACGACACCTTTAAACAAGCAGGTTTAACAATCACATTACAAAACGAGGGGAAACCGGCATTAGCTCAAAACTTTCAGTTTTATTTCCAGAACACAACTAATTGGATTCGAGTATATTCTCCAAGCATAACTAATTTTAGGAATGGAACGTACGCAGTGTTGTTTAATGCTGAAACAGGTATTCAAACTGGTCCTTTTATAGTTTCAATGTATTGTCAAGATCAAAGGGGCATAACTGTTGGTGCAAATGCAACATGTGTCAGCACGTGATCGTTGGGAATATTTTTTTAATATTCAACGGCAGAAGGCAAAAAGGCTTATGAAGCAAACACGAGCAACTAATTTTTCAGTTTTGCTCCTAGTAACCCTAATAATCTTAAATGTAGGTATAGTAATCGCTCAGACACCCACAACACCACTAAAGGTCAACGAAACTCTAACAAATGTTCCGCCTGCAAAAGTTATTTGGCAAAAGATGTTCGGAGGAACGGCAGATGACCGAGCCTTCTACACAGTACCGGCTGGAGATGAGTATTTGGTGGTCGGTTCCACTAAATCGATTGTTCCCAACACGATTGTTGGTTGGGCTTTAATGCTGGACAGGAACGGCAATGCTGTTTGGAACAAAACGTTTCTTGAAGGCTCAGGAACTGAACTGCGATTTGCAATTAATCTAATTGATGGTTTCTTGCTCGTAGGCAACGAATTCTTGCCGTCAGGAGATGTTAAGGGATATGCTGCAAGAATAGACGATCAAGGTACCTTGTTGTGGAAGACAACTGTTGGCGAACAAAAAGTTGACAAGCTTTTTTCAGCAATTGCAGCTGAAAATGGTTTTGTACTATTAGGTTCAATACTCCTATAACGAGAATGGAGATTCACACGCGTGGATAGTCAAAATTAACCTAAATGGGACTCTCATCTGGAACAAAACCTACGGAAACGCCACTGACACCCTTGCTAGAAGCAGCAGTTTTAGCGCCTGATGGCGATTACTTAGTTGCAGGCTACACTAACCCTCAAGGCGCAAGCAGTTACGATTTCCTGCTGATGAAAATTGACGTGGACGGTAATATGGTTTGGAACAAAACGTACGGTGGAACAGGAAGCGAAAGAAGCCTATTCAATGGCAAAAGCGGTAGACGGTTATGTAATCGTCGGGGACGCCCAGTCACCGAACAGTGAAATTGATGCTCGGGTGTAAAGGTTGACTTTAATGGTAACCTGCTATGGAACAAAACAGTGGGCGGCAAAAACGCTGATTCACCATCACAAATTACTGCTTCCAAAGGATGGCGGTTACTTAGTTGCTGGCTTCACTTTTTCTTTCGGCGAAGGGCAAAGAGATTTTTGGCTTTTTGAAATCAACAATTCAGGAGAGGTCCCGTGGAGTTGCACTCAAGGCAATGCAGGCTTTCCAGGAAGCTTACAGCGTTATTGAAGTCGGCGAAAACCAGTTTGTCATGATAGGTTGGACAGATCCACCTGGGCAACCTTCTTTAATCGGCAAGGCCACATACGATTTCTATGTTGTTGAAATCAGCGTTGCCCAAAATAGCCATGGGCTTTCAAGTTTCCAGTTTATTGCTTATACCGTTATCTTTTTTTTATTCTTGGCGGTTCTATTTGTTTTGCTAAAGTTTCGCAAAAAACTACTTGCTGCTAAAGCAAGATAGGTGGCTATCTCAGAATCATTTTTGATGCTTAATGCAGTGCAAAAGTTGACTGCTAAATTGAGAATTATGTAAAAAGATTAAAAATTATTGTTGTATAATTGTGTTTATTTTTCAATTAGTTTAGAGAATAGTGCCCTAGCACTTTTACGAAGGCGTTGTAGTTGGTCCATATCGCCGCTGTTTCGTATTTCTTTTTTGCGTCTTCATCTTTTACAGAGTCTTTTTCATGGAAAGCAATTAATACTTCTTTGTTGTCAGAAATCATGAAGCAAGGTAGGCTTTGGTCAGTCAGCAATTCTGTGTGATTCACTTAGCCATTGCAGTTGTCCGAGGAAGTAGGCGCTTTTTAATGAGTTGTCAGTAACCAAAGTGACTTGAACTTTGTCAGCTTGTTTTTTCAGCTTATCAGAAAAAGTCGCTGTAGTACAACTGGGACAAGGTAGTCTGCTGAAGCAAACACTTGGAATTCTTTTTCGGTTCTTTCAAGTAGTTCATTAGCTTTCATTAGTACTTGTTGTTCGCCTTCTAGCATTTGGAACAGTTCTTTTTTTTTGTTTGCAACTTTAGGCTGAGGCATTGATAGCCAAAGTTCGACTAGGTTTGCTTTTTCTTGTTCTAACAGTTTAATTTTTATTTTTTGTGCATCTACAAGCATATCTATGGCTTTGTCCAATGGGACAGCTGTGAATTTTAATGGTTTCTCGAAAATGAGAAAACTATTCCTCTTTTCTCTAAATCACGTAAGATTCGGTAGGTTTCTGTTCGATGAAGCGAAATTGCTTCCGCTATTTCTCCAGCTTTCTTTTCTCCGACTCTTGCAAAGATGCAAGTAAACTTTGATTTCGTTTTTTAATAGTCCAAACCTTGAAAGTGTTTCTTCAATGGTTGATAGTTGTTTATTGTAGATCTCTATCTTTTCGAATAGTTTCCAAGACTTCGTTTGTTTGTCATAAACCTTTCATTAGACCTTTTTTATCCATTGAAAGCTCCATTTGTAATTCTCCTTGTTTTCCAGATTATTTAATAATGCTATCCTGAGTTCTGGCTCATTACGTATTATATGATTGCGACTTGCAAATCTGAATTAGAAATTCACATTCCGGACGACTGAAATGTCTGCTACTAGAGAAAGCCAACTTGGTTTTTGTTTGTATTGCTGCTTAAGTTTATGTTTCAAGCGCTTTTGCTGAGGAGTTAGCGTAAACGGATTGCCAAACTTCTTAATGAGGTCTTTTGGGTGGTAAATCGAAGAATGTAACTGGAAGAAATTTGCCCATCCTATCAGTTTCGACACCGATTCCGATGACGATAACTCCTTTTTTTAACAGGTCATCAACAGCATTCCTTCAGCGCAATTGGCATGTTTGCGTAACCATACGGCCAACCGTCAGAAATAACTATTAAACAACGTTGTTCTTCAAACCGTTTAGCTAGCATTTTACCTGCCAATCTGAATTGCATCAGGAATGTAGGTGAGTCCTTCAAATTTAAGCCGCCAATTCTTGCTCTAACACGTCTTTGAGTAGGATTCGTGAGCTATCTTTGAGGATGTATAATCTGTCGCTGAAAGCAAAAAAGGTCCATGAGGTTGGATCAGTCATTAACTCTTTGGCTGCTTCAGCCACTGCTATAGCCAAGGGCTCGGCTGATATTCTCCTTTGACCTGCATGCTATTGCTTACATCAAAAACTAGGGACCAAGCAAAACTTTGGTTGAAGATACTCATCTAAGACAAACACGTCTGTCGCCGGTTTATTGCTTGCTAAAGATTGAATAACAGCGGCTAAATCCAGTTGACCCATCTCTTGCCTTGGGTCTTCATCAAGATAATTGAACGCTGACCGTAGAATGTCGAGAAGTCTTCGGCTTGCTCCTTGCACCAAGCTTCTTGCTCTTAGATATTGCGTGTAGTCTTCTTCTGGAAAAGCAATGATTTGAAATCTGGTAGAGCTACGTACGGATTGAATTTTGCAAGAGTTTTTTCTTCTCGTTCGTTTTGGTAATGGTCAGAATTGAAACGCTTGAGTGCCTCGCTTCCTGCTCTGGTCTCCAGCATTGTCAAAGTTTCATCTGCAGGAATTGTCCGCCTAAGGTTTCGAGAGATTGTTCTAAAAATGCTTTCAAAATCGATCATCCGAGGGTGGTTCTGCTTCTCTGTAAATGCTGCATCGGCCAATCTTTCAGTGTGCCGAAGAGAAGGCGCTTCCAAAAATGGACCAAAAGGCTCAAGCAACTTCTTTATTTTTTGCAACTTTTTCATCGAAACAATTCGTTCAATGTTAATTTTTTCGTCGGTTATCGAGCTACTAAGAATGTTTCTTTAAGCTCCATTAAGTCGATTGAATAATTGGTTAACTGTTTGTTTCTGCTTCTGTGCCAGGATGAACCTTTAATTAAGCCTATGTTAAACTTTGTTAGTATCGCCGCCATAAGTTTTGTTGAGGACGTAAAGATTCTTTCTGAAGGTTTTATTTTTTGATAAGCAAACTGCATTTGCATACGCAATGTCAACGAAGTCTGTCTGGGTATTCTTCTTGAAGGTAAGCGTTAACGTATGTGTCGTTAATGAGTGATTTGGCGAATGCTGTAACTATTGAGTCTGACTTGTTTGGGAGCAATTTTTTCTTTGGAAAACGGAGCCAATGTGTGAGTTGTTAAGTGCAATACTGAAGCCCTAAATAATCGTCCAATCTTTGATTTGCCTTGAAGTCTTTGAGGGAAACTTGTGTCCAAGAAAAGAAATTTGCCCATCTATCTAAGATTTGAACGTTGGAAGCTTTATGGTGAACCCAAAGTTGTCCGATTTCAAGCGTTGGCTGATCTAAAGCGTTGAATCCTGAAGTATTTTGACTTTAGTATTGTCTTTTTGAAGCGAAATCGTCCAAGCGTAATCAAGAAACCCCATGATTAGCTACTTCCCAGATTATTGTGATTTGTTAAAGACTGTTTCGAGGATTCTCCTCACGTCAGCTTGGACTTCGACGTTGTCGCTGGTTAACCCGACGATCGTTTCTTCAGCTGCACCTATAGGAGTATTTCCATCAAACACCAGCGTTGCCCAGTTGATCAAGTCACCCAACGAAGGACCATACGGCAAGTCGCCAGCCTTGTACTGCCTTCGAAGTTCAGCGCCTGCTTGAATAATTTTGTAAGCCGTGTCTTGGTCAAGTTTTGTTCTTTTACGTAGCATTTCTACTTCATGCGGTGAGATTGTTTCTCCGACGCTTAAGAAAGTCAAAGTTTATCCATACAGCCATGCGTCGTCTCATGGCAGCGTTTAGTGGTTTTGTTCCTGAGAATTCAGCTGTGGCAGGGTTCATGCTGATTATCATGTATCCGTACTTGTGGCGTTCGATTACTTCGCTGTCTTTCTCGTTGAGCACCAGGTGACCTCTCGTGTCCAGGACAGGGTTTAATCTGGTGGCAACGTCTTGTTTCATCATGTTGGCTTCGTCGAGGTACATTATGCCTCCTTTTCTGAGCCATTGTGTTAGTAGTCCGTCTACCCAGTTTTCTTTGCCTAAACCGATAAATCGTCCAATGAGGTCAAAGGAGGATGGTGGATAAACCGCAGTTGACTTCCCAGATGGGTAAACCTGTGAGTTCTGCTACAAGGTAGACGATGTGGGTTTTGCCTGTGCCTGAAGGACCGATTAGACTAGCATTGTTTGAAGTAGTAGAGTGCACGTACGATGCGTTCCACGTAGTGTTAATCCATGGTCGAGGTATTCTGGCGTGTTCTTTTGGGATCATATCATCTAGGTGTGCAGAAGCTGAAGTTTGGGTGCAGGTCGTATTTTTGTATGTTGTATTTTTCGTATAAGGGTGATTTGGACATGGGGCGCTCTTTGTCGAGGGATACGGTTACTTTGAATTTGTCCTGTCTTAAGGGAGGAAACCTCTTGTATTCTGCTGGCTTCTGCTTTTTCTTTTAGTCCTTGATGCCCATAACTCAATCGGTGTCGTCTCTGAAGTGGTTATTGGTTTCGGAACCAAATAAATAAGTATTATGAATTACTACTTGATATACCAAGTACATTTCCAATTCATGCCAATTCCTCGAAACGACAGTTCCTTCAGAAACCTAAAACTTTCTGTGCATAACTCTGAGACATACAAGCACTTTTCTGCTTAGAAAACGCTATCACCATTCGATCAACATTGACCCAAGAAGCACATAATGAAAGGAGGAACCAGCAGAACTCTCCGCATCCCAAGAACCCAAGCGACATCGACCGAAAAAAGCAGGTGCACAATCCAAGAAATAGTTGAATCCCTGAAAAGCACAGCAGACGACATTGGACAAATAAGCGAACTCAGCTCGGAAGAAAAAATATTTGATAGCTCAATTCTTCTCTTCCCTCTTTAAACTCATGCAGCCCCTCGCCACCTCAATAGCTGTAAATCAGTTAGCCCTTCCAGCCGAAGTTGGCGACGTAGTTCAAGCGCATGTTGATCCAACAGGACACTTGATACTACAGTTTGAAGACGGCCACGTGGAACTTAAAGACTTAAGCGAAGAAAAAAACCGAGATATTATGACTGCAGTTATCGGAGACATCTTGCCAAAATTTAAGAACTTAACAAGCATGCAAAAACGCAAAATAGAAAACCGCATAAAGTTGCTCTCAAGCGTAACCAAGGAAATCCAGAAGAGTTCTGAGGCTCTTTCAGCGGCTATGCCGGTAGGTCACTAACTGTTCTTCTATTTACCGTCAGGCTACAATCCATTAACTTAAAATAGCGCGCGCAGGGGCGGAACCAATAGCAGACCCGGCGGGATTTGTACCCTAAATTCGATTGGGCGGGATTTGAGCCGTAAATGGTTCAAGCCACATGATGGGCTATAAGCATTTAAGGTAATTTATCATCTTTTGAAATTCTCCTTTTTTTCATCTGCTGTTTTTGAAGCATTTCTATTATGTTGGACTTAACGTGGAGTCCGCCAAGAGGATACAGCTGACGGGCAACTAAGGTAAAGACTTTACAATTTTCTTTTCCTTTCAAATCTTCTTTAAATCGCCATTTGTAAGGAGGGCGGGGTGGAAGTAACGTTTCAGAAAGAACGATAACTGCAAAATTCCTCACATTGGTAGTTCCTTCAAGCTCATTGAATTTAAGGCGCAACAACTTGTTTGGGTCTTCCCGTTTTCCGTTTTTCAAGATTTTGCCGGCTACAGCGTTGTTCTTAATCTCTATTGCCATCTTCACTTGGTCAGACGGATAGTCTTTTTGGTTTGGGTCCACGCCACTTTTCAAAAGAATCAGATCATTTTTAATTTTGGACCCTTGAATTGTGACATTTGGAATCATGGAAACGTTAAGGTTTTTCTTAATGAGGTGACTGCGGATGACCATTTCAGCAGGCCCTCCAGATTTGTCGCGAGCTGTTTTGTCAATTTTTTGTTTCTCAAATTCTTCACAGACCTCTATCAGCATTGCGTATTCTTCGTCGCTAGATGTTAGCAATGGTTTCTTGGAATAATTAGGCATGAATAGAATATCACAGTCTTTAACCTAAAAAACTAATGAAATCTCCTCTGAAAATTCCACAAAATATTGCCGACAGTTTTCCTATCAGCTTTGCCCTTTCTTAGGGGCGGACAAATCAATGCTGTGGAAGGCAAGGTGGATAAGGGCGCAAGACAGTGTGATAGTGAAGGAGGTAATGACGATAAAAAGTAAAACCAAAAACAAACCTAAAGACCAGAAAAAAATAAACCAAACGAAAAACAAAGGAAAAAAAGAATGGAAGCAGAGATAAGAAAAGAGATTTGCAAAAAATAGCTGTTCTCCCAATTTGGACGATTTAACCTGTTAGGTTCAAGGTACATTTAAGTGGTTACACTTCTACAGTCACAAAAACTTAAACAGACGAGCAAACCTTTCATAGAACAAGGTGATTGTTTTGCTTTTTATGATAGTTGCTAAACACAAAATTGAGAATTGCCCTGGAGGCATTGTAAGACCCGACAAAGAATTCATAAACAAGACTGAGGAGAGCATGAAGAAGTCCGGAGTAAAGCTAATAGACGGATACATGGATGCGCCAAGTCATGTTTTCTATTTTGTTCTCGAAACAGATGATAACGCCGCTCTCAACATTGCTGTTGAACCGCTAAGACTGGTGG
>CAVRZF010000016.1:0-30889 GCA_963725715.1 Candidatus Bathyarchaeota archaeon
TAATGGAAAATGTCAAGCATGCCCCTGAAATACAATCATAATCGCAAACCGAACTAGAATAATAAAAAGAGAGGGCCCTTCTGGATATTTGTCAGCTGTATCACGAGTTATAAAAAACTTGTTGCTCGGGATATTTCTAAGTTCAAGTAGTTCAGGGCTTGGTCGTGAAAAGAGTGGTTGTAAACTTGCGTCAAGATAAGCATGTCTAACATCCAAGGGTTTGAAAGGATAAGCCACTATCTTTGTTTCACTATATTTCATTTTCCTTCCTAACAGTAAATTTCGTGTCTTTTCTGCCTTAAATTCCCCTGATGACTCCATAAAACGGGGTTCTAAAACGCGGATTAAATCATTAGTCTTAACAGGATCAAGATAATCGTTAATTACGCCCAACTTGCATTTATCTGCTGCGAATTTGATAAGTGAATTACCCCTTCTTTCTACAGGTCCGTTGAGAGGAGCCACCATACTTAGATCTACAATTGATGGCCACATCAAATAACTTCTAGGTGCTTCTGATGAACGGAAAGAGTAACGTACCTTTTCATTTGGTTCCACAATCTTATATGCATCATCAAATTTTTCGTTGTTCAAGCTTTCCAATAATTCTTCGCGTTTTTTGGTACCCCAAATATGGCGAAAACGAACAAGTGACTTTTTTTCCGTATTAGGTTTTCTAACTAGTAAACAGATTGCTGTGCCGACTCTGATTCCTTCAGGATTAAGTTTTGTGGAGAAAATACTTGGGTCAGATTTGCCGTCAGGTGTTCTCTTACCGGTTTCGCGACTCGACCCATTGGTACAGTCTATCCATATCTTGTCGAACTCATCGAGAAACCGTTTTCGCATTACTACAAAAGAAGGGTCACTTATGTAAGAGTAGTTGGAGATATAGCAAATTACACCTTTTCCTGTCTGTTCTGCTATGCGTCGTTCAGCGAGTCGGAAGAATCGGATATAAGGATCATCCAAATTGAACTTCTTAATTCCCCAAGTAGAAACTAACTCTTTTTTATAAGGCTCGACTAAGCCATGCTCCTCGACAGGGCTGACTCCTGCAAACCCGTTGTAAGGCGGGTTTCCGAGGACAACAAGAATAGGTTTCTTCCGTTTAACTTGACTACTTTCTTCACGTTCCGTCTCAAATTCAGCAAACAATAAACGCTTCTGCACTTCTTCGGGAAAATCCCAGCCTGTTAAAGAGTTCGTAAGGTAAATCCCAACTCTTTCATTTCTGTCCTCTGAGAGTGAAGCCCCAAAGTCCTGAAGTAGTTGATTGACCTGAAGATGCGCCACGACAAATGGGGCTGGAAGTATCTCAAATCCAAGAACGCGTTCTAAAGCAGCGTGCTTTAGATCATCAGCTATTAGGGCATCCCCAACTTTTTCTATCAGATTTCGAGCAATATGATTTAGAACCTCAACGATATACGAACCTGTTCCGCAAGCAGGGTCCAGAATGTACACACTGCGATCTGCAAGACCTTCTTGAATATCAAGTTCTTTTTTTAGAATATCATCCACTCTGGAAACCATATACTGGACAACTTCAGGAGGAGTATACCATATACCGAGCTCTTTTCGTAAATCCGGGTCGAAAGCCTCAAGAAATGGTTCATAAAAATACTGCACGGCATGTTTTTCTTCAAATGTGCTGAAGAATGCTGTTTTGTCAACTCTATCAAGGACATCCTCTGTCCAATCGAGAATCTCATCAATTTTAAGGGGACCAAGTTTACTGGGAGTTGCAATCTGCTCAAAAAGTGCTCTTATTATCGGAAGATGCAGTGACCATGCAGCCTCTCTCCAATGAAAACGCTTTTGACTAGATCCAGTTTTGCTCCAAAGAACCCAAGCTGAGAACAACCCATAGAACAACGTTTGGACCAACGTTGAACGGAAAAAATGGTCTCCCTTCTTTCCCTCAAATTTTAACCCTAACGCTTCCTCCAAAGCATCTCGCAAACCTGAAAGAGCAGGCAGTTCAATGCAATCAATACGCGCTCTGGCCTCGCGGGCATAAGAAGCCATAAACCAAGCAACGTCTTCTGGGTCGGTTAAAATTGTTGGATGAAGTATGACTCGTTTGATAAAATCTATAAGCCTATATCCAACTTTCTCAGCAAACTTTGAAGGTGCGGCAGCTTCAGACCAAAATGAATGTTCATCTTCGGCTAAACAGAATATTTCAAGTTTGCTTTTGGCGTCATTAGAGTCTTTTCTCGCAAGAACAAAGGCACGAAAGTTAGTTATAAGAACTTGATTGTATTTTTCTAAGTATCTTTGTACCTGCTCTCCTTCAGCTATTAGAAGCACATAAGCGTTTGTCCCTTTTGCTTCGATAACGCCTCTGGCAGGCAATAAATGAAGTGGTACCTCTTCATCTTGGATATTCTGAAACTGGTCCGGAGTAAAAAGCCCTCCATCGGGCAAACCGGCTCCTCGATTTGCAATGTTCATAATACATGAGACTTTGGGTTTTAATTGCCCTCCAATCTCATTTAGCAGATTAGATAATACTGGATAATAGGATGTTTCTTCAACAGAAGATCCAGAAGCGCGAATGTGAAATAAATCTTGAATGTAATTCTTAACAACATCTGTCATTTCATAACAATTGAGTCAATACTATATTTATATTTTAACGCAAAACGCTTATAGCCGGAGATCAACAAATGTAAAAAGTTAATTACTTCTCTTCTCACTTTAAAAGTTCCGAAATCTGAATTTTCGTAAATACCGCTAATTTTCGCGTGGCACGATTATATAAACAAATTGATAATAATACAACCAAAAACTCTCAGAGTAAAATAGCATGGGGTAAATTTCAGGGTTTCTAACATAGGCATTGTCTGTATTATTGAAAAGTACGCAGCACTTGATTGCCCTTACCTAAGTTTGTAGTTTATCATAGCAGTTGCAATGGGGATTTGTTCACAAGCAAAGAAAAAAATGCTAAACTATGTCAATATCATATTTTCCATTGTCTATGTCTTGCAAGAGCTTATAGGAATCCAAGGTGACTTTGTAATTGTTCAGTACAGCTATCAAATCTATTTTGGGTTAGCCTTCCAGAATGTATTTCACGTTAGCTTTTTGCATTAACGCAAGCAGTTCTTTTAATTTGTTGCTCTTGGCTATCTTATCCGCATATTGTTTTGAGAACATTTGGTATAGCACTCGCCAGTTTCGATAAAATAGTTCTGAATTGAGGTCTTTTTTGAGAAGATACTCAATAGTTGGATTGAGAAATGAATCGCCAATATCTGCCATGCAATTAAGGTCAAATTCGATCTGAAAATACTCATTAGTGATGTCTTGAAGAGAGCACGTATACCATATCGGCGGTTTTACTCGTTCTATAAATTCAACCCTAAACCCTAAATCCTGAAACTGGATGCATATGCCGTTGTTTTCTCGAATAATGGATGCTACCTTATCAAGAACTGATTGTTCAGCTCTTTTAATGTTTATTAGAACTGTTCCATGGCTAGGAAACTTCGCCACACTCAAATGTACCTATATCTTTCCTTGTTGTTGATTTTTTCGCAAAGCAGCTGCTCTATCAATATCTTCTGGTTTTAGTCTATGTTCTTTTGATATTCTTTTTAATTCTTCCAGGTACTGCCAACGCAAAATTTCACCGGTTTTAATTCTTTTTCCATCCTTATCGTCTTTATCAACAGCCATTACAGTTAATTTTAAAGTAGCTGAATATACTAAACCTCGCTGACTAGGAGGGTAAATCAATCCATCATCATTAGGGATAACATAAACATATTCTTTAGTTGCTGGATCATAAAATTCTGCAATTTCTACAACAGCTTCTGATAATTTTAACTCTGTTTCATTCCAGTTTTCTGTTGTCTTTAAAATAAAGGCTTTACTTAATGGGTCGATAGGACCTTGACATTTTAAATCTGACTTTACTATTGGAGGCGCATAGCATTTCACCAAGAGGTCAATGCTTTTTTTTAGAGACACTTTGGATGGATAATAAACAATAACTTTACCCGTTCTGGCAATTGATATTTTGGAATATGTCTTATTCAAACTAGAATAATTTGAGCATTAGGTGATTCTCCCCCTTTTGTTTTTCGTCCTCCACCAAATTCAAATTTAATATTATTGTATTTTGCTCGTACAACAATATCCTCAAAATCAGGTTTCTTAGTAGTATAAACAATCGAATACATTTTCATGTTAACCGAAAAAACCAGTGGTTTTAGCTTCTATATAATTCTAACCAGTGTTAGAACATGCCACATAAACAAACAAGGAAAATCATAAAAATCGGGAACAGCCTGGGCATTACAATTCCCAAGCCTTGGCTCGATTACTTCAAGCTATCGGAAAACGACAGAGTTACTATTCTATCAAATGGTGTCTTGGTAGTGAAAAGAGAAAATAAGTCCGGAGAAGAAATCGCAAATGACGGATTCTAACGAGGACAGTTCTACTGGAGTTAACTATCCTCAAAGTGTTTTTAGCGGAATTAGAAAAACTGTTGGATTTAAGTGTGATTCGGGGCTTCATGAGGAGTTTAAACGTGTAGCGCAGGCTAAATTTGGCTCCATTTGCAAACCAATGGAAGCTTTTGAAATTGCAGTTTTAGCTCTCAATAAAGAGCAGGTTAACTTTGGTACAACTGTTCATATCGAGAACTTGAACGTTATACGGGAGATGCGAACAAGGCGCAAGGGTGTTGTTGACAAATGTGGTTTTGCAAAATGCGATGAGCCTGCGATCGCTGAAGCAATATGGAAAGAAAAGAAAATCTTTCCTTTGTGCGCCAAGCACCTTGTTGAAGCAAAGAGATGATCCCAAAAATTGGAGATTGATAAAATATGATGAAAGCCTTAGTAATTTCTCCAAATGAGAAAACGGTTGATTTTGGTTGTTTGTTGGCTATTGCTAGGGCTGAGGCTTGTCGGCGTGAGCAGGTTAGGGTGAATCCTACGGTTAGGGCTTTGGTGTTTGTGGCGGAGTTGGGTGTGTATGTTGCTGTTTACGAGGCGTCAGGAAGCATCAATACCGGTCAGGAGAAGTGTAAGGTGAGTTGAGGGGGAGGGAATTGTTGGTTTGCAGTCTGACTCCGAGGATTCGTCTCCAAGGGTCATGTTTGGCATTCAAGAAAAACCAGTGAATAACGCTCGTTGCAAGTCGGCTGCTACCATAGCCGCTGGCTCCAACTCCCAAATCCCCGCATGCTCCAATAAGTGGAACAAACCAAAAGCAAATAGGAGACAATAAGGTGGCTAAGAAATCTTTGCAGCGGCAGATGCAGGAAATGGTGGATCGCTTAGGAGTTTGTCTTACTGTTGTTTGGGTGCCAGATGAGTCCAAATCGGTTAAAGGGGAATTAAAAGATGGATTTCTCTATGTTTACGATCAGGAGCAGGCAGAAGCGTTTGCTACTCTATCCCACGAGATAGTTGAGTTTAAACTTAAATCGTTGACTAAGGTTTATCGATGCATGATTAACAGCCTGATTGATGGCTATGAGAAGCTTGCTTACAAAGAAAAAGAAGAGTTCATAGAGTTTATCCCACGGATAAATGAAGCTATGAAATCGCAAACGAGCGATACCGCAGGCGGCGCAAGGCAGAAACAGGAAAATCCTTCAAAAAAACTTGTTTCTCGGACGTTAACATAAGAGAAATCAGAGTTACACGGACGGCACTTAATTTTTTAGCCATAAAAAAAGAAAAGAAATGACTTAGATTTTGAAGGTTGTTTGTGCAGTTGCAGCCAAATATCCTGGGTCAGTGACTGTTGTTTTAACCGTATAAACGCCTCTTTGGGCATTGTTGGCTAATTTGTAACTTAATGTGGCGATTCCATCTGTGTTTGTCAATGCTTTGCCTGTCCAAAGCGTGTTTCCACGTTGCGACAAAATAGTGACTGTAGCTGTTGCACCATTAAGAGGTACCGTTGACGAGGAGTCTTTCGCCGTAACTGTCATACGGACGGTTGCGCCTCTGGCGTATGTTGCTTTGTCAGTTTTTATTGTTGCGGTTATGGTTTTGGGGGCTGTTGGGGTGGCGGTTGCTTCGTTTGATTGGGGTGATTCTCCCGCTATGTTTGTCGCTGTTATAGTGTAGTAGTATGTTTGCCCATTAGTCACTGACGTGTCTGTGTAGCTGGTTGAGGTGTTAGTTAAGGTAACTGATTTTGTTTCTTGACCTTGCACAGTACTTTTGTAAATTGTGTAACTAGTTATTGGGGCTCCCCCGTTTGAACTTGGAGCTGACCATGCTAAGTTAACTTGACCGTTACCTGCTGTTGCCTGGAGGTTTAAAGGGGCTAAAGGCGGATTAGTGATTACTGGTTGGTTGTTAACGGCTGTAATTTGGTTCCAGTCGCTTGAAAATTGTATTTTGTAGATTCCATTGTTGGGGAAAGTGTAGCTTACTGGGTTTGTTCCGTAAATGAAGGTTATTTTTCCAGCGTTAATTGGGATGGTGATTAGGTGGTTTGTATAGTCAAATTTGAAGTCTGAAGTTCTAAAGGGCGTTCTTTGGTCATTGTACTGTTCATTTACATTGGGTATGTTCAAGTTGCCTGTCACAGGAACTATGCCATCGAGGAAAAGCGTGGCTGCCGCGCACACTGTTGCATCGTTGGTGGCGCCTGTTCCGCTTACGCCGCTAAAGTGGCCACCTTGGTTTAGAGCGCTTGACATTAAGCCTTGCCAGGCTGGATTCGAGCCTGACAACATATTTTGCCAGTTGATTTTCATTGCTGAAGAGAAGGTTTGGTATTGTGTTTGGAGTGCAATTGTGGCTCCCATGGTCTCCAAGAGCCGAAGTTCATTGTTAACTCCTTTTGCATGAACAATAACGCCGGGGCTAGCCCATCCTGGAGAACTCCAGCCGTTGGCAAGCAACTTATAGTTTAAGTCAGAGATAATTCGGTCCCAATATGAAATTGTACTTCCCTTCAGGTCCTTGTATTCTGCAATAACTTGTGCAAAGTTGCCCATTTCACATTCAACAACACTGGTTCCTGTGTAGCCATAGTATTGTCCGTTCCAGTGAGCTTGAATACCTGTCCATGCTTTATCGGCATAAGCCAGAGCATTAGGAACGCCTTGTTCAGCAAACTGCACAAAAGTGCTTAAAGTCTGTGCGTGCTCATCATAATATCTGCTTGAGTAGGATTTTGCCCAGTTTTCTTGAGGGTCGCACCACAACATTTCGCCTGATACACTTCCAATAGGTCTTTTATCGTAAGCTTTTGCGAAATCATTGAAGGCTTGAGTTGCATTCCATTTGCTATCTAAACCATAAGCCTGCGAATTCTGATTTACCCAAAGAGTGAATCTATCGTAAACCGAATAGCAGCCCGTATTAAGCATGTCTGGGTCGCCGTAGCTGTGAGCGTTGGACGTTATCGGCAGGCTTCCACACATGGCGATTTGCTGCATAGCAGTTATTGTGTTCTGTGTGACAATGTCGGAAGAGTACCCACTGAGATGAGCTAGTCTTGCCACATACAATGCGTCAATGTAATTTCCACTGCTGACATCTGCACTTATCGCATTATCAAAGGCAACATTTCCCTGTCCTGCTAAGATGATTGCCCAATTACTTGTCCATGAATCTGCTGCATTCCAATTGACGTTGTTTATGGTTGCGTTCAATGCATCCGCAAGTGTGGCGCTTGAAGCCTTGGCTGTTTGATTTGCAAAGCCTGAATAAAAAATTGATAAACATAAAGTTAAAAGAAAAATACTTGATAGTACCCTTTTCTTTTTTTCCATATCCTTTCCTTCTTATACGTATTAGGCGGTTGTTAATTTTAATATTTAAAAGCTTTTTGACAAAAACCAGTCAATAGCTGATTGCTGCCCATTTATTGCGTTTTTATTTTTAGACTGATCATCGCTCGATAACACCTCTAACAAGAGTTAAAGCTGCAATCTGTTCACCCCTAATTTTGGGTGAAATACTTGTTTGGCTGATAGTAATTCTTAAAAAGACAATGGGACATTTCTATTCTGTTTGCAAGGAAGAGAGAGTTTTGGAAACAGATTTGGGCGTAAAAATTGTATTAACAGCTTCAGCTACGGAAATGAGCGATTTCTTAAACAATCCCTTCATAGCGTTCGTGGGCGGATTCGGCAAAGGGCCTATCCCACTTTCATACGTTAGAAAAACCCTCTACCCGCATTGCGGACGAAAATCTAATGGGCAAGCAGCCTTTGCACCTTATGGCTTAAGAAAAGTAGAATCCATACTTCTGCAAGGCGGATTTTCGCCGAAGGACATCGCAGTTGTTCACCCTGAAGACTTGCAAAACTTTATCGGTCCAAAAACCAAAGCTGTCGGAATCTCCACGATGGATCCAACAGGCATGGGCTATGTTAGCAAAACCTACTCTTCAATCGTTGGCGGAGGAGAACCTATGAACGCCATTGAATTCCGCAAACTAATCATGAACCCAAGCATCAGAAAATACAAGCCCAAAATTATCGTAGGCGGCTTTGGCTCCTGGCAACTTGAACGTAAACATGTTTCCGACAGTTATGGTATAGATACTGTTCTCGTAGGCGGCAGGCCAGGTCCAATAATTGAAGTTTTCAAGAAAGCCGTAGACGGTGAACCTATTCCTCGCATTGTAAAAGCTGATGAATCTCTCAGTAACTGGAACTACAATGTGGAAATGCCATTAACCAAAAACGTAGCCATCCATGGAGCTGTAGAAATTTCCAAAGGCTGTGGAAGAAACTGCCAATTCTGCACTCCAACAATGCAAAGCAAAGTCGATGTGCCGCTGGAAAAAATAATGAAGGAAGTCGCATTAAGCACCGAACAAGGCAGCGACCACATTACCTTAATCACTGAGGACCTTTTCCTCTACGGAGCAACAGACAAAAAATTCATTCCAAACAGAGAAGCAGTCGTAAAACTATGCAAGAGCGTAGCAGATTACCCTGGTGTAAAGAGTATCCAAGCTTCGCATATGTCGTTAGCTCCTGTTTGGCATGATCCATTGATGATTAAGCAGCTTGCCGAAATCCTCATTGAGAAAAGTTGGTATTCATTTGGTAAAAAACCCATTATTACTGCTGAAACAGGCATTGAAACTGGCAGTTCACGGTTAATGAAAAAGTATATGTCGGGTAAAATGTTGCCCTTTAAGCCTGAACAATGGCAGGACGTAGTCACTAACGCTTTCGGCATCTTAAATGATAATGACTGGTATCCGCTCGCAACTTTAATCATCGGTTTACCTGACGAAAAAGAAGAAGACATGCTCCAGACTCTTGAGTTAATGGATAAACTGAAAGATTACAACGCTTTCTATGTACCCCTTTTCTTTGTGCCGCTTGAAAACTGCGTACTCATGAATAAAAAAGGCGCAGAAATGGACTCCTTGAGCAAAGCACGCTGGGACTTCTTCATCAAATGCTGGGAATACAACATTAAAATTTGGAAGCCAACATTCCTAGAAAACCGCTTAAGCAACCCGCTGATCTATAAGACCTTTGATCAATTCCTCATTCCGTACTTCGGCAAAATGTTGGGCGCCTACTATGGCTTAACGCGCGGCGAAAAGAGCGAACAACTAAAGCAAGCCGTTTGGAATCTAAGTATGCCAATACCTGAATCAAAACAGCGCAAAATGAAAAACAAGGTTTAAGCAGACTTTTCTTCTGCCGTTTCCTCATTATTTTCTTGTTCTAATATTTCGGGCGCAGTCTCCTGTAGAATTTCAGGGGCAGTGGCTTCCTGTAAGGTTTCTTCAACCGCTGGTGTAGGCAGTTTGAGGATTTTTCTTGCGTGAGTAATATATCCAGTGTGCCCCGTCATCATTGTTTGCGGGCGGGTTTTTCCCCTTTCAATTTGCATTCCGCGCATCAAGCACTCAACAGTCTCAATGAAAACAAAGCTGTTCTCACGCAAAGCCTCCGTTGTTTTAACTACTTGGTCGATGGTTGGGCTAAACGATACCAGAATGCCCGAAGGTCGTAGTGCTTCATAAGCATGTGGGACCACAAGCCATGGAACCGCCAAATCTAAAACCACCGCGTCCAAATCCTTCTCATTAAAGCCTATTGCCACGATGTCGCCGCTTTTCATTTCTACGTTGTCGATGAGTTTTGAGCGTTGCAGGTTTTTGGCGGCGTTTTTCTGGAATTCGGGTCGCAACTCGTAAGTGTAGACTTTGCCTGTGGAGCCAACATAGTGGGCAAGCGCGGTAGTTAGGGAGCCTGTGCCTGTTCCGGATTCAGCTACTCGGCTGCCTGGTCCAATGCCGCTGAACATGACGATTAATGCGGCGTCTTTAGGATAAATTATCTGTGTGTTGCGAGATGACTTCATTATGTAGTCTGTGAGGACTGGTTTGAGAGTGGTGAAGTAAATGCCTAAGCTGCTTTTGATGGGTTCACCGTATTCTTTGCCGATTAACTCGTCAAGTTTAAGGTAGCCTTTGTGAGTATGGAAGGTTTGTCCTGCCTGAATTTTTATCATGTATGTTCTTCTTGCGTCTAAATACAGAAGGACATTGTCTCCTTCAGCGATTTTTTGGTTAGCCAAATCTTTTTCTTCCTTGCGAAGTCAAAATGCAACTTGTATCATTTAAGCTTTGAAACACTGTTAAGTCAGCTTTCCAACGTTATACATGGTCTGCAGATATTGCTTTACTACGCGTTTATGGAGGCTAAATTTTTCTAAATTCAACCATAAGGTTCAAATTTTGCGTTTTTTGTGGGGAAAAGGCGGCTGGATTTGGCTTTAATTTGGAAGTGTTGGTTGTATTGGTTGTAGATGGTTTTGAGGGGTTGGATTTTTTGAACTGTTTGTATGTTGGGTATGTTCTTGTTTGAACTTTTTGCATGTTGAGAGAGCGTGTTTTGAACGCGTTTTTGTCTTTAGCTTTTGAGTTTAAGAATAGTGTAACGTTGACAAGTTGACTTTACAAACACCTGACCCACATGCCTTACTGCGAAAACTGCGGAAAACCATTAAATCCAAAGGTCAATTTCTGCCCGAACTGCGGTTCACCTCAAAGTGGTCGATTGTAAATTCCGCCACCTCCTCAGCTACTAAATCCCCCAGAAACAGCTTTTCGACAATCCGAGCAAATCGTAGGCTTTATAGTTGTTAATAAGCTGAAGCGGTTTGGTAAATCTGTGTACTTCACAGGCACTTTGACAGTTCAACAGGCTATTTTTTACTCTAATGAGTAAGGAGATGCTAAAAGAAGTAACAATGATATGTAGGCAACATGCGCAACTAAACTTGAGTGCGTAATTGTTTATCCATAACAGCAGAGCTACATGGGCATGACGCCTAACTCCATAGTTAACCAGCCTGACTGTTTTGCATTTCCGAATATTTCAATTTGAGAGATCCACGTTAAATTGGTGAATGCTATTGATGTGGGGTATTCTGATCTTCAAGAATATCAAAGTTCAGTTCATCTTAAACTAAGACCCTCACGAGTTTAGGATGACTAAAAGAGACGAGTATGTTTTGCTGCTAAAGCAAATTTATCAAACAAAATTGAAGCTTGCATAGCCAATATCGTCGCTTGCATAACCCTTATTAGCGAGCTCACCAAAGATATCTTTGGTTGTTTTTGCGTTGTTTTCTACAAAGCCAACTATACTAATTGTAGATGACGACCCGGCTATTCTACATGTTTTCAGCAAAATCTTTCAGAGAAAAGGCTACTCTGTTACTGTGGCGGAAAAAGGACAGTGTGCCATCGAAAAACTGAGCCAAATCCACTTTGATGTTGCCTTAATTGATCTAGTCCTTCCGGACATGGAAGGAACCGCGCTTTTTCCCTTAATAAAACGCTGCTCGCCTCGAACGGTGCGAATTATGCTTACTGGCAAAACTTGGCTGAAAGATAGCATTCCTGGCGCAGATGCATTTGTCTGTAAACCAGTTAACCCAGAAAAGCTCCTGAGCATTATTGATACAAAACTCAAAAATCGAGAAGCAGAAGCCTAGCCGCTTGCATGGTTAGTCATTTCTTTGTTGTCGTATTCTTCGACCATGTGCTTTACTTTCTTTTCCAACCTGCGCTCGTACACATGTTCGGGGATTGGCGGCGGCAGCACCTTCTTATTATGCAGTTCGCTGAGCATTACAATTCGCCTTTCGCCCGCTCTAACCATGACTTTTTCGCCGTCCACGGCGTCGTTAAAGTCTTCCTGAGCCTCAACTATCCAGTAGCCCTCACTCTCAGTTACAACCTTAACCCTGTACAAACCTTTGTAATACATAAAATCAGTCAAAACAATCACTAAATAATAATTCTTCTGAAAGTAAATAAACACTCCCACTACGGCATTAAGGTTGAGTCTCAATTTTACAATAGAAATTTAACTGTAAAAACTAGACCTCCTCCCCCTCTACCGAGCCCAGATTGCCTTAAGGCGCTTAGGCTAAAGCTGGTATGGCTTGCATTTCTCAATCAGCTGAACCTGGACTGAAGGCGACGCCCATAAACCGCTTGAACAACTCCGCATTTTCTGTGTGCACTGGAAAAATCTGTTTGGCGTTTATTTTTCTTAGCGCTGCTTTGAATTGCAGGGCATCATGTAAATTGAGACATGCACGTGATACTGGTGCAAACCGTAGTGACTAAGCCAGTTAACCAAGCGTTCATAATCAAGCTCCATCTCCTCATTAAATGGCTCTGAAGCGGGAGAGCACTTAGCAACTTCCGGGACGGGATGAATTGAGTTTAACTCGTCAAAATCATAGAAGCTACAGCTAAAACCACTTTGCACTGCTACTTCGAGACTTCGAAAACATCGAAAATCTTGCCGCCGCCATCAAAGCGGTCAATTAAGCCTGTTTCCCACTTGTCGTAGCGCTTCTTCGACTTTCGAAAAATCAATAAACCATCGTCTTCTAAAGCTGGAACCTTCGAGTGCACATCCTTGAGCAGAGCATTCAGCATGTAGGATTGTTTTAGTGAAACAGCAAGGGCACCGCCAGTTTTTCTTGGCAATCTCATAGAAGGTGTTGCGGCGGTCAATATCCGAGTACCAAACTCAGCAGGCATTATGCCATCGACCTGCTGGGCAATCTTGTCCAATTTCGACTCTGCTTCAACTTACGTTAGACACTGTTGCCCCAGCCATGTTGGTGGCTTCAGTCACAACCGCAACAGGCTCAGTTTCCCGAGCCTTGTCCACAAACTCTTGCGTCACCTCTGGCTTGGCGCCATGATCTTGGAAATCACCCGTATAAATTATTGTGCCGCCGGATGTGTGAATCAAAAAGCCATAGGCGTCTGGGACCGAGTGGTCAACATGAATCAGCTCAAAGGTCAGATTACCGATTTTAATTTTGTCGCCTGTACGAAAACCGTTAAAGTTGATGTCTGCCACGTTGAACTCCAAGTCCGTGTAGTATGCCGCTTAATGCACGCAGGATAGTTTGTGTTGTTTCACCGCTGTAAACGGGGATTTCACGTTTAATAACGACAAATAAGCTAAGTGGTCCAAGTGCCCATGGGCAAGAAAACGGCGCTTGCGTGAGGCGGATCTGGGTCGAACCTGTAAATATCTCTAATTTGCGGTAGAGTGTTTTCCAGTTCTTTGCAGACTTTTCTCGTTACGGGGCGAAAGAAAAAGCGGCGAGTAAAAACTGATTTTCAGCCTTAAAAGACACGCCAAAATCAAAGACAACGCGGGTGTCGCCATCTTGGAGTAAAATTTTGTTTACACCTACCTCGTTAACTTCGCCATAAAAGGTTAGGCTAACCTGGTTTTTCACCATGAATGTCACTCTGGACCTTCTGTTTTTCTGCAAACATTTGCGATAACAGAAATAATCGACCACATAGTGAATATACCAAAAACCCTTGTGTACTTGGGCGCTCCAGCTGCCCTGATGGCGTTGATGTCTCCGCCAGCCGCCAAGTAGCCCTTGATGAACGCTTTCGTGACCGATTCAGCTTTAAGGTTGCCATTGAGCGGGTAAATGTAGTGTCCAGCATAGTAAACGAAGACGGCTATGTCCCAAGCTTTGTCGCCTTTGCTGTCTTGAGCCGCTTGCTCAAAATCAATCATGTACATAGCGCCGTCAGGCTTAACAATAATGTTCTCAGGTTTTGTATCGCCCAAAACGATGCCGCGGGAGTGGACTTTGGCCATGATTCCTCCAGCGTGGCCGATCCGCGCCAACTCAGCCTCAACATTATCCTCTGGCAGAGCTGCGGAAACGTGTTTAATTGCTTCCGAGAGGTTTTCTCCCTCGATAAACTCCATGAAAATTAACCGTTCAGCATTGCTCACATGCAAAATCTTTGGCACATTAAAGCCTTCGCTACGCAAAAACTCGCTAATCGCAAACTCTTTGGCGAGCCTTGACTGGGCGGTGATGGCTAATGGTTTTGCGCCTCTTGCGCTCAGGGACCACAAGGTTAAGGGGAACCATTTGAATCCACTCCAATCCTTAAACCGTTTCACTAGAACCTTTGTTTCACCATCGTTTCCATGAGTGCTAATCAGGTAAACGTCGTTTAGCATTCCGCCGACTGGCTCAACTTGGACGTCGTCGTTATCTTTGAGAAGAATTTTCTGCGCAAAACCTTTTATGTCTATTTTATCGGATAATGAAGTTAACCCTGTGGCTGTTTGGAAAAAAACGTATTTCTGCGGTTCAATGAAGAGATAGGGCTGTTCTGTTTGCTTTCGCCAATTAATTTTTTGGTCTTTGAGGAAAGACTCGGTATTGTGAGAGATGATGTTTATGAGCTGGGGAAAAGTGCCAAAAAGCGAAGAAAAAAGCGTTCGAGGTGCATTTCGAGAGAGGTTAATCAACCTGATTTTGGGGTCTTTACAATCCGCCAAAAACTTTTTGGAAATTGTGACATAATCATTTTGGAACTGGATTTTTCCCTCGACCTCAAGCTGTCTGAGTGCCTCATTATAGGTTCTCAGCGATTGGGCTTCGTTGGCTGCTAAACCGTTTATTATGTTTGAGGTGTGATAGGCCAGCAGCGGGAAAACTCGGATTCGACTTAGGAGCACTTCATAGAGGAAGTATTGAGGTTTAATTTGCATTCTATGAGTGAGCTCTGGGAAGTTTTGAGCTAAATTCTGAATTAACTCTAAAATCAACCGCTTCTTTAACGCTAATTCTTTATTATGCAAATATTGATTGCCAAAAAGCGGCGCCCAGGGAAAGATCAATTTGCTTGCAATTGCTTCCCCAAGAAAACCCATTTCGATGTCCCGCTCAAAAACCCATTGATCAACCGCAAACACGTAAATAGTTTTTTCATTCACAGTTTTTATGTAGCTCATGACTCGGGGCCGGAAATTTCGAATCACAAGCAACACTTCACTTGTTAATCCCTCTTCTATAGACTTCATTGAGTAATTATCAACATGCGCTATGGCGACTATGTCTTGTTCGCCAGCGAGATGCCTAGAAAACTCTAAAATTTGGATGTTCAAACTGTTGGCGTCGACATTGATAGTTTGCTTCAAGAGGGACACCACGACGTTACCACTATGGACATGAGGATATTTAAAAATGAAACCCAAAAAAGAATTGAATTCAGGGAGAATTCTTTGATCCACTGAATAACTGTTTAAGTTTTTAAAAGCGTGCGTTTTCTCTTAATGCATCTGGAACGGTAGGCCGCTTGATTGTGCGCTTCTTTCACGTCTTGCTATGACGCCTACCGTTGCATGGGCCTGTTCAAGGGTTAACTCGTTGCTTGTTTGTGTAGTTATTTTGCGGCATATTAGATTTAGCGATTCTTCGGTGAAGTTTAGCATATTTTGTCCGTCGTTTGTTAGGCTGTATATTTTTCTCGGCCTTTCAAAGGTCATATTCCATTCGCTTTTAACTAAGCCCTTCTTTTCAAGGGTGCCTAACAATGGGTAGATGGTGCTTGGTCCAAAGTATACGCCAAAGTTTTTGCGGATTTTGGTGATCACTTGGTAACCGTGCATAGGCTGGTTGTTTAGGAATTGGAGTATTATTAGGTCAAGTAGACCCTTCATTAGTTTTGTTGATACTTCTTTTTGTGAGTTTGCTGTTCCTATCATTTATTTTTTTTCTCCCTGTATTTCTGTTGAACAGTTTTTCTGTTCTGCTTGTATACAATATGTCCCTTATCGGACATATGTTGTCTTGAATATTGCATAACCCTACACAGCGATATAAAGCTTCATACATAACTGAGGCATACGAAAACATAACAACGCATAACAGTAAACGTTAAAATCATCATAAACTAAATAAACACAGACATAATCCACATCACAAACAACCCCCCGAAGAGCAACCCCATGTCTGAAAATTACAAAAAAGAAATTGTACAACACATAATCAGAAACCTACTCAGACATCCAGCTCCTCCGCATCGTCCAAGCCCAGCCAACATGGGGATATCAAATAAAAAAACAAGTAGAAACCGACTTCAACATCAAGCTAAGACATGGCTCACTCTACCCCACGCTCAACTCCTTGGAGAAAAAAGGCTTACTTAAATGCACCAAACAGCAAAAGGGCAAACGCGTCCGCAAAGTCTACGCAATCACAGAAAACGGCAAAACATACCTCCAAGAATACTACAGCATCTTACGTTTACAACTTGGCAAAACTGAAAAAACCTGTTAAACAGGTTTTACCCCCTTTTTAGGGTTGTTTGCCTTGTTTAATGCAATTTCTTACGTGCAAAATTGCTTAGCGGCTGAATCCTACAGGAAAAAGCTTTTATCTTAATTAAACTGACATTTTTTAGAGGGAAAAAGAGTTGACTCTTAACTCAAGCAAAAATTTAGGCGGCTTAGGCGCAATTCTGATGTTCGTTGGCGTGTTTCCATACATAAACTTTTTTGGCATACTCGAGCTTATCGGCGCAATTCTTATCCTAGTTGGACTGCATGGATTCGCTAGCCACTACAGCGAACGAGGCATCTTCAACAATGCAATCTACGGCTTTTTAGCGGGCATAGTCGGCGGAATCGTTGCTATAGCAATCGCAATAGCCATTGTTCTTCCTAACGTCACGAGCTTTATCGAAAAAATCTATCCAGGCTGGAACGGCGACTGGACAACATTATCCCAGTTCACAAGCCAGACCCCCGTAACAACAAATTTGAACCCTTCAGATATTCTACCATTCGTCTCAGCAGCAATAGTGGTCTTCATTATCCTCTGGATATTTGCGATAATTTCAGCCATCTTCTTCAGACGCTCACTAAAACTCGTATCCAACAAGACAACCGTCGGATTATTCTCAACCGCTGGTCTTCTACTACTAATAGGGGCAGGACTCATCATCATATTCGGTTTAGGCTTAATTCTTATGTGGATCGCAACATTGATTTTGGCAATCGCCTTCTTCACAATGAAGCCATCCGTAGAAGAGCAACCTATGGTAACAACAGCTTCTCCTCCGCCACCAACGCCCGTCTAAACGCAAAAACAGTTTATCCATTTTTTCTTTTTTTCAAGTTTCAAGCGTTCAGCATTGACCGTTCTCTTTAAGTTTCTTTATACAAACAATTTTTTCTACTGAAACTAAGCTTACAACAACTATGCTATTGTTCTAGTACACTTCAATGAGCTTAAGACTAACAAGAGAGACTTGGGAGTAATTTGGGCTGTCTTCTTCTCAAACTCGAGATAGATTGAAAAATAGAAAAAGGCGACAACAAGAAAAATGTCGCTCAAAGTTTGCTTTTTCAGCAGCGTTTGATTCTGTGGCGTCTTTGTTATCCTGCTTTAATTTTTTGCTTCCACTATTTTGGCTATTGAGGCATTCTTTTTAACAGATTCAATGCCGACCACACAGCCCTCTTTTGAATCATATCCTTCACTGACTGCTATTATTTCTCCATTAGCTGCTTTTAACCTAAAACGGTATTTTCCTTTTTTATCTTTGTACCACTCAAAAACTGGTTCAGACATAAATATCGCCACACTAACTATGAATGAACTTCTTTAAAACTTTATGCAATTATTGCAAAAAATAAAAGATAGTTACACATATAATATTTTAGAGCGTTTAGGAAATGACAGTTGTAAAAATCATAGAGCTAATAGGCAGCTCATCAAAAGACTGGGAAGATGCGGCAAAGAACGCGTTGGCAGAAGCAGCATTGACAATCAAGAACATTAAATCTATTTACGTGAAAAGTTGCAAGGCGAAAGTCGAAAACAACAAAATCGTGGAATACAGAGCGGTTGTCAAAATTGCTTTTGTGGTGCAAAGGGAAAAATAAGCTGTCGTTAGAAGCCCTTCTACAGTCTCCACCTTTTTTATATCATTTCCTTTATGATGCAGAATTGTTTTCGTGCAAAAACTGAGTGTATAAGTGTGAGGGGATGCCCAGAAGCAAACGCAGATTTAACCAAGCAAAAATTTCTAAGGGCTTCTTTTTATTATAGAGAATGTTCATACGCAAGAGTAATAATTCTGTTTACCATAAACTGCTTAGGGTCCGTTGGGTGATACGGAAAAACACTTGGTATCAAGCCTAAAAGTGTTTGAGCTTATGGATTGCTTATCTATATGAAACACAAGTCACTAATTGTCTCAGCCTTTCTGGTTATTTTAGTAGTTGGAAGTGGACTATTAAGTAATTTTATTATAAACGTCAATAAAGATTCATTTAATTACGCAGATGTGTTCCCAAATCTTACATTTGACCATCCAGATGGAATTTACAATTCGGCTGATGGAACAAACAGACTTTTCGTAACAGGACAAATGGGAATGGTTTATGTTTTTAATAACCAAAGAAGCGAAAACACTTATACCATTTTTCTTGACATCCGTAACCGGGTTCATTTGGGCGCTTTCTTGGGGTTAGCATTTGACCCCCGATTTGCTGAGAATGGACATTTTTACGTGAACTATATAGCGGATAATCCCTTGCGAACAATAATTGCTCAATGGTCAGTGTTGCCAAATAACACAAATGAAGCTGACAAGAATAGCGAAAAAATCATGTTAGAGATTCCACGACTATATGACAGCCATGGAGGCGGGCAATTAGCCTTTGGGCCAGATGGTTACCTTTACATTGGTTTGGGCGACGGAAGTCCATACGGCGACTTAAGTGGCAATGCACAAAACTGTTCTAGTCTGTTTGGCAAGATTCTTCGCATAGACATAAACAATCCTTCTCAACAAGAAAACTATAGTGTTCCTGCAGACAACCCATTTAAGGGCAACACGGCAGGCTACAAAGAGGAAATTTATGCATACGGCTTTCGAAATCCTTGGCGTTTTAGCTTTGACTCAGTGACCGGAAAACTTTGGGCAAGCGATGTTGGACAAGACCGAATGGAGGAAATCGACATCGTCGACAAGGGCAAGAATTATGGGTGGAACCTCATGGAGGGAACGCTGTTTTATTCAGGTGGCAATGAATCTGGGTTGCAAGCGCCTGTTTGGGCTTATGGACGCGACCAAGGAAACGCCACAATCGGCGGCTTTGTTTACCATGGAACCAAGCTACCCCAGTTGGCCGGCTCATACATCTACGGGGATTTCGTGTCAGGGCGAATATGGGCCTTAAATCTCAACCATGGAGGAGACCCTGTAAACAAGGAACTGTTGAAAACTAACCTCCACATAACCTCTTTAGGATTAGACGAGAAGAACGAACTTTACATCTGTGCTGACGATGGCCAAATTTACGAATTAGCAAAAACCACATAAACAATTGCTAAGCAAGCGCTTCAAATATCCAGTAATCATTCTTAATTAGTAAAACCTTGTTTTTTCTAATTTCTTTTAGCTACCGTCTCGAGCGCAAGACAGCGTCCTTGTTTGTGAGGGTGATCCCTTTTAGAGCACCAGTTTAGGGCAAAGTAATTTTTTACTATTTATTTCTTCGTTCGTTTCAATCCCTGATTTCTTATTGTCTCTATCTAGTTATAAGCTCTTAGAGGAGTTACTTTATGGCTAACAGCACGTTCAACGCCTAAAATCTTTCATAAAAAAAACTAATGACAAGAGTAGAAGTGAAACTGACGGAAGGCTTTTTCAACGAAAGACAAGTTTGTCCAAAAGAAGGTTACAAAAGCTGATATGTTTTGTTTTCTGATACATAAAAACTGTTGAAATAAGTGCCTTATATTGGATTTTGTCTATTAAGAATCAATATTAAATACACAGGTAAAAAGGAGAATTGAAAGATGAAAAAAACATTAACAGTATTCACGGTCTTGTTGCTTGTTTCATCTTTGTTAGTAATAGTTGCTGCTTGCGATGAAGCCGACTCCAGTTATAACTTTGTCGCCTCCACAAGGATTTGCAATGACGATGATAACAGGTACAGGATTCGATGAGTCAAAAACTATATCAATCGCATATGATGGCGTAGTTCAGTCAACAATTCCCGCGACAGTTAAAACTGATAATAAAGGTTCTTTCACTGCCATAATTTCGATTCCTGACGAACTTGCAGTTGGCGGCATACAATAACAGCTACCGACTCACATGGAAACTCAGCTTCATCAACATTTACAGTAGTTGACATGACAGGTCCACAAGGAATTCAAGGTGCAGCTGGACAAAACGGCAAAGACGGAATTGACGGAACAAATGGCATTGACGGAATCAACGGCAAAGATGGATTGAATGGAGCTAACGGATTGAACGGTCAGGACTTTAATGCTACAGGAAATGTACTTGTCTACAATGGAACGGATGGCTTAAACGGTAAAGATGGCATAAACGGAGTTAATGGAATTAACGGTGACAACGGAATCAATGGCAAAGATGGAACCAATGGCGCTCAAGGCTTACCTGGCACTCAAGGTCAGCAAGGCACAACTGGACAAGTAGTAGTCTACTCGAAACCAGTCACGATAAGCGGTGCAGACCTCCAAAGCTTCATAATAATACTAGTAATTGCACTAATTGCTTTCACTGCCGCTATGATTACAGTCTATCGCAAAAGCAACAGATAGGATTTACCGCTGTTTATAGCAACATCCTTTTTTCTTTATTTGAAGCTTAAGTTTCTTGTGCAAGAACATAGTCCTTAGGTGCGAAAGGTATTGCGAAGAACTAAAGTTGTGCGCTACCTGGAGTATTTTTGTATGGTGCCATTGAATATAACATCGCTCAAAGAAAAAGCACTTTAATTGACTGGGGTGGCAGATTATGTGCGGGGGATGATGTCGCCGTCCCAGCCTTAGGGCTTGATAGTTTTTCTAAGGACTCTAAGTCCCTATGTTGTTATTGCAGAAGGCTAGTTATAAGCTTTTAGATTATGCACTTTTCAATAAATACTTATGATGTTAAAGCTCACTTACTAGATTCATAGTTGTTTATAAAAAGTCCTAAAAGCAAGAGGATTGAAATTTATGGGCATGCAAAAGAAACAGATCGCACTAATAGCAATTCTCGGCGGCATAGTTATATTTCTAATAAAACTTTTAGCTTATTTTGTTTCTAATTCAGTCGCTTTGCTATCCGATGCGCTTGAATCAATCGTAAATATAGCCGCATCAGGGCTAATGCTATTTTCAGTCTGGCTTTCTGAAAAACCAGCTGATGATAGCCACAACTACGGTCACCAAAAAATCGAAGATATATCCAGCATGCTTGAAGGCGTTTTCATAATAATAGCTGCGCTGCTCATTATTAATGCCGCAACTGGAAACGATTATTCTCAGGCAGTTGAGCCAGTAGAAATTGATGTTGGCAATTGGCATTTCAATTGTTGCTACTGCATTAAACGGTGCTATAGCGTGGTATCTTGCTAAAGCATCTAAAAAGAGTGGCTCAGCGGCTCTTGAAGGTGATTCAAAGCATCTCTTATCTGACGTAATTTCGACTGCGGGAGTTTGGGTAGGGCTCTTTATCGTCAGTTTTACAGGCTGGAGCATTGTTGATTCTTTATTGGCTTTCATAGTTGCGATTTTGATTATCCGCATGGGTGCTGGGTTAGTTATCAAATCCTCTTCACGTCTAATGGATAACTCATGCAAAGCTGAAGAAGCCAAAATACGTGAAGTTTTGCTTAGACATAAGTATCAATTCTTTGGTTTCCACGAATTGAAAACTCGTCGTAACGGCAATTTAGTTTTTTGTGAACTGCATCTTCTGGTCGATGGTTCACTGAGCGTAGACTCAAGCTCACGACTTAACTGACCACCTGGAGAACGAGCTCAAAGAAGAATTACCCAATGCAAACTTAACTATCCATATTGAACCTAAGCCAGTCAAATAAACTCATGTTTATAGAATTTCAGCCAAAAAATATTTTTTCAATATTAAAACGATTCTTCGGAATAAACAACTACGCAATAACAAGCACACTCACATTTTGGGAATTTTAATTTCTTTTATCCATTTTTCTTAATACCTAATATGATAGGCCTGCTTGGTTCCTCAATTGCGAACCTCAACTTATAATCCAGAATTTCCAAAAGCTTAAAGTGGCATAGGTTAGGTTTCTTAACAATGCAAAAAAGTCTTCCAGCAACAAAAATTCTTGCTTTTAAGTGCATTTTTCATAGTGTGTTTTTTGGTTGTTGATTTGCTTAGAGGAACCTTTTCTGGCGTTAACTTAACCGTTAACGTGTAGGCAGCTTCAGTTAATAATAATTTTTTCAGGCTACCCGCAGAAGTAATTTCAACTGTTTTTGATACAACCGCATCGATTATTGTATCAGTGTCAGTCGCCGTTTTACTCTTGGTTTTACATCATAAGCGGTATGGCTTGCTTTTGTTATTTTCGATGGGCGGCATAGCTCTTCTCGTGGACATCTGCAAAAATCTAATTGCTTCTTCAAGACCGCCAAATGAAATAATCCATGAAACCAACTTTTCTTTTCCAAGTGGACATGTTACAAGCATAATTGTTCTTTTGGGAATTATCAGCTATATCGTTTGGAATCATTACAAAATATTGCCAGTGAGAAGATTATGCTACGACAGCGTATCTCTCAGTCACTATCTTGGTGGGTTTTGATAGGATATACCTTAATGTTCATTGGCTGAGCGATGTTATAGGCGCTGTGTTTCTAGGTGCTTTTTGGCGAGCCGTTCACAATATACGTGTATAAATTATCAGTCCATTTCTCACCCTTTCGGTTATTTAGGGCGCAAACACAGAGTCCTTAGCTACGGGCTTAAAAGCTCGCTTTGTGGGTGCCCGTTAGCTGAGGTGTTTTTGCTTAAAGTTATTACTGTCATTTTCAGTATATCTATTAACAGGGTATTAAAACTAGGATAGACCATTAATTTAAAATGAAGTTATCGATAAGAATCGTTTTCGGGAGGCGCTTTACTATCAAGATTTATTCTGGTGGTTCCAATGGCAAAGAAAATGACATTTTAGGTTTTTGTTTTTGGCTCAACAGCTTTTTTCTCAAGCATTAAACCAATGATGGTTGGTGCGATGATGCCTATAAAATACGGAATCCACGTTCTAACATCTGAGAAGTAGCTAAACCCTGTGAAGGGTACTGCAACAATGCAGACGTCAAGCAGAATAAAAAAGCCTGCCCAAACTGCACCTATAGTTAATCCCTTCCTAAAACTAAGAGGTTTAGCTATAAATGCGAACGCAAAAACAAGTGCAGTCACAAAAACTGTTGTTACAACCCAAACCCACCAAACGTTTGAGTCGAAGCCAAGCAATACTATGGCTGCAACCTCTAAAGAAATGATGCCATAAATTAAAATGGGGTACAGAAGGAGCTTCTTTAAATCTTTAGGCATAAGTTAAATTGTTTATCAAGTTTATTTAAATTTATTCAATAATTTAACTGCTTAAAATCTTGCGTTTATAAATTAGAGTAAATTACCCCCTCAATACAGTACTCCATTTAAGTCGGCGGCAACCTTTGTGGTTGCTCGCTTCCCACTCTCTACGGAGCGGTGTCATTCCTTAACTTTTCTCAAAAGCATCCTTAAGGAATAATTCAGCCTTTTCATTTTTTCAAGTGTTTCATCTGTTTGTTGCTTTAAGTCTCCATATTGCTCTGGATATTTTTTCATAAGAGCTATTAATTGGGTAACTTGCTCTAAACTCAATTCCCTCAAAAGCATTGTTCCCAACATTAACGAAATATCGCTTTTTTCTAATTTACCTTTTTTGAGAATTGCCTGATAGCCTATCTGGTGTACGTCAGTACCTAGAATGGTTGTGAGTTCAACTATACATTGAAGCATGCTGTTATCAGGATAAACTGCGATTGTTCTGTTAAGGACTGTTTTAGCGTTGGCTCCTTGAACATGTGCGATGAATACTCCCGCGGGTGTAAGCCAATACGCTAAGTGTTTTTGGTTTCGGTATTCCTCTTCTTTGATTTCTACAAGTATCTTTTTCTCTACGAGGTCATCAATCGCGTCATATACCGATTTGTAGTATCCCTTCATCCCTTTTGACACGCTGTATTTAGACTGCGGATGGTTCTCAGCGAGGAAAAGTAGAATTTGCTTCTGTAATGGTGGTAAATACTGGTTTTCCGTTACTCCTTTTGATGTATGTTTTCCCTCTATAGGCTGGGACATAGTATGTACTCCGAATTCTACCGCGTTATACGGTTCCTATTATTAACGGTCGGCACTTAATGTTTCGGTGTAATACTTGGAAAACAGTCAATTAACAGAAAATGAGGATTTATCAGTAAAGAAAGCTTGGCTTGAATATGGTCAACAGTTCGAGTCAGGAAAAAAAGCTGAAATTAAAAATGAGTTTTGGAGTTATGGCGAATATGAGCTTGTTGGTCATGGCAAACAGACAAATCCAAAATGCGGTACATTCAACAAATACATGGGTTGCCTAAACTATAAGGCGCATAATCAAGCTAGCTTCTTTAATGAGGGTTTAGCGAAGGATTCTGTTTTTGTTAAGCCGATTTATCATTCTTGTGATAAACCGAGTTGTCCGGTTTGCTTCAAGTATGGTTGGGCTGTTCGTGAAGCCTATCGCATGGAAGAACGTCTAAAAGTAGCTTCTAATCGCTTTGGGCTTCCAGTTGAACACATAGTAGTAAGCATTAGAAGTGAAGATTACGGTTTAAGTCTTGATGCACTTACGCAAAAAAGCAGTCCGATTCATGGCTAATCGAGGAATTATCGGTGGCTCAATAATCTTTCATGGTTTCCGCTATGCTAACCGAAAAGAAGCACGAATTAAAAGGCGTCCCTTTTGGCTGGCGATGGAGTCCCCATTTTCACATACTTGGTTTTGTTGGTGGTGAAGGTTACGGCTTATGCCGAAAGTGCAAAGGCGGTGACTGCTACGCCTGCAAAGGCTTCGAGGGAGTTACAAGGCGTGAGAACAAAAAGGACGGCTGGATTGTCAAGGTCTTAGACAAGCGAAAAACAGTAGGCGGAACTTGCTGGTATCAACTAAACCACTGCTCGATTCAAAGAGGCTCCAAAAAATCTCATGCAACAACTTGGTTTGGCGCATGCTCCTATCGAAAGCTGGAAATAATTAACGGTGATGACGTTGGAATTCAACATAAGTGTCCTATCTGCAATTCCGAGTTAGTTCATATTCGATACTTAGGCAATTCAAAACTTTTGCTTACTCGAAAAGGCGAAGTCCTAAGTATGTTTGCTGAGGATGGAACACCGCTTTGGGAAGTAGCGCATGAAGGAGAATGTCATGGGGAGTGCGGATAGAATGATTCGCCAGCAGAGAAGGCGAATAGAGCGCCAATGGAATAAGATAAAGGTCGGTGCAATCTGCACTGACTTCATTGAGCGTAACAATCTGTTTACTCTGCCTCATGTCATTGAATTCCAAGCGGTAAAGTCTCAGAATGAGTTAGTCTGCGTTCACAATGTTGGTCTGTTTGAGTTCAAAGAGAGGTAAGGGTCATGGTGAATTTGTTACCACTGCTTGTTTGTTGGCGGTGTATTTAGAATGCTTGGACTCGGTGCAGATTGCTTTCATTCCCGAAGGTGACTTATGGGAGAATGAAGAAATCGATGAATAGCTCATGCGTATCGTTTGGCTCTTGCGGAACGTTCGGCAAGGGAGAGCGGAGCGACCCGCGAAGCGGGAGCGAAGCCAGCGCGCAAGCTGATACGTAGCTATTTTTTAAATCACATATTCAAATTCTCGTTTCTTTCAAACGATTTCCTTATATTTGAGTCCTTCCGAATATTATCTTTCGATCTTAATGCATATAATCCAAAATGAATCTATAAATGAGAAATGAATCTCGCCGTAGGAGGAGCTAAGTTCTTAACAGCCTCTTCAGCATTCGGATTCACAACGATTATTTTGTGTGGCGGTGGAGAGCTGTTTTCATTCGCTCAATAATTGCCGTGTTAATTGGGTCATCCCTAAATGAATAACCGATTGCTACTAATGTAGTCCAACGTTGATTTCTAAAAAGTTGATACAGGTCGAAATATGGATGCTCAAGTAATTGGTTTCTGTCCAATAGGATAAATCATTAGATTGTCTCTTATTGAAAAATCTTAGATTAAGGTGCGAGGGGTCTGTGATTGTCTGAATGATTTCCCATTATCCCTTTTAAATTGCCATATTGAGCCATGAAGTTTTATTAGCCAATTGCAGTTAAATTTTAGTATATACTCTGTCAGGTCAAATGGTGCCAATAACGCGATTCCTCCTTCTCAGACCCGAATCCAGTGACTAGTTTAATGTTTTTTGAATAGTCGTACAATTCAACGATTGTATCGTAGTTTGTTGTAACGATAGTCTGCTGTCCTCTATCGAGAATTCTTTCCTGACCGCCAACATTCCTAACTTCACCTATAGCACAAGCCTTCATCAAGTTATCAAAAATCTTCTGATGGGTTGAAGTAAATTTTGGGAGAGTACATTTCTTGTAAACTAAATCCTTCATGTCTGTTAAAATATTAACAAAGTCAGGGTTTGTGGTATTACTGAGATTAGCTTTGTAAGCAAAGTATGCTATAACCCCGTTTCCTTTTCCAATATAGTCTTGGGGGTTAGCTAATGCCTCAATGGTTGAATAGACATTTTCAAAATCAGGCTGTATATCAAACTTTTTCAAAGCTCCAATAATTTCCAGCATTAGGTCTTTGTAGCCTTTATTCTCCATTAATTCGGTTAGATTATTAGTAAGGTCTTGTAAGGTCGGAAGTCCAAATACCTTTGAAGCCCCAGCGCCAAGAAGTATCATTTTCCCACTTTAGCCTCTTCTATAGCGTGTTTTGATTTATAAGATTTAGAGGTTCCTAGCCTTAAGTTTTAAAATAGAAAAGGCTTAAAGCACAACATGTAGACAGGTATTAGTCTAATCCTTTATGCTGGTTTTTTGAAGTATGTTATTCCATCTGCTTGGCATACTAATATGCAGTCGTCTTTGATGGCTTGTTCTATTTCCGCTTGGTTGTGGCATATTACTGGTATCCAGTTTACGTTCTAGTCATCGAATACACTGATGTAGCGTTCTATGCTTCGGAAGTCTTTGTGTCCGAGCAGTTGTTTTACATAGAAGGTGTTGTGTTGCGATAGTGTGTATTCTTTGGATGCTTTGAAGCGCCTAAAGTCATATAGGCAAATTTGTTTGAGCTCTGGCATGTTGTAGTCTTTGGCTAATCGGTTTCTTGCGTGTCGGTACATATCGCCTAAATAGTCTGAGCTTGAGACTTCGAATAATTTGCTGTTGGCGTTTAGTTGTTTCTTATCTAAGTAGATTTTTAGAAGGGCTAATGATTGCGCTTTTAGTTTTCCATCTCTTCCGACTGTGTGCTTGGCTCCTGTTATGCTTACCATTCCTGTGTTTAGGTCGATGTCTTTTACTGTTAGCCATAGAAGCTCTTGGGGTCTGTGTTCCTAAGTCTTTGAGCATTGATAGTTTTAGTGCCATTTCTAAGCGGAAATGTTTAATCATAAAGTCTAAGAGGGCTTCTTTTGGTGCTCTGTGTTTTTTGTCGTAGCGCTCATAGAATGGTTTGTTCCATGTTAAGCCTAAGGATTTTATGACTATATTGTAGGACTCGATTAGGTTTTCTTTTCTGTGCATTGGAACATTTCTTTTTAGCAATAAAGAGCTTGACTTCTTCGGGGTTGCTTGTGTTGCAGTTTCGCTCTAAGTGCCTAAGTTCCTTGGCTACTCTTTTGATGGTTGTTTGCTCGTAGGCGTTTTTTAGCATCCAGAGCATAACATTTGGAATGTTTAATTTACCGATGTCTTGGGGCTGATGGTTTACTTCTTGTTTGGGTTCTATGGGTTTGTTTCTTCATCTATTCATCCTCCTTTGAACCCAAGGCTTTTTAGTCGGGGACGGTGCGTTATTCATCGGGGGATGATGTCGCCGTCCCAGTCTGATTGGGAAAGATGAAGAACAAAAACGTAATGACAGACCCCAAAATCATTGCCCTTAATGTGGTCTCCCTTGAAAGAGGCAACCAAGTTCTTTAGCCTGACGCATCACGTATATAAAACAGGTTTTTAGATAATAGACTGGGCAGTTTACATTTTGTCATCTGCCTCTATAATTTAAATTAAGAAAAACAATTGCAGGTATCCGCTAACATGGCACTAAACGATAATCAGGAAAACAACCCGCTAAACATCCCCCCGAGAATCGGCAGACTCTTTGAGCTTGCCAACAACTTGTGGTGGAGCTGGCATGAAGAAGGACGGCAAGTCTTCCGCTCCTTAGACTACTCATTGTGGCGTACAGGCGGACACAACCCAGTCAAGCAACTACGTAACATCAGCCCAGACAAACTACAGGCAGCCGCCAAAGACCCAGTTTTCCTTGAGCTATACGATTCGGTGATGGCGAAATTTGACGTTGAAATGACACGAAACCAAGAATGGTGTGGCCAAACAGCACTTGACAAGCCTGGGCAAATCGCGTATTTCTCAGCCGAATACGCCATCCACAATTCCCTCCCAATATACGCGGGCGGCTTAGGCGTTTTAGCGGGTGATATCTGCAAGGAATCCTCAGATCGTGCGTTGCCGTTTGTTGCGGTAGGGTTCATGTATCCACAAGGCTACTTCCGCCGGCGAGTTATCAGCTGACGGCGACCAGCAAGAAGACTACATCCAGTTGAACTTTGATGATGCGCCTATTTCTCCTTGCGCTTGGACCTACGGCTGTGGACCCTTCGTTCCTGATCGAGCTAGGCGATCATGAACTTTACCTTAAAGTTTGGCAGGTCCGAGTTGGCAGAGTAAACCTGTATCTCATGGATACAAACGTCGAAGAAAACCGTCCTGAAGACAGAGCACTCTCAGCAAGATTGTACACGGCTGACCAAGAAGAACGGCTACGGCAACTAATAGTGCTTGGCGTAGGCGGTGTTCGCGCACTGCGTGAACTGCATATTGAGCCTGTTGTTTGGCATGCAAATGAGGACCACACGACCTTTATGATGCTTGAACGCCTCAGAATAGAACGCGCCAACGGCTCATCTCTGGAAGCCGCGATTCAAAAGGTTCGTAACTCCACAGTTTTTACCACTCACACTCCAGTTGGCGCAGGGCACCATGTATTCAACGTGCAGGCGTTGGAAAGGTACTCTCGCAATCTCTGGGAACCCCTCGGCATAGACAAAGAAACTTTTCTGCGTTTGGGGCAGTATCAAGGTTCTGAGCTCTGACAAATTTAACCTCACAGCAGTGGCGTTCAAACTTTCAGGCAGAGCAAACGCCGTCTCAAAAATCCACGGCAAAGTCGCAAGAGCAATGTGGAAGCCACTTTGGCTTGACATGGCAGAAGATCAAATACCCATTTTTAGCATAACCAACGGTGTTCACTTGCCTAGTTGGCAAGCTCCAGAAATCCGGGCATTGTGTGAGAAGCAAAGCAGCGTAAACTCGCTCAAATACCAAGATGAAAATGACTACTGGAACTGCATTAACAACATTCCCGACAATGAGCTGTGGCATACCCGTCAAATATACAAAACTCGGTTGATCAATGCAATACAGTTCAGGGCTCAGCAACGTTGGACACAAGGAACAGTCACCACCCAGCAGGTAATAGCCATGGGACCCCTACTTGACCCATACGCGTTAACCATCGCGTTTGCCCGCAGATTCGCCGAGTATAAGCGACCATACCTCGTTCTATCCAACATTGAACGCTTAAAACGCATAATAACAAACCCTGACAGGCCAGTGCAGATAATTTTCGCCGGAAAATCACACCCAGCCGACTACCAATCAAAACAACTCCTCAAACGAGTCTATCAGGCGGTGCTTGACAGAGGCTTCCAAGGACGCGTAGCATTTGTTGAAGACTATGACCTTAACATCGCACGTGAACTTGTAAAAGGCGTGGATGTTTGGCTAAACAATCCAAGACGGTTACAGGAAGCCTGCGGAACCAGCGGCATGAAAGCCTCAATGAACGGCGTTATCAACTTTAGCGTCCGAGACGGATGGTGGAATGAATCTTTCAACGGGAAAAATGGCTGGGCAATCGGGGACTTGCAAGTCTCCAGTTGGGAAGAGGAAGACCGAAGGGACTCTGAATCTCTTTATAATCAGCTGGAAAACGAAATCGTCCCACTTTATTACGAGCGAGATCGTAAAGGCGTGCCGCACCGATGGATACAAGTTATTAAAGAAGCAATAAAAACTGTTACTCCAGCCTTTAACGCCTGCCGAATGATGAAAGAGTACACTTCACAGATGTATCTGCCGGCCACATGGACAAGAGCAAAAAAGCCCGAGGAATAAAAAATGGAAGAAAAAAATAAAGTTCAAAATTTTTTCGAAAAAGTTGATGCCTTTATGGTTGCTATCGGAAGCGATGAAGTTGTCGTTGACATAAATGACGTCGCAGCCAAAATTCTGGGTTACTCCAAAGAGGCAATTGTCGGTAAGAACTGGTTTGATAGCTTTGTCCCGCAAGACAAAAGAGCGGAAGGTAAGCGCCAGTTCCACGACATGCTCTCGAGTAGTCTTCGCCACGTACATTCGCAACATTCGATCATGAATAA
>CAVRZF010000017.1:0-87100 GCA_963725715.1 Candidatus Bathyarchaeota archaeon
TCCTCTCCTCTAAGCGCTACAAGCCCACAAGCAAAATACATATAAACGCAAGTAACTATCAAAACTTAATTTTTATAGTATCAAAAATTGGAGTGCACAAAACAAATGGCTAATATTGTCCTAACAGAAGGCGTTAACTGGGTTGGTGCAATCGACTGGAACATACGAGACTTCCACGGCTACAACACCAACCGAGGAAGCACCTACAACGCATATTTAATACGTGATGAGAAAGTTGCGCTCATCGATACAGTGAAGAAGGAATTTTGTAACGACCTAATAGCGCATGTGGAGGAGTTAACGAGTTTTGACAAAATCGACTACATCGTTGTTAACCACGTAGAAATGGACCATTCAAGCAGCCTACCCACAATCGCTAAACTTGCAAAAAACGCGAAAATCCTCGCTTCCGTTAGAGCCAAAGACGAACTCATCAAACATTACGGGCATGACTTCGACATAGTGGAAACCGTGAAAACAGGTGACACACTCAAGCTCGGCAAGAGGACGCTGGAGTTTTTGGAGGCGCCTATGCTGCACTGGCCAGACAGCATGTTCACTTACGACATTGAGGACAAGATTTTGTTACCTAACGATGCGTTTGGACAACACCTTGCCAGCTCAGGCAGGTTTGACGATGAGGTTGATCAAGCCGCATTAATGGAAGAGGCCGCCATGTACTATGCGAACATTCTCATGCCACTTGCACCTTTGATCACCCGTAAAATCCAAGAAATCGTCGCTATGAAACTTCCCATTGACATAATAGCACCCAGCCACGGCATTATCTGGCGCAAAGACCCCATGAAAATCGTTAACACTTACCTTAAATGGAGCAGCGGTGAAAGCAAAAACAAAGTTGTAATCGTTTTTGACACCATGTGGCACAGCACAGACACAATGGCGCGGGCAATCGCTGAAGGTGTCATCAGCCAAGGTGTGGAAGCCAAACTATACAAACTCCGCTCCTACAGCGTTTCAGAAGCCATAACTGAAATCTTAGATGCCAAAGCCGTTCTCGTAGGTTCACCAACACTAAACAACGGAATGTTCCCAACGTTAGGGCAGTTCCTAACTTACGCGACAGGACTAAAACCGAAAGGCAAACTCTGGGGCTTCTTTGGCTCTTATGGATGGGGCGGCGGCGCAGTCAAAGGCATGGTAGAAATAGCGAAAAAAGCAGGATTCGAAGTACAGGAACCAGGCGTAGAAGTCAAATTCGTACCAGACAAAGACGATTTAAAAAAATGCTTTGACTTTGGGCAGCAAATAGCCCAAAAAATCAAAGCCTAAATTTTTATGCTATTTTTACGAATTTTTCTTTTGCCGTTGCACAGATTGGGCATTGATCAGGTGTTGAGCCTTCAAAGGTGTTTCCGCACACTGGGCAAACCCAATACTCTGCCGTTGCAGGCTGCTTCTTGACTTTCAAAGCATCCAAGGCTTTCTGGTATAAGCCAGCATGAATCTGTTCAACTTGGTTAGCATAGTCAAAGCTGAGTTGCGCTTTTTTGTTGCCTTCTTTTTTGGCTTCTTCAATGAACTCAGGGTACATTTTCTTGAACTCATAGGTTTCGCCTGACACGGCTGTGCCAAGATTATCAGCTGTTGATTTTACCTGTCCCATGACACGCAGGTGATTCATGGCATGGACGGTTTCAGATTCCGCTGCAGCTCGAAAGAGCTTTGCTATTTGGAGGGAGCCTTCTTCCTCTGCTTTTTTAGCGAAAGCCAAATACATGCGGTTGGCTTGAGATTCGCCTGCGAAAGCATCTTTGAGGTTCTCAATAGTTTTAGACATTTTAAAACACCGAGAGTAAGTAAATCAAGACAAGGTAATAAGGTATACGAAATTTGCCTGAATCTCGCATAAAGTAAAGTATATTAGGTGTTTTCTGCTTTGGTTCCGTTAGTTTTCGGTGAATTTTATGGAGAAAATAAAAGCTTTTAGTCTACCAAAACTCCCCTATGATTATAACGCTTTGGAACCGTACATTTCTGAGCAACAACTCAAACTACACCATGACAAGCACCATCAAGCCTACGTCAACGGCGCAAATGCTGCCTTCGAAAAAATAGACAAAGCCAACAGCGAAAACACAGACCTCGAAATGAAGCCCCTTCTAAAAGAATTATCCTTCAACGTCGGCGGACATCTGCTACACTCAATCTTCTGGGAAAACCTTGCGCCACCGGGAAAAGGCGGCGGGGGCCAACCTGGAGGAGCAGTTGCTGACATGATTAACATGGGATTTGGAAGTTTTGAGCGTTTCAAAAAAGAGTTCACGATGGCTGCCGCAAGCACTGAGGGTTCAGGTTGGGCTGCATTGGCGGTTCACCCATGCATTGGAAGGCCACTGATAATGCAGATTGAAAAACATAACGTGAACGTTTTTCCAACATTCAACATTCTGATGGTTTTGGATGTTTGGGAACACGCCTACTACGTCGATTACAAGAACGAGCGGCCAAAATTCATTGAAGCGTTCTGGAATGTCGTTAACTGGGACAGAGTAAACAAAAACTTAGCCCTAGTGAAATAACACTAGGCAAAACCAACCTTTTTTGTTCTTTTCTATGTATTTATTGACCGCTTTCTAGTTTTTTAAACAGCGCACTTTGCCTTTTAGTGTACCTTGTCGACATGCCCTTCTGCAGATAGATAGAAATAGCAGCTATACTTTTAGTGGGGTCGTTTCTCATCAAAATAGAATAAAGATGCACCAGTTTAATTCCGATAACATCTTTTGAAATCTGTCCCCTTGTCAACTTCAACGCAAGCGCAACAGCATCATTAATTGAGCCGCCCGCAGCCGAAATTCGGATTTTATCAAATCTTGCCAAACGCAAAAGGCTGATTGTGAGAAGCCGTTCCAGAGGGGCTGCTCTGCTGACACTGATTGTTTGCTCCAAAATATCAGTCATTTCCTTTTCTTCTTGCTCAGCCATTTTAGCGAAGTCTGTTGACGGTTTTTGCGTTAGAAATGCCGAAATAGCCGATGACTTGGCAAGAGTTGGTGATTCAAGATTTTCTATGCTAATCTCGTCGATATAGACGTTGGCGATTTCTGTTGCCATGATTGTGGCTGAACACGCTAAAAAAGCACCATCGTTTATGCCAACTATGTTAACTTCACCTGCTTCCATTATGCCTGAAATTATTTTTTCGACAATATCGCTGGTCTTTAATGTAAAGTCAGATGGGCTAATTACTATGACTTTGCCGTTTGTTGGTTGACTCATAGGCGGCGCCTTAGCAGTTATTGGAGCGCCTGCCAATATAACATTTACCAGTTTAAAAGAAAAGGCGCACCGCTCAAGGCGGCACGGTTATTTTTATTGCTGCAGCGGGACACTGCATTTCGCAGGCAAGGCATTGAATGCAGTCTTTTTCGCGTGCTGGGTCAGATTTTCGCTCAGAAACTGGGTGCCCAGGAGAGTCAGCCCAATCATACAGTGAAACAGGGCAAACGTCAATGCATACGCCGTCTCCAAGGCACACATCCCAGTCTACAGCGCTAGTTGTTCCATGAATCCCAAGCTTTTGCGGGGGCTCAACTGGTCCCCAAACTTTATGTCCGTTATGTTCGCCGACAACTTGGCGTTTGGATTGAAAATCAGGGTCAATAGGCAAAAATTTCACCACAAATATTTCGGGGAAGCAGGCATATTAGGTTTTCTGCCGAACGATTGCTGTTAAGTTACCCACCATAAATTTCTTCGAGTTATGTAAATCTTCGGTTGAAAGGGATTCATGTAAACTTTCGTTGATAACTTCCTTTATGTCTTGACTGAAGATAATACAGAACAACGAACCAAATCCCGACAGCAAAGAAAAGTATCGGCAAAACTACTGTCACAAAACTAACTCCAAAGAGTCCCGCTCCAACAAAGAAAAGAAATAATCCCACAATTATTAACAAAAGCCCAACTACAAGGTTATTTGCCATATTAGCAGATATTAGTTTAAGCCGTAAATATTTTGTGTTTGTCGATATGTTAAGATACCTATAAGGATTTTCTTTCCGAGATATCTGTCGAAGAGTTTTTCCACAAAACATTTTGGGACATCCACGGTATTTCTAGGTGGTCTGAATGGTTCAATACTACCTAACTCTTTGTACTACTGGGCTTAGTAATTTCTGTTCTTTCTTTTTTTAACCTTTTTTTCTTAACTCCCTGTTTTTGTATAGTTTTTAATCCATTCAGAATGGTTGTTTTGATTTGTTATGTTTGTTCTCTGGATACTCTCTTGTCAGTCTAATTACGAATATTCATAAAGGGAACACCGCAAAACAAGGCGAGGAGCGCACCGAGTTGTTCGTAATTGATTTGATAAGAGAGCTTTGGTTTTTTCATTGTTGAGATTTTTTAAGGTGGCTGTATTTTTATCGCCGCGGGGTATGGTTTTAGTTTCTTTTATACTTTTTAATAACTATCAAGTTATGTGGGCACTTTCAATATATGTGGTTTTTGTGTAGTAGTTGAAAAGACAATCAAAAGAGTAAGTTTGATTTACTTTCAGGCTAAGAAATAGCGGTGTATTATTCAAGATATACAATGTTTTTCCTCCTGAAAGTTCAACTACGCTATCCTTTGCATTAATGACACTTTTTGAAACAATTAAGCCGCTTTCTGCTGAAGGGATACTCTCTAAATTGTTAAATAATATAATGACAAGGCTGCCTACCACCGCTATTGAAATCATTAGAGTGACTATGATTGTTAATTTGAATGGGTCAGTTTTCATTGCTAAATCAATGTTTTCTTGTTTTCCTCTGTTTAAATGTGTTGTTGTTTTGTTGTGGTTTGCGGTTTTTACTGTTGAGTCTGATTTTCCGTCGGTTTTTAATGCGATAATTGTGTTTATTATTGCTACTTCGTTTTTTGGCAAGGGTTTTATGGAGCGGGTAGTATGTTTGCGTAGGCATGTACATGGTTCAATACTACCTGCCCAGCGGCATGCGATACGCCACTTTAGAGGAAAGAAAACAATTCTACACGCAAGAATTTAACCTTCAAAACGTAGCTGAATGGTTCACGGGTTGGCTTGGCAGAACCAAGTTTGCAGTAATAATTGGCAGGCACACGAAAATTTTCCCTGAAAAATACCGAGGGGACGCTGCAACCACAATAATAGTCGACGAGTACAAAAGCATAGAAGACGTGAGACAGCAGATTTTGGAGTTTTTGCCTGAAGCAGTCTACTATGACCGAAACGTCTACGACCAAAACGATGCCAAAGTGGGGCAGGAACTTGCTTTTGACCTTGATCCAGAAAACATCACATGCCCCATCCATGGCACGTTAGCGGACAAAATGAAGAGACTTCAGGGTTTGAGCTTCTGCGAATTAGAACTAAAAATGGTTAAAAAAGAAGCGGCTGGCTTGTATGAGTTTCTTGAGAAGCGGTTCTCTGAGGTCAAGGCGGTTTACTCGGGCAGAGGCTTTCACCTACACGTTTTGGACAAGGACGTCTACCAGCTGAGTGCTGGGCAGAGGCAGGAGCTGGCGGGGCAAGTTAAACAAGAGGGTTTCCATATTGATGAGTGGGTTACCGCTGGCGAAATGCGCTTAATCAGGTTGCCGTACAGCTTAAACGGGCTTGTGTCAAGAATCGCGTTACCACTAACAAAGGGGGAACTGCAGAGCTTTGACCCAGTCCATGACCCACGGGCTCTCCCATCCTTTGTGGACAGGACTACTTTTTGACTTCTTTAGCTTTCTTCTCCTTCTTGCTGTAGTATGTTTGCTTTTTCTTTTGCTCTTCGGCTTGTGTTGGTTTAACTGGTTTAGCCATAAAATCACCCAAAACAAGTTACCGCGTTAGCGGATAAAAGATTTTTTAACTGTTTGCTGTTGAAAAGTTTATTTCACTTTAACGCTCATCTAAGTAGTTATTGAGGTCTTCTAATGGAACACTTTGATATAATTGTAATTGGCTCAGGCTCAGGCATGCTTGTTGCTTCAGCCGCCGTTGACCAAGGCTTCAAAGTAGCGCTGGTTGAGAATGGCAAAATGGGGGGTACCTGCATAAATGTTGGCTGCGTGCCTTCAAAAATGCTGATTTACCCAACAGACGTCATCGCCACAATTAATGAGTCAGCCAAGCTAGGCCTAAAAGCCACCGTGAACTCAGTTGACTTCCACAATATAATGACGAGGATGCATGAACTCGTTAGCGAAGACTCCTCGCATCAAGCAGCTGCAATCCAAGCCACCCCAAACTTAACATGGTTCAAAGAAACAGGCGAGTTTATCTCCGATTACACAATGCAGGTTGGCGAGCACACGATTACAGCAGAAACCATCTTTATTGTTTCAGGCGCACGGTCCGCCATACCATTAATCAAAGGCATAGACAAAATAAATTACTTAACAAGCGACACGATTTTGGAGTTGCAAACGCCGCCCAAAAGCATTCTCATTATTGGCGGAGGCTATATTGGTATGGAGTACGGTCACTTCTTTGCTGACATAGGCACAAAAACTACTGTACTGCAAAGGCCACCTCGAGTGCTGCCTGAAGAAGAACCCGAAATATCCATGCTGCTTAAGGCGGAGATGCAACAAAAAATGGAGATTTTCACAGGCTACGAAGCCTTGGAAGCAAAGCAGGAAGGCACAACTAAAACGGTAATTGGTAGAAACAGCATGGACGGCAGCCTAAAAGATTTCTCAGCGGAAGCAGTTATGATTGCCACAGGCAGAGTTTCCAACGCAGACATTCTCAAACCTGAAAAAACAGGCGTACAACTCGATGAGCACAACTTCATAAAAGTTGACGAGTATTTGCAAACCAGAAAAAAAGGCATCTGGGCTTTCGGCGACTCCATAGGAATCCAAATGTTCAAGCACGTAGCCAATTATGAGGCAGGCGTGGCTTGGCACAATGCGCTACATGACCACAAGGTGAAAATTGATTTTTCAGCCGCACCCCATGCAGTTTTTACCCATCCACAAATTGCCTCAGTTGGGTTAACCCAGGATCAAGCCAAAGCAAAAGTTGGCAGCATTCTTGTGGGACATGCCCTTTACAGGGACACAGCTATGGGCGCTGCAATGGGGTTCCCAAGAGGCTTTGTCAAGGTTATTGTAGATAGGCAAACGGGCAAGATTTTGGGAGGGCACATTATCGGACCCGAGGCTTCGATTCTTGTTCAGGAAATCGTAAATGCGATGGTTTCTAATGGGGGGAGCTTTGAGCCTATTGCCCAGGCTATGCATATTCATCCTGCTATGTGTGAAGTAGTGCAGAACGCTTTTGGTAGTCTCATGCCAGCGTAGTCACGCTTGCCCTTCGTCCATTCAGGCTATGTAAACAGTTATATTCGACTTAAACCAAATTTTATTGGTGAATTTTTAATGCAATTCTCAAAGGTTCTTGGTAAAAAAAATAACCATAAAGTTGCCGTTTATGCGTTAAGTACCTGCGTTTGGTGCAAACTAACCAAGCAGTTCCTAAAAGACAATGACATTGAATTTGAATACGTAGATGTAGACCTGCTAGATGACGAAGACAAAATGCAAGCTCATGAAACCATCTCAAGCAAAGGTGGAATGCTCAGTTACCCTACAACCATAATTGATGACAAAACCGTTGTTACTGGTTTTCGTAAGGACCAGCTTAAAGAGGCATTGGGCGTTTGATAACGATAGAGCAGGTACGCAGAAGAACCGAAGCCGACGCCAAAACATACGGTTACTACTTAACTCCTCAACCTGACCTTTTGCAAATGTTTTTGGAGGGCTTAAAAACTAACGAAGAACGATACGGCTATCCCCTGTGTCCATGCAGGCTTACGTCAGGCAACTTTGAGTATGACAGAGACATAATTTGCCCCTGCGACTACCGAGACCCAGACGTCGCCCAGTATGGCGCATGCTACTGCAGACTCTACGTTAACAAGCAAGTTTATGAGAGCCAAAATCTGCCCGAAGTTCCAGAACGCAGACCCATTGGGAAACAGCAAAGAGCATACGGAACCCAAGCAGAACCCAAAAAGGAGGCAGAAACGGCTGGAGCATCAGCAGAAAAACCCTCAGCACCAACACAAGCGGTGCCTGTTAAAAAGAAGTTATGGTACTGTAAACAATGCGGGTATGTGGTTTTTCGCGAGGACCCCCCGTATGTTTGCCCAATATGCAAGGCTAAGCGGGAAATGTTTGCGGAAATCGAGAGCAAAATCGAATTTAACGGTTAAGCTATTTTTGGATTTCTATCTCGATTTTCTTCCAGTTTTCTTTTATTCCCTTAAGAGAGGCAACTGCGCCTGTTATGCTCCCGCTCATGAATTTTTCAACAAACTCGTTTAACGGCACTTCCTTTCCATCAACTTTTAACTTCATACTCATAACAATCACCATTAACACTGCTTGGAAGGAGTTAAAGGGTAAAAACTTTTTCACAAAAGATGAAAGCAAAAAAGGATTTTTAGATCCTGGGTATGCTTGGTTTGATTGTGACTCTTAGCTTAGTCAAGTTCTCTTTTATCTCTGCCTTGACGCCCATGGCAGAAAAGTACTCTTCAAGAAATATCCTTATGAAATCCTTGGAGGTCTCTGAAACCAGAACGAGCGTATAATCGTTTGGCGCGTTTTTTGTTAAACGGTAAAAGTTGCAAATTTCCAGTCTAGCCAGCATTTCTTCTGCTGAGTGTACTTTGGTTTTGAGTTGTTCCCAGTGGGCTCGGGCGAGGTCTCTGTGCTCGCTCCAAAACTTTTCCCGTTCAGGCGATGTTACGATTAAACCTAGAAACATTAGCCAATGGTCAACGTCTACAATGACGTGTTCGCCGCTGAGAAGCATATCAATGTAGGCTAAAATTTTCTTTTTGGTGGCGGGGTCTTCGAGGGCTTTGTTATCGTTGTAGAATTTTAGGGCTCGGCGCATGACTTCGCTCTGTGACATTTGCGCGTCAGTGCTTATTTTTTCCAGCAGGTCAGCTGTTGTTTTGTCGAATGCAACTGTTACTCTTGTAGGGTTCACCATGTTGGTCACTTAAGCGATTAACTTATTTTCAAATAATTGGAAATTATATAAACATTACTCATTGTTTTCACGCTAAACATTTACAAATTTAAAGAACAAATAATCAATATTTGACAAGCGTTGAAAGGCGTGGTTAATTGCAAACTTTTATTCCTCCCAGTCACCACATTAACCTAATCACTTTCTAGGAGAAAATAGCCTTGAAAAAACCAGAAATCTACCTTGAACCCAAAAAAAGAAACACAAAAGCAATCGAACTCCTCGAAAAACAGTTCCCCAACGCAAAAACCGCCCTAAACTACACCAACCCCCTAGAGATACTTGTAGCCACAATGCTTTCCGCCCAAACAACCGATGAGCGAGTCAACATTGTAACAAAAAACCTCTTCCAAAAATACCGCACACCCGAAAACTATGCCAACGCAGACATAAAAGAGCTCGAACAAGACATCCATTCAACGGGTTTCTACCATAATAAAGCAAAAAACCTCCAAAACGCAGCAAAACTCCTCGTCGAAAAATACCACTCACAAGTGCCAAAAACCATGCAGGAGTTGATAGAGATGCCTGGCGTGGCAAGAAAAACCGCTAACATCGTTCTGTACAATGCTTACGGCGTAATCGCCGGCATCGCAGTAGACACCCATGTCCGCAGAGTTGCAGGGAGGCTTGGGCTTACAGAAAGCGATGATCCTGCCAGAATTGAACAGGACCTGATGCAAATTACACCTAAAGAGAAATGGATGGAACTAACCGACCTGCTGATTTACCACGGCAGACAGGTGTGCATTTCAAGAAAACCCAAATGCGAAATCTGCGTCCTAAACAAGTATTGCCCGTGCGCTTTCCAATTTGGCTAAAACAACAGCCATTTATACACCGATAACTTTCTAGCTTTTAGGACTGATTTCTATGTCAAGTAAGGTCAAGGTTGGAGATATGGCGCCAGACTTCACATTGCCTGACACCGAAATGAAACCCCGAAGTCTCAAAGATTTTACGGGGCAAAAAATTGTTCTTGCTTTTTTCGTTGGAGCATTTACCTCAACCTGTACTAAAGAAATGTGCGAGTTCCGAGATTCAATGGCTCGTCTCATTGATTTAAACGCGGAAGTTATCGGAATCAGCGTAAACGACCCTTTCAGCAATAAGGGCTTCGCAGAAAAAAACCGCCTGCCGTTCCCGATACTGAGTGATTACAAGCGGGAAGTCATCAAAGTCTATGGGTTGGAAATGCCTAATTTCGCGGGATTGAACGGTTACACTGTTGCTAAACGCTCAATCTTTATCTTAGACCCACAAGGCGTGGTGCAGTATGCTTGGGTTTCAGAGAACCCAGCAGTTGAACCAAACTACCAAGAAATCCAAGAAACCCTCGAAAAAATTATTTAGCCCGCCACTTTTTCAAACCTTTCAGATATATCCCGTTTTGCAGCACCGGTAAAAGTTAATAGTTTCATGCAAAGATATTTTGAGTATTACTGTAACGGTGACAGCCTGAGTGTCTTTTGAAATCCAAGAGTTGCCAGATGTTATCCGAGTTATTGTCTTGCTTAACCTTAGCAAAGGCACTAGAATAAAAAAAGCAACCCTCAAAAGTCGAGTTAACCGTATGTGCGTCAGCTATGCCTGCATTGAAATGTCCGAGTTAGATAGAGCGCTTAAAGAAATGTCGGGTGAGGGGCTTCTTGTTGAAAAAGACGAGTGGGTTCAGTTAACGCTTGAAGGTCAAAGACTTGGCAAAGAATGGGAAAGCCTTCTTCTCAAAAAAGAGCCAATAATGGAAGTCGTTGCAGGCTTAGTCGACGGCTCAGTAACCAGCCTAGTTATCATACTCTCAGCATTCATAGCATCATTGACAACTAGCACAACTTTTTTGGGCAACCCTAAAACCGTTGTCTTCGCCGCCCTCCTAACACTAAGCGCAGTTGCCATAACTAACTTCTCAAGTTTCTTGCTTGGGGGAATTACCGAAGACTTAGCTGACATCATGACGCTACAGAACCTGATGAATTACAGTTTAAGCGATATACCAGATAAGAAAGAACGCGACAAATCGCTTTTGCTTGTGCAAAAACTGTTTACAGTGCTTGGCAAACAAATTCACAGGTCAAATCTTTTCGGAGCAATAATTTCTGGAACTACCACTTTCTTCGCGGGGATCATCCCAATAGCAAGCTATATTGTTCTTCCACCCTACTACAACATTGCCATTTCATTGGCTGAAGTTCTGATTATTGCAGGGGTGTTTCTTGTAAGGTACCGCTCAAAGAAGACGCGGGTGAACTGGAAGATAACACTTGCTGAAACAGTGGCTATCGTCATAGTAGCCACAGTGGTATCGTTGTTGCTTGGCGCAATTTAGCCTGCTAAGTCAAACGGTAACGCTCAAATGCTCAACCATCAAACACTTATCCATTACCACAACCAAACCAGCACACCGCGCCTTTTCAGCAGCCTGCTCGTTTACGATGCCAAGCTGCATCCAAACCACAAAGGGCCTCCCAAGCTGCTGCTTCAACTTTGCCGCCTGCTCAACTATGGGCAACACATCCTTTGATTGGCGAAAAACGTCGACAATTTCGATAGTTTTCTGGATTTCAGATGGGATTTCAAGTAGACTGGGATAACTTTTTTCGCCCAAAACCTCGTCAATGAAGGGGTTAACAGGTATTATCCGGTAGCCTTGTTCCTGCAAATAAGCGCTGACTCTGTAGCTGTCCTTTTCAGAATCCGCAGACAAACCTACAACAGCAATTACTCTGTACTTTTTTAGAATTCCACTAATTTGGCTTTTGCTCAAAATAACACTTTCCAAAAGACTTTATGGCGTTTGGCTTAGTTTTAGCTCGAAAAAGTGATCACTGCCGTTGCGTATTGCCAGAAGACGAACAGAGTCCCCGATCCGCTTCCTATGGATTTCATTGACTAGATCTTCAATTTTATGGGTATCCACATAATCAATTTTCAAAATTATGTCACCCTCTGCTAACCCGGCTTCTTCTGCGGGGCTGCCTTCAGCGATTTTGGTTACGAGAACGCCATGGTCTACTGGTAGGCCATAATAGTGTGCGATTTGCCGATTCAAGCTCAAACCTACTATGCCAAGCCAAGGTCTCTTAGCTTCGCCGCCAACGACGATTTCGTTTGTGCAACTTTTGGCGGAGTTAACTGGAATCGCGAAACCTATGCCTTGAGCGAATGGTATGATGGCGGTGTTAATTGCGATTACTTTGCCTGTCACATCTACGAGTGGGCCACCACTGTTTCCCGGATTAATTGAAGCATCTGTTTGGACAAGGTTCTCTATTAGGCCTTGCTCTGACTCAATTGTTCGGTTAATTGCGCTGATAACTCCTGAAGTTACGCTTGGACCACCTGCCAGCCCGAACGGGTTACCGATAGCATAAACCCTCTGTCCAACCCTAAGCTTATCAGAGTCCCCTAGCTCTGCAGGTTGAAGCTTTCTGCCATTCGAATTAATCTTGACAACGGCGATGTCATGGATGGCGCAGGAACCAACAATTGTGCCCTCGAGAACTTCGTTGTTGCCCAAGGTAACGTTGATTTTCGCTGCTCCGCCAACCACGTGGTTGTTTGTTAGGATTAGTCCTGATGTGTCAATTATTGTGCCTGACCCCATACCGCCGACTGGTACGGCTTGATAGAAAAGGTTGTGCATAAGTCTAATTGTGCTTATGTTTACTGTGCTCTTGCTTACTTTTTCGATAGTGTCTAAAATACCGTTCTCGTCATAGGTCAATTGAGTTTCCTCGAAAAACGTTGAACATCGTTTTTAATAAATCTTAAATTGCCAAGGGTTTAGCGGCAGAAAAAGCAGGTTTCCGCCCATTCTTTAGTCATTTCTTTTTGGCATGGTGGGCACATTATGCCTTTTTGCCTTATGGCTTGGCATGTTTGGCAGAAGAGAGTTAGGATTTGGCTTTTGTTGTCTGGTTCTTTTATGAGGCTAATTACCATTTGGTCTATGAGCGCTAAAATGTCTGTTGCGCCTTCTAGGGATAGGAGGTGTCCTCTTTCCTTGCTCATGTAGCGGCTGACTGCGGATTGTGAGAGCCCCAAGAGTTTTCCAGCTTCTTGTTCGTTGAATCCATGTTTCTCAACGATTTTTCTTGCCATAATAGCCTTTACTGCGGGTAAAACTGTTTTTACGCCTACTTCGCACGGTAGTATCAATTTATGCACCAATTAGGGTATTTTTTGGGGAAAAGTTATTTAAATATGTCGCATGTCATAGCTTTATGACGCGTGTCATGACGGGCTATCAAAACAGAAGAACACCAATTAACACTGAATCGCTCACTCCCCAACCCGTTAAGCACACTGAATGATAGGAGAAAAATAACATATGGGCAATGTCCTATCGCCAACCAAAAAAAATCAAAATCACCAAGATTTAGCAGGAATGTTAAACACCCTTGACGCAGAATGCAGAAACTGCGCACCAACATCGCCTTTGCAATGTCTAAATCGATGCCAAGTATACAAACTTAAAAACGAGCTAAGAAGACTCCGTGAAACAATGGATAACCCCAACTATCTAAAAGAGCTTTTTAATGTCTTAAAAAATGAGACAAGACTCCACATTCTGCAAGCCATAGTAAACGGCAGGTACTCCATTAGCCGTCTCCAACAGGAGCTCAAAAAAACAGGGCACGTTCACAGCCAAGACACCATAAGCGAGGAGTACCTACGGCCACTAATGTCTGTGGGCTTGGCCACTGAAGCGCGAGACGAATATTACGCAACCACTTTTGGCGGTCGCCTAACTGAGTTACTAGATGATTGTCCGGAGTTTGCCGAAATGCTGCCAGCACATTCCGAATGCTATGAAGAAACCATTCTTCAATCTCTACTAACTGGACCAAAAACATTTGAAAATATCGAAGCCTTAATTTCGCCAAAAATCACTTCGCGAATCCTTAAGCGTTTGCGCTCAACTGGCTTAATAGCAACCCCTGAAGAGCGAGACTATATCTTCTTCTTCAGGTCAAAACGGGATCCAAGCAAAGAAACATTCACAATCAGCGAAAGAAAAATTTACGACTCAATCCCCAACGAGGGCATCCCCGCTGGGAGACTTGTGAAAGAAACAGGGCTTTCCATGAGAAGAATCTACAAGTATCTCAGAGGGTTGAAGGGTAAAAAACTGGTTTTCATTCGCAGAACACCGAAAGCCTACGGATTAACCACTAAAGGTGAAAAGTTAGCCACAGTATTGCAGGAGCTTCAGCAAATAGTAGATGAGACATGGAGCTCATCTGAACATGTTATTAACGGCAACGCTAACTCTTAAACCTCATATTTTTTTTGTTTAACCGCCGCCTGGCGCACCGTGAAACGGAACATTCTCCCAGAGCAGTTTCCACCAGTCTTCCTCAGTGATTGTTTCGCCATGAACAATTATTTCCAGAACCATCTTTAACATTTCATGATGCCTGCGTTCATCCGCCAATATAGATTTCAAAAGAAAAACAACCTTCTTGTCTTGTACTTCAGGAATCTTTTGCTCAAGCACTATGATTAGTTTACTTTCTATTTCGATGTGTTTTTCCACAAGTCCCCTTTGCTCATCAAGGTTTTCCTGGGTCAACGCCGTTGAAGCGCTAGTCAACAGGGTAATAGCTGCAGAATATAGTTCCGCATGTTTGATGGAATCCAGCGAAACACCTTTCAGAACGCCTTTAACCGCAGGATTCTTCATTTTACCCAATGGTTTTTCTAAAGAAGAAACAATTTCTTTCTCGACGGTAATTTGGTTTTTCAAGAATTCTATCAGATTATCGCTTGGCTTTGCCATAAAATTTCGCCTATCTTGTTAATGTCAAGGGGTGCTCATCAATTTTTCGGCTACCCGTCTCCCCAATGCTCTGCAGGCATCAAGAGTCTTTCCGTCCGGGGCATAATTCGCAAGCAAAGGCGGCTCAGCCACATATATTTCAAACTGGTTCTTCATTATTTCCAAGAGTTTTTTGGGTGCTTCACCGCTCCAACCAAAAGAACCAAAAGCAGCGCCAACTTTGCCCTTTAAACTTATGCTTTGCGCCGCTGCATCCTCAAAGAGGTTTTTGAAGTCAATAGGCATCTCATGATGGTAAGTAGGACTGCCGATGAGAATGGCATCAAAGTTAATCAGTTCCTGTGGCTCAATGTGAAAGCTTAATTCAACTAAGATGGCACTATTAACTTGAGCTCCCTGAGCTACGGCATTGGCCATTTTCTCAGTATTTCCAGTTCTACTATAATATAAAACAAGAATCCGCTTCATACAATCAATTGAGCGTTAAGGTTATTTCAATATTTTGGGATAAGGGCATAGACAAAAAAATAGAATAAAAGAATTTATTGATGCTTTTTCCTACTACCGGGTGATCCTTTTCTTGCAGCGCCTTTGTTTCCTCTGCTCTCGCCGCCCTTCCGCCCTATTTCCCTATAAAATTCCGATCCCCGTTCTTCAGCAACTTTTTCGCCACCTTTGTGTCCAATTTCACGGTAGAATTCAGAACCTCTCTGTCTTGCAACTTTTTGTCCGCCTATTCTACCAGCTTCTTGGCGTGTCATCTTTCTGTTTTCTTCATTTTCAACTGTCAAAAACAATTCACCTCCGACATTCCTTTATAAAGAAAGCGCTCTTGTCTATTATACGTGAAATAGTCCTTAAGCCTATGTGGCTATCAACAAACAATCACAAGGCGCCACAACCGTCCGCTAAATTAAGGTAATAATGAAAGGATTCAAAACGAAAATAGGTTAAAATACTAAAAATAAAGAAAACTGGCGCTTTGCGGCTCATTTTATTTTTCCAATCTCCTTTGTTATGTCTATCGGTGAATTATACGTCTTCTCCGGAAGCTTATTTATCAAATCCATTACGTCTTCTGGTGCATCTTTGTTTTCTGCGTTATTTACCAAGTTTTTCTTATCAGCTGGATAATGCATGCCTGCTAGATACTTTTCCACGATAGCTGGGCTGACGTGCCCTGTTTTTCCGCTTCTATCTGTATATTGTTTTCTGGTTCCTCTACCTTGACCTATTCCTTTTCGTCTGGTTGTTTGAGTTTCTGCTTTAGTCGTGTTTAGTTCACCTCCACATTCTTAAAAAAATTTTTAAAATAGAGAAAAACAGTTTGTTACTTATTCTTGCTCGTGCTCTTTTCCTTCTTGAATAAGTCTACGAACTTTCTGACCGCCCTTACTGCCGATTTCACTGTAAAATTCTGAGCCGTGGGTCTCTGATGTTTTTCGCCCACCCATGCGTCCAGCCTCTTCAACTGTCATTTTTCCTTTATTCCTTTCATTCAACCAAATCACCTCCAAAAAATTTTAAAAAAAGCAAAAAATCCGCTTATTAAGCGATAATAACGAAGCCTGATTTTCTTTGTTTTACTTTAAGAGTTACCTAGCTTCCACTTCATGTTTTTATGCTCGGAGCCTAAAATTTTGGGATGTTGACTTAAAGTTTATTTTGCAAAAAACCGTTTATTCTTCTTCATGCTCCTTTCCCGCTTGGATTAGCCTACGGACTTTTTGGCCTCCTCGGTGCCCCGCTTCTTCTAAGCTTGTTTTTCCTCTGGCTTCTGGCGAACCTTCATGTTGTTTTGCACGTTGAGAGCCGCCTTTGCTGCCGATTTCACTGTAAAATTCTGGCCCATGAGTCTCGGAGGTTTTCTCTCCACCCATTCGTCCTGCTTCTTCAACGGTCATCTTTCCTTTCCGTTTGTCTTTACTCAATTAATTCACCTCCATAAAACTTCGCTATCGCTTTCTTCCTTCTTAGTCGCTTTCTAATTTTCTAGCCTGAAACAAAACTTTTAAACATATGTGGCTGTCAGCACACAATAACAGCATGACCTAAGTTTTTTAGGACTTGAACTAAAATGAGAAGAATAAAGGACAAGTTTTTTAAAAGAATTAAGAACGGAAATTTACGGGAACACTTTACCTTAGTGATTGCCCCATTTAGTTAAGGTAAAATTAAGCTGGGTTGCGGTTCTTATTCCTCCTCGTGCTCCTTTCCTTCCTGAATGAGCTTGCGGACTCTTTGCCCACCTTTTGGTCCACCAATCTTTCCACCTTTGCGACCGATTTCACTATAGAATTCTCCGCCATGAGTCTCTGATGTCCTTAGCCCACCTTTCCTTCCAGCCTCTTCAACCGTCATTTTACCCTTTCGTTCAGACAGAACATTCACCTCCTAAAATAACCCTTGCCTTAATTTAGAATTATGAAGGTCAACCAAAAATAGTCGCCTAAAAACCTAGAGTGCTTATTCTTCCTCGTGTTCTCTTCCTGCTTGGATCAATTTTCTTACTCGTTGCCCGCCGCGGTGACCTGCTTCTTCAAGGCTTGTTTTTCCCATGGCTTCTGTTGTGCCTTCATGTTGTTTTGCTCGCTCAGAACCGCCTTTGCTGCCGATTTCACTATAAAATTCTGGTCCCCGTTCTGCAGATACTTTTTCGCCTCCTTTTCTGCCTATTTCTTCGTAGAATTCTTTGCCATGAGTTGAAGCGGTTTTTTCTCCGCCTTTCCTGCCTGCTTCAGCAACAGTCATTTTGCCTTTTTTATTTTCTTCGCGCCTACTCAAAAATGTCACCTCCATAAAATTTGCCGAAAAGTCAACAAGAATAGTGCCGAATAACCGCTCATAAACTTATGTGGTTGTGGCATAGCAGTAACATGCCAACTAATCAGTAGAGCAAGTTAAAAGATATGAAGAAATAAACAGAAAACAGATAACTTTTAAAAAGTTCCATCTACTTTTAGAGATGCAAACTGATTTAAATACCTGCAAAGTGACAACTTGTAATTATTGGGTTACCTGCAATGAAAGTGCTTCTGATTAATCCTCCGCAGACGTTTTATCCAGGATCAGATCAACCAGCAGGCAACCTACCACTAGGATTAATGTACATAGCAGCCGTGCTTGAACAAGGAGGCTACAAAACCGAGATTTTAGACGCTTTCATGACCGATGAATCCTACCAAAAAAACGGTGAAAGCATAAGAGTCGGCATACCTCTGCAGCAAATAAAACAGCAAATTATCAGCCGGAAACCTGACATTGTCGGAATCGCAGGACCATTTACCTGCCAAATTGAACATACACTGGATGTGAGCGGCTTAGCCAAAGAAGTGGACCCAAGCATTCTGACGATTGTAGGCGGTCCTCACGTGACAGTGGTGCCTAAAGAGTTCCTTGAGGAGGCAAAAAGCGTTGACATCGCAGTTACAGGCGAAGGTGAATATGCCATGCGAGACATCGCCCAATATTTCGAGGGCAAAAAACAACTCAATGAAATTCTTGGTATCGCCTACCGCAAAGAAGGAGAAGTCACCGTTAATCCACCTAGACCCTTCATGACTAATTTGGATAATTTACCTTATCCAGCCTACGATCACGTGAATATGGAACAGTATTTGAGCCCCAAAAAGATTGGTTACCGCAGTTTCCAAAAAAGGGCAATTTCTATGATTACTAGCCGAGGCTGCCCGTTTAATTGCTGTTTTTGCTCGGTTCACCTGCACATGGGCAGGGGATTTAGGGCGAACTCGGCCAGCTACGTTTTGAATCATGTCAAGTTTGTGGTTGAGAAGTTTAATGTTAAACATATTTTCTTTGAAGATGACAACTTAACTTTTGACCTACAAAGGTTTGAAACTATCTGCGACGGCTTAACCGAACTAAAAGTTAAGGTTGGCTGGGAAACACCCAACGGCGTCAGAGCAGACTGTCTTAACATGAATCTGCTGCAGAAAATGAAAAAATCCGGATGCGAGAGCGTTTTTTTCGGCGTCGAATCAGGAGACCAACAAATACTGGACAGCGTAATCTGCAAGAGCTTGGACCTGAACAAAGTAGTGGAAGTTGCAAAAAACTGCAGAAAAATCGGTTTGAAAACAGGCGGTTTTTATATTATTGGTTTTCCAGGTGAAAAGAGAGAGAATATGCAGAGAACCGTGGATTTTGCCTTGGGGCTCAAACGAGATTATGATGTTGGGATGCACCTGTTCGTTGCCACGCCGTCGTATGGTACGCGATTGTATGAAGAGTGTAAGGCTAAAGGTTATATTCAACAGGATTTAACTTGGAACTCTTTCGCTGAAGCAAGACAACCCAAGGGTGTGCCGCTGATTTCAACCTCTGATTTCACCTCAGAGGAAGTCAAAGAGATAGCGGCGCGGGCTCTTGCAGAGTACAAGAAATTGTCGTTGCTGGGGCACCTAAAGAACCCAAAAAAAACGCTGAAGACTGCTTTTGACCAGCCTCAGTTGATTTGGAAGTACGTTAAAAACTTGTTTAAGTAGAAATTTTGTGTTAAATGCATTTGTGTGTGGGCAAGGTTGTGACTACGCTAAAGCTTATATGGAAACATGAGACAGAATACTCTTGGTGATTTGCAGAGTGAAAAGACATGAAGCAGTCACTTGTTTGAAAGAAATTAATGCATTTACCAGCATGTCGCCTGATTCTGTCGAGTTATGCCCTTCAAAAGCCAACGACGACTCCACAGGTTACCAAGTATACATTAAAAACAACAATAGATAACCATACAAAACAGCAGTTGTTGACCATCGCGCAAAAACAGGGTTTAGCCTTAAAAAGAAGAGAACGGCAAGGTAGTCATCTATAAACCTAATAAATCACAAAACAGCTTAGTATGTTACTTTGAAGCGGGATCCACATTTTTTGCAGGTATAAATGGCTACGCAGAAGAAGCGGTTTTCGATTTTTCTGTCAGGTTTAATGAGACTTTTTCCGCAGTTGTGACAATTAACCATAAGCATAAGGTATCCTTGCGAGAGTTTACTATAAGTTAGTGTAGGCAATATATGAAGCAATGTTGTCTCGCCTAAGCTACAACAAACCATTAGTTGCAATTTAGCGATCAAAAAGCGGGCCCGCTGGGATTTGAACCCAGGATTCTCGGCTCCGGAGGCCGATGCCTTATCCGTACTAGACTACGAGCCCGCAATGCCAAACAAATATGATTTTGTGATTTAAAGCTAACCTCGCTATTCCTGGATTAACTCTTCGTCTATCCACCAAGCTTTCTTTTTCCCAGACCTTTCGCCCGCATAATACTCAATTACTGATTTTCCAGCTTGTTTTTTAGAGACTTTTTGCATCTTCCGTAGCCTGTTGAGTATGAGCCACCGGTTAGTTTTTAGGTATTCAGCAAGTTCAGGCGTAGTTGCGCTCTTGTAGTTAAGCAGGTACTCCATAATTTTATGGTCTACGTCGTCAATGCAGAAAGAGTGAGGGTTAGTTTTTCCATGTTGAAAGGTAAGTAATTCTAAATCGGCTAGGTATTTTCTTATTTGACCGAACTCCGCCTCGATTTTTTTCATCCGCTCCTCTAAAGCTAATAGCTTATCAGCTTTCGGTGTAGTCTGCAGTTTCTCCCTTATGGCTTCACGAATAAAGTTGCTTCTGTCTCCCTCAGGAACGCGCAGCGCCATTTCCTGGTAGACCTGCTCTGGAATTTTCACTGAGATAATTCTGATTTCGCTCACGCTAAACCTGGCTCCTTATATCCACATAGTTGCGTCTTCTTATTTCATTTTTTCCATCAATCGCTTCCTTGATTTGTGCGAAACCTTAAATTGCATTAAATCCCTCGAACTACGTGAGGTTATAAATGATAAGTGACGAAAAAGTCACAATCAAGAGTGAGGTAACCTAAATTGATTGACTGGACGCAAAAAGAGTTATTGATTTTGGCATTTGATCATAGAGCATCTTTTATTGAAAAACTGTTTGAAATCAAAAACCGCAAACCCACCGATGAAGAAAAAGAGCAGATAGAAGATTACAAAAAAATTATCTTCGAAGGCTTTGAACTCTCCCTCAAAAAAAATGTTCCTAAACAAATTGCTGGCTTGTTAGTAGATGAAGAGTTTGGAAGCAGCGTTCTTAAAGAGGCTAAACTGGAAGGCTTAACGTTTGCTATGCCTGTGGAGAAATCAGGGCAGGAAGAGTTCGACTTTGAATATGGGGTAGACTACGACGAACACATTGAAGCGTTCGACCCCTCTTTTGTGAAAGTGCTGGTGCGCTATAATCCAGAAAGTGATTCTGCCTTAAACAAAAGACAACTTCAAAGACTAAAGAAACTCGGCGATTACCTGCAGAAAAAAAACAGAGCATTTCTCTTTGAGCTAATAGTGCCTGCAACTCCAGCCCAGTTAACGAAGCTCGGCGGTTCTAAAGAAAAATATGATGTTGAGTCGCGTCCTAAACTGATGGTTCAGAGCCTCAAGGAAATCCAAGAAGCAGGAGTGGAACCGGCCATTTGGAAGCTTGAAGGCGTTGACAAACCTGAATCTGCAAAAGCAGTGGTCAAGCAGGCCCAGAGTAACGGTCGGAAAGCGGGCGTTATAACTCTTGGTCGTGGTGAGTCGAAGGAGAAAGTGCAAGAGTGGCTTAAAGTTGGGGCTAAAATAAAGGGAATCATAGGATTTGCCGTTGGTAGAACAATTTTCTGGCAGCCTTTGGTAGATTATAGGGCAGGCAAAACCGATAGAAAGCAAGCTGTTGAGAAAATCGCCCAGAACTACGTTGAGTTTGTGGAATTATGGCTAAATGAGTGTAAAGGTGTTAAGCAATGACTTCGTTAAGATCCTTATCTCCATCGTTGACAAGAATCACAACAGCAGGCGCAGTCGGCGCAGCTCTTCACATAGGTAAAGGCGACCCAGACAAAGTTGACCAAACCGCTCTGGATTTCTCACGTGCAGTACTAAACCAAACCGAGGTCGACGGAGAAGTCATCTGTTGCGAAGGCCCCAAAGACAATGCACCAGCGTTCAGCTATAAAGAGAAAGTTGGCAGCGGTAATGGTCCTAAAGTAGAATTTATTATTGACCAAGTTGACGGCACAACTGCCACTTCCAAGGGAAGAAAAGATGCGATTTCAGCTTTAGCTTGCGCTCCTGCAGGATGTCTAAAAGTATTGCCAGACGATGGCTATTATTTCAAGGTTGCCACCGACGGCACATCTAGGGGTAAGATAAATCTGGAAATGTCTATTGAAGAAATCGTGCGGACGATAGCTAAACAGAAGAATCGTCCTTTGGCAAACTTCACTGTAATCATGTTGGAACGCGAAAGACACAATGAATTGCTTGCTAAACTGCGAAAGATGGGTGTAAGAATCATACTCATCGCCGATGGCGACATAGCCGGTTCAATTGTTACATGCTTACCTGACTCAGGTGTAGACTTGCTGGTCGGCGCAGGCGCAGGCGCAGAAGCAACCATTGCGGCAACAGCAGTAAAATGCCTAGGCGGAACTATGCTTGTTAAAGTTTGGAAAGACAAAAAAGATGACGCAAATAGAATGCAGAGGCTCAAAGCAGCAGGGGTTGATATCGAGAAAACATACACAGAAAACGAATTAGCAAAAGGGAACGAAATGATTTTTGCTGCTTCAGGCGTAACCAAAGGCGAAATGCTCGATGGCGTGCGGTTTATTCCAAATGGCGCAATTGTACAATCCTTCTGCACAAGGCTGCCAAGCGGAACAATAGAATGGTCGGAAACGATTCTGAAATTCCGCGGTCACCCAGTATATGGACAAATAACCTAAGCCTTTTTTTATAGGCTTAACTATTTTTCTATTATCTCTGCAGCACTAAATCGATTTAAAATTAAGAGGAAAGCGAGTTAACTATTCGTTGTAAACTGGTTGATCTGCCAATTTTGCCAAGGCAACATAACGTTGCCGAACAAGTTCATGCAGTTGCTTGCGCAAGTCCTCTCCAGCCAGATTTCGCTGTTTTAGCACAACGGTTTTTTTAGCTAGTTCCACGTCGCCAAGTCCTTTAAACCAAGCCTCAAAGTCATCTCGCTTTGTGTGAAATTCAATCGAGTTTATGTTGGCTTTTTCGATTTTGTTCACGAAGTCTCTTAGGTTGTGTGCGTGCAAGTGAAGTGGATGCCCAATATCAGAGTAAAACTCAAACGCTTTGTCGTGTGGGGTATAGGCGAGTATGGCTGCTGCCTTTTCCTTATTGGTTTCTGGTATACCAATGGCTTCTTTGCCTTTTTGAGTGATTATGTAGATGCCCTTTACAGGTGTGTTTACGTATCCCATGCGAACGAGCCCAAGCAGGTGCATCATGACCTGTGGAAACTCTTTTTTTGTTTCCTTTGCAATTTCCATGGCTCTCTGTGGTTTTTCGTTTAAAAGCATGGTTTCTAGTATCTCTTGTTTGATAGGTGATAAACTCATTTTAGGCACCTTGCCTGTTACTACTATGTAAAACCGTCTAATCAAACCTTTCCTTGCTTATGCTGGAACCTATTCTGATTTACCGCCTGATTGATTAAAAGTAAAGCTTTAGTATCGTGATTCCCTAATCCTATTTTACAATTGGTGAATATCTGGCATGAAACTTGCGGTTTTCGTTTACGAATATCCGCCTAAAATCGTTGGTGGATTAGGAACTTACGCTGCTGAAATAACGAGAAAATTCGTTTTGGATGACCATGACGTAACGGTTTTTACGATGAATGATGATGCTGGCTCACTTCCCACACGGGAGATTTGGCGAGGGATAGAAATCCATCGACCACTCCATATAGACATTTCTGATTCGCTCCCAGACGTCATTGGCGAAGACATCAAAAAATGGGGAAGAGGACTGCACTTCTTCGGAAAACTCATGGTTTACAATTACCTATCAGCAGCCAAACTCATTAATGAATTAATCAAAAAAGAAAACATGAAATATGACATTGTTGTAGCGCATGATTGGCTTTCAGCAATGGGCGGAATAACGGTTAAAAGAGAAACTGGTTTGCCATTAGTCTTCCATGTTCACTCAACCGAGAAAGGAAGAACCATGGGGAACGGTTCAGGCGTTGTTAGCAACATTGAGTTGCGTGCAGGCAAAATGGCAGATATGGTTGTTACCGTTTCCTATGCTATGAAAGATGAGTTGATTCAGCTTGGTTTTCCCAGAGAAAAAATCCAGGTAAGCTATAATGGTGTTGATCCACAAAAGTACAATCCAGCGAACATTTTACAGCAGGATGTTAAGCGCGTTAGAAGTAAGTATGGTATTGGCGAAAATGAGCTTATGATTCTTTTCCTCGGCAGACTCGTTGCCGTCAAAGGTGTTGATAAACTCATAATGGCTATGCCGCATATTCTAACAAAGATCCCTAACGCAAGACTTGTCGTGGTGGGCGTTGGCGACCTTCAAGAATACTTAACTAACCTTACAAGAACCATGCGGCTCGACCAATATGTAAAATTCTGTTTTGACTTCATCCCAGAAGAAGAACGCATACTACATTATGCGGCATGCGACATAGCGGTTTTCCCAAGTCATTACGAACCCTTCGGCATTGTAGCCCTAGAAGCGATGGCGATGGAAAAACCCGTCGTCGTCGGCGCTGCAGGCGTGAGCGGTATGCGTGAAATAGTTATTTGTTGCGGCGAAGAACAATGCGGCTTCCATATAGACCCAAACAACCCATCAGACATTGCCTGGGGAGTAACCAGCGCCTTGGAAAACCCTGAAAGACGAAAGCTTCTTGGCAAGAACGGAAGAAAACGCGTGTTAGCCGAGTTTACATGGACAAAAATTGCTCAGAAAACCGTGAAGCTTTACGAATCAATTGTTAAACGGTAAACATGCGCATGGTTCACAATGACCTCTGAAGTTAAATGCCGAGTTGCGAGAGAAGCCGCTACCCTTCTTTATTTTGGAGCTGAAAAAGAGTACAAGCAAGCAAAAACCAGAGCAGCTGAAACCTTGGGCATTCATTTCCTGCCATCCAACCTTGAAGTGGCATTGGAACTTGATAAAATAGCGGAAGAAAACGAAGGCTCAAATCGCAAAGAGCACCTAATTGAGATGCGCAAAGAGGCGTTAGCCGTCATGAGGCAAATAGGTACGTATTGTCCTGTTTTGATTGGGAGTGTTTGGCGGGGCACGATTCGGCGGGGAAGCGACATAGACATCGCGGTCTACGCAGATGAACCCCAAGACGTGCTGGATACATTGAAGGCTCAGTGTCTAAAAATATCTCGGACAGCTTGGACAACCGTAAACAAGCATGGAGCCACTTTGGCTTCTTTTCATATTTACGCTGAAACACCAGCAAAACATGCCGTGGAAATTGTGGTTCGGGCTTGTGAGGAGAAGACGAAAAGAAGGAAATGTGAGGTTTTCGGCGACGACCTCAGAGGTTTGAAGCTACAAGAACTTGAAAAACTTTTACAAGACAACCCTAGCCAAAAGTTCATCCCTGAATAATTCCAGAAATTGCGTTTGTTCTGTCCAAAAAAAACTTAAAGAACCATTCAATATTTTTCATTAAGCTGATGCTTAATGACAATCGACAAAAGATCCATTAAAGAAATATTCCCAAACCTCTACAAAGAACTCGAGACGAGCGACAACAAGGTCTCGATAGATGCATTACGCAAGGACCCATTGGAAGCCGAAGCTGAAGTTACTGGTGAAGAATGTGACGAATTCGAATGTGAGGAAGAAACAAGTGCACCAGTCACTGAGACGCCCGATAAGCTACGCCACTTTATGCCTACCGCCGTAGATTTTATTCGCCGATGTGATACTGAATCACAAGCTAAAGAAATAATTGATTATCTGCAAAAGAAGGGCGAAATAACTAAAGAATATGCTGATGAATTGCGGTGCAAACTTAAAGCTGAGGGCGTGAGATGTTTTGGTCCAAAAAAGGAAGAGTATTATTATTTTAAGGAAGGCGGACTTTTCTAAGCATCTACTGTTTAATGTATGAAGCTTTCCAAACCGCAATACAAAATTATCCGTAGCCAACAGGTTTTTTAGCTTTTTCAAGCACTAAACTTGTATTGAGTTCCCTTTTCTTGACGTTTTGTCGGAAAACTAATAAGGGTAAAGTCTGTTGAAAAATGCGGAAGTAAATGGTGATATTATGACTATTAAAGTAGGAATTAACGGATTCGGAAGAATCGGCAGACTTCTTTACCGTGCAGCAATGGAGCGCAAAACAAGTATAGACTTCGTTGCCATCAATGACCTTGCAGACGCAAAAGCAAACGCGACTCTTCTCAAATATGATTCAGTTCATGGACGTTTCCCAGGCACCGTTGAAGTACAAGGCACAGACCTGGTTGTCAATGGAAAAGTCCTCAAATGCCTTCAACAGAAAGATCCAGCAGCGTTACCATGGAAAGACATGGGAGTATACTTAGCCGTAGAATCCACAGGCTTATTCACTAACCGTGAAGGCGCATCAAAACACCTAACTGCAGGAGCCAAAAAAGTCCTCATATCAGCCCCTGCTGAAAGCCCAGATGCAACAATCGTGTTAGGCGTAAACGATAAAAACTATGACCCCGAAAAACACAGCATCCTCAGCAACGCTAGTTGCACCACTAACGGTTTAGCACCTATCAGCAAAGTCTTATCTGACAACTTCGGCTTAGAAAAAGCCTTTATGACCACCGTTCACAGCTACACAAACGACCAGAAAATCCAAGACGTCGTCCACAAAGATTTACGCAGAGCACGAGCAGCCGCGATCAACATTATCCCAACCAGTACAGGAGCAGCTAAAGCAATAGGTGAAGTTCTACCCACATGCGCAGGCAAAATGAACGGCATAGCCCTACGTGTACCAACACCAGACGTATCGCTCGTTGACTTAACCGCAGTTCTAAGCAAAGACGTAACCAAAGAAGACATTAACGCAGCGATGAAGAAAGCCGCTGAAGGCCCAATGAAAGGCATTCTGCAATACACTGAAGACCCAATAGTGAGCACCGACGTACTTCACAACACTTACTCCTCCGTGTTCGATGCAGGTTTAACCATGGTTCTTGGCAACAAGGGCAACTTTGTCAAGGTCTTCTCATGGTACGACAATGAATGGGGCTTTAGCAACCGCATGGTTGACTTCATCGAAATGGTAGGTAAAAAAGCAAAGCTGTAAACAACCAAATAGCCCGAACTCTTCCTTTTCTTTTCTTTTTTAAAATAACCGGTAACAAAAAGACGTGAAAGTATGGCTAAATACAAAACTCTAGACGATTTTAATGTAAAAAACAAAGTAGTTTTGGTCAGAGTTGACTTTAACTCAGAAATCGATCCAGAACACTAAAAAAGTCACAAGTGACGTGCGAATCCGAGCCCACGCTGAATCAACGCTTAAAGAATTGGCTGAAAAAGGCGCCAAAACTGTTGTCCTAGCACACCAAGGACGTAAAGGAGACCCAGACTTCACACCACTTAGAAGAACATGCTGAAATATTGCAGAAAATCCTGAAATGCCCAGTAAAATACGTAGACGATGTGTTTGGCAACAAAGCCAAAGCTGCCATTAAAAGCTTACAGGGTGGAGAGATTTTGGTTCTTGAAAACGTGCGGTCATGGGATAAAGAAACCAAAAATGGCACACCTGAAGAGCAAAGCAAAACTGATCTGGTGCAGAACCTTGCGCCGCTGGCAGACTTATTTGTTAACGATGCTTTTGCCGCAGCTCACCGAGGTCACGTTTCCATGGTTGGTTTCACCGCTGTCCTACCGAGCGCTGCTGGACGGATCATGGAACGGGAGCTGAAAAGTCTAAGCAAAGCCTTGGAAAAACCCGAGAAACCATCGGTTTACGTTATGGGTGGAGCAAAAGCTGATGACAGCCTTGAAATAAGTAAATATGTACTTGGCAAAGGCATCGCAGACTACGTGCTAACAGGCGGCGTAACAGGTCAATTATTCCTTGCTGCCAGAGGCGTTGATCTTGGCAAGGGAAACATGGCTGTATCTGGAAAAGAAAGAGTTAACAAGCTTAATTCCAGGCATAAAAGCGCTAGAACTTCAATACGGCGACAAGGTTATGACGCCAGCTGACTTCGCTTTAGAAGTAAACGGCAAACGCAAAGAAATCCCAATCAGTAAACTGCCAACTGAACACTCAATCATGGACATCGGCAAAAAAACCGTAGAAAATTATTCAAAAATCATTCAGGGCGCCAAATCAATCGTTGTTAGCGGACCGATGGGTGTTTATGAAAACAAAGATTTCAATTATGGCACCAAATCCGTTTTTGAAGCCATCGCAAATAGCAAAGCCTTCAGCTTGGCGGGCGGCGGAAACACCATCGCAGCCATTCAGGAGTACAACTTAACCAAAAAAATCGGCTACATCAGCACTGCAGGCGGAGCACTCATCGAGTTTCTCATGGGCAAAAAATTGCCAGGAGTAACAGCACTGGAAACTGCAACGAAGACAAAGAAAATATAGCGTCCTATCTTTTTTGTTCCCTCTTTTTTGGTTGTTTTTTCCCTGTTAGATGAGCCTAGTAGGCTAAAATCAAATCAGGTCGAGGTTATTTTAGACAGATTTTGGTTGATAGTTAACAGGTCTTTTTCAATGAAGTCGGGTTTTTGTTGGCTTTCCATTAGGTCTTTTAGTGTGTTGAATTGTGAGGGCACGAAAACTGTTTTAATTCCTGCTTGTTTGGCGCCTTTAATGTCTTCAATTGGACTGTCTCCAATGTAAACTGCTTGATCCGCAGGGATTTGTAGCTTGTTTAGGGCATCTTGGAATATTTTGGGGCTTGGTTTTCTCCAGCCATTCTCCTCTGAAACCACAACAGCGTGGAAAAACTCGCTTATGCCGAGCTTTCTTAGGCTTTTGTAGATTACTGGTGCATGTGTGAAGTTGGAGATTAAGCCAAGTTTGCATTGTTTCTGGGCTTGTTTGATAAGTTTTTTTGCACCTTCTCGCAGCGAAAGTTTATTTATGAAGTCTTGAAAGAAAACATTAAGAGCCGCTGTAACCCGATCATCGTCCGCCGTGACGTTAAAACCTAAGTTGCAAAGCGCTTCAGCGACCCAAACAGCGTTAGTTATTTCACGCAGTTGTTCATATCTGACTTTGCGGTATTTCTCATGCGCCAAAATGTAAGCTGCAATAAATCGGTCTTCGGCAACGTCAAAGCCTTCCGCCGTCAGCGCCACATAGAGTTTTTCTCTTGAGGCGTCCATACTATAGCCGCCACAACTGACAAGCGTGCCAACGTAATCAAAGATTACTGCTTTGGAGCAGGTCATTATTTTTCTCTCTTTTTTGTCGATGCTACGTTTTTGGCTGTTTGACGCATTTGTTTGCCAAGAGCTGTGGTGAGAAGTTTGGCTGGGTTGCCGATTGCAACTTCGACTTGTGGGTCGTATGGGATTTCACCGAGGTATCGAAGCCCAAGTTTCTCTGTCTCCATTTGGATGCCGTTTCCTGTGTCCATTTTCATGTTCTCGAGAACACCGATAATTGGCATCTTTAGCTCGCATAACAGATTTGCCTGTTTTCTCACCGTTTCAAAAGCAAGCAGCGAAGGGGTTGTGACTATTAGAAACTCGATGTTTGTAATTAGACGAACCAGGTCAAGAACTGCGTCACTGATACCGGGCGGCATATCAATTATTAGAAAATCAAGCTGACCCCACCGCGTAATTGTTAGAAGCTCGATTAGGGCGTTAGATGTTTCTACGCCGCGGAGAGGTGCTGGGTGTTCCCCTACGAAATAAACAAGCGACATATAATGTAAGCCATTGATTGCGGGAGGGATAATTCCTTTTTCCTCTTTAGGCTTGGCTCTTCGCAGGTTAGTGCCGAGTATTAAGTGAGTTGAGGGGCTTGTGAAGTCGAGGTCAAATAAGCCTACGTCACAGCCGTTGCGTGCAAGTGTCAGGGCGAGTGTCGTTGCAACCATGCTTTTGCCTACTCCGCCTTTGCCACTTGTAACGGCGATAATTCGGCTTATTCGAGATAAACGCTTGTTGATTATGCTTGTTCGCGGGTCGACCAACGTTATTTAGCCCCTTTTATGTTCTCAAGCCAAACTCCACGCCCGCTGGCGATTTCAAAGTCAGGACTGCCACATTTTGGACACTTAATGAAAGTGTGTGCAACCTCAGGAACAAAATGAATTGCCTCAGCTGTGGCTTTATTCAGCTTTTTCAGGTCAAACTGCCAAGAGGTACCGCAGACACGACACTTTAAAGTTGTTTTAGCCCTTAGAATATGAAATTTGGCATTCCTAAAAAGCTCAGGCTTCAGTTCTCTAATTGCAAAACGTAAAATGCTAGGCTCAACTTGCTGCAACTCGCCGACCCTAACAGTGACCTCTTTAACCTCTTTCAACTTTTCTTTTTCGGCAATTTGCTGTGCCGATGCCAAGATTGCCTCGGCTAGCGCCCATTCGTGCATAAACTAACTTCTACTGTTTAACTTTAAAAGAATACGGTAACTAAAGCAGTTTTTTGCCAATCAGCAGCTTTAAATCTACTTGACTGCTTCCCACTTTAACAGAATACGGTAATTTCTATGGAAAACAAGTTCAAAATTCTCGCTTTTGCAGGAAGCTTAAGAAAAGGCTCCTATAACAAAGCCTTAATCCGAGCAGCCATAGAGTTGGCGCCAGAAGACGTTTCAATTGAAGTTTTCGATTTAGAGGGCGTCCCACCATTTAATCAAGACTTCGAAAGTACGCCCCCCACTAAAGTGGTTGAGTTTAAGCAGAAAATTCGCGAGGCAGATGCCCTTTTGATTGCTACACCAGAGTACAATTATTCAATTCCAGGTGTTCTAAAGAACGCGCTTGATTGGGCTTCAAGACCCAAAATAGATACACCGTTGATTGGCAAAACTGCTGCCATTATGAGTGCCTCAACTGGTCGGCTTGGAGGAGCTAGGGCGCAGTATCATTTGCGTCAATCGTTTGTTTTTCTCAACATGCGACCTATTAATCAGCCTGAAGTTATGCTGTCGGATGCTTCTCACAACATAGATACAAATGGCATTTTAGCAAATGAGCAAACAAGACAACTCATACGCCAACTCATTGAAGCGTTGGTAGCCTTGACTAGTCAGCTAAAATGTAAACCAAAGTAGAACTTGGGATTTTTAGCACTTGACTAGCAAAGCCTTAAAATGATTCAATGGCACGCTAGGGATTAGGCGCTAATATTGAGAGTTATAGCTGACCTGCACATTCATGGACGCTACAGTAGAGCAACAAGTCAGCAGATGAGTCTTGGTGAAATTGCGCGCTACTCAAAAATTAAGGGCTTAAATCTGGTCGGCACTGGCGACTTTACCCATCCAGAATGGCTCAAAGAGATCAACCAAACCCTAACGCCTGAGCAAGATACAGGCCTCTTTAAGTTAAAAGCTGCAAACTCACACGTTCGCTTCATGCTCACCACTGAAGTTTGCACTATTTGGGATTACAAAGGTGAGTCAAAGAAAGTTCACAATGTAATTTTAACACCAAATATGGAGACGACAGTACAAATTAATGAGCACCTTAAAAGCTTTGGTGATTTAGCTTCAGACGGCAGACCAATCCTTTCCATGTCAGCTCCGCAACTCGTGGAGCAAATTATGGAGATTTCAGGCGAAAACATGGTTTTTCCAGCGCATGCTTGGACGCCATGGTTTAGTGTTTTTGGAGCCTTCAGCGGCTTTGACACTCTCGAGGACTGCTACCAAGATATGACACGGCACATCCACGCCTTGGAAACAGGGCTTTCATCGGATCCCGCCATGAACTGGCGACTCAGCAAACTTGATAATTTCGCACTTGTTTCAAACAGTGACTGCCACAGTTTCTGGCCATGGCGAATAGGTAGAGAAGCAAACGTCTTCGAACTCGAAAAATTCACCTACCAGCAAGTCACAGATGCCATAACACAAAATGACCCATCGCGCTTCAAATTCACGATTGAAACTGACCCAGCATACGGCAAATACCATTGGACAGGGCATCGTAATTGCAGAATATCTCTCTCTCCACAGGATGCCATAAAGTTTGGCAACGTCTGCCCAATTTGCCGCAGAAAACTCACCAAAGGAGTAGAGCAACGAGTAGAAGAGCTCGCCGACCGGCCCGCAGATTTCAAGCGTGAGGACGTACCGGGATTTTTGCGTTTGCTTCCTCTTTCTGAGATAATTGCGGCGGTTTTAGGGACCGATTCCCCTGCAACTCAGGCTGTTTGGAAAAACTACAGCGCTCTTGTTGAGAAATTTGGGGACGAATACACTGTATTAATTGACACAACAATGAAGGATTTGTTGACGGTTGTTGAGGCGCCATTTGCGCAAGCTATTATTAATGTCAGAGAGGGCACTGCAAAAGTCACGCCTGGATATGACGGCGTTTACGGGCAACTTGTACTGGGCGTAGAAGCGCCACCTGCAAAGCCTAAGCCTGCAAAGATGACAATTAAGCAAATGAACATGGCAGACTACTTTGGAAAATAATCAAGCCACCGCTCTGTCGGCGTTGAAATGTTTAATTCCTACAAATAATTCTAGTTTAACATTCACTTGCAAAGGAAAGATCATCTTGAAGGATATTCTGACAAAAATCAACAACACAGCCACCCAAAAGTTCGGCGCCAAATACTCAGAAACCCGAACCCAACAACTCTACAAAACAATGCTAACCCTCAAAGAAGAGCGCGTGGAAGCAGCTAAACAAGGCATTGAAAACGGTGTTGCCTTGCGTGTGCTGGTTAACGGTGCATGGGGGTTCGCTTCTGTTGGCTCTTTTGATGAGGATATTTTGATGAGTGCTGTGTCTGATGCTTGCAGGATGGCGAAGATGGCAAGTTCTCGTTTAAAAACCCCAATAAAGATTGCCGATGCCAAAGTGGTACAAGACCGTGTTTTGTCAAAGCCGAAAAAGAACCCTGCCGACATTACCATGGAAGATAAAATCAAGACAGCTTTGGCAGTGAACAAAACGGGGTTGGGTTTTGATAAGCGAATTAAAAGCTGCACGATTGATTATATGGATTTAACGGGCACAAGCACTTTTGTTAACAGCGATGGGACCAACATAGAGCAGGACAAGCTATATGTTTGGGCTAGAATCACCGCTTCAGCCTTAAACAAGGGGGTCTACACGTTTAGCCGAGAAGAAATAGGTAGCACGACGGGGTATGAAATTTTTGATGAGCAACCGCCTGAGGTGTTGGGTGAAAAAGTGGCAAAACGAGCCATCGAACAATTAAATGCTAAACCTCTCAAGGGAGGAACGTTCCCAGTGGTTTTGGGTCCCAACGTGGTCGGTGTTTTTGTTCATGAAGCGTTTGGGCACCTGGCTGAGGCTGATTTAGCTCTTTCAGGCGGCGTTTTACAGGGTAACATCGGTAAGAAGATTGGGTCAGATTTGGTGACTTTTTATGACGATGGCACAGTTAAAGGCTCCTTCGGCGCTTTTAAGTACGATGATGAAGGCGTGGCAACACAGAAAACACTGCTTATCAAAGATGGCGTTGTAGTGGGACTGATGCATAATCGCGAGACAGCCGAAAAATTCAATGCAAAGCCTACTGGTAACGCTCGGGCAGAAGATTTTCGGGTTGAACCAATAATCCGTATGCGGTGCACTTACATGCAGCCCAGAGACCACACCTTTGAAGAATTAATCGAAGGCGTCAAGCGCGGCTACTACTTCAAGAGCTTTAGGGGCGGACAAGCGAATCTTAACGGGACATTCCAAGTGGGCATCCAAGAAGGTTACGAAATAGTTAACGGTGAAGTAGGCACACCCGTCCGCGACGCTTCAATAAGCGGGAATACTCTTGAGACTCTGCACAAGGTTGATGCTGTAGGAAAAGATTTCCTAATAGACCCCGGAAGGTGTGGGAAAGGGCAGACAGCGTTTATTTGTGATGGCGGACCACACATTCGAATTAAAGAGGTTGTTGTTGGTGGCAGTGCTTAAAGCAGAAACAATGTTAAGTCTAGCGGAAAACGCCGTTAACTTAGCCGTTAAGAAAGGAGCCTCCGAAGTTGAAGCCTACGTTTATGAAGGGCAAGCGACAAACGTCGGCATTGAACTCGGACAAATCAGTAAAACAAACCGAATTATTGACCGAGGCTTAGGGATACGACTAGCCGCCAACAAAGCAGTAGGCTTCGCATACACAAACATCGTTGAAGATCAAAACGCAATTGAAAAAGCCATTGTCAGCGCTTTGAGCTCGGCAAAAGCAAGCAAATCAGACCCAGACTGGAGAGGACTCCCACAAAAAAAGCCTTACCAATCTATTCAAAACACCTTCGACAATAGAGTTGTGCAGTTGGAATCAGAAGAATTGGTTAATGTCGCTTCAACCATGCTTGACGCCACAATTCAAGTGGACAAACGCGTTTTTCCAATTGAAGGCGGGATAGGATGCGCATACATTTCTAGCGCAATCGCGAACTCCAACGGGATCTCCAGTTTTGACAAAAGTACAGTTGTAGAATGCAGCATAGCAACCTTGGCTAAGGAAGGCAACACAGTCACGCCAGTCTGTTTCGAGTTTAACGCTTCAAGAAACTACGACGTAGACGCACAATGGGTAGGCAAAGAAGCAGCCAAACTAGCGATTTCAGCATTGAAAACTAAATCCGTTGAAAGTAAATCTAGCACACTCATCCTGACACAGTTCGCTCTGCAAGACCTGTTCGCCTACACGCTGATTAACGCGGTTAGAGCTGACAACGTGCAGAGAAATCAGTCACCGTTCAAAGGCAAACTAGGCGAAATGGTTGCCTCCGAAAACCTCACAATCTACGATGACGGCTTGTTTGCAGGCGGATTACGCACTTGGGCTTTTGACGGCGAAGGGTCGCCACATCAGAAAACCCCTGTTATAGAGAAAGGGGTTCTTCGCAGTTTGCTTTATGATAACTACTCCGCCAAAAAAGAAGGTAAAGAAAGCACGGGCAACGCTGCCCGAGCTGGATATCTCTCAACGCCAAGCATTGACACCACAAACTTCCACATAATGCCAGGTACAAAAAGCTCGGAGAAAATGCTAAGCGAAATAGATGACGGCTTAATCATCTACTACCTGCAGGGCGCACACAGCAGTAATCCTGTCAGCGGCGAATTCAGCGTTGTTGCAACCCCCGCTTGGAAGATAAAGAAGGGCGAAATAGTTCATTGCAGCCGAGGCGTCATGTTAGCAGGCAACATTTTTGAACTTCTTAAAAACATATCCACGATTGGCAGTAACCAAAGGCAAATGGGACAGTTAATAGCACCATGGGTCCAAGTTGAAAACGTAAAAGTCATTGGAAAATAATCGCTCAAGCCCAAAAACTCTTTGAGTACTCACCTATCACACCTTCGTAAAGGCGTTTGGTTTGGACAGCGATCTTTTCCCAATCGTATTTTTCTTGAACAATTCTGTAAGCGTTTTCCCTGAGTTGTTTCCTATAGTTGTCGTCAAGGAGAACTTTGGTTATCCCCCACGCTAGGGAGTCTGGATTGTTCGGGTAAACTTTGACGCCAGTTACATCATGCTGAATGATTTCTGATAAACCTCCTGTGTCGGATGCTACCACAGGGCTCTTCGCCGCCATAGCTTCCAACGCCACTATGCCGAACGGTTCAAAAAGCGAGGGCACAACTGAGACGTCGGCGCATTTTTGCAGTTTAAGCAGTGTTTCTTCATCCACGAAGCCTTCGAAGAACACTTTATGTTCTAAGCCCATGCTGCGGACAATGTTTAAGAGCTGTTCTTTCATGTAGCCGCTGCCAACGATGATGAATTTAGCGTTGACTTTAGAGAGGACTTTGGGGACAGCGTTGATTAATATGTGGACGCCTTTCTCGTAGACCAATCTGCCGACGAAGAGCACGATTTTTTCTTCAGGCAACGCGTATTTGCTTCTGAAACCAGACAGATTTGTCTCGGAGTTGTTGTAACATTGCGTGTTTACGCCGTTTGGAACCATGACTAACTTGTCGTTTGGAAGCCCAAATGCCCATTTAACATGGGAAATCATGTAGTCGCTGCAACAGATGACTCTCCAGGCTTCGTAGGTTAGCCAAGCTTCCGTTTCATGAATCATCTTTTCTGTCGTAGTATGTAAACCGTCTCTTCTACCCATTTCTGTTGAATGCATCGTCACAAGAAGCGGCTTGCGAAAAACATGCTTAAGCCCGATACCTGCGTTTGCCACAAGCCAGTCATGAGCGTGGAAAACGTCAATTTTATCCCCGATTTTTTTGGCTATAGTCGCTGTTTCTTTTTGCATGTTTAGGTTCATGAGGTAGACCCATGTGGCAAAGTCTGGGGCTGGATTCTTGTAAGAGTCTATGCGATAGACTTCCACACCATCGACAACTTCGTGTGCTGGCGCGTCTGGAAAATCGCAGGTGACAACGTAAACCTTGACTCCTTGTTTGGCCAAGTTTTTGGACAAGAAGTAAACATGTGGTGAGATGCCGCCGATTACTCGGGGAGGATATTCCCAGCTTAGCATCATGACGGTCAATTTGTCTTTCACTTGATCTTTGCGCCTCCAGTCACGCCGCTGAACAAACTTAGGATTTGTTTGGTGTGAGAACTCTGGTTATCGAAAGGGATTACGACTATTTTTTCTTGGGGCACCTTGTATATGCGAATAATTTCATCACGCATCCAATCGGACTGCACACTGATTTTTTGTGCCTCATAAAAACCCAGCCATTCAATGCTTTTGATTGCCATGTTATATGCAGTATTTAGAGCCTGGGATCGATGGTCTTCTAGGCTTTCAACTGAGTAAACGAAGGGGATGCTGAGCCCGTTTTTAAGGGTGACAGCGGCTGGAATAAAGTGCCAGTCGTAAACGTCGATTAAGTCTATTTGTTTGGCCGCTTGGTAGTAGATGTTGGCAGCGGCTCGCTCAACTTCTTGGTTTAACGTTAAAACCCATGTTAAGACTCCAATGTGTGTTCTGACAGGGTTCGCTACTCGGATGGTTTTTACTCCGGTTGACTCCTGAGTTAGTCCAGTTGAAGCATCATCATAGGTTACTATATTCACGTCTACATTGTTTGCCGCAAGCTCAGTTGCTAAAGATTTGACGTGTTCTGAGAGTTTACCTACGACTCTTGGCGGATACTCCCACGAAAAGATGATAATGCGCATGTGCTTTCACTACGTGAAAAGCGAGCAGACCTTAATAATTCCTCTTCCGTTAAGATAATAACGTTTTTTTCCTTCATTATCATAGAAGCTTTCAGCGAACCCTTCTGATTTGTATCTATCTAGGATGTTTTCGATTTCAGATGGGTCTTTCTGCAAAAGCCTTGCCACTTCTTCGCTCCTTCGCGCTAAATCTGCGGCGGTAGCACACAAGTTATGCAATGTTTGCAGAACTTTATCGGGAAATGGAAGCTCATCTCTCATTCTAACGCACTGTACCGTGAAAACAAATACGGCACTTGTATTTATAAACGCATACGGGAGGGCAACTCGGAAGGCTTAGAACAGCTGAGTGGCATCCTGCACCTGTTTGCTCAAGGTGGCATAACGTTTCTTTGCAAAGTCAACTATCGCTTTCTGCAGCGCCTTGCCTTTCTGCTCCGACTTGTTAAGCTCTTTAAAATGTGTCGCTAATTTTTGGTCTCTTAAGGAGTATTGTGCCCAGCTTTCAAAGTCGCCGTTGCCAACATGGAATTCCAAAGCTTTAACGTTAACTTCAGCGGCTGCTTTGGTGAATCCTTTGAGGCTCCAAGCCATCGTCCCGGTATAATATTCTTTGCCAACGCCATTATAGAACAGGAAAGGCTCGTTAGCCGCCAAAATCGAAAGTCTAAGTCGTGCTTCGAAATCGTTGAGCAATGTTTGTGCAGCAACGAAAGCGTCCATGGGTGATTCGAACGGGCTAAAGTATGAGTGGACTTCGCCTGGTCCGCCGCCTGCCGTGAACATGTAATATAAGTGGTCACTTGTTTGGAAGTCACGCCACAGCTTGAGAAGTTCAGTGTCGTTTGCCTCCTTAACCAGTGGCTCTAGGCGGTGAAGTGTTGTGTAGTATGCCCATTGCATCACGTTGCCAAGCCATCCCGTCTGGTCCCTTTTAATGTCAGCCCAAGAAACCGTGCCTTCCGCTTCAGGCACATCAATCTCTCCTGCTGAAGCATGTTTAGCCACCGCTTCAGAAGGCGTAGCCATCTGCAAATTCTCATACCGCAAAATCTCTTCAGGCAGGTGCTGCAGAAAACCATGGATGCCTGTTTCAGGCCAATGATGCTCGCCAAAAGTTTCATAGTCTGGGAATATGGTTATGCATTCGCCAGGTGCACTAGCAAGCCAACCCGCGTACTTGTCCGCTGTAAGAGGCCATTCTGGCCACCACCGTGCTGAAAACCTAAAACCGATGTCGTCAGTTAGCTTATAGTTGCGCAGTAGAACTCTGATTTTTTTGGCGCCTTTTGGAGTGTAAACGTGATTGGGGGATTTTTCGCCAAGGATTTTTTCGACGCCTTCCGTGTAGATGCCCTTGTAACCCATTGACTCAACTGTTTTTGCGATTGTGTTGTTGTAGAGAAGCTCGGTGTTTTCAAAGATGCTGGGTGTATAGCCTATGATGTCTTTGATTGTTTGCCTGTGCAGTTTGGCTTGTTCAATGAATTCTTCTTTATCTGGGTAGAGGCTGGCGATGGAATGATAATAGGTTTGGTTTAAAAATTCAACTCTGCCTGTAGCGGCGAGTGCCTTGAAAGAGTCAAGCAGGTCAGGCTCGAACATTTCGCATTGCTCAAGAAAAACCCCTGAGATGCTAAAGGAAACTTTAACCGGTTTTCTGTCATGCTTGTGCTTGTCCACTTGGTCAAGCAGTATCTGGTTTGAGGGGTAGTAGCATTTCCGTGCGGCGCGCTTGAAGATTTCAGAATCAACTTCGCGGTCAAAATAATAGTTGAACAGGTCTTGTTTTTTTGTGCGCCTGTAGACTTTGCCTTCCCAAAATAGGCTCCGCTTTAGCCTGTGGGGCTGGTGGACCTCAAAAACAAACACGACATCAGTCATAAACTTCACTCTGAAATAAAGTATTACAGGTTGCACTTATTTCTAATTTACCATTTCAAGTCAAAACAAAAACAAAACAAGCCATGAGTTATAAAGAGGCAAGGGAACGCGGGTTGAATTGCTGAGTTTATTGGTCCTGCTGTTTCGTAGCATGGCTAATAAAAGTTGATTTTTACGTAATTCTTATATTAGAAAGGTGAATTTATTGTGCTTTGTGACCCTTGATGGCTCAAACTAGACCCCCATTGTACATGGTTACTTGGCGGTGTACGAGAAGATGTGTCGGCAATTGTGTTTATTGCAGTTATGTAAATAAATACGCGAAAGACAGCGAAGTAAACACGGAAACAGGCAAAAAAATTGTCGACGAAATGTATAATTTTGGCGCCAAATGGTTCGGAATCAGCGGCGGAGAACCCCTGGTCCGAGAAGACATTTTCGAAGTTATTCATCACGCCAAAGTTGATTTAGGCATGGAAGTTAGTTTAATCACAAGCGGATTTGCGTTTGACCAAAAACGCCTGGACAATCTGGCAAAATATGATGTTCATACGGCAGTCAGTATTGACGGAGACAGAGAGGCAAACGATGCAATCCGAGGCAAAGGTAGCTATGACAAAGCAATCTACGCTATGAAAAAACTTTCTGAGAAAGGTTTGTTGGATTGCATTGTAACAACCATGACTAAATACAACATCAACTCGCTTGAGCATACTTGCGAACTTGCAGCTGAATATGGCGGCAAAATGGTTGTCTACCATAACCTCGTGCCTGTTGGCAGGGCAAGCGAAAACATGACTGATTTAGCCCCAACAGCTGACCAATACGAGGTAGCGTTAAACAACCTCTATGATTACGAACAAAAATATAACCACAACAAAAACAGCAACAAATTTAGAGTCAACGTTTACTCACCATTCTACGCAAGAATAGTTAAGCAGAGAAATCCAGCCAAATTCTGGGATTGGTTTACCAATGATTTCCTTGGCAAATGTACTATAGGTGGCGACTACATCGGCGTAACGGAAAATGGTGACTTCCGACCATGCGGCTTCCACGAAGGCTATAGACTTGCAAATATCAAAGACAAAACCTTAAAGCAAACATGGGAAGAACTCCAACACAACCCAATGCACCTCAAACTTAGAGACAGAACTAACCTTAAAGGCAGATGCGGAGTTTGCGAGTACCGAGAAATCTGTGGCGGATGCAGAACGCGCGCTGAATTCTACACAGGCGACCTCTTCGAGTCAGACCCAGCCTGTAGCTATATACCTAAACTCTTAAGAGAAAAATAAACTCTTACTTTCTTTTCCTTCTTACTTAATTAACCGCTCACATGGCAGGTGCGCTTTCACTTCTCGACATATTTAGGGTATGGCTGAATCTTTTTAGTGCTGCATACTTAATCGATCCCTCATATGCACCAAAACGCCTAGTCGCCAAGGCGCGAGTTTCTTCATCGTAAAGTTAAATAGCCCAGTCGGTTAGTTAGAGAATTACTCCGTGTGAGAACAATGTTAGATATCAAGCTTATCCGAGAAAACGTGCAGCTTGTAAAGGACAATTTAACTAAACGTGGCAACCCTGAATGCATCCAAATGCTAGATGATTTAATCACTACTGATAGGGAATGGCGGCTAAACCAAACCAAACTAAACGAGCTACGCCACCAACGAAAACAAGTAACGATAGAAATCGCTAAACTTAAAAAGACAGGCAAAGAAGCCGATGAACAAGTAAGCAAAGCTCAAGATATCGATCAATCAATAACTGAAATGGAAAAGACAACAACCCAGCAGGAACAGAAAATACGCGACTACCTCCTGAACTTGCCCAACTTACTTGACGAGACAGTTCCGCTTGGAAAAGACTCAAACGACAATGTCCAAGTAAAAACTTGGGGAACCATCCCACAGTTTAATTTTCCAGTGAAAAATCATATTGATTTAGCATTGGATTTAGGTCAGATTGACATGGAGCGAGCTGGCAAAATCTCTGGTGCACGCTTCTTCTATCTAAAACACGATGTTGCTTTGTTGGATATGGCGTTAATGAGTTTTGCCATTGAAGAGCTAACCAAAAAAAGTTACACACCAATTATTCCGCCATATTTGATGAATAGGAAAGCCTACGAAGGCGTGACGGCTCTTGGTGATTTTGCGGATGTACTATACAAGGCAGAAAATGAGGACTTGTATTTGATTGCTACTTCTGAGCATCCGATGGCTGCTATGTACATGAATGAAGTGCTGTTGGAACAGGACATGCCCCTCAAACTTGCTGGTATGAGCACTTGCTTCCGCAAAGAAGCTGGAGCACATGGCAAAGACACCAGAGGAATTTTCCGCACTCATCAATTCAACAAAGTTGAACAATTTATCTTCTGTAAGCCGGAAGATTCAGCGAAGCTCCATGAAGAGCTGTTACAGAACGCTGAGGAATTAGTGCAGAAGTTAGAGTTGCCTTACCGCGTTGTCAACGTTTGCACAGGCGACATTGGAACTGTGGCAGCGAAGAAATATGATATTGAAGCTTGGATGCCAGCTCAGAACGGTTACCGTGAAGTAGTTTCATGTAGCAACTGCACCGATTACCAAGGCAGACGGTTGGGCATCAAATACCGGGAAAAGGAAGGAGCAGCACCAAAAGGATTTGTGCACACTTTGAATTCGACGGCTATTGCAACAGGCAGAACAATCGTTGCTATAATAGAGAACAATCAACAAGCTGACGGAACAATAAACATTCCAGCGGTCCTACGAAAATACATGGGTAACAAAGAAAAAATTGACAGAAAACGCTAAACCTTTTAATATTTCTATGAGAATGTTGACTGCGCGTTCGGAGAAATAGATTTGTCTGCAAAAACAAGGCACGTAAAAGATAAGTGGCGTGGAAAAGGATGGTATATGGTTGTTGCACCGTCCTTCTTTGGCAACGTTGAGTTAGGCGCCATACCAGCTCAAGAGCCACAGCAGTTGGTCGGAAGAGTTGTTGAAGCAACCCTCTATGACATAACAAGCGACTTTTCACATCATTACTTGAAAATGTTCTTCCAAGTTAACGAGATTGACGGAAAAACCGCCAAAACCCTCTTCAAAGGTCACGAGTATTCACGAGACTACCTAAGAAGCCTCGTTAGAAGAAGAACCACAAAAGTTGACTCCTTAATCAACCTAACCACAAAAGACGGATTCAAGCTGCGAATTGCAGTGTCGGCGCTTACATTATCCAGAATAAAAACTTCACAGGAAAAAATCATCCGTAAACTTATGGATACAACAATCCATGAAAAAGCCAACGCGCTCTCTTTAGACCAGTTTGTTCAAGAAATGGTTCTTGGAAAAATCGCCTCTGATATCTACAACCAAGCAAAAGAAGTGGCACCGCTAAGGCACGTTGGCATAAGAAAATCCAAGCTAATCGCCGCACCACAACAGCAGGCAACACAGACAGCGCCACCAGCAGCAGAAGTTGAAGCTGAAGCTACAGCATAAGTCAACCAGACTCTTTCTTTATTGTTTTATTTTCTTAGAGCAACATACTTTAGACTCCTCCTTATAAAATTCCTAAAACGATAGGAAGCTTATACTTGTCGGCAAAGGCAGGAGTCCATGAAAGAGGAACCTTCACGGTTCAAGACACCATAGAAAACATTAAGCGAGACGCCAAATACCACAAAGCGGGCGCCATTGGGCTTTTTATAGGGGTAGTGAGAGGAGAAACCCTCGAGGGTGAAACAGTTGAAAGGCTTAAGTTGGAAGCTTACGAGGAAAAAGCGAATCAGGTTCTCCACAAAATATGCGATGACTTAGAGCAGAAGCCAGGAATCGTCAATGTTCAAATTCATCATTTACTTGGCGAGTTTAATGTTGGGGATGACCTTGTTTACGTGGCGGTTGCTGGTTCCCACCGAACAGACGTTTTCCCAGTGTTACGGGAAGCGGTAGAACGATATAAGAGTGAAGCGCCAGTTTTCAAAAGAGAACACATCGTTGACGCCAAAGGCGCTAAAACGCAATATTGGGTTTCAGAACAGCATAACCATAAACATCACTAAGGCGACTGCATGATTACGGCTCTAGCAGGCGGAGTGGGTGCAGCCAGATTCTTAACAGGATTAAACCAGATTGTCAAACAGCAAGACATCTCAGTAGTCGGGAATACTGGCGATGACATTAAACTCTTCGGCTTGCACATTTCGCCCGATCTAGACATAGTTGCTTACACGTTGGCGGGAATCGTTGATGATGATAGGGGTTGGGGAGTAAAAGGCGACACATATGAATGCCTTGAAATGCTCAGAAGACTTGGCTTGGACACATGGTTCACCTTAGGTGATCGAGATTTTGCCACGCACATTTTCCGAACAGACCTGTTAAAAAAGGGTTTTACCCTCTCACAAGTAACCGACCAAATTTGCCAATCATTAGGGCTTCAAATCCATCTTATTCCCATGAGTGATGACAAGTTTGAAACCAGAATCAAGGTTGAGGGCGGCTCGGTTCATTTTGAAGAATACTTTGTTAAAAGAGCGGCAAAGGAAACGGTTTTAGGCGTTGAATTTGCTGGAGCAGCTGAGGCGAAGCCTTCGCCGAAAGTTATTGATTCCATTATTAAAGCGGAGAGGGTTATTGTTTGCCCTAGCAATCCCATAGTTAGCATCGGCACCATTCTGTCGGTTAAAGGAGTAAGAGAAGCCCTGCAAAAGACAAACGCCAAAATTGTTGGCATTAGCCCTATTGTTGCAGGTGCCCCGATTAAGGGCCCAGCTGACAAGCTGTTGAGGGGTTTAGGCTTGGAGGTTTCGGCTTTTTCTGTGGCTAAGCTTTACGCTGATTTTTTGGATTCTTTTATTGTTGATAACTTGGATGCTGCTGAGAGAGGCGCTATAGAGGATCTTGGAATCAATGTCAAGGTTACCAACACAGTTATGAAAAGCTTAGCGGACAAGGTTAACTTGGCGAGAGTTGCCTTAGAAGCATAGCTTCCGTCGATTTGACGCTATATAGTCTATTTAATAATCTATATACTACGTGGAGAGCGGATATTAACTAAAAATATAAGAATACTTACAGAGAAGTGCCATGCACAGCAAGAAAACCAAAAAGCGACATCCAGAATTTGAAACTCTATGGTACTTTATCCATGTTTGAGTCATGGTTTGTCAGTTGGGCGTTTGGTAAGGAGAGAGAAAATGAGAGGAAAAATTAGCAATAAAAAAAGGGCAGAGGCTAAAAAGGCCGATCTTATGGATTGGCTTTTAGCGATTGATGCAAGCCTGCCATAACATTTAAGGTTGAATAGGAAAAAACCTATTTGCTAGAGTTAGGTGTAACTATGATTATTAAGATAAGGGTTATATGCGGATTACCCTAATAATGTAAAACGGAGATAAGACTAATGGAAAGAAAAAGTTACGATTGGTTCGAGCAAAGACGAAAAAGCAGAGGATTAGAGCTTGCCCATGACCAAATAACAACAGCTTTTGACACAGTAACTTGGCTACATAAAGCCACCAAAAGCTTTGCGGAAAAGAACTTTAAAGAAGCAAAAAAATACATCCAGAACCTCTACAAAACCGAAGAGGGAGTTGACGCACTTCGAACGGATGTCTTCATGGAACTATCCAAGGGTGCCGCTCTTGTTGCAGATTACCGAGAAGATCTCTTACATCTTGTTAAACGGTTAGACACACTAGCAGATCACACTAAAGACGCTGCAAGATGTCTTGAAATGCTTGGAGAAGTAGAAATCCCACAGGAACTGTGTGATAGAACCGTCTTTATGACTGGAAAACTTGTGGACACAGCCCAGACACTGCGAAGTAGCATTGAAAAAATCTCTTCAGCACCAAACGATGCCATTGCCGAAGCAAAAAAAGTCGGCGAAATAGAGCATGCAATAGACGTTGAATACCTAAAAACCAAAAGTCTGTTCGTCAAATATGGCGTAGAAATAAACTGCGGAGCCATGGTGATTTTCGATGACCTTATCGAGTTCATTGAACAAGCTGCCGACATGTGTGCTGACACTGCAGACTACATTATAGTGCTGTCAAGCAGAGAATAAACACTTCGTATTCTTTCTTAGTTCTTATAATTTTAGTTAGGGCTTCTCGGTCGTAAGAGAGCGTTTGCCATTCAAACTATTTTTTGTTTAAAGCTTTGTTTCATTCATTTTTCTGCGGCTTTGCGGTGGGGGCAACTGAACTAAGTCTAAAAATCGATAAACCTCTTTTCAAAAACCATACGATTGCACGTTTAAAATTCAATAGTTTATATATTGAGTTTTTAACATGTGATTGCCTAAGGATGGCAATGAAAAGGCATAAGGGTATACTAATAGCGCTAATTTGCGCGGTTTTAATTCAATTTTGCTACGCGTCGGTAGCCGCAGGCTCCAATGCCAGCCCAGCCGAAGACGACTCTACAATGTTCCGCCATGATCTAAACCACAGCGGCTACGTTAGCGATATCGTCTCAACAAACTCGAGCAAAATCTTGTGGAATAGCACAATGGGCGACAGCGTTTTTTCCTCGCCGGCAGTCATCAACGGCTATGTTTACATAGGCTCTTTAGACGGATACATTTATCGGCTCAACACCTCAAACGGCCAGCAGGTATGGTCTTACCACACAAAAGGCCAAGTAAGGTCATCACCCGCCATAGATAATGACCGCTTAGTTGTCGGTTCAGATGATGGCTGGATCTACTGCGTAAACGCCAGCACAGGCTTGCTGATTTGGAATTTTGAAGTTGGGGGTTACGCTAGGTCTTCGCCAGCAATTGTTGGCGACTACATCTATGTCGGTTCAGGCGCCCATGATTTGTACTGCTTCAACGTTTCCGACGGAACCACAATTTGGAGGTATGCTACTTCAGAACGAGTTGATTCGTCGCCTGCTGTTTCAAACGGCGTAGTATATTTTGCAACTGACGACTTCTACGTTTACGCCATAAACGCTTCCACAGGGCGCGAAATATGGCATACACTTACCCAAAGCAGCAAATCCTCGCCATGCTTATCCAACGGTTTCCTGTACATTGGCTGCTACAACGGCTCTATTTACGGCTTAAACGCCACTACAGGGCAAAAAATATGGCAGTTCCAAACACAAGACACAGTAGATTCTTCACCAGCCGCCGCTTACGGATGTGTCTACATAGGTTCTGACGATAACAACCTCTATTGCCTAAACGCGACAAACGGGCAAAAAATATGGCAAAGCCCAACAGGGTACTGGATTGTTTCCTCTCCTGTAGTTTCAGGCGGCAACGTGTATGTTGGTTCTGAAGATAATGGCATTTACTGTTTTAACGCTTACACTGGAGCACAACAGTGGAGCTACATAACTGGAAGCTATGTTGACTCTTCCCCGGCAGTTTATAATGGCACATTGTACTTTGGCTCCTTTGATGGCAACGTTTACGCATTTACCCTTTGCAACTCCACATCGCAAGTGCCCCCGAAAGTTGCTAGCAATGTATTGTGGAGCACCATAGCCTTTGAGGTTGCCGCCGCAGCCATAGGAATCACCATAATTACTGCTGCAATTTACCTCGCATATTACATTAGACGAGAAGACCGCAAAACTCAAGCAATTGAGCCTTCTGCATTAAAAGAGTCTTGGTTATCAAGGCATACCGAAGCAGTCTGCTTAATGGCACTATTAGCATTTTCAACATTATTTGTAATTAACCTTGGAAGCGGAACGCTCTGGGCTGCTGACGAGCAAACGTATTCACAGTGGGCGTTTCACATGGCTAAAACAGGTGATTACTTAACGCCGTGGGCGTTTGGAGGATCAGGAATATGGATAGCAAAACCGCCGCTGCTCATGTGGCTAATGGCATTATCATATCAGGTTCTTGGAGTAAGCAACTTCACGGCGAGAATTTGGACCCCACTTTTTGGAGCTCTTTCGCTAATTTTAGTTTTCTATTTGGGACAAAAAATCTACAATAGAAACATCGGGTTTGCAGCCGCCATAGTTTTGGGAACGTTTGTGACTTTTTTCAAGTTTACGAGAGCGGCTATGACTGATATTCCTCTAGTTTGTTTTATGTTGGCTAGGATTTACTTTTTGCTTCTTAGCGAAAAACCGCAGCGTAGCAAGCTCTATACGGCTTTAGGCGGCGTATTCTTTGGATTAGCTCTAATGACAAAACAGGTAGCAGCCCTCTTCATCCCTGCAATAATAATCATTTATTGGGTGGCAACCAAAAGAAGCATAAGATTCCTTTTTACGAAGCGATTTGCCCTTTTCGTTGGAATTGGGTTTTTGATTTTTGCCCCTTGGGTTTTTCTTATGTATGTCTCGTTTGGGTCTGATTTCACTCAATGGTTTGTAATGTATACAGGGGTTATGCGAACCGTTAGCCCTTTGGAAGGTCATACGGGAAGTCCCCTGTTCTACTTCAACTATTTAGTGACTAATGAAAACTTGTTGTGGGTAGCGCTTTTGCCTGTTGCAATTGGACTTTGCATATTCAACGTAGTCAAAAAATGGTCAAGAACGGATGGTTTAATTTTGATTTGGATCTTTTTGGTGCTTGGAGTGTTTACGGTTGCTCAAACAAAAATCTCCTGGTACATTCTGCCTGCTTACCCAGCATTTGCTCTATCCATTGCCAGCTTGCTGTATGCGCTCTCGAAGAGATTGAATCTTCATCGTTTTCTGGACAGCGCGAAAGATAAGCTTGAAAGCCGCAAGAAAACGAAATAACGCTTTGCACTTAAAATATCTGAGCTGAAAACTATAGCCTATGCTTGAGTACCTTGTCTTTGTCGCCGCTTTCGGGTCATTGCTTGCCGCTTTAGTTTACATACGTTCCATGTTCAAGGGTCAAACCAAGCCAAACAGAATAACTTGGCTTATGTGGACAATCGCTCCTTTAGTTGCGACCGCCGCCTCCATATACAACGGTGTAGGCTGGGCAGTCGTACCAGTATTCATGTCGGGGTTTTCCCCATTACTAGTGTTTACAGCCTCATTCTTCAGCAAGAAAGCATACTGGAAACTGTCCACGTTTGACTATCTCTGCGGAATACTATCGGGTATAGCTGTTGTTTTATGGCTTATAACCAGCAACCCAAATTTAGCAATCATCTTTGCCATTGCAGCCGACGCATTCGCAGCGGTACCAACGTTAACTAAGGCAAGGCACAACCCAGAAACCGAATCTGCTTGGCCATTCATTGTCGGCACTTTTAGCCCATTGACCAGTTTTCTGGCGGCTACAACTTGGACGTTTTCCGAGTTGGCATTCCCCACCTACCTGATAGCGATAAACGCTTTCATTTTGTTTTTTCTCGTTAAGAAAAAGTGGAATTTATTAGAAGTGATGATGGCGGGCCCGCTGGGATTTGAACCCAGGACCTCCGGCTCCGCAGGCCGGTGTCATAATCCGTACTAGACGACGAGCCCATACTTTTGCGACCTAAAATTAGGGGCAGAATAGTAAATACTTTGCTTAAACTTAAATATTACACGAAAAACCATCACACAAGAGATTTGTTTAATCCGATTCTAATCACGCTGACTTTAGCGAGAGAGGTTCTTAAGCATTAAAAGCTAACAAATCAGCGCCTAAATGACTTATTTTATCAACCTTGTCTTGGAAAGCAAATTGGTTTAAAACGAGAGATGGGTAGACGCCCTACTTGCAAAAATAATCTAGAGTGCGCATTCAGGGGAGAGGGAGTATCAATTTTACTAACGATTCTCTGTTGTTAAATTGACATAACGATAAGGAAAAGACAATATAACTATTTATTGGCTCTTTCAGCAGTTAAAGTGCTACACACTGCTTGGGCTTTTCGCCGTTGACCTATTCAGTGCGGCAATCACGTTTTGTTTCCCCATGGCGAGTACATAGGGACCTAAACGTGGACCCTGTGGTGTGCCCATTAGAATCTTGTAAAGGATTTTGAAGAAGCCGCCTGGCTGTATGCCGTTGTCTTTTGCTGAGTTGAAGATGGCGTTTTGGATTTTGTCTGGATCGTCCTCAGTTTCGAGTTTTGTGAGAAGTTCAGTGATTGCTTTTTGCTCTTCGGCGGTGAGGTCTACTTGTGTTTCTTTGATTTCTTCAAAGTCTCTTGTCCAGTTTGAGGCGTATTCGATACGTTGTTTGAGGTTAGAGTCTAAAGTCTGATTCTTCTGGAGGTAGCCGTAACTTTGCAGTTTCTCAGTTACATAAGCATATAGGCACTCTTTAGGCGCCATCTTGACCAGAAATGCCATCAAATTGTAGGGCACATGAATGCTCGGTTTGGCTGGCGGCTTGGTAACAAAGCAGTACTCATAGAGGCCCTTTAGCCGTATGGTCTCTTTTTCGCCCGCCTGCTTTTTGCCAAAGTAAACGTCTTCAAGATAATCAAGCTCGTTCATGTAAGCTGGAATATCAGATACATCTAACGTTCGTGTGCCAACGAAGCGTTTGAGCATGAGCAAAAGTAGAGATTGAGGCGAACCATAATGGAACCAAACCTGCGGTGTAAACACGTTACCGGCCGACTTGGAAATTTTCTTTCCTCCCTTATCGAGGAACATTTCGTATTTTGCATGTGATGGCGGCTCGAAACAGAGTACTTCGCGGCATATTCGGTCATTAATTTTTACGGAGTCAGCAATATCTTTGCCAAACGCCTCAAACCTGATGTCCAAGGCTTTCCAGCGGGCGGCGAATTCACCTTTCCAAGTGAGTTTTCCGTTGCCTTCTTTAATGTCAGCTTCGCCCTCATACTCACAGCCCTCGATTTTTCGACCCCGAATTTCCAAGCCCTCGCATTTATAATGGACTTTATCAGTTTTAGGGTCAAATGAATAAGCGCGTGTCGTATAGATACGTCCGCAGTTTTCGCAGACTGCAAAGTAAGGCAAAACTTCCGTGTAGGTGTCTTGCCCGACTTCTTCTTTTACTATTTGTCCTACTTGTTTGGCGTTTGTGAGTATGGTTCTGATTTCGTTAAGCAACAAGCCCTTTTCATAGACTTCTTTAGCTGAAAAATACTTGTAATTTATCCCGCACTTGTCTAATGACTCCAATAGAAGGGAGCTCATATGTTTGCCGTAGCTTTCATGGCAACCGAACGGATCAGGAATGATCGAAACGGGGTAGCCAAGAAACTTCTCCAAATCCTTCGAGAGTCCGGCTGGAACCTTTCGTAAGCCGTCTTTGTCGTCACAGTAGGCAACCAATTCAGAATTAAAATCTAAGCCTTTCAAAGCAAGAGTCACAGTGTATGAGCGTGCGGCGTCGCCTAGGCTGCCGATGTGTGGGAAACCTGAGGCTCCAAGACCCATCTCGGTTCGGATTTTGCTTGTGTCTCTGCCGAGCTGTTGTTCTCTTTCGATGACTTTCTTTGCCATCATGTCATACCATGTGCCGCGTCCAATAGTATCTTCACTCATAACTGGTTGCCTTCTGTGATGTGACTGTGCATTGATATAGAAAAATGTTTAGAGCTAAAAAAGGCTCAATATAGGTTATTTTCGTCTTAAGGCTGCGGCAATCGCTATGAGCCCTAATGCCAGCAGAATTAGTGCCAACGAGTAGAGCCAGCCGAAGCTGAACAGATACCACGCTGCGCCAAGAACAATCAGGCATCCGCCCATCGCCATGGTGCTAAACGCACTACGCTCATATTTTTGCGGGTTTGAACTTTGCAATGCCGCTAAGGCTATAATACAGATGCCGAAAAGCCCAAGCACAAGTGGTACAATCAATCCCGAAGTTATGATGTTGGTGGCGAATAACAGTATCACTACAACTAGGATTATAAAGAAAGCGCCTATGGAAAGCAGTTGCCTTCTACTTTCAGACATGGCATTGCCTTCTTAGCTTAGAGTTTGGCCGCAGTTAGGACAGAACTTTGAGCCTGCTGGAATGTCTTGACCGCACTTGGGGCATTTTATGGTTGCAACTTTAGGGGGCGTCAAGGATGTTCCGCATTCAGGACAGAACTTGGATGTAGCTGGAACATGCGAACCGCACTTGGGGCAGATGACTAGTGCTGCTGTTGGAGCTTGTGCTTGAACTTGACCCTGTTGGTTCATGATTTGTGGGATGAGAACCATGCCTGTGCCTAAGGCTCCTCCTCCGCCGCCTGATTGTCCAAGAGATGCGGCTGCGTTCTTGACAGTTTCCATGCGCAAGACTGTGTCGGCTGGTGTTCCGCCTGTTTTTAGCCAGAAGAGGCGTTCTCGGTATTCAGGGGTTGTGTCTATGCCTTCGAATCTCAGGTCTGTTAGTTCGATTCCTAAGCGTTTGAAGTAGTCAATAAGTGAGTTTTTGACGATAACGGCTGTTTCTTGGATTCGTGTAAAGACCGTAACTAGGTCGTAGTGTGAGAGTTCGTCGATGATTTTTTCGTTGAGGAAACCTCTTAGGAAGCTGTTGACGTCTTCGGTTGTGTATGCGTTTTGTCCGCCAACGACTTCGTTAACGAATAGTGATGAATCTTCGATTTTGAATAGGAACTGACCGAAAACTTGCAGTGGAGCTAGCTCGGTGGTTTGTGCTCTTGTGCCCCATTTTCCGTTGAAGACTTTTGTGCTTATGTAGATGACTTGGGCTTTGAATGGCTTGTTGCCGCCAAAACCTGCAAGGCGAGTTAGTAAACTGGTAACCAAGGGTAGATTGAGAGTTGTTAGGGTGTGTCTGCCTGCGTTGAAAACGTCATAGGCTTTTCCGTCTCGGAAGAACACTGCCATTTCATATTCATGAACTATTAATTGTGCTCCCCACGTGATGTCTTCGTTTGGGTACTTGTAGATGATTTGGTCTGGACCTGCATTTGTCCATTCTATAACCTGTGGCATTTTCTGTTTACACTCCTAAAATGATTTCTTTTCTGCTATCAAACTTGTCCTCTAAAGCTTCAAGTTTATCAGTTACAGCTTGAACTTTGGTTTTAAGGTTGGAAGTGTTGCCGCTGGCTAAATCGGCTTTAAACCCGCTGATTTCAGTGGTTAATGCGTCTACGCCGTTTAGTAGCTTGTTGTCGAAATCTATCATGCGGTCAAGAGAGTCCTCTTTAACCTTAACAGCGTCGAAGAAGCCGCTATAACCGTAAGAAGCATGATTAACTTTCTCAGCCACCCGATCTATCTTGGCTTGTAGGCGGTCCATGTCAGTCATAACGTCGAAGTAACGGCGGTCGGCAAGTTTCTGTGCAATTTCTCTTAAATCGTTTTTATCCGCTGAAAGTTTCAGGTACAAGTGATCCCTGATTAGCCTGTCGCTTTCGCGACGAATTTCTTTCTCTTTGTATCCGCGGAAGCCAGGAACAAAAGCGGCTATTCGCTCAGAGAGACGCATTTGGCCTTTAACTTCTGAATACACATCATTTTTCTCAATCATTTTATATATCCGCCTTTTTTTAGTATTCGTTGATAATAAGAGGTGGCTTTTAAAGTTTTTTAAAGCAGTTGGAGCTCAGAATCTTGCAGATGGTATGTCGCCTTTTAAGGCTGTTCCACCAGTTCCCTCAATTATCAACTGGTACAATTTACTTTTGTACTCGTATTTTATAAACCAGACGGGCGCATGCAAGTATACAATTTGCTTAGCAGTAAAATCCGTTTTTATCTCGACTATTCTGTCGACGTCCTGCTGTAGAAGGAAACGGTGGTGATCCTCAATTTCCTGCTTAGCCTTATTCAGTGCTTCTTCACGGTCAATTTCGCTATTTAAAAGCTTGGCAAACCCCTCGATTTTTCGAAAATCGAAAGGAATCTTACCCTCCAAGGGCAAATCGTACTCGTGTGTGGGAAAATCTGATGCATCGCGAGCTAAAACTAACCAGTCGTATTCCTTTGAGATTGTGCCCTCTTTCACTATAACAGGGGCTATTCGTTCAAAGATGCCCTTGTAAGTGCTCTTAGCCTCCACAGAGATAACCCAAAACGGTAGGTAAAATAGGTCTTTGGCTACAAGTTTCGATTTTCTTGCTAAATCCCCAGGTTTAAGGAAGCCACCATTCATCCAATCGTGAATCGGGTTCTCTATACTTTTCAGGTCAAACTCGTTTAAGATAAGTGAGTGCTCAAAAGTGAATGCTTGCCCTGTCTCAATAACGGTGGTAAAGCCACAGTATTTGCATGTTGCAATGATTTCTCCAGGCTTAAACTCAACTGGAGCGCCGCAGTGGCTGCAACGAATCTCTTGTGCAACCGCAGTCATGTCTACTTCACCATGTGTTCACGTTTTAATATTTCCCTTGCAACAATTACCCCTGAAGCTGACGCTTGAATTAGGCCACGTGTTACACCTGCTCCGTCGCCGATGGTGAACATGTTTTGGATTTTTGTTTCCAACGCATTGTTGAGTTGTAGGTGTGAGGAGTAGAATTTGACTTCTATTCCGTATAGTAATGTGTCTCTGGAGTGTACTCCTGGCGCAATCACATCTAGGGCTTGAAGCATCTCGCGGATGTCGGACAAGTAACGGTAAGGCAAAACGAAACTCAAATCGCCCGGCGTCGCATTCTTCAGCGTTGGCACAACTACGCTTCTGGAGAGTCTTTCAGGAGTCGAACGTCGCCCAGCAACCAAATCGCCAAGCCTCTGAACCATAACTCCTCCGCTCAGCAGGTTTGACAAGCGTGCGACATATTTACCATAAGCGATTGGTTCCTTGAATGGTTCTGTGAAAGATGTGCTAACTAAGATTGCGAAGTTTGTGTTATCTGTTTTTGTTTCCGCATGACTTCCACCGTTGACGGTTAAGACTCCGTCGTAGGATTCTGTTGTAACTTCGCCATAGGGTGAAACACAGAAGGTTCGAACCATATCGTCAAAAAGCCTTGAATAATAAACCAGTTTAGGCTCATAAAGCGCCTTAGTAAGGTTTTCCATAACAGAGGCTTGAACCTCAACGCGCACACCAATATCAACAGGATTATTTACTGTTTTTAACCCACGCAATTGGGCTTCCATCTGCAACCACTCAGCACCGCTTCTGCCAGGTGCAATAATGACATATTTGCCGAGAATTTTTTCGCCATCTACGGTTTCTACGCCTTGAATAAGATGGTTTTCAGCGATTAATCCTTTAACATCTGTTTTTGGCCTAAATATTATTTTACCGTTAAGTGCCTTGCGCATTCGGTGCAGTGTTTCAAGGCATTTATCAGTGCCCATGTGGCGTACTTCTTGCCTAATAAGCTTGAGTCCAGCCAATGAAGCTGCACGTTCTATTTCATCTACTTTCTCGTTATCGCTGCCGAAGACTTGTTCGCTAGCACCAAATTTAATGTATATACTGTCAACGTATTTTACTAATGCCTGAAGCTCTTTAGTTGAAACATACTGATTTAGCCAACCGCCAACTTCTGTTGACAAAGTTAGTTTGCCATCACTGTAAGCGCCTGCTCCGCCCCAGCCGGAGAGAACTGAGCATGGCTCGCAATGGACACATTCGAATCCTCGGCTGGATGGACATTTACGTTTATCAATATCTGGTCCTCTGTCAAGAATGAGGACGTTTAAATTTGTTTTCTCGGTTAGTTCTAGCGCTGAGAAGATACCTGCCGGTCCTGCACCAACAATAATAACATCATATTTCACAGGCACTGCCTCCCTTGGAACCCAGAATTACATGCAACAAGTACCATATATTTGTTAAGGCGGCAGGAGATAAACACAAAAAGTTGTTTGCTGAGGCTCCGGCGGTGAAACCTTAAGAAGAAAAATGTCAAAATCTAAATTAATCGTGAACTTTCCGCCGAAACCTTTTCAGCCATCGTATAAATTTTCCCAACAAAAAAAAGGGAAAAGGGATTTGATTTGTTTTTTCTTTAATGTTTCCGAAGTATCAAAGCTGTTGCAATGGCTATTGCAATAATTATTGCAACTGCGGCGATGATTATCCAGGTCATTAGATCAGCTGTTGTTGCAACGTTTGAAGAGGTTGGTGGCGTTTGTGAAGGTGCTGGTGTTGTCGATGCAGCTGCACCTACTGAAAGCGCTACTGCACCTGATGAACTGCCGTATGAGCCGTCACCGGCGAAGTCTGCTGTTATGGTATATGTATCTGCTTTTGGTGGAGTCCAATGATAGCTGAAGGTTCCGTAGTAGCCGTTGGTTGTCACTGTTCCTAAGTCAATCACTGAGCTGTCAGATCCTATTGCGGTAAGGATTACTGGGACGCCAACGAGTGTTTCATTGTGCCATATTCCGTCAATTGGTTGTTGTTCATAGAGGTATTGCATTTGTGTTGCCAGTGATGCCGCACTGACGCAGGGTATTGTGCCTTGTTTTGTTGGTGAGTCGAGTAGTGCTGTTGGGTTTATCCAACTACCTTGGTCGCCTGGGGACATGTCCATGACTGTTCCAGATATGGTTATACCTGATCCACTTGCTACTGAAGCTGACACCGTTGTTTGGCTTTGTCCTTTACCGAAGATGTATGTATACCCATCATAGGTGCAAGATGTGGCTAAGTAGCCGTCTGCAACTGGGCCTACAGCCATAGGACCTTGCATCTTCCAAATTAGTGAGCCGTTAATAGCGTCGACACAGTAGATTGACCAGCCTCGAGTGATAGGTTCACTTGCAGTGTGTTCACCGCTGTATGCATAGATTTTTCCGTCAGCCATGCGCACCCCAGTGAAGAATGGATAATAGCCGTAGGGTGACTCAAATGGTACTGATGGGTCACTGAAATGCCAGAGTATTTTTCCTGTATTCCAATCGAGCGCGTAGAGACCATCATATGCGCAAGCGATGATCTCGCCGAAAGTTGAATTAAAGTCGTATGATGCTGTAGCGTATGCCCACCAGTTACCCCATGGGTATCCAGTGAGATCACTATCCCAGACTTTAGCGCCTGTGCGTAGATCAAAGCAACTCCAATGTCTGTTCTGCATCGCGACTGCAACTTTGCCCCAGTCTGCAACTGGCGAAGATAGTGTCTGGATGTTGTTGGTGACGCTGTCGTTTGTGGCGTAGTCCCATAATCTGTCGCCTGTGTTAATGTCGATAGCGGTCATGTTTATGCCGATGCACCATTGTGCTCCAGGTGGGTTAGCCCATTGTACAGCCACTGAAACGCCTGCGTTGTAGTCGATTGCTGACAGAGCTGTTGGTGTGTATTTGTTCGGAACTGTTATGTTGCTGAGTATTCTTGTGGTAAAGTTGGTGCTGGTTCCCGCTGCGCTCCATTTAATCAGTCGGTATAAGCCTGCAGTTGAGTTAACTGTTTGGAAGCTGTAGACTTGTGTGTAGTTGAACAAGATTGATCCATATTCGCCACTCGGACTGACAATGCCTGGCCGCGCAACAGTACAGCCTATCGGAACACCGGTAACATTGGAGAGGACTGCGCCAGTGTAGGGGTTGTATTTGATGATTCTGCCAGGGGTTCCTCCAGTGGGAACACCGCTTGTACTGGTTGTTGTCGGTGCTGTGATCGTTATTAGGCTTAATGACGGTGCATTCGATACCTCAGCGCCAGGGAAGCTTGATACTGGTGCTTCTTCGATGACATCGGTTGGTGCTGTTTCGCCAGCAGCTAATGGTCTTTGCCAGAAGACTTGTCCAGTACGCAAGTCATAGCATACCCACATTGTTATTCCAGCAACATTGCCGTTGGCTGCCCATGTGCCGTTAATATTTGTTAACTGCGGTGGGGCTGTGTAAGTTTGGTAGGCTCTTCCTTGGAAGATTATGTTTGGGTTACCGCCACCTGCTGTGTATGAGTAGTAGCCTTGGTCAATGCCTTGTAAACCACCTATGGCTCCTTGTCGTCTCCATACAACGTGTGCAGTGCTTGGTCCTTGGACGTATGGTGTTAACCTGTAGTTGCTTGGGTACCAAACGCGTCCGTTGTCATAGTAGATAGCGCCGTTCCATGGATAGTATGATAGGATGGTCGCCCATTCTCTGTTCATCGGGGATATGGGTTCTCTCCAGTAGCTTGTTGGCATATGTGCTGCTGGCCAAGAAGAAATGAAGTCTGTTTGAACGGTTACGTTTTGCCAATCAGTGGAGCAAGGAGTGTAGTATACCGAAGCACCGAGATTATAGAATTGGCCGCCTGCACCGAAGCCGCCGGTTGTTGAGCCAGGCAAATCATAGTACTGTCCTGCTGGAATCCAGGTTCCTGGTGTTTGGAATTTAAATTTGTATGTGCCCACTTGGTCGGGGGTGTATATGAACCAGGCTGTGTCGTCTCCAAGATAAGAGTTGAATGGACCAATTGTTTGGTTAGTGCCGTCTGGCTTTATGATTTCAACAACGTATCCGAATCCGTAGAAGGAATGGTACATTCCTGGTGATGTCCATACGTTTACTAGTAGTTGCTGGTTTTGTCCTAATGGGTTTGGTGTTAAACTCATGTAGGCTGTTTGTTCGATTGTGTATTGTGGGGTAACCCCTGCGGGCAAAGGTCCGAGATTCGGGTCACCTATGAGACCGCTTGGTTGGCCACCGTGGGGTCTATTTAAGAATTCTTCGGTTTGAGCTTTGGCTGGTTCTGCTAATAGAACTGCGGAAGCAATCATCAGAGCGATAACGAAAAGTGCAGAGAGTTGCAGTTTACTGTTTAAAATCATTTTTTATTCTCCTAAAAGTTGTGATTTCTCTTATTTCGCTGGAAATATTTAAGATTCTGTGACTGGCATAATACAGCCACAAAAATGTTAGCGCTGAACTAGTCGTAAATCACAATGGCCGCAATATCTTTTTTGGATATATCTAAACTGCATTTATATTCAGAGAAAATCCATCAATAGAATAATGAAACCAGAAAACATCGATGAATTGATCTCTGACTTTTCATGCTTCTACATACATACCATACTCTATGAAGGACCAGCCCACGGCCTATAACATAACAAGGTTCAAAAAAGTTGTCACCCCCAGCCTTGTTTATCCCTTCCTGCAACAACTTGAAGGAAAAAGGCTTAGTGTTACATACACAAAAGCCAATCGGTGAAAAAGAAAGAAAAATTTTCGAGCTAACAGAAGCTGGAAGAGAATTATGCACTGATCTTTTTAAACGCTTTGCCCATTTGGTTACAATAGTTATTGAACCAAGCCTCTACGTTTGCGCCCATTGCGGATGCAAAGTCTATGAAGGCGCCGATAGAGAAAATATTGATGGATCAGAAATGGCTTTCTGCTGTATCCATTGTGCTCAATCCTACAAAGAATCTAAGAAACTGGCTAAAAAGCTAAACAATGCTCAAGAGCAAGCTTAACATATCTAAAATACTCTTAAAAGCCCAAAATAAAAAGTTGGAAGCTCGCTAGTCTTTTATTGCTTCAATGAAACTCATTACGTTCCAAAGTTTAACCCGAGTGTAAGCCGGCATGTTTGGATCCTGCAGGATTTCGTCCAACATGGAAACCGCGTTTGAAGCACGTACAGCCGGGGTATATTCTGAGCTTTGAAGGGCGTTCATTGCATCTTTTGCAGAGCGCCTGATGTTTCGCGGAGTTGTGCTATCTTCAGAAACTTCTGTTAGTACCGTTAACGCTTGCTGAATTTTGGCTTCATACTCTTCGGCTTTTTTCTTTCTAACCATAAATTAAACATTACCCCTTCTTTTTTCGAGTAACCCAGTTATATAAGGGTTCATACGTATTTACTTTGGGGTTCTATTTGCAGGAAAAAAAAGAAAACACACCCATTAAACGGATGGCTGACCTTTTAAGGCAAGGCGCTACTTTAACCGACCTTTCATGTCCAGCATGCGCTTCACCACTGTTCAGGCTCAAAGACGGTTCACTATGGTGCGCAAATGACGAGAAAAAAGTGGTTATTGTTAAAGAAGGCGAGGAAGAACCGCCCAAACCTACAGGCAACTCAGCCTACGACAAACTTAGAAACTACTTTATTAACGAAGATTCAGGACCTTGAAAACAAAATTGCGAAAACCGACGATGCCGACGAACTTCAAAAATTCAGCTCAGCGCTTTCTCAATTGCTAGACAGCCTCGAAAAAATACAGAAAATGAAGAAAGCATAGAAGCGTACCAGTATTGCTGGGATTTTACGAGAATTTCCCCTCCAGCATCCAAATGAATGAAATCTTCAACACCACACTTTCGAGCAAGCAGCTCCAACAGAAATTGATCAACGTTTTTTGTGAGACAAACAAGAAAGAGTTTAGTTTCGAAGAAGTAGCTAACCCAACTTTCCCGGATTCAACTATAATTTTTGAGTTTGGTTTAGCTGAAAACGCGGGCTTCACCTTTATCGATGAGCAGGAAACTGAAAAAGTGTTTAGTCTTCTTACATATAACCAGTTACAAACCCTTGATTTTTTCTGTGCAATAAGGTATTATAAAGAAAAACAAGCAAAGAAAACTCCATTAAAGTTCGACTATTACCTTATTCGAACGATTTATGGCAAAGAAAGCTTTGAAGTCCAGATTCACCATGAAAGAGGCCCCAGATACCTTTCGCCTGAAGACTTGACCCAATTCATTTTTAACAAGTTAAACGAAGGATCAAGCAGAAAACCCCTAAAAAAAACTAACCGATAGTTTAGCCTATCGTAAAACCGTCGAACTATTAATTTCATAGCCGAAAGTTATATTTGTTACAACTAGTAAAAACAGAAGCGCACAGGAGACTGCTGTTTCAGAAAATAAAAAAGGAGCTATTTTGTTGATTTCAATTGAAGTATCTTCACTTAAAAAAAATTATGGAGATTTAAAGGCTGTAGACGACATCTCCTTCACAGTTAACCAAGGGGAAGTTTTCGGTCTCTTAGGTCCAAACGGCGCAGGCAAAACCACAACTATTGAGATTTTGGAAGGCTTGCGTGAGAGGGATGGAGGCGACGTGAAGGTTTTGGGTTTTGACCCGTGGAAAAGCGGTTATGCGCTTCACAAGAAAATCGGTGTTATTCCCCAAGAGTTCACTTTCTTTGAGAAAACAACCCCAAGAGAAGCCATAATCTATTACGCTGACCTCTTCAACGTTAAAGTTAACCCTGACGAGATACTAAAGGAAGTTTTGCTTGAAGACTCCGCCAAAAAAAACTTTGACAGCCTTTCAGGCGGACAAAAACAGAAAACGGGGCTTGCCTTATCGCTTGTTAATTCCCCAGATTTGCTTTTTCTTGATGAGCCCACCACTGGACTTGACCCCAACGCGAGAAGAGCTATCTGGGAAGTCATACGCGGTCTAAAAGCAAAGGGCAAAACCATAATTTTAACAACGCATTATTTGGACGAAGCCCAGCAATTAGCTGATAGAGTAGCCATCATGGATCATGGAAAAATCGTTGCAATGGGAACCTCTGAACAAATCATTAACGAGCATGGATCAGGGGAAAGACTGGAAATTCACGGAAGCCAAAAGCTCGCTGACTACATTAGGGCAAATACTGAGTTACAAGTTGATTACGATGCAGCTAAGGGAGAAATCTTCATACCGCTAAGAAAAAAAATTGATGCCCTAGCCGCCTTGGCAGCAGCTGAACAGTCAGGAATGGACTGGGGAGAAATCCAAACACGCCAAGATAGCCTAGACGACGTTTTCGTCAAACTTGTTAACGAACAAGGAGAAGTCAGCCCAGAAGTAGAAACTAAACCTTCGAAAAATAAGAGGAGAGCTTAAATGGTCAGTGGAAAAAGAATCGCTTCAGACTTCAAAGTTTTCAGCCGTGGCTACCTTAGAAACAAGTTTGGATTATTTTTCGGCCTAATATTCCCAGTGATTCTAATTTTGATTTTCGGAGCCATCTTTTCTGGAGGAAGCTCTGGAACAATTAATGTTTATGCACAAAATCAGGATAATGGACCATTGTCTTTAGAATTCCTGACAATGCTAAATGAATCAACGACAATTAGAGTGATAACGATAAACGCTTCAGAGAATTTCCCAGATTACCTAGCTGCACATTCAGCGTCTGATGGGATCATTATACCGCAAAACTTCTCCTCTAACTACATGACAGGACATCCACTGAACTTAACAGTTTATGGCAATCCCACTTCAAGTTCAAGCGGCATCGTTAGCGGAACAGTTAACGGCTACGCAAACTATTTCAATCTAAACTACTTCCAACAAAAATACAATGACACAACCCCACCAATTATAAGCATAACATCGGCAACCGTCAATACCCAGCAAACTAAGTTCATTGACTTCTTGATTCCGGGCTTAATCGGCTTCTCAATCCTTACCAGCCCAATGTTCTCATTAGTCAACATCTCATCAGAATACAAGAAAAACAAATTGTTCAAGCAATTGTCACTTACCCCGCTGACAAAGATGGAGTGGCTAACCTCTAAGGTGCTCTGGTACATTGTTTTAACAATCGCCGGCTTCCTGCTAATGGTTGGAGTTGGAATCTTCGCTTTCGGAGCGCATGTTACTTTAAGTCTTGGGTTAATTCCATTCCTAGTCTTAGGTCCAATGCTTTTCGCAGCGCTCGGTATGCTTGTTGGCACAGTAACAAAGAGCCCTGAAACTGCAGGCGTAATAGGCAACATAGTTACGTTCCCGATGATGTTCCTTTCAGGCACATTCTTTCCCATCAGCACCATGCCACAATATTTGCAAACTGTCGCACATGTACTGCCACTTTTCTACATAATTGAGGGCTTAAACAACGTCATGGTCTACGGAAACCTCACAGGAGCAATAATTGACGTCGTAGTCGTGGGGACCCTAACGGCCGTAATTTTCGGGCTGGCAGTGAAACTGTTCAAGTGGAGAGAAGACTAAACTCTCCTTCTTTTTTAAAAACCGATTCTTTTTAGTAGACTCAAGACTTGTGAGTATAGATCTTCAGCGACTTCTTCTTTAGGTTTGTCGCCATCTATGAGGATTAGTTCGCCTTTCTCAACATACTTCATGTAAATCTGCCTCACCTTCCGTTGGGTCTCAAGTGTTTCCATAACAGATTTCTTTCTCTTCAAACGTTCCAACACATGTTCAGGTGACACATCAACATAAATTGCGAAATCGGGCTCCAAAGCTCGAGCGTTGATGGTTTTTATCCAATCTAAGCTGAGCCCAGCGCTGCCCTGATAGGCAAGTGATGAGTAAACGTAACGATCGCAAATCACGATTTTTCCCTCCTCGAGGGCAGACGCCAACTCGTTTTGCATGTGTTCAATGCGGTCGGCTGCAAAAATTAGTGCTTCGGCTTCTGTTGGGAGCCGTTTTTGCTCGTATAGACAGCTTTCGCGGATGAACTTGCCTATTTTGCCTTGACTGGGCTCTGCTGTACAGACTATACTATATTTTTCAGAGAGTTTCTTTGCCAAAATAGTGGCTTGCGTAGTTTTTCCGCTTCCGTCTAAGCCTTCGATAACTATAAAGACGCCTTTCTTAGTGATGTTTTTTCCCTCTGGCTAGTTAGCGTTAGACATTATAGGGAGACCCATAGATATAACTTAATTGCGAGGCTTAAATTGTGCCAAAGGCTTACTGGGGAGAAATAAAAGATCCTGTACACGGCTATGTGTATATTACTGAAGCAGAAAAAAACTTGATCGATACCTACCCAATGCAACGCTTAAGACGACTACGTCAACTGGCAGGTTCAGAATACGTTTATCCGGGCGCAAACCACACCCGCTTTGAACATTGTGTAGGGGTAATGTTTTTGGCAGGACAAGTCTTGGATAACCCAAATATCTCACGTGTTGTTAGCGACGAAGAAGTGGACACGTGCCGTATTTCAGCGCTACTCCATGACGCCGGGCATGGGCCTTTTTCTCATGTTTTTGAGCATTTACTCATTAAGGAATTAGAGAAAACTCATGAGGACCTCACATCGTGGATTATTGAGAAAAGCGAGGTTGGCGATAAACTTTCAAAGATCGGGTATAAGCCTCAGGAAGTTGGCAAGCTTGCGGTAGGCAAACTCCATAAGCCTGGCAAAGCATTTCTTGACCAAATTATCAGCAGTGCTGTCGATGTTGATAAGCAGGACTTTATTGTCAGAGACACCTATCACACGGGTGCAGAATACGGATTCATAGACGTTTACCGCCTAATCCACGCGCTTGATGTTTTGGGCGAAAACTTGGCAGTGGAACTTGGAGCCCTGTCAGCGTTGGAGTCCTTTATGATTGCGCGAATTGAATCATTTAAAAGCATTTATTTCCACCGTGTAGGCAGAGCAGCGCAGATTATGCTGGCAACCGCCATGGAAAAAGCCAACAGCGAACTTGGCTTGACAGCGTTTAAGACACCTGAAGAGTACTTGGAGCTGGATGACTATACAGTTTGGTCAGCCCTCAAAAAATGCCAAGCTTCTAAAGGAATAATTGCCAATCTTGAGAAACGCAAGATGCTAAAATGTGCCTACGAGCGAACCTTCTATGAGAAAGACGCCATGATTTCGAATCTTTTTGGTAGGGAATCGTATCGGCGCCAAATGCAAAGTGAGATAGCTAAGGAAGCAGGCGTGGGCATTGAATCAGTAATAATTGACGTACCAACTGTGCCATCGGTACCCTATCACCATGCGGTGCTTATGGAATCCATGGAAATACCAGTCTTCAGTAGAAGCCAACAGGGCGAAAAAATGCTTCAAAGGCTTAGTGAGATCTCAAAGATTTTTGAAACTCTGAAAGGTTTCATGAACATATTGCGAGTGTACACAGATGCCTCAGACCGCGAAAAAGTAGAGAGGGCAACAGCGAAAATCCTTGGGAAAATCCCATCAGCAGCCAAAATTTCTTTTTAAAGATTTTTCTTAAATACTAGTGATACGCTAAAAAGGAAATGGGAAACACCCGATAAGTATGGAAGGGAAGCGCTGTGGAGAACAACTCTGAAGATAAAAAAATTATTAACGTTCGAATAAAAAGGAAAACTGAGTCTGCACCGAAAGCAGACCCAACTATCCTTTTCAGTCAGGTAGAAATCCGAAAGTTCGTTACTGAATTTGTGGCTTCCTGGATCAGAGGAGATATCATAATCAGGTTCCCAACAGCCGCTGAACTTGCCAAAAAAAACCCGCTAAGTATTGCTTTTCCAACTGACCCCTCAGTAAATGCGGAACTTAAAATCAAGGAACACTATGTTGACTTATTATCCGTCATTGCTGGAATTAAGCCTGCCTCCGCTAACGAGCAAGAGAAGGCCATCGCAGAAGTCTTCAAAATGCTTCTCATGTTCCGCTCAGCAAACCGAATAGAGGGCAAAATCATTTCAAGTGACATAGAAAAGCGGGTAATAGAACTAGAGAAAACCAGCCAGAACCAAAGCAAACTTGTTGATCAAATAACGGCCTTTTTGTTTAGGCCTAAAACCTCAACCAAAAAACCGCAAGCCAGCTAAAAGCCCGATTCTGGAAGGGTAAGGTTTATTCGAAGGAAAAAGCATTCTGCTTGATGCTTCTGGCAAAAGCGCTCCGGTAGTATAGTCCGGTCAAGTATACTGGCCTTTCGAGTCGGCGACCCGGGTCCAAATCCCGGCCGGAGCACCAACCTGCTTTAAACGGTTTATTCAGTAATTGAATGATACCAACTCAATATGTATTCGGGGAGGCTTAAACCTCGTTCAGTTAATCTTTCCGCCAATTTAACGGGCAACGGACTAAGAACATATGCTGCACGGGTGTAGAATCGCCTTGGCATACGTTGTTCTTCAGGGAGGAATATTTGCAGGTCAGAGTGCTTGGCTAATGTTGATTTGTCGTTGGATGTTATTGCAAGCACTGATCCATTATACTTTTTGACGGCGTCACACCATAAAAGAACAGGTTTAGATTCGCCTGAGTAAGAGATCAAGATTTCAACGTCCCCTGCTCTTGGACGAGGCGTATTGATGCCACGTGCCATGAAAACGTTATCGCCAAGGAAGCTCTTGATATGAAAAAGTCGTATACCAGTCATTTTAGCTATTTGGTTAGCAGTTCCTTTTCCACCTAAAAACACGTTGGTTCCTTTCTCAAGCAAATCCACAATGTGAAGATAGGTTTCGGAATCAACGTTTGCATCAATTATTTTGCCTATTATATCGAATTCTTCCTCGCACAGTTTCAAGACGTCATTCGAATTAAGATCTCTGATGATGGCTTCAATGATCATGTTTAGCAATTCAAGGGTTCCAAGTTCGAAGATATCGCCCATTATGCCGGTTTCACTGTAGATGGATGAAGGCTTGGACTTTCCACGCCCTTTTATTTGCAAGACGGTCCCGTGCCTGCTTGTGACCGTTGCCAGTGGCGACTCCAAGTTGGATGTTAACAATCCCATGCTGAAGCGATCCGTCTTTTTTTCTTCAATATAGATTGTCAAGTCCTGAGCCATAACTAAAGGGTCGTTTGAAGTGCCGCTGCCAGAGTTCATAAGCAGTAGAGTTTTTTTGTACCGTTTTTCCAAGTCTTTCGCAGCATCATACATGTTCTTGCCTGGAAACCCAGGGTCATCAGGGGTTAGGATAACTTTGTTTCTAAGGGCAGTTTGATCTCTAGTGAATAGACTCATTGCTGCATTGAGCGAGTACAGTGAGCGTCCTGAACCACTGCAGATGATACAGTCAGCTTTTTTAAGTTCTTCATAGAACTGTTCGAGGCTGCTTTTTCTTATGGCAAGAATGTTATCGCGGATTCTATTAGTGAATTCTATGCTGCTGATTTTGCTTTTCAAGTTTAAGGGCACCAGAACTGAATGTTGTTTAGCTAAGCATATATTACATTTGTGATTGGCAGCTGGTTATTTGAGCGCTTACTTGATTTCTAAGGTTGCGACATATGAGGGTAAACATTATTAAACCGCTCAGAAAAAGGATAAAAGGAAAAGAATAGCTGTTAAGTATCATACGCGTCATTGCTCATGGGGTCTTGGGTGGGCTTTTTCGGGATTTCCATGTATGTGTTCCATGTGCCTGTCGAGTTCAGAATGTGTTTAGAAGGTCTTTCCGCATATTTCGCAGACTTCTTTTCATACTTCTATGCCTTCGATTGGTTCCTCATGCAGCGGTGGTGCTTTTGGAAGAACAGACCGATTCATATTTTGTTTATCCATTAAAATAGCCTAAACAATTACTAGAATTAATGTACCACTTATAGCCTAATTTAATTTTTTCAGTGTGTTTTTGTTTCAGAGTTTAAGCTTCATTTCTGAAAATATTGGCTTGATAAAAAAAAGTTAGAGGTTATTTTTTACTTTAACGGTTTTCCACAGTTAGGGCAGAATGTAGCGTTTGGGTCTACTGGTGCGCCGCAGTTTGGGCAGAAGCGTGTTGTCTGTGCCGGTTGGGGTGTTGCTGTTGGAGGTGGCGGAGGTGCATAGCTGTTTTGTTGTTGTCCTTGGCTTTTTATGGAGAAGAAGCCTATTGTGGCAAATATCCACGCAATAAAGATTAGCAATAACCCGACAAAGACTATTGTTAGTATTGCGCCTATCCATAGCAGGAAGCCTGCTGTTTCAAATGCGTGTTCACCTGTTTTTTGCGCCAGAGTGGAGAACGCTCGTCTAAAGTGCATTGCCATTAATATGTAGAAGATGAAGACAATTACAAGCGTCGCTATCCCAATTAATATTGTACCGATTCCCATCGTGAAAACGCCGACGGTAACCGCTATTATTATGCCTGCCGTTAGTGCTACCAACCCGATTATCCCGAAGATGAGCCCCCAAAGAGCTTCATGGTAAATGCCAGGTTCCTTGTAATATTCCGACAGCCCTTTCATGCCAACGAACACCAAGATTAGCCCTATGATCCCGACGAATGGAATGAAGCTAAGAAAAAGCATAATTGTGCCGATCCTAGCCAAGTTTTTACTAGATTCTAAACTGCTCAATGTTTTTTCCTCTGTAAAACCGCATTTATATTGTAGATAGATAAAAGCTTTTGCAACCCCTTTAACGGTAACTAGCTATAAAGCCGTTTTTCCCATAACAGAACAGTAATAAAAGCCGTTGACCTAAACACTGAAGGAGAAATGCATTGACCTCAAGTGCCAATTTAGCTTACAGAGAACTTTTATTAAAAACTAAAAACGCTACTGTGCTTGGAACGGCCGAAGGCATAATCCACTGGGACATGGAAACCATGATGCCGCCTGGAGCTGTAGAACAAAGAAGCGAGCAACTGGCATTATTAAGCCGCCTCCAACACAAATTAGCCACAGATCCTGAAATAGGAAAAATTTTAAGCACCATACAAACAAGCCCCACATATCAAACGCTCAACCAAGAACAACAACGAAACATTTACCTAATCAACAAAAACTATCTTGAACAAACCAGTCTGCCAGAGAAACTCGTGGGAGAACTTGCCAAGCAGGAAGCAGTAACTGTTAACAGGTGGAAGCGAGCCAAGGCGAAGAAAAACTTTAGCTTGTTCAAAGGTGATCTGCAAAAACTTTTAGATCTAAGTAAGCAGTCAGCAGAGATTCTAATGAAGGTTAAAGGGACGAAAACACCTTACGAGGCTTTGGTTGATAATTTTGAGCCTAAAATGAGTGCAAACCAGATTGCAGTCATATTTACCGAGCTTCAACGGGGCTTAACGAGGTTAATAAACAAGATTGAAACCAGCGCAAACAAGCCATCCACCACGGTGCTCTCGATTCCTGTTCTAGTAGAGAACCAGCGTAAAATCGCACAGTTATTAACGGAAATGTTGGGGTATGATACGGCTTCGCCTAACGCTCGCGGGAGGGTAGATGAGACTGAACACCCCTTTACCACAGGCTACTACGATGATGTACGTATAACTACCCATTATCACCCCAACAACTACACAAGCTCCATCTTCTCTGTGCTGCATGAAACAGGACATGCGCTCTACGAGCAGAATCTACCGTTAAAATGGAAGTATCAACCAATAGGTTCCACATGTTCTTATGGTATACACGAGTCGCAGTCACGATTTTACGAAAACATAATTGGGCACTCAGCAGAGTTCTGGACAGGATTGTGGCCTAAAATTAAAAAAGAAGCTCCGAACCTTGCCAAGGTAGATTTAGACAAGTTTATTCACGCAGTGAACAAAATTGAGTTGTCAAAAATCCGGATAGAAGCCGACGAAGTGACGTATAACTTGCACATTGCGATACGCTTTGAGATTGAGAAAGACCTCTTCGCCGACAAAATCAAGGTAGACGAGTTGCCAGAAGTCTGGAACCAAAAATACGATGAATATCTCGGTGTTAAAGTTGAAGATGATTCTGAGGGTGTGATGCAGGATACTCATTGGGCAAGCGGATTGTACGGGTATTTCCCAAGCTACGCGCTCGGCAATATTTATGATGGGCAAATAGCAGAGACAATGAGCAAAAACATGCCGGAGTGGCGCAGCCAGCTGTTACAAGGGAAACTTAACCAAGCCAACCAGTGGCTAAAAACAAACATTCACAGCGAAGGCAACCTCTATAATCCAGAGGAACTCGTTAAGAAAGTAACAGGCAGCAACCTTGATTCTCAACCGTACCTAAAATACCTGAATATGAAATATGGGAGCCTTTACGGTTTTTGAATGACTGGCTTTTTGGTTAGCTCTTTGAATACATAGGTAAGCAAGTATGCGACGATTGAGCCTATCCACATGTAGAGTCCAGTGTAGCCTACGATTGCGTTGTACATGTTGGCGCCATATAGAAACAGTAAAAATCCAACAATGAATACGCCTAAACACGTCCAATCAGTCCAAGACATGAAGCAGCCTCGTAATTAGGCATTCAATAAAACTCTGAGTATATAGATTTACCGATAAAGCTTCAGCAGATTTAACTTAACTGCCGCCCCCAAAAAAAGTGACGTCATGCCAATTTATGGCTAAAAATACTTTTAATATACTTAATAGTTTCCAGCTGCATCCGACATTTTTAAATACCAGATAAAGTTAGAAACAGCGCTGAGGCTAAATTAAATGTCGGGAGCAGATGTTAAAAAACCAGAAACTCGCGAAAAATTTGTTGAAATGCTAACTGTAGCGGCAAAAAAAGAGGTCGGTTCCAAAAACAAGCCGACAAAACCGACAGTTATCGGAACAGCAAAGGAAATGGAAATTCATAGAGACACACTTTACACTTGGCTAAAGGAGTTCAATGTCGATTTCAAAGAAATAATTGACTTCACGCCGACAACCATTGTAGACACACCTAAGGAGAATTCAGGAAGTACTTATTTAATCGGCGAATCGCTGGTTGGCGAAGGAAACGAAGTTGCACACATCGATCTCATGATAGGAGACAAAGAAGGTCCAGTTGGACAAGCATTCGCTACAGGTATGACAAGCCTATCAGCAGGTCACACACCACTACTAGCAGTTATCAGACCTAACCTGCCGCCAAAACCACACACCCTAATCGTGCCAAAAGTAACCGTCAAAAACATGGCAGACACAGGAAAAATTTTCGGTCCAGCACAAGCTGCAGTTGCAAAAGCCATTGCTGACTCAGCAGAAGAAGGAATCATTCCTACTGACAAACTTGAAAGCTGGGTAATTATATGCAGCGTTTTCATCCACCCACAGGCAGCTGACTACCGAAAAATATATCAATACAACTATGGCGCAACAAAAATGGCGTTGCAAAGAGCACTAAAGAGCTATCCATCGCTTGAAAAGATAATTTACGAGAAAGACCGCTCAAAGCACCCAATCATGGGCTTCAAAGTTCCACGCCTATGGAGACCCCCATACCTACAAATTGCGCTTGACGCACCATCGCTTGAAGCGGCAAAAAAGGTTCTAGCACAATTGCCAGGAAGCGACAGAATCATCATTGAAGCAGGTACCCCACTAATCAAACGATATGGAACAAAAGTAATCAGCGAACTACGACAAGTAACTAAAGATAAATTCGTAATAGCAGATCTCAAAACACTTGATGTTGGCAAAGTTGAAGTAGACATCGCATACGAAGACACTGCAGACGCAGTTGTTGCAGCAGGCTTAGCCCCCCCAGAAACCCTTGATGCAACCGTCCATGAAGCAAGACGCATGGGAATCTACGCGATCATCGACATGCTAAACGTAGAGGACGTCCTCGCAAAATTAAAATCGCTTAAAAACCTACCGGATGTCGTCATTCTACACAGAGGCATCGACCAAGAAAGCGGTAGAACCTGCGGACTTGAACGCATAAAACTGATACGCCAAACTTTCCCCAACAAGAAATTGCTAATCGCAGTTGCAGGCGGAATCGTTCCAGAAACAGCCAAAGAAGCCTTAGAGCTGGGCGCAGACATCCTAATCGTCGGCAGATACGTCACACAAAGCAGAGACATTGAACGTGCAGTACGAGACTTCCTCGAATTAACACCAGCTATGCGCGAAGACATTGACTTATACAGAGTGCACACAGAATAAACAAAGTCGAACCCAAAAGCTCGCCAATCTTTTTTCTTTTTAGTTTTTATCTGAATATTTTTAAAGTTACAAAAGCGACCAAGAAGATTAGAGCGGCAATGATGAATGTTGGAACATAATCCACGTTATGAGCCAAGAAAGGTCCAAGAAAAGCACCTATTGCCGCACCTAAACTTACCAATCCATCGAAAAAGCCAGCTTTTCCTTCAGGGATGACCTCCATTGAAAGTGAAAGCATCATTATGTAGTACATTGCATAAGCGAAGCCTAAGCAGATTAGAAGAATACAAGTTATGATCGTTGGTTGAAAAGCAATCGAAATAGCGGCGACTAAAGCAAAAACGAGCATGCTTCGCAGAAGTATGAAGCGTGGCATTTGTTTTCTTATATTCATAGAAAATGCGCGGTTACGAATCAAGAAGTAGCCTGCTGTTGCTCCAACAGAGTTCAGAATGTATGCTAAGTACACAAATTGTTCTTGCCCCCCAAAAACACCTCTGAGATATATTGGCAATGGGGTAAACAATATGCTCGTGGCAAGGGCAAACAAAACTATTGCAGAAGCAAACCCTAGAAAGCTGTCTTCTTTCAGTGAACCATCCCAACGAAGCCCATCCATAAGTCGCGATGACCCTTCTAAACCGCGGCAAGCGTTATCCATTTTTCTTTCTATGCCTACCAATCGTCTTTCGAAAATGATCATTGGGTCCGCGATGAGTGCTATTGCCAGAACCAATGCAACTACGCTTAAACCGCTACAAAGATAGAAAGAGTAAGTTGACAAAGCTGAAAAGCTTAGGGATGATGCGAACAGGAACATGCCGGCGGCTAAGCCAATAATAAAACCGATTTCAGTAAGCCCCTCGTAGAACCCGAAAGATTTCTCCCAGTCATTGCGGCTGTAATGCTCCGTGACAAGTACGTTTTTGGGTGATTCATGTGCCACGTGGAGCATTAGCATAGCAACGTAGAGGATAACAAAGGTGATGAGGTTCTGAGCAAACGGAAGAGTCATGAGGAACAGTATTATGGCTGTTGAGGCGAAAGAAAGAAGAATGAAAAACTTGTAATGCCGAGTTTTATCGCAAAGATAGCCCCAGAGGAATGACGCGGGTATGGAGCAGAATATGGCTATGGAAGTCATAACTCCCAGAGCAAGCAGCGGTCCACCCAAGATGCTGGTGTTTTGGAAAACTACTACGTAAAGCGGTATGAAAACCGTCAGCAACCCAAATGCCATATCGTGGAAGAAGAACCCTAACCGCCACATAGGCAAAGGACTGCTCAAAAGTTACATTAAAGCTTTTGCCCGAATAAGTCTAAGTTGCTTAAAAAGTGGGCGCATGTCAAAACTTCTTCATAAATCCTTAACAAAAGCCTCTGGAGAAATCACCCGAAGACTTAATTATTAATCGCTTTTTTAATCTATCTGATATACCAATCATAAGATACGGAGTCTATAAATAAAAATATTATTGTTAGCGCCTATGAAGTAAAACTTGAATAGACTTAAATGGGGCATATAAGTAGTAACAACTAAGCTCTAAGTGGGGAAAAAAAGTGACAGAAATACTTTTACAATCTTTTCTATGCCCTCATTGCGGGACTAAATGCTCCTTCTTAGGTGCAGGAATCGGTGACTGCGTAACCCTGCAATGCATCGGTTGCAAAGAAGGGGTTTATTTCAAGTTTCAAAACGTGAATATTCCACCAAACCAAAGAGAAATTATACGTATTACTCCCGAGTATGTACTTGATTCTTATCCTAAAGGAGCCGTAACCGCTGACAAGTCCGTTCCAAAGGAAGTAGCTGATGATTTCATAGAAGCAAACAAATGCCTTGGAGTTGGAGCACCAAAAGCAACTGTGGCAATGTGCCGTAGAACCCTTCAAAGCACTTGTGAAGCATCTGGAGCTAATCAAAAAGATGATTTAGTTAATCAAATAGACGACTTAGAATCTCGGCGTGTAATTAACCCAGGACTAAAAAATATAGCCCACACAATTAGAGTAATAGGCAATTGGGGAGCTCACCCTCAACAAGACTTGCTCAAAGGTGTTACCCTTGATGATGCTTCGGAAGTGCTTGAGTTCACGGCTGAATTCCTTGATGAAGTCTTTGGTCGACCTGCTCGGTTAAAGGAACTTAAAGTGAAAAAAGGTCTAAAGTAAACCTATTATTTTCCTATAATTACAATGCGGGCTGATATGCGTCTTTTTCTATTGGTGATTCTCTATTTCATTACCAGCTTTTGGCTGATTTTTGAAGGCGTTAATCATCTTTAAAGCTATACTTTTGTATTCCGTGATCTCGTTGGGATTAATTTTTGTAAAGATTTCTTGAATTGGAACAAAATCGCTTGCAAGGTGATAATATCCCTTAATGCCTAATTTGGCAATTTGTTGAGCATAAAAGACGTTCCCAAAAGGAACAACCATTACTATGATAGCTTCTTCCCAATACTTCTTGTATAACTCGATTCGTTTTATTTGGGGGGTTTCATAAGAAGACATTTTTACTTCTACTAATTTGACGTCATCTGCTTGGTCATCATAAATTAACAGGTCGGGTGAGTGTCTGATTCTTAAAGCAGTTGAGGAACTATCCAAAATATTCCTGTGTCAATTTGTTTTTGATATTAGGAAAAGGATTCTCGTAGCCATAAGGAATTGCAAGATACTTCGATTTTTCAAATAATGCTTTTACCAATTCTTTGAAAATGTTACCTTTGAAAAGAGTTAGATGAAAATCAGTATTTGCTATTCAAATCGCCTTTAGTTATTCTTTTATTTGTTTAAGTATTAAAAATTTCTGAATTTTGAGTCGTAAAATACCAAAAGTAAATAAAAAGAGGTTATCAACACAATGCGGGGCTGATATGCGCCCCTCTATACAGTCGCCGTCGTGCAAAAAAAGCGCCAGTTTTGAACACAAACCCGAAGGGCAAAAGGTTTACGATTTCGGATGAGCTGAACAGTCGAAACGATAAACCTTTTGACTGGCCGCTTTTTTGCCTAAAAGTCAACATCAAAACAGACAACCGCCAAACAGTCGGAACCATAACCCACCGCTTTTATCACAATGCGGTTCTTGACTGCGTTGCCCTCACTCAACAGGGCAACACAGTCAAACATGAGGAGCGGACAGGGCTAAAACCTGACCGCGCCGAATCCCAACCAAAACCCACATTCGCAACCTTTGGTAATTAGCGTCGTCGTCGGGCGCCCGAAGGGCGCTTAACCTTCGCTACTGTATGCTCCCTAATATGAAAGACAAATTTCTGAGTATGCGAAAAGAGACTAAAGACGTTTTTAACCTCTTAAGAACTTAAAATTTGAAATAACGCGTAAACTTAATTAGACTTAATTGCTTAACTGTTCAGATTATGGCAGAAATAGTTCGCAAGAATGATTTAAAAGAACGCTCTAATGAATTGCTCGCTTTACTATCCTCAAAGCCTCTAAGTTTTAACGAGGTTGTAGAGCAATCGGGCTATAGTCGCCAAACAACATCAAAATGCCTCAAAGAATTAGTAGCTTCAAAGCGTGTCAAGAAAACAACTGAAGTATCAAACCGAATAGGCAGACCAAAAGTCTTCTACTCAAAACTCTCACAATCCCGCTTTCAACAAACCAAATTTAAAAGCTAATCAAATAAACAGTAATTTCACTTTCAGCAATACAAAGCGTACTGCAAGTTCAAAAACGACAACGGAAAGTGCAAAAATTCAAGAACAAAAACTAACATGCTCAATCCAAATTTGCTCAATAAAAAAAGAATAATTTAGAGCCTTAACCACTTAAGGTTTGCGCTGCGCTCTAAAACTGCTCTGATTTTAGTTTCTCAGCATCCTTTTTGAATTTCTCCACAAACTCTGGATTCTTTGCCAACTTATCAGCTACTTGCTCCATTATACCCTCAGCCATTTCCTTGTAACTCTCCGAATTTGCTATTTGCTTAATCATATTACTTAAAGCAATAAGCTCGCTTTTCACTACCTCAAGCTCCTTGCCTCTCTCGTCAAGTTGCTTCTTTATCTTTTGGTTTTCTTCAGAAATTACATCCGTAATTGTTTTTTGCTCTGTCAAATCGCTTTGAAGCTTATTTATAGCGTTTTTCAAGGGTTCAATTTTCTCAATATCCAGTCTTGGCAGTTCTCTAATGCTCAAAAACTTCTTTAGTTGAATAAACTTCTGCCTAAGATTAACAGTTGTTAAGTAGGTATCGTCTGATTGCGCTATGGCTTTTCCACAAAGCTTCTTTCCAGCCGTTAAGCCTATTCCGCTATCAATAGCTGTGGAAAGAAACATTTTCCTAAAACAGTGAAACGAAATGCACTTGCCGTTAAGGTTAATCTTGGCTTTTTCTGCTAAACGCTGTAAGAGTTTGTTTAGCCACTCATCAGAGATGCTTCTGTTCCCGTTAGAAGGGAAAAGGTATGGGTTTCCATTTTTGCGCTCTAAAGTTGGCAAATACACTTTGAGAAGGTCAACTGTTTCTTGGCTAAGAAAACCGTAGGCTAAAACTCCCTCTTTTGTAGTCATAGTTTCAAAGGGTATTGGGGGTTCTTGGTCTAATGGTGGCAAATCAGATTTTTTGAGATCAATAAAATCGCCTATCCTTAAACCTAAGTCTGTTGCCATGCTCAAAATTACTCTTTCTCGAAGGTCAGCTACTTCAAACATTTTCCGAACATACTCTATTGTTAGGGGGAAATTCTTGGTTGTTTTGACGGTTTTGCCTATCTTGCTTCCGTTTCTAAAGCGTATGGGCATTTCATAGTATCTGAAAAGTTGCCTAATTCCTAAGGTCTGAACTCTTGCTGTGTTGATGCTTCCGTGAGTCAAAAGATAGCTGTGGAACTTTTCTATTTCTTTTTCAAATCTGGATGCTCTATTTCTGTACTCAATTAGGTTTTCTCCTGCTTGTTGTGTTAGGTCTTCTTTTCTTAGTTCAAGGATTTGTTCTGCGGTTTTTCCGTACCATTCACAGAATCTTTTTAGTCCATGTCTGTAACATTTTCTTGTTTTTGGGTTTGATATTGAATCAAGGAAGACTTGACTACTCAATTCCATTCATCCACACTCCATATATTTCTGTGTGGTATATCAAACTATCTCAAAAGCCAACTAATAGTAAAGTGTACACCCGCATCACCCCCTTTTCTTTGATTAAAAACTGTTAAGCTGAAAAAACATGTAAAGGAGATGAAAGTATGGTGGAAGAAAAAATAGTAACGTGCCCGCAATGCAGCGGTAAGAGAATTTATAGAGATGGAATAAGATATACACGTACAAAGGAAATTCAGCGTTACCTATGCCGAGAATGCAGCCACAGGTTTTCATAGTTGAATGAGAATGAAAACTCCTAAACCTAATGAGATTTCACCCGCAAACCTCCTTTTTTATTTGTCTAAGAAAAAAATTACATAGTTTTTCAAAATGGAGTTGGATTAGACTTTACGATTGAACCGTTTAGAACCTCGAAATCAGGGTCAGCGTAGTGATAAGAGAAGACATCATAATTATCCTAAAGTCCGAAAACATTGGAAATAGCTCCTTACAGTCGTTTGAAGCTTTTTTTCGGTTGTAAGTCATTTGCCATGATTTCTTTGAGGGGCAAGCGGATTATGAAAGTGGTTCCTTTGCCCTCTTGACTCTCGAAAGACACTATGATATGCAAAGCCATTGAGCATCCTATCAAAAAACATTTCAAATTGTTTTCGGCCGCCGCCGAGAGCCTTTATCGCTCTAGAGTATCTTGACATAAGGAGCTTCCACGGTTAAATTACAAAAGATACTATAAAAAACCAATGTATTTTATATAATCTGAAAACTTCCTTTATTTTATTCATTGTTACTTCTTGAGATGTCAAAGATTAAGAAATAATTTGTTCCTAAGTAGAAGTCAAGCCTACAGGTCCAACCTACAATAACGCGAAATACAATTGTGCGCAGCATAAGTTTGACTTCTTCAAGGGTTTGTTTGAGCTGTTAATTAGCACTGACAGACTCTTCTATTTTTGTTACAGTAGCATTTTTGAACTCCAAGAATCCTGCGTTTGAACCAATAAAGGCCGTCATTAGCCAGCGTGATCTTCAGCTTCCTATCTTATAGCATAATTATCAAGGAATTTAATTAATTGCCTTAATCAGTCCCTTACCTGTTTACTTTCATAGATAATCTATTTAATTTACAGCGATTTTTGACCATTGTCAACTTTATATAGCCAAAACCTAAAGCTGAAGATTCCCATTTTAATTTTCCAAACGATCTATATTCACCCTAAACCCTTCAATTCATTAAAGCAGCAAAAAATAATTTGGATTAAGGCGAAAACACGCGTTAAAAGTTATCTGTCTCTTCAGTGGTCAGGGACTTAACAGGATGAAAAATAGCCCCATTTTCGTTTCCATAGATGTCTGTTTCTGTCCAAATCGGCCTAAACCTGCACATTGGAAAATCTAATTTCCCACATCTGAAGCCCAAATTAGTAATAACTGTGGGAAATCTCATCTCTCCAACACAATAAGGTTCTCCTGAGAAGTCTATATTAAGATCGGAGAGTTTTTCAAGAATCGACCGTGAGATCAAGCACCCTCCGAAAAGAGATCGGAACAGATTTGTTTTCAGCTTCCTTTTTTTCAACCATTTCCTTGTCGCTAAATTGCATCCTGGAGGGTAGCTGTAAAAATGCCAGCTTGGAGTGGCTATTTTATAGTCATTGAAACAAGCATCATATAACTTTGCGTAAGGTTCGTATATTTGTCTAAGCGATTTGGTGGTGTATATGTCAAACTCATAAAAAATTAGATAATCAAAAGTCAGTTTCTTGCCAGCAGTATTATACCAATTCATTATTGCAGCGTCTCCATTGAAGTAAGCCATGGGAGTGAAATCAGCGTATATTGTTTGAATGCCCTCACGTTTTGCTTTATTGCTCAGCTCTGCTAATTTGCTATTTCCGATGAATGCGCCAACTCTGTTGTTAATTTCTTTAGCAATTTTAAAGACCCCTGGCACTGACTGAAATACCGAGTTAATCAAATGAGAAACGGGACCGATCAAGGGAAGTCTTCGCGTCGGACCTAACATTAGTTCGTCGACGATACAAGGAAAATATAGGTATTGCCTCATCCCAACGACTGGAATAAATATGGCGTCAGGATTAAGCGAGCGAAGTCTTCGCAATCTCTGCAAGGCCAAGGAAGAAGTTGCTTCTGAAAACATGTAGAAAATGGCAAATCTGTACATCTTCGATTTAGCTCCAACCTAAAATTACATTATAACTTACTCAAGATTGTGAATGCACTGCATCACGTACCAGAATTGATTACGACAGTCTTAAGACATTATTAACGATTTGTTGTTCCCAGATGAAACAACAAAGACGTTAATAGCTCTTAATCGGAGAAACAGTATGATGTTTGATTCTTTGATTAAATTGCGTTTCTTAGCAGCCATTGTTTGCACAGTTTTTCTTTTTACCTTAATTTTAATTCCGATTGTAACGGCGGACTGGACAATGTTCCGGTCAGATCCATCTCATAGCGGAGCAGGAACAGGCAATTCGTCGCTTACTCCAACTCTACTCTGGAAATACCAAACTTCCTCAGATGGCTCTGGACATATTTATTCTTCTCCAACGGTTGCCAACGGTGTAACCTATGTAAGCTCTTGGATTTTCAAAATTGTCAACAAAAATTTTATCCCAAATTACGGTAATGTTTTTGCTTTAAACGCTGTAACAGGCGAGAAAATCTGGAATTACACTATCGGGCCGGTTGAAACTTCTTCTCCCGCAGTTGTTAATGGTATTGTATACATAGGCGATTTAAACGGTAACATTTATGCTTTAAATGCTGCTACTGGCGATAAAATCTGGAGTTACAACATGGGCAATTCGACACCCAATGTAATAGACGGCTATGTATATTCCTCTCCAACAATAGTAAATGGCGTTGTGTATGTGGGATCAGGAAACGGAGACATTTATGCTTTGAATGCCAATGACGGAACAAAACTTTGGAATTATACCGCTGGAGGGCTGGTCTATTCATCTCCTGCAGTGGTCAACGGAGTAGTCTACATAGGCGGAGGTTACAATGTTTTTGCATTGAATGCTACAAATGGCAGTAAGCTCTGGAATTACAATACAGGTAACTATGTTTATTCGTCCCCAACATTTGCCGATGGGATTATCTATGTAGGCTCTTACGACGGCAATGTTTACGCCTTGAATGCTTTAAAAGGCAATCAAATTTGGAAATATTCAACAAATAATGCAATTGGTTCATCTCCAGCTGTCGCCAATGGTATAGTCTACATAGGCGATTATAATGGCATTTTTTATGCTCTTAATGCTATAAATGGAGCAAAAATTTGGAGTTATCAGATGGGGCAAATTGGTTGGTCATCCCCAGCAATTGTCAGTAGTGTTGTTTACATTTGTTCATGGGATGGCAACGTTTACGCTTTGGATGCGGCTAACGGTAACAAACTTTGGAATTACCCAATAAGTGAGTCCCCTATACAGCTTGATTCATCCCCGGCTGTTGCAAACAATGTCGTTTACATCGGGTACGGTGACAATATTTTCGCTTTAGGTTCACCAACGCCCACACCTACTCCATCTTTACCACCAACGCCAACTCTATCACCAACTCCTTCGCATACACCTGAGCCAATCACGCCACCCTCCCCAACACCTATACCCTCAGCAACTCCTTCCCAAAATCCCACCCTAACACTAACTACGACTCCGACACCAACTTCCGATTCCAATCCGTCACCCACTCCAACTTTAATTGCAACGCCGACCCCCGAAATCACCCCTCTTCCAACCACAACTCAAACATTAACGCCGACAACCATCTCCACAATTGGAACTCTGTCGCCCCAACCAGCCTCTACAAATTCTGCCTTGCCCTCGCCCCAATCAATTTCGCCTTCTGTTTTGCCTTTACCCATGAATGTTTCAAAACAAATATTATTACCAGAATCTTTCTACCCAACAGTAGTCATGGTTTTAGTAGTTATGGTTGCAGCATCTGCGATAATTGTAAAAAAAACAAAGAAAATAAAAAGTATTTCCAGAGCCGATAGATGATCTCTACCGTAACGAAACGTCTTGCTGGCGACAAGCCCGTGCGCATCGCGAGCTACACGCCCAAGCCGCGCGTCTACTAGAGCGGGGGACGTATGGACTACCACCTGCGCATCCGACGCTTCAACCCGGACCGCGACCGGCAGCCGTGGTGGGGCGAGTACACGGTCCGCGCCGAGGCGAGCGACACGGTCCTCGGCGCGTTGAACACGGTCAAGTGGTACCACGACGGCACGCTGACGCTGCGCCGCTCGTGCGCGCACGGTGTCTGCGGGTCGGACGCGATGCGTATCAACGGGCGCAACCGACTGGCGTGCAAGACGCTCGTGGGGGAGGTGGCGCAACCATCACGGTCGAACCGCTGCTGGGGCTGCCGGTCATCAAGGACCTGGTCGTCGATCTGGAGCCGTTCTTCGCGCCTATCGTTCCGTGATGCCGTATCTGATCACGGACGAGCCGCCGCCGGCGCGCAGAGCGGCTCCAAGCCCCGGCGAGCGACTCCGCTTCGAGGACTACGACAAAGTGCATCCTGTGCGCCGCCTGCACGACGTCGTGCCCGCCGTTCTGGGCCAACCGGGAGTTCGTTGGCCCCGCGGCGATCGTTAACGCGCATCGGTTCACCTTCGACAGCCGTGATCGTGGCGCCGAGGAACGCCTGAAGGTGCTCAACCAGCGGGACGGCGTCTGGCGATGCCGTACCGTGTTCAACTGCACCGAGGCCTGTCCTCGCGAGATCCAGGTGACGCAGGCGCATCGCCGAGGTCAAGCGTGCGCTGCTCACGAACCTGGTGCGTTGACCGCGTGACCGCGTCGGTGCCGCCCAACGGCGTGGTGGTCGAGATGCCGGGGCGCGAGGACGACGTGCGTCTGCTGCAGTCGGTCTGGCGGGAGGTCGGTGGGTGCGCGGATGGGTGAGCAGAGCGGGTGAGGGCCGCCTCCGCCGCCAACCCCCGCATGGTATAATCTCTCCCCATGCGCCCCGTGTTCGAGGTGTTCACCGTTCCGGGATTCGAGGAGAACACCTATCTGATCGGCGACGCCGACGCCGGCGCGGCGGTCGTCGTCGACCCCGGGGGTCGGGCGGGGGACATCGTCCGCGTCGCGGGGCTGCGGGGTGTCAGGATCGATCGGATCGTCAACACCCACACGCACTACGACCACGTGACCGGCGTCGATGAGTTGCGTGCCCTGACCGGCGCGACGTTCTGGATCCATGCCGACGCGCGGGCGATGCTCGAGGTGCTGGACGAGCAGGCGCGCTGGTTCGGGTTGCCGCATCTGGCGGCGCCGGCGGTGGACGGCTATCTCGCCGCGGGCGACACGATCGTCGTCGGGGAGTCCGCCCTCGAGGGCGGGACACGCCCGGTCACGCGCCCGGGCACGTCGTGCTCGTGGGGCCGGCGATCGAGTCCGACGGCCTGAGCGCCCCGTTCGCGCTGGTCGGCGACGTCATCTTCTACGGCTCGATCGGGCGGACGGACCTGCCCGGCGGCGACTACGACACGCTCATGCGCTCCATCGAGCGCGAGGTGCTCAGCCTGCCGGGCCATACCGTGCTCTACTCGGGGCACGGTCCGGCGACGACGGTCGCGCGCGAGCGCGAGTTCAACCCGTTCGTGCGCGAGTGGTTGCGCGGGGGAGACCGCTGAGGGAGCGGGCCCCTGCCCCCGGTGAGCTCATCGATCATCTCTGCCATGGGGAGGTCTCAGCATGGACGTTCGAGTGGTGCAAGGCGCGATCCAGTCGCTCGACGCGGACGCGGTGATCGTGAACCTGTTCCAGGGCGTGACGGTGCCCGAAGGCGCGACCGGCGCGGTCGACGCGGCGCTCGGCGGGCAGATCGCCGACGTGGTCGCCGCGGGTGACTTCCGGAGGTGGGCGAGACGCTCACGCTGTACAGCCGGGGGGCACTGCCCGCGAGGCGGGTGGTCGTGGTCGGGTTGGGCAAGGCGGAGACGTTCGGGCTGGAGGAGGTGCGGCGCGCCGCGGCGTCCGCGATCAAGGCGGCGCGCGATCTGGGCGCCAAGACGGTGGCGAGCGTCGTCCACGGCGCGGGCATCGGCGAACTGGACGCCGCGGACGCCGCCCAGGCGACCGTGGAGGGCACACTCCTTGCGCTCTACGACTTCCGGGCGTACAAGAGCGGGGCGAAGCCCGACGAGGACGACGAGCGCCGCGAGGTCGAAGCGTTCACCCTCGTCGAGCACGACGCGGCGCGGTTGGAGGCGATGCTCGGCGCGGCCGAGGTCGGTCGGTCCGTGGCGGAGGGCGTGGTCGACGCGCGACCTGGCCAACCATCCCAGCAACGTGGCCACGCCGACCTACCTGGCGGAGCGGGCTGCGCAGATCGCCGAGATGCACGGTATGCGGGTGGAGGTGTGGGATCGGGCACGGATCGTCGGCGAGGGCATGGGCGCGCTCCTCGCGGTCGTGGCGGAAGCGCCGAGGAGCCGCGGTTCATTCGACGTCGCCTCCGGCCGCCATCCCGGCGCCCCGACGCTCGGGCTCGTCGGCAAGGGCGTGACGTTCGACAGCGGCGGCTCTCGCTGAAGCCGACCGACGGCATGGTGGACATGAAGTGCGACATGGCCGGGCCGCGGCGGTGCTGGCCGGCGGTGCAGGCGGTCGGTCGCTGGCACTGCCGGTGAATGTGCTCGGCGTGTGCCGTGCGTGGAGAACATGCCGTCGGGCACGGCGGTGAAGCTGGGCGACGTCGTGACGGCCCGCAACGGCAAGACCATCGAGGTGCTGAACACCGACGCCGAGGGCCGGCTCATCCTCGCGGACGCGCTCTGCTACGCCGCCGAGCAGACCGACACGCTCGTAGACTTCGCCACGCTCACCGGCGCTTGTCTTGTCGCTCTCGGCACCGAAACCGCCGGGCTGATGACGAACAACGACGCATGGGGCGACCGCGTCCTTTCAGCGGTGAAGGCCGCCGGCGAGCGGGCGTGGAAGCTGCCGATGGACGCGAGCTACGACGGGCTCATCAAGAGCAAGGTGGCGGATATGCGGAACACCGGCGGCGGCCGGTGGGGCGGGGCCATCGCCGGCGGCAAGTTCCTCGAACAGTTCGTCGGCAACGCGAAGTGGGTCCACATGGACATCGCCGGGATGGGCTGGGACGCCAAGAAGGTGCCCTACATCGGCAAGGGCGCGACGGGCTACGGGGTGCGTCTGTTCGTGGAGTGGCTGCGAGCGCAGGCACGCGCGTAGGCGACGCGCGGTTGCGACGGTGGCCGTTGTCGTAGGCGCCGTCGCATGCATCGTGTCTGCGATCCGCTCGATCGAGAGGATGTAGGCGCACCGTGCGTGCGTGAGGAGGAAGCGAATGCACACCAAGGCGAATCTCGAGACCAGCGATTCCCACGCCGGGCGGGGACCTGGCGATCACCTTCCTCGGCCACGCGAGCCTGCTCTTCGAGTGGGGCGGGCAGGTGATCTACGTTGACCCGTATTCGCGGGTGGCGGACTTCTCGAAGCTGCCCAAGGCCGACGTGATTCTGATCACCCACGCGCACTCCGACCACTGCGACCCGCACGCGCTGGCGGCCGTCCGGAACGACGGGACGGCGATGGTGCTGACGGAGGAGGCCGCCGAGGTCGCCGCGGGGACGGTGATGAGGAACGGCGACAGCCGGACGGTCGCCGGGCTCACGATCGAGGCGGTCCCGGCCTACAACCTCGTCCACAAGCGCGCGACCGGCGAGCCGTTCCATCCGCGCGGCGCTGGCAACGGCTACGTCGTCACCTTCGGCGATACCCGCGTCTACGTCGCCGGGGACACGGAGAACATCCCGGAGATGAAGGCGCTAAGGACATCGCCGTCGCCTTCCTGCCGATGAACCTGCCCTACACGATGTCGCCCGGAGATGGCGGCCGCAAGCGGCACGCTGGTTGCGGGTCGCGCATCCTGTATCCCTACCACTACGGCAGCACGGACACCGCCGAGCTCCGCGACTGCTCCAGGACGAACCCGGCTGCGAGGTGCGGATCCGCCGGTTGGCGTGAGCCCGCTCGTACCCGGAGATAGCGTGACGCGTGGCATCCAAGGGCGCGATCGTCCTTCCCACGACGAGGCTCTCGTCGGTCTTGCGATACGGAGGCGCCCATCTTGCTGCGTTGCTGCCAGGTGTTGAGGACCGCGAGTCGATCGAGCGACGGAGGCTGCACATGGACGAGCACAGCTGCGCGACGCGCCGGATCATCCTGATCGCTGCAATGGGGACCACCGTGTTGCTCGCGTCAGTCGTGGCATGCCGCGACGCGAATGCCCCGCTGGCGCCCGTCGTGACGCAGGGGCAGGTGACTCCTGCGGTCGGCACCGTTGCTCCGGGCGTGGCGGGGGCGACGGCTGGACTTCACGCATCGCCCGTTCCGGCAACGGCGCAGGCGAGCGAACACGAAACACCTTCCGTCGCGCCCGATAGTCTCGTGACACTCGAGTTCGTGACGCAGCCACCCCCGCCGGGGCAGGATGAAGGCGAAGGCGCCCGTAGCCCGAGCGCCGCCGAAATGGCTGCGATCGTGCGGAAGATGCTGGAGTTTGCGCTGGTTGAGCACGAGATCCCCGACTACCACATGTTGGACGACAAGCAGAACGTCGTGCTGTCGACCGAGAACATCGACGCGGGGCTCGTGTCCGATCCGCCGGGCGTCCACCTCGTCGCCCTACGACGCCTGACGACGTGCAGGCGGCAGCCGACGCCGACGGGGACTACCTGTACCTGCGCTTCCCGCCGTTGGAGGTGAAGGGCGCGGACGAGGTAGTCGTGCGCCTGGACAACACGTGGGCCATCGACCGGACGGATGCGACGCCGATGATCTATTTGAGCGGCGGCGGCCTCAAGGTGCGCTACGTGCGCGGTCCGGCCGGCTGGGTCGGCTACCTTCTGGAGACGTGGATCTCGTAGCGCCCGCACCGCCTGCCGTGTTGGCGAACGGCCCGTACCCACACTCTGACAACGGCAGTGTCAGTCGTCGGGCGATTCCAGACAGGAGAGCGTCGGCCATGGTGGACACCCGGAGGCGCGAGTGTCCCCGGTGTCGACCATGCGGGGCACTGCATGCCCGGTCCGCTTGCCCGCACCCGGGCAAGCGGGTACCATGGCCGCCGCACCGCCTCCGCTCGATGGGCGCCGGCCGTCACGGATACCACTACCGGCGCGCCCACTCTCCGCTTCGCCAACGTGGTCCTGAGACCACAGCGCCTGCCGGCGCAGGAGGGCACCATGCAGCTCTTTCGGAACATGATCACGAACACGGGCACCGCCCGCGAGCTGTTACAGTTCTTGTCGGCGCAGAAGATGTGGTGGCTGGTGCCGCTGATGGCGGTGCTGCTCGTATTCGGGTTGCTGCTGGTTCTCGCGTCGTCGTCCGGTATCGGGGCCTTCATATACACGCTGTATTCGATCCGATGACGCCAACTCGCGGTGGAGGTCCCCTTGGCCGGTAACCTGTTGTTCGTGGCCCTGTTGACCTGGGCGGTGGTGTTTGCCGGGGAGTGGCGCTATGGAAGGGCCCGCGCCGCGCCTGGGCGATCTGGAAGCGCATCGGACAGATGATCGGCGACGTGATCGCGCGCGTTGCGATGACCGTGTTCTTCTTCACGATCCTGGTGCCGTTCGCCATCGTGGCCAGGCGACGGCACGACCCGCTCGCGTTGAAGGTGACCCACGCCGGCTTCTGGCTGCCCGCGGCGAGACCGTCGGCGGGGCTCGAGGACGCACGCAGGCAGTTCTGATGCATGTTCTGGGCGTGTCTTGTTTCTATCACGACTCGGCGGCGGCGCTGCTGAAGGACGGCATGCTGGTGGCGGCGGCGAGGAAGAGCGTTTCACCCGCCAGAAGCACGACACCGCTTTCCCGCGCCACGCCATCAGTTCTGCCTGGAACGGCCGGCATCGACGGCGCCGACCTGGACTATGTGGTGTTCTACGAGAAGCCGTTCGTCAAGTTCGAGCGCATCCTGCTCAACGTGCTGGGCACCTTTCCCCGGTCGTGGCGCGTCTTCGGCGAGGCGATGATCAACTGGTTCGATGAGAAGCTGTGGATCAAGAGCATCCTGATGAGCGAGCTCGGCGTGCCGGCGAGAGCAGCGTGCTCTTCGTGGACCACCACGTGTCCCATGCCGCGAGCGCCATCTTTGCTTCGCCCTTCGAGGAGGCCGCCATCCTGACGGTGGATGGCGTGGGGGAGTGGACGACGGCCACCATCGGCCACGGCACGGCCAGCTGGAGCGACGGCAGCCAGAACAGCATTCGAGTTGTGGACGAGTTGCGTTTCCCTCACTCGGTCGGGCTGCTCTACTCCGCTTTCACCGCCTACCTGGGCTTCCGCGTCAACAGCGGCGAGTACAAGGTGATGGGCATGGCGCCGTACGGCGAGCCGCGCTTCATGGACAAGGTCTGACAAGGTGGTGCGCGTCGCGGATGACGGCTCGATCGAGATGAACATGGACTACTTCGCCTACCACCACTCGACGAGCGAGACGTACAACCGGCGTTTCGTGGACCTGTTCGGCCGCCGCGCGGCACGAAGTCGGAGTTCTACACCCTGATCACGCACCCCGAGCGCGACCATCCCCAGTGGGACGAGCGGGTGGCGGCGAGAACCAACACTACGCCGACATCGCGGCCAGCATCCAGGCGGTGACCGAGGAAATCATGCTCAAGATGGCGCAGACGGCGCAGCGCAAAACCGGCTTGGACAAGCTGGTGATGGCGGGCGGGGTGGCGCTCAACTCGGTGGGCAATGGACGCGTGATGCGTGAGACGCCGTTCCGAGAGATGTGTGGATTCAGCCGGCAGCGGGCGATTCAGGTGGAGCCTTGGGAGCGGCGTTGTACGCCTATCATGTCGTGCTCGGCCAGCCGCGTCGCTTCGTGCAGGAGCACAACTACTGGGGTGCGGAGTACGGCGAGGCGCAGATGGTCGAAGCCATCGACGGCGCGCGGCTTCCCCTACCAGCGTTTCGACGACATCGAACGGCTGCTCGATCGCGCCACTGACACTATTCTGAAGGGCAAAGTCATCGGCTGGTTCCAGGGCCGCTTTGAGTGGGGCCCGCGCGCGCTGGGCAGCCGTTCCATCCTGGCCGATCCGCGCCGGGATGAGATGAAGGAGATCGTCAACACCAAGATTAAGTTCCGCGAGCCCTTCCGCCCCTTCGCACCAGTGATCCTGGAGGAACGCGCCGCACGAGTACTTCACCACCGAGGGACTGGACCGCCAGTCCCGGCGCGTTCATGTTGATGGTCTCACCGTTCCGAGAGGACAAGCGGGACAAGGTGCAGGCGGTGTGCCACGTGGGTGGCACCGGCCGCATGCAGACGGTGCGACGGGATGGAACCCGGCCTACTACCGTATCCTGCAGAAGTTCGCCGAGGCGACCGGCATTCCGGTGTTGCTCAACACCAGCTTCAATCTGCGCGGTGAGCCGATTGTGAACACTCCCGACGACGCGCTGGCCACATTCGCCAACAGCGACATGGACCAGCTGGTGATGGGCAACGTGCTGGTCGACAAGGATTGCCTCCGGGCATCCGGTCGCGGAGGCCGTCCCGGCGCCGCGGCGCGGTGGCGACTAGGCCCTCGGATCGGCACGGAGCAGGCCAACGTGCACGTGGCCGGGACGTTGACCGTGAACGTGGTCGAACGGGCAGCGGCGGCAGGCACCGCCGCGACGGGCGCCAGGACTGGTCGCCGGCCTAGCGCCCTTGATCGCTCGCCGCGCTGCCCGGAGGCGACGTCGCGGGACAGTCGGAAGTGTTGGACAGCGCCAGCTCGGGCCGCTCTTTCACCAGGTTGGCGGCCACGCTCCCGGCGAGAAGGCAGTTGCCGTGACCGGACCAGTGAGCGCCCTTGTCGGCGACGACGCCTTCTTGCCACGCTGCCATCTCGGCG
>CAVRZF010000018.1:0-167919 GCA_963725715.1 Candidatus Bathyarchaeota archaeon
GCAGCCCATGTGGGCGTTGCGCGCGCTCGGCGGCACGTTCTACCTGACCGGCGTGCTCGTGTGCGGCTGGAACCTGCTGGAAGACCTGGCAGGCCCGCCCGGCGAAGCTCGAGGAGCCGGTCGTCCAGGCCCCGCCGCTCGTGCGCGACGGCGACACGTCGGCGAAGGGGCCGTGTGGGCCGGCTTCCGGCTCTCGGGGCACCGCCGCTGGGAGGCGCTGCCGGTGCTGTTCACCGTCTGGACGGTGCTCGCGGTCGTCATCGCGTCGCTGTTCGAGATCATCCCGACGTTCCTCATCCGCACGAACGTCCCGACGATCGCCTCGGTCCAGCCGCTCCACGCCGCTGGAGTCCGCGGGCCGCGACATCTACGCCAGCGTGAGGGCTGCTTCAACTGCCACTCGCAGATGATCCGCCCGATGCGCTACGAGACCGAAGCGCTACGGCGAGTACAGCAAGCCCCGGCGAGTTCGTGTACGAGCACCCGTTCCTGTGGGGCTCGCGGCGCATCGGGCCCGACCTCGCGCGCGAGGGCGGCAAGTACCCGGACCTCTGGCACGTGAAGCACATGCAGCAGCCGAAGGCGATCACGCCCAACTCGATCATGCCGCCGTACCCGCACCTGCTCACGCAGAAGACGGATTTCGCGGGGCTGCAGCGCCACGTGGACGGCCTCGCCATGCTCGGCGTGCCGTACGGGGCGGCGGTGACGGAGAAGCGCGCCGCCGGGATGGCCCGCGAGCAGGCGAGGACGATCGCCGAGGGCCTGGCCGCCGAGGGCGGTCCTGCCGGGCTCGAGGACAGGGAGATCACGGCCCTCGTCGCCTACCACGGCATGGGCATAGAGCGAATCGCCATGCTCAAGCACGGTGTGAACGACCTGCGCCTCTTCTTTGAGAACGACCTGCGCTTCCTGCGCCAGTTCTGACCGGAGACGCGATGAAAGCCCCTTTGTCGTGGCTGCGCGAGTATGTGTCTGTAGAGACTACGGTCGAGGAACTGTCCTCGCGCCTGGCCCTCACGGGTACCGAGGTAGAGCGAGCTGACAGAGACGGGAGTACCCGGGGACGAGGAGAACCTCAGACGCTTTGTGGTGGGGAAGTTGTGGAATGCGGGCGGCACCCGGATGCCGACAAGCTTTCTGTCTGCACTGTAGATGTGGGTGAACCGGGAACCCGTATCATCGTTTGCGGCGCCCCGAACGTGACCGCGGGGCAGACGGTCGCCGTGGTCCTGCCGGGAGGCGTTATGCCCGACGGGACTCGTATCAGAGACGCCAAGCTGCGGGGGATCGCGTCCGCCGGGATGATCTTGTCGGAGGCTGAGTTGGGGCTCGCGGCCAAAAGCCCCGGGATCATGGTCCTACCCGACTCCTGGCGGGCGGGTGACCTGCTGGTTGACCACTTTGCCCTCAGCGACCAGGTACTGGAACTGGAGGTGACGCCAAATCGGCCCGACTGCCTGTCCATCCGCGGCTTGGCGCGGGAAGTTGCGGCTATCTTAGAGGTTTCATTCGATGAAGACATCGCGTTTCCGCACCCCTGGGGAAGTCGGACTGTCGATCAGGACGTCGTCATCGAAGTGCGCGACCCGGACCTTTGCCCCCGCTACGCCGCCCGTGTCATCCGAGGTGTGACGGTCGCCGAATCGCCATTGTGGCTCAAGGCCCGGATCTGCCACGCCGGCATGCGGCCTATCAGCAACGTGGTCGATGTCACGAATTACGTACTGTGGTCTCTCGGACAGCCGTTGCACGCTTTCGATCTGCGCGCCGTGCGGGGAGGGCGGATCATCGTACGTCGGGCCAATCCAGGCGAGACGATCACCACTCTCGACAACGAGACGCGGACGCTGACGGAGGACATGCTCGTCATTGCCGACGCCGAGAGGGCTTCGGTGGTAGCCGGAATCATGGGCGGGCTAGATAGCGAAGTAACAAACAGCACGACCGACATCCTTCTGGAAGGGGCCAACTTTGCCGGACCTTCTATCATGCGCACTTCCGGCGCCCTTGGCCTGCGCTCTGAGGCGTCTACCCGCTACGAGAAAGGCCTCGACCCACACCTTATCCCGCTCGCCCTGGATATGGCCTGCCAGCTGCTGGTCGATGTGTGCGGGGGTACTGTGTTGGTCGGTACGATCGACGTTCGGGCCCCATTGAATCCCGACAAGACGGTAAGACTGCGTCCGACGCGCGTCGAACGTGTGCTGGGTGTAACCGTGCCGGCCGAGCGGATTTCCACGATCTTGGCTCGTCTGGGCTGCGGGGTGGCCGAATGCGGAGATGACTTCTTAGTCACAGTGCCGAGCTTCCGGACCGACCTTGAGCGGGAAATCGATCTGATCGAGGAGATCGCCCGCATCCAGGGATTGGACTGGATTCCGTCCACCCTGCCGGCGCGGCGCGCCGGCAGGGGAGGCCTTGATACGTCACAGAAATGTAAGCGACAGGTCGAAGACCTGCTCGTAAGTGCCGGTCTCGCTCAGGTGATTACTTACAGCTTCGGTGACGATAGATGGTACGACCACCTGCGTCTTGCCTGCGACGATAAGCGGCGGGCGGACGTCAAGATCGCCAACCCGCTGAGCAGCGATCAGGCGTTTATGCGAACCATGCTTCTACCCGGACTGCTGGGCACGGCGCGCAAGAATCTCGCCGTGCGCGAGGAGACGGTGCACGCATTCGAGGTGGGGCGGGTGTTCCACCCGGTCACGGGGACCCTCCCGAAAGAGGAGACTCACGTTGGCGTCCTCGTCAGCGGTGGATGGGACGCTAATTTCTGGCTGCGATCGGGCATTACCGTCGATTACTACCTGGTCAAGGGGCTGGTAGAGCGAATCGCTGGCGGGTTGGCGTGCCGGTTGGAGTATGCGCCTATGGAGGAGCCCTTCCTGCATCCCGGTAAGAGCGCGGCCATCAGTGATTCGCGGGGGCGGTACGTCGGATGGCTCGGCGAGGTGCACCCGCTCGTGTTGCAGGCGTACGATCTGCGCCCCCCTGCCGTGGCTGCAGAGCTCGATCTCGAGGTGCTTGTCGACGCTTCTCAGACGGTGGCCATGTTCCGTGATCTACTTGCCCATCCGGCGGTGGAGCAGGACCTCGCGCTCGTCGTGGACGCTGGCGTTTCGGCGGCGGCTGTGATGGATGTCTTGCGGACGGCTGGGGGAGACCTCCTGGAAAGAATGTGGGTATTCGACGTGTATGAGGGAGCACAAGTGCCACCAGGCAAGAAGAGCCTGGCCTTTCGTCTGAGCTTTCGGGCTACGGACCGCACGCTGAGCGATGTCGAGGTGGGCGAGATCCGGGCCCTTATGTTGTTGCGGGCTGGCACTGAGCTCGGGGCGGAGTTGCGCACGTGAGTTAGGCGCGAGGTGCGCGACCCGCCTGCTGGGCACCAAGGTCCTGTCCCCGGCGAGGGCGGGGTCATCTATACCTGTGGGCGCTGCGGTATCTTGATTGCATGGTCTTGCACCATAGTGTATAGTCATGCACGCAGTGGAAGCGACCGAAAGGTGCTGGGGTGATCGCGGCGAGCATAGTAGGGGCTACCGGGTACACCGGAGCCGTTCTCACAGACATCCTGGCTGAGCATGCAGACGTACATCTGCGCACTCTCACGTCCAAATCATATGGCGGTCGGACCGTAGCCGACGTCTTCCCACATCTCCGCATAGAGGCGGGCTACGTACCTTACTCGCTTGGCGGTCTTGCCGGCTCGGATGTGGTGTTCGTCTGCTATCCGCATGCCGAGGCGCATGTGGCGGTGGCCGAACTTGTCGACGCTGGGTGTCGCGTGGTCGATCTCAGCGCCGACTTCCGTCTGAAGGATCCGTTGGCGTACCGCGATTGGTACGGCTTTGTTCACCCACGGCTCGACCTCGTGGGCGAGGCAGTCTTCGGTCTGCCGGAGGTCTATCGGTCGAGGGTGGCGGAGGCGCGTTTGGTGGCCAATCCTGGCTGCTACCCCACGGGAATGTTGTTGGGCCTCTTGCCCGTTGCAGCTGAGATCGACGACAGCGGGGTGGTGGTCGATTCGAAGTCGGGGGTGTCGGGAGCCGGGCGCTCTCCCTCACAGAAGACCCATTTCTGCTCCGTGAACGGGGACTTTCGCGCCTACAGCGAGGTGGGGCACAGGCATACCCCGGAGATGGTGCAGGAGTTGAGCGCCGCCGCTGGTCATCCGCTGCCCGTGTCTTTCACGCCGCACCTGCTGCCAGTGGATCGGGGCATCCTTACCACCTTGTACTTCCGCCCCCGGCATGGCCTGGCGGGGACAGACTCGTGGCTGCAGAAGTACCAGGCGTTCTATCAGGGGGAACCTTTCGTTGAGGTGTGCGGACACGTACCCGGTCTGGCAGAGGTGGCGCGTACGAATTACTGCCGCCTCACCGTTCGCGAGGACGCGGCTGCGGGCGTGGTCAAGGTCTTCACCGTCATCGACAATCTCGTCAAAGGCGCTTCCGGACAAGCCGTCCAGAACATGAACTGTATGTTCGGGTTCGCCGAGGACGCCGGGCTGAGGAGGAAGGTATGAACGGCTCCGGCGGACCGAGCCACCCTGTCGTGGTCGCCCCGTGTGATTCCCGTTTCTTCTCGGTGCCTGAAGGCGCTCGTTTGGTGGAACCCGCGCACGGTTCTCAGGGAGCCACCTTCCCCGCTGGATTTCTGGCGGGCGGGGTGGTAGCCGGTCTGAAGGACAGCGGACGGCCGGACGTGGGCGTGCTCGCGGTCGAACCGAGGTGGCGGTCGGTAGCAACGTCCGCTGCCGTATTCACTACCAATGCATTCGCGGCCGCCCCCATCGTTGTCAACCGGACCGAGTGTGACCTGGGCCATCTTGTGGCCGTCGCGATGAACAGCGCGAACGCCAACGCCTGCACCGGTGGCCCGGGGCTCGGCGTGGCGCGGACGATGCAGACGGCCTGTGCCGAAACACTGGGAGTCCCACGCTCATCGGTAGGCGTAGGTTCCACGGGCATCATTGGAGTGCAACTCGACGCGGGTTTCATGGCTGCTGGCGTGACCAAAGCGGCAGCGGCGATCGCACCTGGCGGTGGCCCGGATTTCAACCTCAGTATCATGACGACCGACCGCTTTCCGAAGATGTGTGCCCTCGAGGTGGACATCGCCGGCAGCACCGTCCGCTTGGGGGTGTGCGCCAAAGGCGCGGGGATGATCTCCCCGGCCATGGCCACCATGTTGTGTGTAGTCACCACCGACGCGGAGTTGTCCCCTGAAGAGGCGCAGTCCCTGCTAGACCAGGCTGCCGCTCGGTCGTTTAATCGGGTCACGGTCGACGGCGAGATGAGTACCAACGACTCCGTCTTCTTCTTGTGCAGCGGCGCTTCGGGGGTGCATCCGAAAGGCGACGATCTGGTGCGGCTCGGGGCCGCGCTGGAGGCCATGCTTTTGAGGATCGCCCTCATGATGGTTGCCGACGGCGAAGGGGCCACCAAGATAATGCGACTCAACGTGGTGGGCGCTGAAACGGACCGGGACGCGATGACAGTCGCCCGGGCCATCGCTGACTCGCCCCTGGTGAAAACGGCTATGCACGGCGGCGACCCCAACTGGGGCCGGATCATCAGCTCCGCGGGGGCCGCCATGGCCGGCCGTTCCCTACCCAAGGTCCGCCTTCAACTGTGTGGGGTCACGGTTGTTCAGGATGGGGCGGCCTGCACTGTGTCGGAGACCGGGCGGGCGCAGATGAGCTCCGCCATGAAGGAGCCCGAGATCGACATTCGATTGGACCTGGGGCTCGGCCCGGCATCTGCAGAGGTGTTCTTCGCCGATATGGGCCACGAGTACATCACTATCAACGCCGAGTACCACACATAAGGACGATCATGCGCGAGATATACCGCAAGCGGGTGGAGACGCTCCTCGAATCGCTCCCCTACATTCGTATGTTCAGCGGGAGTACCATGGTCATCAAGTACGGTGGGGCTGCGATGAGTTCGGCTGATCTCAAAGACGAGTTCGCCACCGACATCGCCCTCCTGCGCTACGTAGGAATAAAGCCCATCATCGTTCGCCACGTCATCGCCTACGCCGAGCGGCCCGACGAGCGCTGCCCACCGCGACCTCGAGCTCGGCGGCGAGTACCAGTGGCGGCGCGAGGGCGAGTACCACCTCTTCAACCCGGAGACGGTGTTCAAGCTCCAGCACTCGACCCGGGCCAAGCGCTACGACGTCTACAAGGAGTACACCGCGTGGTCGACACGCAGTCGACGTGTCTCGCCACGCTGCGCGGCCTGTTCGAGCTGCGCGAGGGCGTGCGCGAGCCGATCCCGATCGACGAGGTTGAGCCGATCAGCGAGATCGTGAAGCGGTTCGTGACCGGCGCCATGTCGTACGGCTCGATCTCGGCCGAGGCGCACGAGAACCTCGCCATCGCCATGAACCGCATCGGCGGCAAGTCGAACACCGGCGAGGGCGGCGAAGACTCCGACCGCTTCACCCCCGACGCCAACGGTGACCTCCGCCGTTCCGCGATCAAGCAGGTCGTGTCGGGGCGCTTCGGCGTCACGTCCGAGTACCTGGTGAATGCCGACGACCTGCAGATCAAGATGGCGCAGGGCGCGAAGCCGGGCGAGGGCGGTCAGCTGCCGGGGGCGAAGGTCTACCCGTGGATCGCCAAGACCCGGCACTCGACGCCGGGCGTGGGCCTCATCAGCCCGCCGCCGCACCACGACATCTACTCGATCGAAGACATCAAGCAGCTCATCCACGACCTCAAGAACGGCAACCCCGGCGGCGCGCGTCCACGTGAAGCTCGTCGCGGAGATCGGGGTCGGCACCGTCGCCGCCGGCGTGGCCAAGGCGCACTCCGACGTCGTGCTCATCTCCGGGCACGACGGCGGCACCGGCGCGGCGCCGCTCACATCGCTGAAGCACGCGGGTGCGCCGTGGAGCTCGGGATCGCCGAGACGCAGCAGACGCTCGTCGCCAACGGCCTGCGCGACCGCATCGTCGTGCAGTGCGACGGCCAGCTGAAGACCGGTCGTGACGTGTTGATCGCGGCGCTGCTCGGTGCCGAGGAGTTCGGCTTCGCCACCGCACCGCTCGTGGTGAGCGGCTGCGTGATGATGCGGGTCTGTCACCTCGACACGTGCCCGGTCGGGATCGCCACCCAGAACCCGGAGCTGCGCAAGCGCTTCTCGGGCAAGCCCGAGTTCGTCGTCAACTTCTTCGAATTCATCGCCGAGGAGGTGCGCGAGTACCTCGCCGCGCTCGGCTTCCGCTCGATCGCGGAGGCCGTCGGCCACGCCGAGGTGCTCGACACCCGCAAGGCGATCGACCACTGGAAGGCGCACGGCCTCGACCTCACGCCGATCCTCACCGTCGCCGAGAACCCGTACGAGGGCCAGGACCTCCTCTGCACCAAGGCGCAGGACCACGGCCTCGAAGTCGCCCTCGACCAGCAGCTCATCGCGCAGGCCGAGGCCGCGCTCGAGCGCGGCGAACGCGTCGAGATCGAGGGGCCGGTGCGCAACGTCAACCGCACCGTCGGCACCATGCTCGGCTCCGCGCTCACGAAGCGTTGGGGCGGCGACGGCCTCCCGGACGACACCATCACCGTCAACCTGCGCGGCTCCGCGGGGCAGAGCTTCGGCGTCGTTCGTGCCGCGCGGCATCACGCTGCGGCTCGAGGGCGACGCCAACGACTACACCGGCAAGGGCCTCTCGGGCGGTCGCATCGTGTGCTTCCCGGACCGCGAGGCGCAGTTCCCGGCGGAGGACAACATCATCGCCGGCAACGTCGCGCTCTACGGCGCGACGAGCGGCGAGGCGTTCTTCCGCGGCGTCGTCGGAGAGCGGTTCTGCGTGCGCAACTCGGGCGCGACCGCGGTCGTCGAGGGCGTCGGCGACCACGGGTGCGAGTACATGACCGGTGGGCGCGTCGTGGTGCTCGGCCCGACTGGTCGCAACTTCGCCGCCGGCATGTCCGGTGGGATCGCGTACGTCTACGACCCCGACGACACGTTCCCCGCGCTGGTCAACTACGAGATGGTCGAGCTCGAGCCGCTCGACGACGCCGACCGCGAGTGGTTGCGCGCCACCGTCGAGCTGCACCGTGTGTCGACCGGGTCGAAGGTGGCCGAACGACTGCTCGACCAGTGGGAGAGCGAGGTCGAGGCGTTCGTGAAGGTGATGCCGAAGGACTACCGCCGGGTGCTCGCGGTGATCCGCGAGGCGGAGCGCCTCGGCTTGTCGCAGGAGGAGACCGACGTCAAGGTGATGGAGTCCTCACGTGGGTGAGACGACCGGGTTCCTGAAGTGGTCGCGCGAAGACGCCCACCCGCCGGCCGGTGCCGGTGCGGCTGCGCGATTGGAAGGAGGTCTACGAGCCGTTCCCGGCCGAGACCCTCCAGCTCCAGGCCGGCCGCTGCATGGACTGCGGCATCCCGTTCTGCAACAACGGCTGCCCGCTCGGGAACCTCATCCCGGACTGGAACGACCTCGTCTACCGCGACCACTGGCGCGACGCCATCGAGCGCCTGCACGCCACCAACAACTTCCCGGAGTTCACCGGTCGCCTGTGCCCCGCCCCGTGTGAGGCCGCGTGCGTGCTCGGCATCAACCAGGACCCGGTCACCATCAAGCAGGTCGAGGTCGAGATCGTCGAGCGGGCGTGGGCCGAGGGCTGGATCACGCCCGTCGTCCCCGAGGTGAAGACGGGGCGCAAGGCGGCGGTCGTCGGCTCGGGCCCCGCCGGGCTCGCCGCCGCGCAGCAGTTGACGCGTGCGGGCCACGACGTCGTGGTGTTCGAGCGCGCCGACCGCATCGGTGGCCTGCTGCGCTACGGCATCCCCGAGTTCAAGATGGAGAAGCGTCACCTCGAACGCCGGCTCGCGCAGATGGCTGCCGAGGGCACCGAGTTCCGGACGAACGTCGACGTCGGTGTCGATGTCACCGTCGCGGAGCTGCGAGAGGAGTTCGACGCCATCGTGCTCGTGGGCGGCGCCACCGCGTGGCGTGACCTCCCGATCCCGGGCCGCGAGCACGCCGGCATCCACCAGGCGATGGAATTCCTGCCCTGGGGCAACCGGGTGCAGGAGGGCGACCTCGACGTGCCGCCGATCACCGCCGAGGGCAAGCACGTCGTCATCATCGGCGGCGGCGACACCGGCGCCGACTGCCTGGGCACATCGCACCGCCAGGGCGCCGCATCGGTGCACCAGTTCGAGATCCTGCCGCGGCCGCCCGAGTCCCGCGCCCCCACCAACCCGTGGCCGACGTGGTCGAACGTGTTCCGCGTGTCGTCGGCCCACGAGGAGGGTGGCGACCGTGTCTACAGCGTCAACACCGAGTGCTTCCTTGCCGACGACGACGGCCACGTGCGCGCGCTGCGTGCCCACGAGGTGGAGATGATCGACGGCAAGTTCGAGAAGATCGAGGGCACCGACTTCGAGCTGCCCGTGGAGCTGGTGCTCCTGGCGATGGGTTTTCTCGGCCCGCAACAGGAGGGCCTGCTCGAGCAGCTCGGCGTCGACCTCGATCCGCGCGGCAACGTCCAGCGCGATGCCGTGTTCATGACCAACGAGCCGGGCGTCTTCGCCTGCGGCGACATGGGCCGCGGCCAGAGCCTCATCGTGTGGGCGATCGCCGAGGGCCGTTCGTGCGCAGCCGGGGTCGACACCTGGCTGATGGGGGAGACCCTCCTCCCCGCGCCGATCGCGCCGTCGACCCGGCAGCTGCTCTAGTCCCGCAGCTGCCCACCCTGTCCGACCCGAGCGCGACAACGACGTCGCACTTGGGTCGGCAACCCCCAAGCCACTGCTCCAAGTTGCGTCGCTCGTACGTGTCATACACGTAGCAGCGACGCAACCTCGCGATTGGGCGGCCAGAGGGTCAGAAGGCGTTGCCGAGGACGAAGAGGGGGCGGGCGTCGTAGCCGAGCACGCGGGCGACGGGCTGCGTCAGCGTGCCGGTGCGCTCATCCTCGTAGGCGTGCACCGCGCGGTTGTAGGCGGCCACGAGTTCGGGGTCGGGTTTGGTGGCGGTGAACTGGGCGAGCGACTGGGTCACCGCGGGGTCGGCCTTCAGCCGTTGCGAGCCGAGCGCGTTGGCGATCAGCCGCGTCGCCTGGGCCTCGACCACGTTGGCCGCCTCGGCCTGGGTGCCGCTGTCGCCGTCGCGTCGAGCGTGGTCCCAGGCGTCGAGTGCGGCGTGGAGGTCCTTCGAGACCGAGCGCTCGCTCCCGCCCGCGGCGTCGAACGCGCCGAGCGCGCCCTGCACCTTCTGGTAGCGGAGGACCAGCTGATCCGGCGCCATCAACGGCTTCCACCTGGTGTCGACTGCGCTCTGCGCGTCGTCCAGCGTCGGCCGCTCCACCACGACCAGCGCCACCGCCCCCCCGAGGACCACCACGATGAGGGCGAGCAGGATCCACCGGGTGCGTCGCGACATGGCCCGGCCACGTTACCGGCGCGCCCTCCCGCCGCCGATGACCCCCCGTGACCGTCGTACCCCGGCGGTAGGGTCGGGTCATGGTCCGATCCCGGGCCGTGGTCGTGGCCTCCGTGTTGGCCGCCGCCTCGGTGCTGGGGTGGTGGTTCGGTGAGGAACGGCGCGCGGTCGCCCAGGAATATCGCGTCGTGCAGGTGCTCGACGGCGACACGATCATCGTGCAGCGCGGCTCGTACCGTGACACGATCCGATTACTGGGTGTCGACACGCCGGAGACGCACCATCCCACCAAGCCGGTGCAGTGCTATGGCCCGGAGGCGTCGGCGTACACCACGTCGCGCCTGTTCGCGCAGCTGGTGCGGCTGGAAGACGACGTGGAACGCCACGACATCTACGGCCGCCGATTGGCCTACGTGTACCTCCACGGTGCGAACTTCGAGGAGGAGCTGCTGCGCAAGGGCTACGCGCGTCTGCTCGTGATCGAGCCCAACCATGCGCACGCGCGCGACATGCTCGACGAGGAGCTCGACGCCCGCGTGCGTGGCGTCGGGTTGTGGGGCGCGTGTGGCAACGGCGCGTGAGAACGATCGCGCGCCGACCTGCCGTGCTGCGGTTCCAAGACTACGGATCTGCGGAAACTCGATGCTTGTGCGTCCCTGTTGGGCAGAGTGCGCGGTCTCGGCGCTGTCGTTCCCGTTTTCAGATGCTGCACTCGTGGAGAATCCGACGGTCGCGGTCGCAGATCACGATGTGCTGCGTTCCGGTCCCGTCGGCGAGGCGTTGAACCCTCGCGGGAGGGTGGGTGACGCGAATCGTCGTGGCGCAGCGCGGGCACTGCACGGTACCGCGGTCGGTCGGGAGGCTCTCGGGCGTCCAGCGGTGCTCGCCCCTGTGGCTCATGGGGAGATGGCAGCACAGCCGGTAGTTCAGGCGGGTGCGCACCTCACCGCAGGTCTCACGGGGCACGGTCCGAGGATCGCGAGCAGGAACGTCGGTTCGCATGGGTCAACTCCTTCCGGCGCGAGGGCCGGTGAGGCCGCGGCGGGGAACTGACCGGGGGGAAGTCAGTTCCCCGCTACGACGCCGGCCCGTCGCAGGCGACGGGTCCCGAGGTGAGATCGTCAACTCGATGTGGTGCGGTTGCTCCCGGTGTTCACGTGTGGACGCCGGGGAGCGCGGTGCGCACGCGACCGGGGCGCGCACATCGCCAGGTAGTTGGTGAGGACGTGTGACACTGGCCCGGGTGGCGTGAACTCGTCGTGGCCCTCCCACGCGCGAGGTGGGTACTCGACCTCGGGCTTCGACAGGATGCTCACGATTCGCCCCTCCTTTCGAGGGTGCTTCCTTCTCGGAGTGGACGCTGGGAACGCGAATGCCCGAGCCTGCGCGGGATCGAACCCTCGTGGCCCATCACGGCAGGTTCGGCGCGAGCAGACCGGCGCGGAAGTGCATCGGGAGCGTGCGCCGAGGCCTGAGCTTGCGCCGAGGAGCCGCCTTCGGCGCCGGCTCGGAACTCGAGGCCGGTACGCGGACAGTCGCGGTGGGCAGTTGTGTCGACGCGGTCCCGGTCGCAGCGCGGACCACACAGGATCGCAAGACATGCGCGTCACCCGGCGCGGGAACGATCTCGAGTCCCAACGTGTTCACCCGCCGACCGAGCTGCCACAGCCTGACCGGGAGCGGCGCGGGGCAGTGTCGGTGATGATCGCGGTGAGCGCGGCGACGGTGACGGCCGCTCCGAAGGAGGCGGCGAGGAGCTCCGCCAGGGCGCGTTCAGGTTCCGGGATCGCGACGGACGTGTCGCCCACGTGCAACTCTCCCTGGTCGTCGAGCGTCGGGGGTCCGGAGCGGCGGCGTTGCTCAGCGGCTGCCCGCGTCAGCGCCAAGAGACGGTGGTGGACCTCGGTGTTCGGCGCGTCGGTGGGCAGCCAGTCCTGCAGCGCTTCCACCGGCGGTGGCGCCGTGGTCGGGGGGACGAGCAGGAGGCGGGGAAGACCGGCGCGAGCCAGGTGTTCGGCGCGGGCTCGGTCGCGAGGCCACGTGAGAACGGCGACCCCGTTGTGTGCGCCGAGGAAGGCCATGAAGTCGCGCTCGAGACCGTCGGGCACGAACGGGCCGAACCACACGCTGCTCGGAACCAGCGCCCGATCCGTCGCCGGGGTCGCGGCCTGGTCGCCGTAGTCCCGGTACGGGGGGAGGGTCGTCGACGTGGTCGCAAATCGTGGTGGCGTGTCGCGCTTGATCTCCATCGGCGATGGCTCCTGTCTCGGCGGCTGGGCTGCCTCCTCACCGAGTCAACCGCGACGGCGAGCCGTTGTGTGCGAACGGGCGCGACATTGACGCGTCGTTAGCGCGAAACGAGCGGAAGATAGCGCCGCGCGAGCGTCAAGCCGACGACGTGGAACGCCACGACATCTACGGCCGCCGGTTGGCCTACGTGTACCTCCACGGTGCGAACTTCGAGGAGGAGCTGCTGCGCAAGGGCTACGCGCGTCTGCTCGTGATCGAGCCCAACCATGCGCACGCGCGCGACATGCTCGACGAGGAGCTCGACGCCCGCGCGCGCGGCGTCGGCCTGTGGGGCGCGTGCGGCGACGACCGGTGAGTGGTTGACCTCTGCCCTGGCTCACAGGCCGGGTTTGTGGCGCACGGCGTTCTTGATCGCCCGCCCGAATCGGCGATCGCTGGCGCGGCGCGCTTGCTCGTCGGCTCGCAGCGCGGCCGCGGCCGCCTCGCGACGAAGTGACTCCCAGGCAACGAATCGTTCTGTTGTCATGCGGCCGTCTGCCACGGCGGCACGCACGGCGCAGCCGGGTTCGGGCCCGTGGGAGCAATCCCGAAAGCGACAGTTCTCGGCGAACTCGTCGATCTCGGGAAACGTTCCGTCGACTGCCGATTCGTCGGTCCAGAGGCCGACCTCGCGGAGGCCCGGCGTGTCGATGAGTACCCCACCGCTCGGCAGGAGGTGCAGCTCCCGGGAGGTCGTTGTGTGGCGGCCTCGGTGATCGCCGGCGCGGACCGTGGACACGGTGGCGACGTCGCCGCCGACGAGCGCGTTCACCAGCGTCGACTTCCCTGCGCCTGACTCACCCACGAACACCAGTGTCCGCCCGTCGGTCAGGCGCCGCAGGGTTTCGAGGCCCTCCCCATTGACCGCTGAGACAGCCACCACGTCAAGCAGCGGGTCGATGTCGCGGACCTGGTCGAGGAGCGCGTCCGCCCGTTCGAGCAGATCGGTCTTGGTCACAACGACGAGCGGCGTCGCGCCGGCATCCCAGATCTGCGTACGGGTGCGATACAGCCGACCGGCCTTGAGCGGCCGATCGGCACCGAACACCATCGCCACGATGTCGACGTTGGCGGCAAGCAGTTGCTCACCAGCCTCGGGATCTCGCCGGCGCAGGAGCGACGAACGCTCGAGCAGGCCGCCGATCACCTCGTCGCGGTCGACCACGACCCAGTCTCCGACCGTCAACGGGCCTACCGTGCGACGCGCAGGGAGATGGACGACGCCACGCGGTGTTGCGACCAGTGGCATCGCTCGGTCGTAGCGCACGATGCGACCCGGTTGACTGCCGGCCCGGGCGACAGAGCCGAACAGGGCCGACCAGCGCTCATCCCAGCCGTAGGGGGCGAGGGTTGCGTCCATCATGAGGGGATGCCGACAAGGGCTGTCGACGTGGCGAGGCTAGCTGACGCCGCCGTGCGCGAGCCTGTCACGCAACCTCGAACGCCTCGCTGCGCCGAGCTTGAACCGGACGCTTCTGGCGTTCCGGAGGCATCACCCAAACGAGCGCACGCGCGCGACATTCCGACGACGAGCTGCACGCCCGAGCGCACAGGGTTCGGCTCTGGGGTGCGCGCGGCGACGCAAGTTGAGCTGGGAAAATGCGAGTAGGTCAGTACGCCATGAAGAGGATGTGCTCGCGCTCGTATTCGTCCGCCATGTCGGGGTGCTTCTCGCGGAGGTGCGCGAACGCCTTCTCCACGAGGTCATCCTCGTCCTCGCCGCGGATGAGTTCGCCACACGGGCAGCTCAGTCTCGTCTTCATCTCGGGTCCCCGATCGTGGTCGATGAAATCATCAGTGATCAGTTTGTCGAAGACAGGTTCAACTCGGGCGGCGACGATGGTGGGTGAGGATGCGGCCCAAGACGAAGATCCCGGCGAGCGCCACCAGCGTGCGCCCCATCACGATCCGCATCTGGTCGATCAATGGTGACCAGGTGACTGTGCCGTCCTTGACGACGAACGCGCCCACCGGACGCACATTGACGCCAAATCCCAATCCAGCGCCGGAACCGGTCCCTTGGGCGTCGGGAGCATCGCCTTCGCCTCCGCCTCCCCCGCCGCCGCCGCGAATCGCGGCGACCGGGATCACCGTGACACCGTCGAGCTCGTACGCGTCGCCGAAGACTCGCTTCACCGTCAAGATGTCCTTGACCGCGTCGAGCTTCGACAACGCGCTCGACAGTGCGGACTCTCCATCGGTGTGCAACGAACTCATGCCGACCTCCTCGTCAGGTGCAAGCTGAGCATCCTCGCTCCCAGCGTGCTCAGATAATCATGGTGTGCGGGCACTCGTTGGGATCGCGGCCCGTAGCGCGAATCCGGGTGGTCCTGCCACAGGCGCGTCACGAGCCCGGATCGGCCCCGGTCAACTGCGCCGGAGTGACCAGCGCGGTCAGGGAGGCGCATCGGGGACCGAGGTCGTCCCAGTGCTCGACGTCCAGTTCCAGCGTGCCGAGGGCTGCGGTGGGGTAGCGCGGCGACTCGTCGCAGAGCATCGCCGTGAACTCCTCCATCGATGGGTTGTGCCCGACGAGCATCACCGACGAGAGGCGATCGGGAAGACGACGGGTGAGCGCCAGCAGGTCGTCGACATCGGCCGCATACATCGCGTCGTCGTAACGGACCGGGCAGCCCAGCGCCTCGAGCACCGGCTCGGCGGTCGCCACGGCGCGCGCCGCCGGTGAACACACCACGAGATCGACCGGCCAGCCGGCGACGTGTCGCGCGATCACCTGTCGCGCTCGCTTTCCTCGTCGATTGAGCGGACGCGCGAAGTCATCGAGCGGCGGATCCGACCAGTCCGACTTCGCGTGACGGAGCAGGTACAGGGTCTTCATCACCGGTCATCGGTGTCGACGGTGTCGACGGCGTCGAAGCGCTCGTGCAGTCGGGTGCGGATCTCGTCGGCGTCGTAGTCCCGCCAGCGCCGTCGCCGCCGTTCCGCCGCGATCGCGGTGCCGGCGACGATCGCCGCGACCGCGCCCAGGCCGATCCACTTCCAGCTTCTCGATCTCAAGACTCCGTACGCTACCCACGATGGTTCCGACGATCACCACGACCGACGCGGTCGCGACCGCGCAGACCGGCGACGTCTGGCTCTTCCGCGGCCACGGGAGCCGACCGGGCGATCCGGGCTGGTCACGAACGCGCCGGTCAACCACGTGGCGATGGTCGTGGCGCTTCGACGACCTGCCGCCGCTGCTGTGGCACACCGAGCTGGGCCGAGCATCGAGAGCGTCTGGACCGGCGAGCACCACCGCGGCGCGCAGCTCAACCGGCTCGACGAGGCGCTCCAGGTGTGGACCGGCAAGTACGGCCAGCGTGCCTTCGTGCGGCAGTTCGACGGCGAGATCACGCGGGAGATGGAGGACGAGCTGCTGCGGGTGATCGCCGAGTACGACGGGCGGCCGTTCCCGAACACGAGCCACCTGGTCGGGAAGTGGCTGGTCGGGCCGGCTGCCGCCGGGAGGCCACCGGCAGGCGGTGTACTGCGCCGAGCTGCTCGCCATCACCTTCACGCGGATGGGCCTGCTCGACCGCGAAGCGCCCGTCGAACTGGTACGACCCGGGCCGGTTCTGGAGCGGCGACCGCCTCGAGCTCGCTCGGGGGCGCCAGCCTCGGTCCCGAGATCGCGGTCACGATCGACGACTGAAGGTCGCGGCCACGCCGCCTCGCTCGGACTGCCCCTGACAGAATGCGGCCCGATGGATCCCTCCGTGACCGCCGCCGTCACCGCCCACGTCCTGGCGTCGTCGGTGTTCGACGTGTACGACGAGCTGCTGGTGCCCCTCGTCTTCCAGCCGTACGCCGACGATCTGGTCGGCCGCGTCGCCGACGTGCGCACCGGCTCGCTGCTCGAGGTCGCGGCCGGGACGGGTGTGCTCACCCGGGTGATGGCCGACGCGCTGCCCGGGGATGTCGCCATCACCGCCACCGACCTCGTGCCCGGGATGGTCGAGCGGGCTCGTCAGGTCGGGACGACGCGCCCGGTCACGTGGGAGCACGCCGATGCGTCGGCGTTGCCCTACGAGCCCGAGTCGTTCGACGTCGTCGTGTGCCAGTTCGGCGCCATGTTCTTCGAGCCGCAGGCGGAAGCGTTCGCGGAGGCACGGCGCGTGCTGCGGCCCGGCGGGCGCCTGCTGTTCAGCGTGTGGGATCCCATCGAGGCGAACGAGTTCGCCGCGGTGGTCAACACCGCGGTGCAACGCCAGTTCGCCGACGCGCCGCCCCGGTTCCTCGAACGCACGCCGTACAGCTACCACGACCCCGAGGCGATCCGCGCCGACCTCGCCGCCGCGGGATTCGACGCGGCACCCGTCATCGAGCGGGTGGGGCAGGTCAGCCGGGCGGACACGCCGGTCCACGCCGCGGCCGCGTTCTGTGGCGGTACGCCCTTGCGCGACCAGATCGAGGGCCTCGGTCCGGACCTTCTGGCCGGCGCGATCTCCGAGGCGGCGACCGGGATCGCCGACTGCTTCGGCCCGTCGGGTCCCAGCGCCCGCATCAGCGCCCAGGTCGTCGAGGTCGTCCGCTAGGCCGCCAGGCGTCGCGCGTATCATCACGCCCGCCACCCCGAGCGACGGAAGGGCTCTTCCCCTTGGACCCGGTTCCCACTCCCGGTGTCGAGATCCACGATGTCGACGAGGTGCGTCTCGTCGCCCGCGGGATCGCGACGGCGGTGGCGCCGGAGACCGGGCTCACCGACGTGCAGGCTGATCTCCTCGAGGCCATCGCGACCACGCTCACCGGCGTCTCGATCGACTACCGCGCGCTCGAACCGCTGAGCCGCGAGGAGCTGGCCGAAGTCCTGGCCGAACGCGACCTCGACTACCGGCAGCGGATCGTCCACCACATGGTGCTCGGCGAGCTGGTGCTGCGACCGATCCCGACCGTCGTGGCCCATCGCGTCGCGATGTACGCCGAGACCCTCGGGGTGAAGGACGACTTCGTGCGCGTGGCGCGCCGGTACGCGCAGGGCGCGTACGGGCTGGCGTGGAAGGACCTGCAGCGCAGCGGCTTCGTCGAGCACGTCTCGGACGCCGGCGAGGGCACCGCCCCACCCGCGCGCGGCGCACGCGCCCCGTTCGTGCCCGCCGAGGAGGATCCCGCGTTGGCGGCGCGCTGGGCCTCGTTCGAGGACCTCCACCGGGACTCGCTCGGGTTCTGCGTGTGGGACATGTACGACGGCCGGGGCTTCGAGCTCCCCGGCACGCCGGGTGGCGCGCCGAAGTACCTGGCGCAACACGACTTCGTCCACGTGCTCGCCGACTACGGCACCAACCTCAAGGGTGAGCTGGAGGTCTTCGCGTTCATCGGCCGCGCTGATCCCGATCCGAAGGGCTTCGCGTGGCTGGCCACGCTCACCGGCCTCTTCGAGACCGGCTACATCCCGACCACCGGTTTCTTCGATCGCGACGTCACCGAGCGCGTCATCCAGGCGCCCGGGATGCACCTGCGCGTCGCCGACGGCATCCGGCGGGGCAAGGTCGTCGCGCAGCACTGCGGCAAGGACCTGTTCGACTTCGACTACTACGAGCACGCGGCGCGCCCGGTCGGGGAGGTGCGCGAGATCCTCGGTGTCCCACCGAAGGGTGCCGCCGCGGTCACCGCCGGTTCGGTCGGTCCGTTCAGCGAGGCGGGGATGTCCGAGACCCAACGCCGTGCCCTCGCGCAACGCCGAGGAGGCACCCCATGAACGTGAACTTCACCCAGATCATCTCCGTGCACTGCGACGATCCCGCGCCGATCGTCGCGTTGCTCGAGCAGTGGGACATCGATCAGGCCGCATCCGACATCATGGGCTACATGGGCATCCGCGTCCTCGCCGACCGCGAGAACCCGGGGCAGTACTTGATCATGGCGGACTTCGGGGTGGTCGACCCCGACGTCTCCGCGGCGGACGAGGCCGCCCGTAACAACCAGCGGGCCGAGACGCAGGCGACCGCCGCCCGGATGGCCGAGCTCGTGAACGGTGAGCCCGAGTACCGCCACTACGACGAGCTCTACCGCACCGACTTCTGACCGCCCCCACCGTCCGCGGCACGGTTTACAGTTCGGACATCCACGACCAGGGGGAACCATCATGGACTACGTCGCCAGACTGACGTTCCGCACGTCGGTGAGCGGTGCCGAGCGCGATGCCGCGTTGATGCGGCGCGCGGGGTGGGAGTACCCGGCGGGGCTGCGGGTGATCGCCGAGTACTGGCCGATGGCCGACGACGTCCAGGTCGTGGCCATCTTCTCGTCCGACGACATCGCCGCGATCTGGGAGCTCGAGGCGGAGTGGAGCGACGTCTTCGACATCGACATCGCACCCGCGGTGTCGGCCGAGGACGGTCTGCGCATCGGCCCCGACGTGTTCGGACGGTTGCGTCGCCTCCAGGCCTGAGTCAGGTCTGGGTGATGGCGCGGCCGAGTTCCGGCGCGGATCGCCTTCGCTTCAGGTTGGCGTCAGGTGTGTTGTTGCCACGCGTGGAGTGCCTTCATCGACGCGCCCCAGTCGATCGGCGTGGTGCACGCCGGACAGTCGGCGTCGTCGTCGGTGAGTGCGGCGCCGCAGTGTGAACAGGTCAGGGCCGGGACGGGTTCGGGTTCGAACACCGCCGTGGCGCGGCCTGCGGGTGACGCGGTCTTCGTGTCGTCCACGGGTGACTCCTCCTCGCGCGGGTTGGCACCATGCACGATGCACCACGCGCGCCGGTCGCGCCCGGGCCAAAGGTCCCGACTGCGCGTCCGGCGACCGCTCGCGCCTCAGAGGTGGGCCATCACACCCGTCTGCTGCTCGATCCCGAGCACCGCGAGCGCACGGCCGAGGCCGAGCCAGATCGACAGGCACAACGTGAGGTCGAGGATCTCCTCGTCGGAGAAGTGCGCGTGCAGGCGGTCGAAGAGGTCGTCGTCGATGGCGAGGTGGTCGACGGCGAAGCGCTCGGCGTACTCGATGGCCAACCGCTGACGGTCGGTGTATCCCGGCCACGTGCGCCACTCGTCGACGTGGCCGTACGCGTCCTCGGTGACCCCGGCGTCGACCATCGACTGCGCGCGCGCCGTTGAGCATGCGGAGCAGTCGTTGAACTGCGCGACGCGGACGCCCGCGACTTCACGTTCCTCGGCCGAGAGGAGGCTCTTGTGGTACACGGTGTCGATCATCTGGTCGACCGTGGCCGCCATCTCCGGCCGGAGTGCGAACACTCGCCGGCCCTCGGACGTCGTGCCTTGCGGGATCTGGATGCGCGCCATGCACGGCGAGTGTACGACCACGTGTCCACCGCTCGCCGCGCCGGATGTGGTGGACTGGCCCGGTGACCAACGAGGGTCCGGCGCTCCAAGCCGCCGACCAGACCATCCGGGAACGGATCGAGAACTTCGACGATCCGCACCAGGAATGGCGACGGCTCTTCTCCGAGTTCTACGGCACCTTCCTCCTCGTGCTCGTCGCCGCCGGTGGCGGGATGATGAGCCAGGCGTTCCCCGACACCATCAGCCGCCAGGCCGCGGTCGTCGCGCCCGGCCTGATGGTGATGGGGATCATCCTCTTCATGGGCCAGGTCTCGGGCGCGCACCTCAACCCGGCCGTGAGCATCGCGTTCGCGCTCCGCAACGACTTCCAGTGGCGGCGGGTCCCGGGCTACGTCGTCGTGCAGCTCGCGGGCGCCACGCTCGCCGTGCCTCTTCCTCCAGCAGGTGATCGACGTCTCCGCGGTGTACGGCTCGAACTACCCGGCCGCGAACTACTCGGCGAGCGCGGCGTTCTCGATGGAGGCCGTACTCACGCTCGGTCTGGTCAGCGTGATCCTCGGCACCGCGTCGGGCGCACAGAACGTCGGGCTGTTCGGTGCCTTCGGCGTCGGTGGCTACATCGCGCTCGCCGGGTTGTGGGGGAGTCCGATCTCGGGCACGTCGATGAACCCGGCCCGTACCTTCGGGCCCGACCTCGTCGGCGCCAACTTCACCGACTACTGGGTCTACGTCGCCGGGCCGCTGACCGGTGCGATCATCGCCGTCGGGATCGCGTACGTGTTGCGGGGTGCGGGTGGCGGCAAGGCGGGATCGGGCGCCGCCCAGGGTGGCCTCTTCACCGAGATCGACCGCCAACAGCAGGCCTGACGCTCGTCGGTAGGCTGCCGCCGATGAACGGCACCGGGAGCGGGCGAGCATGAGCGAGTTTCGGGTCGGGATCGTCGGCGCTGGTGGCGTCGGGATCGCCACCGCGGGCGCGTTGATCATGAACGGACTCGCCGGGCGGGTCACGCTGTACGACCGCACCGGCATCCGGGCCCGCGGTGAAGCGCTCGACTACCTGCACGCGCTCCCGCTGCTGCCGCGCACCGAGATCCGCGGCCGCAGCTACGACGAGTTCGAGGTGGAAGACGTGATGATCATCACCGTCGGCCATCACATCCAACCGGGGGAGATCCCGCCTCGACGTGCTCGGCGCGAACGTCGAGATCCTGGAACAGACCGCGGCGGCCATGGAGGCGGGTGGCCTCCCGCGCTGTCGTCATCGTGGTCACCAACCCGCTCGACGTCCTCACCGAGTACCTCGTGCGCCGGTGGGAAGGTCAGGCCGTCTCGGTGATGGGGTCGGGTACCTCGCTCGACACGCTGCGGTTCGGCGAACGCCTCGCCAATGCGTGCGGGGTGCACCCGCGCAGCGTCCACGTGTGGGTCATCGGGGAGCACGGCGACTCGTCCGTCTTCCTGTTCCGCAGCGCCACCATCGGCGCGCTACCGCTCGAGGAGTTCGCCGCGCAGCGTGACCTCGCGCTCACCCCGGAGTGGTTCACCCGCATCGAGGACGACGTTCGCACCGTGGCATACCGGGTGCGCGAGCTCAAGGGCTCGCCGCGCCACGGGATCGGCCTGGCCGTCAGCGGTCTGATCCGGTGCATCGGCCGCGAGCACGGCACCATCATCCCGGTGTCGGTGCGCGTGGCCGACGACGTGTGCGCCAGCCTTCCGTGCGTGCTCGGCCCCGACGGCGCCAGCGAACCGCTGTGGCCGGTGATGGACGAGGTCGAACGTGCCGGTTGGGACTGCTCCGTCGCGGTGCTCCGCGAACGTGGGCAAGGTGCTGCCGATCAACGTGTGAACTGTCAGCGTGTCAACAGCCGCTGACGCAGCTTGTCGAGCGCGCTCGCCGAGCACCGCGTGGGCTTCGGCGTGCGTGCACTCCAGCTCGCGCGCGAGGTCCTTCATCGAGTGAGGGCTGCCGGTGAGGCCGTAGCGCCAGTCCACCGCGAAGTACTCGAGCTGGGTGAGGTCGCAGTAGACGTGCGGATCGGCGCGCAGCTCGAGGACGTCGAGGTCGAGCTCGTCGTCCGCCGCCCGCTCGGTGCCCCTGACGTCCGGGTAGGGCCAGCCATCGTCGGCAGGGAAGGGCAGCACGATCCGCATCGTCTCATCGTGGACCCGACGATCGGACGCGTCAACCGATTCGTGCGCGGTTCACTCCACGATGACGAGCGGGATCTCGCGCGTCGTCTTGCGCCGGTACGCGTCGAATTCGATCCCACCACTCGACGACGCGTGCCAGAGCTCGGCGGTCTCGTCCGGTGTCGTGGCCCGTGCCCGCATCACGTGGGTGTCGTCGCCCCGGCGGACGGTCACGGCCGGGTTGGCCAGCAGGTTCAGGTACCACGCCGGGTGCGCGTCCTTCCCGCCGTTCGACGCGACCAGCACGAGGTGGTCGCCGTCGTCGAGGGCCATCAGCGGCACCGCACGGGGGTTGTCCGTCTCGACGGCCGGTGGTGGTGACGAGCACCACCTCGGCCGGGCCGATGCGTCCGCCGACCCGCCCGTTCGTCGCCCGGTAGAGGGCGGCGTGGATGGTGCCGACGACGTGCTGGCGGCGATCGAGGACCGAGGTCATAGCGGCGAGAGACTAGGCCGATTCCACCCGCGCCGGCTCGGCCACCAGGGCCAGGACCGCCTCGCCGTAGCGCTCCGCCTTCACCGGGCCGATCCCGGGGACGTCGAGCAGCGCCCCGGGCGTGCGGGGGCGGGCGGTGGCGATGGCGGCGAGCGTCGTGTTGGGGAAGATGACGTAGGCGGGGGCGCTGGCGGCGCGGGACTGGCGGAGACGCCACTCGACCAGCGCGTCGTAGAGCGGGGCGTCCGCCTCGGACACGTCGCTCGGTTCCTTGCGGCGGGTCGAGCTGCCCCCGCCACGCGCCACCTTGTCGCGCGGCATCGGCGATGCTGCGGCGGGCGTCGCTGGGCGGGCGGTCACCGGCGTTCGGATCGAGCGCGGTGACCGCATCCTCGACCCGGGCCAGCCAGCTGCTCGGGGGGCGGCGGGCGGTGCGCATGCCGACGGCGCGCTGCCTGCGCCCAGCTCAGGTGCAGGGCCCGCTCGGCCCGGCTGCAGCGCGACGTAGAGGAGGCGCCGCTCCTCGTCGAGCGCTTCGGGCGTCTTGGCGTGGGAGATCGGGACGAGCCCGCGCTCGAGGCCGGTGACGAACACGGTGTCCCACTCGAGTCCCTTGGCCCGGTGGAACGTGAGCAGCTCGACCGCGTCGTCGGACTGCTCGCCGCCGTCGTCGCCGCGCGAAGCGACGCCGTGCAGGATACTCGAGGAACCCGTCGACCGAGCCGGTGCCGCCCTCGGCGGCGAGGTACTCGCGGCCGAGCCGCGGCGACCGCGTCGACGTGCTCGCGTCGCTCCTCGGACAGGCTCCGCGGCGTCGGTCGACGAGGTCGGTGAGGTGCTCGTCGAACGAGCGCGACCGGCGCCGCTCGCGCTGCTCGCGCAGGTCGTCGAGCGCCGCCTTCACCTCGGGCCGGTCGAGGAACGCCCCGCGCCGCGGACGCGGAACGGGATGCCGGCGCGGGCGAGCGCCTCCTCGAACGGCGCCGACTGCGCGTTGACGCGGTAGAGCACCGCCATGCGCGACCAGGGCGCTCGCGCTCTCCGTGGCGCGGCACACGCGCCGGCGACGCCGCGGGCTTCGCCTCGGCGGTGGCGTACGTCGACGAGTCGGGGCAGCGGGCCGTCGGCCTGCGGCGGCGTGCACGCCGGGGCGCCGCGCTCCCGGCGGCGAGCACCGCGCGGCGGCCGCGACGATCTGCGGGGTCGAGCGGTAGTTCGCTGCCGAGCCGGACGATGCCGCGCCGGGGAACTGGTCGGTGCGAACTTGGGGAACCGGTCAGGAACGCCGCGTCGGCGCCGGCGAAGGCGTAGATCGCCTGGTCCGGGTCGCCGACGACGCAGAGGTCGGTGCGGTCGCCGAGCCAGGCCCGCAGCAGGCGGAGCTGCGCGGCGGGTGACGTCCTGGAACTCGTCGACGAAGAGGTGCCGGAACCGCCAGCGTTGCGCGGCGCGAACTCGTGGTCGCGTCTCGAGCGCGTCGGCGCACCCGGCGATGAGATCGTCGAAGTCGACGAGGCGCCGCTTGCGCTTCTCTCCGTCGTAGGCCGCGGTAGAGCGCGGCGACGTCGGCCGGCGGGCGCGGGAGTGGCGCGCCGGCGGCGGCGACCGCGCGCGCGTAGCCGTCGGGCCCGACGAGGCGGGCCTTGGCCCACTCGATCTCGCGACGCGATCTCGTGACGCGCCAGCGCGGCGTCCCGGCCCGCGGGTCGCCCGCCAGCAGCGGCACCGAGCGATGCCGGACCTTGCGGTCGAGGAGGGTGGGCATCGGCGCGGCCCTGCGTCCGCGCTGGCGCCTGCGGAGCTGGGCGAGCGCGATCGCGTGGAACGTGCCGGCGGTGACCGCGTCGCGGACCCCGAGGCGGGCCAGGCGGGCCCGGAGCTCGCCGGCGGCCTTGCGGGTGAACGTGACCGCGAGCACGTGGGACGGGTCGATGTGCCGCTCGCGCGCCTGCCACGCGATCCGACGGGTGAGGACGCGGGTCTTGCCCGAGCCGGCGCCGGCCAGGATCGCGAGCGGCGCGGCGCGACTGGTGACCGCATCGCGTTGCGTCGGGTCGAGATCCTGGAGGAGCGTGTCCACGGCGGCACGGTACCGCCCGGGTACGACAGTCACCGGGAGCCGTCGCGCGGCCCGGGACGGCAGACGGGACAGCAGAAGGCCCCGAGTAGTCTCCGCTGCGTCGCAGCTCGGATCTCCTCGGGGCCGTTCCCGCCGACCACTTCCGACCCCTCGCCTCCGGGTCTCCCCGGCTGCTCGGCCTCGGTCGTGGTCTTCCGGTTCCCTCGCCTCCCGGGGGTGGTCCCGTTCGGCTCGTTCACCGCACCGGATCCTTCCGGCCCGTTGTCCGGATGCTGCCCCGCCTTCCCCCAGGGTCACCCCCGAGGTTCGAGCTGAGCGCTCCCGGCACCAGACTGGTGTTCACCGGCCTCCGCATCGTAAAGACGGGCACGCGCGAAATCAAGGGGAAATCTGTGGCATCCGAAGAAGAGTTCGAACAGCTCGTCGCCGATGCGCTCGACGAGATCCCGCCCGAGCTCGGACGCGAGATGGACAACGTCGCCGTCGTGGTCGAGGAGTGGCCCACGCCCCGCCAGCTCGGGAGCGTCGGCGCGGGCGGGACGCTGCTCGGCCTGTACGAGGGGATCCCGATCACGAAGCGTGGGCCGATCAGCTACGTGGGCGTCGCGCCCGATCGCATCACCATCTTCCGCGGCCCGCTCACGCTGCCTGGCGCGTGACGACGCCGACCTCGCCCGCCGGGTGCGGGTGACCGTGTTGCACGAGGTCGGTCACTACTTCGGGATGAGCGACGACCGCCTGCGGGAGATGGGCTGGGCCTGAGCCTGCACGTTCCGGGCTCCGGAGTGCCGTACGATCTGACCCATGCCGTACCCCGACGACCTGGTCCAGGAAGGCGAGACGCTGGCGCTGGATCTTCGGCCCCACTGGTGGTACTTCTCGCGGAACATCCTCACCGGGATCCCGCTGTTCATCGTGCTGATCCTCGTGTTCCAGCTCGACTCCGGCACGTTCAAGAACGTCTCGAACTGGGTCGTCGGCCTCGTACTGATCCTGTGGGCGGTGTGGCTCACGCTGAAGTACTTCCAGTGGCGGATGACGTACTTCGTCGTCACCAGTCGTCGCGTGATCTACCGCACCGGCGTGATCTCCAAGCACGGTGTCGAGATCCCGCTCGAGCGGATCAACAACATCAACTTCCACCAGCGGATCATCGACCGCATCATCGGCGCCGGCGACCTCGACATCGAGTCCGCGGGGCGTGACGGTCAGTCGCACTTCGACTTCATCCGTCATCCCGACGGTGTGCAGCACGAGATCTACCGGCAGATGGAAGCACGCAACATGCCGGTCGCGATGGTGCAGCATGCGCCTGCCGTCGTCGCGCCCCGCAGCCGGGTGCCGCGGTGCCCGACCAGATCGAGCAGCTCGCGAAGCTGCGCGACCAGGGCCACATCACCGAAGCGGAGTTCGAGGCGAAGAAGGCCGAGCTGCTCGACCGCATGTAGCGGCGCGGGCGGCGCCGATGATCCCGGAGCGCCTGGAGAGGTGACGGTCGGGCGGGCGGCTCTTCTCCGTGGAGAAGAGCGCCGCCCCGCCCCCGGCCACCACGCAGACCCCCACAGCAGGCGCGGCGACGATCTACTGATCGTCGGCGGGCACGAATGCGTTACGGGCGTGTCCGTGCCGGTCCTCCCAGCCATTCGACGACCCGCTCGACGATGGCGGCGAAGCCGAGGACACCGCTTGACGCCACCACGGGGAAGGGACACGCTCGGACACGACCGTCGAGCGCGACCGGAGGTGCGAGATGTACGCAGCATTGGCCACCGTTTCCATCAGCGACTACGAGAAGGCCCGGCGCGTGCTGCACGACGACGTGCTCCCGACGGTCACCGACATCCCGGGCTTCGTGTCGGGCCACTGGCTCGCCCCGGTCGACGGCCGGGGGATGGAGATCCTCATCTTCGACACCGAGTACGAAGCACAGGCGATGGCGGCGCAGATGCCGCCCGGTCGCCAGGTGAACGAGTTCGTGACCGTCGAGTCGGTCGAGGTCCGCGAGGTCGCGGGCAGCGTCCACCAGCTCGACGAGATCCCGCTGCAGGTGACACCCGAGTCGTGACGCAGTCGACCGGGATCGGTGCCTATCGGGTCTCGCTGATCAGCTCGATGTTGTTTCCGTCGGGGTCGAACAGGTCGACCGACTGTCCGACGACGTTGGCCTTGACGCCTTCGTGGGGGATGCCGATCGCGGTGAGGTGCTCGCACCACTCGGTGAGCGCGTCGATGCCGGAGACGGCGAACGCGATGTGGTCCAACGCGCCCGGCGCGCCGGCGCGGCCTCCGGCGAACAGCACCACGCGGAATCGGCCGGTCGCGGAGTGCAGCGTGACGTAGCGGCCGGGCTCGCCGCGGAACTCGGTGAGGCCGAGCGCACGCTGGTACCACGCCACGCTGGCGTCGAGGTCGGAGACGTTCAGCTGGAAGTGGGAGAGCCCGTCGATGGACAGCGTGTGCATCGCCGACGACCCTACGTCCGGGCTGGGCGCCGGGCAACGACGGACCTGGTTAGGGTTCCAGCCGTGACGGACCCGCAGTACACCTACCGGCCCGCGAACATGACCGCGGTGGTGATGGCCGACGGGCGCAGCGAAGCCACGTGGACGCCCAGTCCCGAGTGGGGCAACCCGGTCGGCAACGTGCACGGTGGATACATCGCCGTCCTCGTCGACGACGTCGCCGGCATGGCGCTGCTCTCGATCATCGGCTCGGGCGCGCCGACCGTCTCGTTGCAGGTCGACTACCTCAACGTCATGCCGATGGGCCGCACCTACACCGCTCGCGGGGAGGTGGTGCGCGCCGGGAAGGCAACCGCGCTCGTCGACGTGCACGTGTACGACACCGACGAGGTCCTCGTCGCGCGCGGCAGGTGCTTCTTCCAACTGCCGAGCGTGTGGCGGGACCGGAAGCGCGCGGAGCGGCGACGTCAGGCTGACGTGAGCGAACTGACCGGGACGCGGGTGATGGTCACTGCTGCCGCGAGCGGACTCGGGCCAGGTGTCGTCCCGGTACGGGCCGTCCGGCGCCCCGGTCGAAGCGATGTCCCGGGTGATGGCTCCGATCGGCCGACACACCGGTGAAGGTCAACCTGTGCGGGCGCGTCCGGCGGCAGGCGGTCGACGCACGTGCCCGAGGTGATCGCCGCTCGCCGACATGCCGGATCGCCTGGCTCTGCTCGGCGAGCGCGGTCGGCGTGCACGACCGGCGGATCGTGGCCACCGAGTTCGCCGATCTGGTGCGCCCCCGCGTGACGTGCCAGGATGACGATCCGAGCCGTTCCCGATTGGAGAGTCATGCCTGACCGCGAGATCGAGATCAACGGTGGCATCGTCGTCTACGAGTTCGTCGGTCCGGAGGACGGCGAGGTCGTCGTCATCACGCCGGGGGGCCGCTTCAGCAAGGACTACGGCGGGGTCCACGAGCTGGCCGACGCGCTGGCCGCAGGTGGGAAGCGGGTGCTGCTCTGGGACCGGCCGAACTGCGGGAAGTCGGACGTGCAGGTCTACGGCCGCTCCGAGTCCCACATGCGCGCGGAGACACTGGGCTTGCTGCTCCAGCAGCTCGGGATCGACCGGGTCGTGGCGACCGGCGGGTCCGGTGGGGCCCGGGACATGATCGTCTTCACGATCATGTGGCCCGAGCTCGTGCGCAAGCTCGCGGTGTGGTCGATCGTCGGCGGGACGTACAGCACGATGCTGCTCGCTACCGCGTACGTGCTCGACGAGCTCGGTGCGGTGCGGTCGAAGGGCATCGAGGGCGTGATCGAGATGGACAACGGCCCGTTCAGCTGGGCCGCCATGATCCGGCAGAACCCGCGCAACGCCGAGCGACTGCGTGCGATCGGGACCGAGGAGTTCGAGCGGGTGATGAACCGCTGGCTGGACGCGTTCGTCCCGAAGCCCAACGAGGCGATCCCCGGTGTGCCCGACTGGGAGTTCGCGACGATCAAGTGCCCGGCCTTGGTGATGCGCGGGGGAGAGAAGGACTACGACCACCCCAAGCGCACGTCGTTCGAGGTCCACGCGCTGATCGAGGGATCGCGACTGATCGACCCGCCGTGGCCGGAGGACGCGTGGGAGCGCGCGGTCGAGGCGACCGCGGCGGGGACGGGAAGTCTCTTCGATCCCTGGGTGCAGGCCGCGCCCGCACTCCTCGCCTTCATCGACGAGTCGTAGCTACAGCCGGTAGAGCCGCGCTGCGTTCTCGCCCATCACCCGGCGGCGCGTCTCCGGGCGTAGCAAGCCCATCTTGTCGGCGACCGTGTCGAGTGGCGAGGGGTAGAGGCAGGTCGGGTGGGGGAAGTCCGTCTCGAACAGGACGCGTTCTTCGCCGACCTTGTCGAGGAGGCCCTGCACGTCACCCTGGTTCTCCTCGAACCAGAACGTCGCGTACCAGTTCGACCGGAAGTACTCCGACGGCTTCTTCGACAGCTCCGCCATCTGCTTCGGCGCGTTCTCCGAGAGCTCATAGTCCATGGTCTCGAGCATGAACGGGATCCAGCCGACGCCACTTTCGACCGCGACCATCTGCAACGCCGGGAACCGGTCGAAGATCCCCGCGAACACGGTGTTCATCACGACGCGCGGCGCTGTTGAGGAACAACATCGCACCACCGATGGCCGGCTTGACGTACTCGTCCTGCGATGCCCAGAAGTAGTTCCCGAAGAAGTCCATCGCGGTGTTGCTGGAGCCGATGTGGAAGTGCACCGGCATGTCGCGATCCGAGCACACCTCCCAGAAGGGGTCCCACGCGCGGTTGGCGAGGTCCGGAGTCCCGAGGTCCTGCGGGTCGGAGGTCATGTTGATGCCCCGCAGACCGAGGTCCGCGCACCGTTCCGCCTCCTGCACGCAGCGCGCCACGTCCCACGCGGGCATGACCGGCATGGGCAGGAACCGGAGATCGGCGTCGGCCTGGATCTCGGCCATGGCGTCGTTGTAGATCTCGACGCACAGCATGCGCAGCGTCTCGTCCTGCACGACGGTGTTGAGCGTGTGGCCGCCGAGGCCGACCGCGTTCGGGAACAGCACCTGCGCGTGGATCCCGCACTCGTCCATGACCTGCAGTCGCGCCTTCACGTCCCACGCCCCGGGGTGGACCCAGTCCATGCCCTTGTCAGCCGAGTCGAGGTACGGGATCTTGCCGCCGTCGGGATCGACGACGCCGCCGCCCTTCGCGAATCCGAGCTCCGCGCCGTCGACGACCCACGTCGGGACGCCGTTTCGTTCCTCGATGTGCAGGATCCGGTCCCGATACGAGGCCGGCGCCCGGCTCGTCCAGAGATCCGGCGGCTCGGTGAAATGCGTGTCGGCGTCGATCACCTTGACGTCGTCGTACAGCTCCGCCATGGCGTCGCTCCTCTCGACCGTTTCCCCAGGACCTACCCCGCCATGATGTCAGCATCGCCCGCGCCGCGCAGTTTGGGGCGCCGTCCCGGGCCTGCCGAGCATCGAGCACTGAATCGTGTAAGAGTGACCGCCGACATCGACCCATGGGGGGAACCAGTGGTCAGAGTTCGGAACGTGATCGTGATCGGCGCGCTGCTCGCCGGCCTGGCGGCAGCCGGGATGGCCCCGGCGGCCGCCCAGTCGAGCAACGAGAAGCCGAAGGCAACGGAGGTCGGGGTCACGGCCACCGAGATCCACATCGGCGTCATCGCCGACGTCGACAACCCGTTCGCTCCCGGCCTGTTCAAGGGCGCGGTCGACGGGGTGAAGGCGGGCGCCGCCTATCTGAACAGCAAGGCCGGCGGCGGCGGGCTGGCGGGCCGCAAGGTCGTCGTCGACTTCTACGACTCCAAGCTCAACGGGAACGAGGCGCGCAACGCGACGATCTCGGGCTGCCAGAGCGACTACGCGCTGGTCGGGACGTCGGCGCTGTTCCTGACGCAGGTCGATGACATCGTCAACTGCAAGGACCAGGCCGGGGCGGCGACGGGCATCCCGGACCTGTCCGCGGTCACCACGGGCGTCCCCGAGTCGTGCTCGGCGATGGCGTTCCCGGCATACGGCACCGCCATCGACTGCCCGACCGTCACGCAGAACCCGCAGACCTACTTCGCCAACCAGGGTCCGGCGAAGTGGGAGCTCTCGAAGGCCAAGGGTGGCCTCCATGGTGTGACCATCGTGGGGAACGACACCAAGGACGCCGCCCGCGGGGGCACGATCCTCGGCTTGGCCGCACAGCAGGCCGGGATCAAGGCCGACCAGGGCGACCCCGTCGTGGCGGTGTCGGGACGTGACCCGCAGAGCGTGTTCACGCCGATCGTGCAGAAGATGAAGCAGGACAACTCGAACTGGTCGCTGAACGTGGGCGCGGCCAACCAAGGGCTGTTGCTCCGCAACGAAGCCGCACTGCAGGGCATCGACCCGACATCGGTCCTGTGGGAGTGCGCGTCGTGCTACGGCAACTCGCTCGTCACGGACAACGCGAAGGACTTCGAGGGCGAGGTGCAGTTCCTCGGCTTCCTGCCCTTCGAGGAGGCCTCGGTCAACAAGACGGTGGCCAACTTCGTCAAGTACATGAAGCAGGTGGGGGGCACGCCCGACCAGTTCTCGGCGTACTCGTACGCGGCCGTGCTGGCCTTCGCCGACGCGGTGAACGGGGTCGAAAGCAAACAGAACAGCCCTATCTCTTCATTGAACCGCAGAAATACGTTTTTTTCCAAACAGCCACAGGGTTAACTTCATTATCCGATAAAATAGACATAAAAGGTTTTGCGCAGAAAATTCTTCTCAAAGATAACGACGACGTCCAAGTTGAGCCAGTCGGCGGAATGCTAAACGACGTTTACCTGATTAGCACTCATGGAAACGATGGTGAAACAAAGGTTCTAGTGAAACGGTTTAAGGATTGGAGTGGATTCAAATGGTTCCCCTTAACCTTGTGGTCCCTGAGCGCAAGAGGCGCAAAACCATTAGCCATCACCGCCCAGTCAAGGCTCGCCAAAGAGTTTGCGATTAGCGAGTTTTTGCGTAGCGAAGGCTTTAATGTGCCAAAGATTTTGCATGTGAGCAATGCTGAACGGTTAATTTTCATGGAGTTTATCGAGGGAGAAAACCTCTCGGAAGCAATTAAACACGTTTCCGCAGCTCTGCCAGAGGATAATGTTGAGGCTGAGTTGGCGCGGATCGGCCACGCTGGAGGAATCATGGCCAAAGTCCACTCCCGCGGCATCGTTTTGGGCGATACAAAACCTGAGAACATTATTGTTAAGCCTGACGGCACCGTTTACCTCATCGATTTTGAGCAGGGGGCCCACCAAAAACGGCGACAAAGCTTGGGACATAGCCGTATTCCTCTACTATTGTGGGCATTATCTGCAGCCTTTCTACAGTAACCTTAAGGCTGTATTGATTGCCAAAGCCTTCATCAACGGCTACCTTAAGGGTGGCGGAAGCGTGGGGGTGATGTGCGCAAAGCGGGGTCATCCAAGTACACGCGGGTTTTCAGGATCTTCACTATGCCGCCGACGATTAGGGCTATTTCGAAATGTTTGCAGAAAAGCGGAAAGCGCAGGGTGAATTCATGGTCAAAAACCAGACAAGACTTAACCTTCTATGGCGGCGTTAACGAGATCGGCGGAAACAAAATCCTCCTCCAAGACCGCGACACGCGGGTTTTCTTTGATTTTGGCATGTCTTTTACCGCTGAAAAACAGTTTTACTCGCCGCCTTTTCTTTCGCCCCGAACGAGAAAAGCCTGCAAGAACTGGATATCTTCCGCAAATTCGCGGCGTTTACAAGTTTGACCCAAATCCGCCTGAGGCAAACGCTGTTTTCTTTCCCACGGGCACTTGGACCATTCGGCTTACTTGTCGTTCATAAAACGTGAAATCCCCGTTTACTGCGGCGAAACAACACAAACAATCCTGAAAACCCTGAGCGGGATTCTGCACGGACTTGGAGTTCAGCGTGGCAGACATCAAGTTTAACGTTTCCGCACGGGCAACAAAATTAAAGTCGGCAATCTGAGTTGAGCCGTTCCACGTTGACCATTCAGTTCCAGGCGCCTACGGCTTCGTCATTCACACTTCCAGCGGCACAGTTGTTTACACGGGCGATTTCAGAGACCACGGCGCCAAGCCCGAGATGACCCGCGATTCGTCGAAAACGCGCGGGAAACTGAGCCCGTGGCGGTCGTCACTGAAGCCACCAACATGACGGCGCAACGGTTTCTAACGAAGTTGAAGTGAAGCAAACTAGACAACATTGCCCACAGGTTGATGGCATAGTGCTTGCTGAGTTCGGCTATTCGGATGTTGACCGCTTGAACAGTTTCTACCACATCGCCAAGAAGAACCATCGGTGCCTTGCTGTTTCACTAAAACAAGCTTACCTGCTGGATGCACTGCGCAAGGACAAGCACTTGAAGGTTCCAGCTTTGGAGGATGATGGTTTATTGATTTTTCGAAAGTCGAAGAAACGTTTTGACAAGTGGGAAAACCAGACTTAATTGAGCGGTTTGAGGGGAAGAACAAGATTTTCGACGTGTTCGAAGTTTCGAAGCAGCAGTGCAAAGTGGTTTTGGCTGTGCTTTTACGATTTTGAGGAGCTTGTTTCGATTCAGCCTGAGGCGGGAAGTTGCTACGTGCTGTCGGCTTCGGAGCCGTTCAACGAGGAGATGGAAATTGACTACGAAAACTGGTCAACTGGCTGAGCCATTACGGCTTACCGCAGTATCACGTGCATGTTTCGGGGCACATGATGCCGCTGCAGTTGAAAGCAGCGCTAAGGAGATAAACGCGAAAAGGGTTTTTCCGTTCACACTGAAAATGCAGAGTTGTTCAAGCGGTTTATGGGCGTCACCTGAGTGCAAGTTCAGCTAGTTGAGAAAATGCAAGCCATACCAGCTTTAGCCTAAATTACTTTTGTAGCTGCAGGTGGGCTTAGAGGGAGGAGGGGTCTAAGATTTTACAACCAAAATTCCAGTGTAAAATTGAGACTCAACCTTAATGCCGTAGTGGGAGTGTTTATTTACTTTCAGAAGAATTATTATTTAGTGATTGTTTTGACTGATTTTATGTATTACAAAGGTTTGTACAGGGTTAAGGTTGTAACTGAGAGTGAGGGCTACTGGATAGTTGAGGCTCAGGAAGACTTTAACGACGCCGTGGACGGCGAAAAAGTCATGGTTAGAGCGGGCGAAAGGCGAATTGTAATGCTCAGCGAACTGCATAATAAGAAGGTGCTGCCGCCGCCAATCCCCGAACATGTGTACGAGCGCAGGTTGGAAAAGAAAGTAAAGCACATGGTCGAAGAATACAACAACAAAGAAATGACTAACCATGCAAGCGGCTAGGCTTCTGCTTCTCGATTTTTGAGTTTTGTATCAATAATGCTCAGGAGCTTTTCTGGGTTAACTGGTTTACAGACAAATGCATCTGCGCCAGGAATGCTATCTTTCAGCCAAGTTTTGCCAGTAAGCATAATTCGCACCGTTCGAGGCGAGCAGCGTTTTATTAAGGGAAAAAGCGCGGTTCCTTCCATGTCCGGAAGGACTAGATCAATTAAGGCAACATCAAAGTGGATTTGGCTCAGTTTTTCGATGGCACACTGTCCTTTTTCCGCCACAGTAACAGAGTAGCCTTTTCTCTGAAAGATTTTGCTGAAAACATGTAGAATAGCCGGGTCGTCATCTACAATTAGTATAGTTGGCTTTGTAGAAAACAACGCAAAAACAACCAAAGATATCTTTGGTGAGCTCGCTAATAAGGGTTATGCAAGCGACGATATTGGCTATGCAAGCTTCAATTTTGTTTGATAAATTTGCTTTAGCAGCAAAACATACTCGTCTCTTTTAGTCATCCTAAACTCGTGAGGGTCTTAGTTTAAGATGAACTGAACTTTGATATTCTTGAAGATCAGAATACCCCACATCAATAGCATTCACCAATTTAACGTGGATCTCTCAAATTGAAATATTCGGAAATGCAAAACAGTCAGGCTGGTTAACTATGGAGTTAGGCGTCATGCCCATGTAGCTCTGCTGTTATGGATAAACAATTACGCACTCAAGTTTAGTTGCGCATGTTGCCTACATATCATTGTTACTTCTTTTAGCATCTCCTTACTCATTAGAGTAAAAAATAGCCTGTTGAACTGTCAAAGTGCCTGTGAAGTACACAGATTTACCAATCCGCTTCAGCTTATTAACAACTATAAAGCCTACGATTTGCTCGGATTGTCGAAAAGCTGTTTCTGGGGGATTTAGTAGCTGAGGAGGTGGCGGAATTTACAATCGACCACTTTGAGGTGAACCGCAGTTCGGGCAGAAATTGACCTTTGGATTTAATGGTTTTCCGCAGTTTTCGCAGTAAGGCATGTAGGTCAGGTGTTTGTAAAGTCAACTTGTCAACGTTACACTATTCTTAAACTCAAAAGCTAAAGACAAAAACGCGTTCAAAACACGCTCTCTCAACATGCAAAAAGTTCAAACAAGAACATACCCAACATACAAACAGTTCAAAAAATCCAACCCCTCAAAACCATCTACAACCAATACAACCAACATTTCCAAATTAAAGCCAAATCCAGCCGCCTTTTCCCCACAAAAAACGCAAAATTTGAACCTTATGGTTGAATTTAGAAAAATTTAGCCTCCATAAACGCGTAGTAAAGCAATATCTGCAGACCATGTATAACGTTGGAAAGCTGACTTAACAGTGTTTCAAAGCTTAAATGATACAAGTTGCATTTTGACTTCGCAAGGAAGAAAAAGATTTGGCTAACCAAAAAATCGCTGAAGGAGACAATGTCCTTCTGTATTTAGACGCAAGAAGAACATACATGATAAAAATTCAGGCAGGACAAACCTTCCATACTCACAAAGGCTACCTTAAACTTGACGAGTTAATCGGCAAAGAATACGGTGAACCCATCAAAAGCAGCTTAGGCATTTACTTCACCACTCTCAAACCAGTCCTCACAGACTACATAATGAAGTCATCTCGCAACACACAGATAATTTATCCTAAAGACGCCGCATTAATCGTCATGTTCAGCGGCATTGGACCAGGCAGCCGAGTAGCTGAATCCGGAACAGGCACAGGCTCCCTAACTACCGCGCTTGCCCACTATGTTGGCTCCACAGGCAAAGTCTACACTTACGAGTTGCGACCCGAATTCCAGAAAAACGCCGCCAAAAACCTGCAACGCTCAAAACTCATCGACAACGTAGAAATGAAAAGCGGCGACATCGTGGCAATAGGCTTTAATGAGAAGGATTTGGACGCGGTGGTTTTAGATTTGGCGGTTCCATGGCTTGTGGTCCCACATGCTTATGAAGCACTACGACCTTCGGGCATTCTGGTATCGTTTAGCCCAACCATCGACCAAGTAGTTAAAACAACGGAGGCTTTGCGTGAGAACAGCTTTGTTTTCATTGAGACTGTTGAGTGCTTGATGCGCGGAATGCAAATTGAAAGGGGAAAAACCCGCCCGCAAACAATGATGACGGGGCACACTGGATATATTACTCACGCAAGAAAAATCCTCAAACTGCCTACACCAGCGGTTGAAGAAACCTTACAGGAAGCCACTGCCCCTGAAATTCTACAGGAGACTGCGCCCGAAATATTAGAACAAGAAAATAATGAGGAAACGGCAGAAGAAAAGTCTGCTTAAACCTTGTTTTTCATTTTGCGCTGTTTTGATTCAGGTATTGGCATACTTAGATTCCAAACGGCTTGCTTTAGTTGTTCGCTCTTTTCGCCGCGCGTTAAGCCATAGTAGGCGCCCAACATTTTGCCGAAGTACGGAATGAGGAATTGATCAAAGGTCTTATAGATCAGCGGGTTGCTTAAGCGGTTTTTCTAGGAATGTTGGCTTCCAAATTTTAATGTTGTATTCCCAGCATTTGATGAAGAAGTCCCAGCGTGCTTTGCTCAAGGAGTCCATTTCTGCGCCTTTTTTATTCATGAGTACGCAGTTTTCAAGCGGCACAAAGAAAAGGGGTACATAGAAAGCGTTGTAATCTTTCAGTTTATCCATTAACTCAAGAGTCTGGAGCATGTCTTCTTCTTTTTCGTCAGGTAAACCGATGATTAAAGTTGCGAGCGGATACCAGTCATTATCATTTAAGATGCCGAAAGCGTTAGTGACTACGTCCTGCCATTGTTCAGGCTTAAAGGGCAACATTTTACCCGACATATACTTTTTCATTAACCGTGAACTGCCAGTTTCAATGCCTGTTTCAGCAGTAATAATGGGTTTTTTACCAAATGAATACCAACTTTTCTCAATGAGGATTTCGGCAAGCTGCTTAATCATCAATGGATCATGCCAAACAGGAGCTAACGACATATGCGAAGCTTGGATACTCTTTACACCAGGGTAATCTGCTACGCTCTTGCATAGTTTTACGACTGCTTCTCTGTTTGGAATGAATTTTTTGTCTGTTGCTCCGTAGAGGAAAAGGTCCTCAGTGATTAAGGTAATGTGGTCGCTGCCTTGTTCGGTGCTTAATGCGACTTCCTTCATTATTTTTTCCAGCGGCACATCGACTTTGCTTTGCATTGTTGGAGTGCAGAATTGGCAGTTTCTTCCACAGCCTTTGGAAATTTCTACGGCTCCATGGATGGCTACGTTTTTGGTTAATGGCATTTCCACATTGTAGTTCCAGTTACTGAGAGATTCATCAGCTTTTACAATGCGAGGAATAGGTTCACCGTCTACGGCTTTCTTGAAAACTTCAATTATTGGACCTGGCCTGCCGCCTACGAGAACAGTATCTATACCATAACTGTCGGAAACATGTTTACGTTCAAGTTGCCAGGAGCCAAAGCCGCCTACGATAATTTTGGGCTTGTATTTTCTGATGCTTGGGTTCATGATTAGTTTGCGGAATTCAATGGCGTTCATAGGTTCTCCTCCGCCAACGATTGAAGAGTAGGTTTTGCTAACATAGCCCATGCCTGTTGGATCCATCGTGGAGATTCCGACAGCTTTGGTTTTTGGACCGATAAAGTTTTGCAAGTCTTCAGGGTGAACAACTGCGATGTCCTTCGGCGAAAATCCGCCTTGCAGAAGTATGGATTCTACTTTTCTTAAGCCATAAGGTGCAAAGGCTGCTTGCCCATTAGATTTTCGTCCGCAATGCGGGTAGAGGGTTTTTCTAACGTATGAAAGTGGGATAGGCCCTTTGCCGAATCCGCCCACGAACGCTATGAAGGGATTGTTTAAGAAATCGCTCATTTCCGTAGCTGAAGCTGTTAATACAATTTTTACGCCCAAATCTGTTTCCAAAACTCTCTCTCCCTTGCAAACAGAATAGAAATGTCCCATTGTCTTTTTAAGAATTACTATCAGCCAAACAAGTATTTCACCCAAAATTAGGGGTGAACAGATTGCAGCTTTAACTCTTGTTAGAGGTGTTATCGAGCGATGATCAGTCTAAAAATAAAAACGCAATAAATGGGCAGCAATCAGCTATTGACTGGTTTTTGTCAAAAAGCTTTTAAATATTAAAATTAACAACCGCCTAATACGTATAAGAAGGAAAGGATATGGAAAAAAAGAAAAGGGTACTATCAAGTATTTTTCTTTTAACTTTATGTTTATCAATTTTTTATTCAGGCTTTGCAAATCAAACAGCCAAGGCTTCAAGCGCCACACTTGCGGATGCATTGAACGCAACCATAAACAACGTCAATTGGAATGCAGCAGATTCATGGACAAGTAATTGGGCAATCATCTTAGCAGGACAGGGAAATGTTGCCTTTGATAATGCGATAAGTGCAGATGTCAGCAGTGGAAATTACATTGACGCATTGTATGTGGCTTAGCGAAGACGAAAATAAGCTTCAAGTTTTACATTGGGATGGCACAAGCTGGACAGATGTTACTGATCACATAGATACTGAAAATAACATCATTTACGCGCAAGTTAATTCATTTTCTTGGTTTGCCCTTGGATTAATGTTCGTTAAACCATACATCTACAGTGGGGTACTTCAACCAATCAACATTGATGGAAGCAGTATCTTCAAAATGAAAAGCACGGTGCCAATCAAGTTTCAACTTACAGATAGCCAAGGTAACTTTGTTTCTAACGCAAAATGTTCTCTTTATGTGACTAAAATTAGCAATGGCATCTTAGGAACTGAGTTGGAAGCGACGTCAACAAGTGCGGCTGATTCGGGCAACCTCTTCAGATACGATGGCAATCAGTATATGTTCAATCTTGCTACAAAATCGCTTTCCATCGGTACCTGGCAGATAAGAATTGCTTTCGATGATGGAACATCACAATATGCTACAATTTCACTAAAATAGTTAGTTCGCTATTTTTTTTTCATAATGAATAGAAATGGTTACATCTCTTGATTTTTGGTTAACTTAACTTAAAGCAATTTGCTTCTGTAGCTACCTTATCGGAAGAGGATTCAGCTTCTTGGGAAGTAAGAAGTTTTATTTGTTATTTCTGTCAATGTTCTGTTATCACTTTCATGGAGGCGAACTTAATGCCGAAATGTCCAAAATGTGGAAAAGAGGTTGCCCTTAAAAAATCTTGGAAGATGGCTGGCAGAGCTGACAAAGCAGGAAAAAGAGTGGAACTCACAATCGGTTTGTGCGAGTGTTGCGGCAAAACTTTCAGAATGATACTTAGCAAACAGAAAATCGGATTTTCTGAGAATCAAAAGAACATTCTTATTTTCCTCAGATTTAACCGTTTTTTGGGACGGGTTACGGGAGTAAGTTTTTCGGGATGGAGATAGGGATAGGCGGTCAACACCCATAACGAGTGTTTTGGTAAGTAAAGTTAGTTAGAAAATTTTGTTAAGAAGCGCAAATTACCTATTTGTAAACTTTACTTTGCAAGCTTGCGAAGTCATTCACACAAAATAAGCGTAGTCAACGTTATAAAATCTGATTATTATCTCCAAACTTTTTGTTTTTCAGTTAGCGCTTGTGGCTTCACTTATGCAACAACACATCTTAATTATGCTCGTTGAAGATAAAATGCAAACCAAAGAGGAACGATTGTGGTATCTGCATTAGTTTTAATAAATACTGACTTTAATGTTAAAGAAAATGTTACGGAAATCCTAAAACGTGTCACCGGCGTAGAAGAAGCCCACGCGTTATACGGCGTTTATGATCTTTTAATTAAAATCAAAGCACCATCCATTGAAAATATAAGGGAAATTACAAAGTTGCGAATAAAACCTTTAACAGGCGTAAATAGCTCACTTACGATTATGATAGTTCAGGATGATTAAAAGAGAGCTCGAAAGTAAGAAGATTGATATAAAAAAGAATAGAATATTGAGAGCGTTTTATCCTTCTTTTGTCCAGTAGTGGTTTACTCGAATCTCGCCATTTGAGTAAGTATATTCTGAGTGGAACAGAGCGACGTATCCAAAAGAGTCAAATCGTTCAGTATAGAAACCATTTATGACTCCACCGTTGCCTGCAGTCGTGATTGTCACAGTCTTGTCATTTATTCTATCAACGTATTTCTCTCCGGGAGCAAGTTTAAAACTCATTGAAGAAACCTCATGTACTACAAAGATATAGGTTCCATCACTCAATTGAGTCAAGTGAACATTTTCATGGTTGAACGTAGTTACAACCAGACCTCCGAAGTCATCAACGCTTCTATAAGTATCGGTTGTCGTAGTCGTATCTGTTTTTGCAGAAACTAAAGTCAAACTAAGAAGGGAAATGAAAACGGCTAAAATTACTAATCCGCGTATTTTTTTATTCAATTTAAGCATCTCTTGGGTGCATACTCTAACAAATCCAAATTTAAGCTTGTGTGACTGTGAAGCGTTTACAACAAGAAAGGTTGCTGATGGATCACTGTAAGCATGCGTAGGTAAGATGACTCCTTTCCTCAATTATATTTGACTAATGTTTTTTCACACTGGTTTTATTGTAAGCGACTTTACTTGACAGACTCCACCACCGGAACTTTAACCTACTGAAATCAAAAGTAAATGAAAATATCCACTACTACTCATGCAAATATTATTCATTCAAAATAGCATGATTGTTACCTTGTTTTGTCCTACGTGCAGCCAAAAGATGAAAGGAAAAGGCGAAAAGCACGATTTTATGAACTTAGTATTTCAGCAAGTTTGTCTAGTTGGTCAGAGAAGAACCATCCGTGACCTTTACCTTCGAATATTTCTATGTACGCTCCAGGGATTGCTTTTGCATTTCTGTAGGCATTACTAACTGGGACGCCCTTGTCTGCAGAACCATGCCAGATATATACCACGCCATGAGATATCTGAGATAAATCTACGTCCCATCCTTTCTTAACAAGCTTCCATTCTTGAATCACTGCTTTGATGGCGTCTGGCCCTTGGCGGTATGCTTCTGGAAGCGAACGAGATTCAAAGTCTTTGAAATTCAGGATCAAAGTAATGTTTTCGCTGATCTTCAGGTAAGTTCTTGAGTAATTTCTGCCCTCGTTTTGATTTAATGAAGGCTGCAGGTCCTTAGCACTTTTTAGAATCATATTTCTGTATTGTTTTTGAACGAATGTTCCAATTACTGGCCACGTGTTCACTTTGGCGAACAATTTATTTGTAAGAGACATATCAGTGGTATTCAAAGGTAAAGATAACCCACTTGCAGCCACTACGCGGGTAACCCTATTCTTTAGTAATGCTGCACAAGTGATGACATAGTGGGCGCCGCCTGAAATCCCAAGTACCGCAAACTTTTCAATCCCTAAATGATTAGCCAATAAACTTACATCTGCTATGAAATCGCTGATTTTCAGGTTTGGCGCAAAAGTTGATAACCCAAAGCCCGGGCGGTCGACACCTATAATTTGAATATTCTTGAAAGCTTTTCCTTTTGATAGAAGAATTTCTAATCGACTGCCGGGAAGCCCGTGAAAATAGAGAACAGGTTTTCCTTCGCCTAAAATCAAGTAACCAAGCTTTCGCCCATCAGGCAGAGTTAGAGTTTGGCCAGGTTGCTGTATTTCTGAACTCATAAAAACATCCAATAAAACATTTGTAAATTCAAACTCTTATTACTTCTGCAAGGAGCGTAGAATAATTTCTCCAAGCAGGAAGAGAATTACATTAAACCCCAATAGACTACTTCGTATTTCATTGTTTGTTCTGTGCTTTCTGTTTTCTGCTTAGCTTGATTTTTGGCTGCTATTTTTTTCTTCTTTCTCTTTCCTCGCTGGTAATTAAGAATGAGTGCTAATGCTGCAACTATTGCGGATACTATGCCCGCTATTGACCTTGGATCAGTTAAAGCTTCAATGTAGCTTGTACCTGTAGATTTTGATGTTACTGTAACAAGATAAGATTGAATTACATTGGGTGTGCTGTCTTTTGAATATGATATTGTTACAGTATAATTTCCTGGTGTTTTGTAAGTATGGCTGCTACTTAGATCGCTGGTTGTTGTAGATGTGCCATCGCCAAAGTTGAAAACGTAGGGACCCGCATTACCTGTTACCAAGTTACTTGGTATAGTGAACGTTACCTCATCACCTGAGTTTGCCGCTATTTTTATAGATGGAGATGCTGTGGAAGTCGGAGTGAGTGAGGGCTTAATCTCAGCGAATTGTATTTCAGAAGGATCTTGATGAGCATAATTTATTGTATAGTTGAAGGCATCTGCGCTATCGGTCCATAATTTAAGAAGATAGTTTCCGTCTTCCGTAGCTACAAACTCATGGCTGTGAAGACCATGGTAAACATATCCATAACCTGAAGGAGCACCACTTCGTCCAGAATCATATGAAGCCACAGTAAGATTGCTGTAGCTAATTTGGGATTGATAATATGGATCTCCAGCTTCTGGAGTTATGCCTAGCAAAACTACTTCATTTGCCTTCACATTGTTTACATAGAAATAGTTTGATTCAGAAAAACCGATTGACTGCAAATTCGCAGAAGATTTGGTTAAATCTTGAAACACAATGGGGTGAGCTGTAGATTCTCGATTGTATAGTTGAAGGCATCTGCGCTATCGGTCCATAATTTAAGAAGATAGTTTCCGGTCTTCCGTAGCTACAAACTCATGGCTGTGAAGACCATGGTAAACATATCCATAACCTGAAGAGAGCACCACTTCGTCCAGAATCATATGAAGCCACAGTAAGATTGCTGTAGCTAATTTGGGATTGATAATATGGATCTCCTTCTTTTGCTGTTATGCTTAACAGCACAGCATCATTTGCCTTTACGTTACCTATCCAAATGTAGTTGATGCTTGATTCGCCTATTTCTCCATTCTTTGTGTAAGTTGTTTGAGCGAAAGTTACAGGAACTGACAGAGCCATCATTGAAGATAGAATTATCGTTAACAAAATGATTGTTGTGAATCTATTCTTAAGCAAGTTTCCCATAAAGATTCCTTTCTAAATTCGAAAACGTTGGTTCTTTAGAGATTTAGGTTTATAAGATTTGTTATCATTCATTTTTTTTGAACTCATTGATCTAACTTAGAAGATATTTAACCATAAAACAACTAAACAAAAGATGGGTGGTTTAAATATCGGTTAATGTTTGCTTCATTTTGTTCCTTTTCGCTTAAACTGCTTTCTCTTGATTCGCAATTCCGCAGAGTTCCTTAACTTCAGCATTTCAATAAGTGTGAGTGTGAAAAATTTTATACTCAATTATTGCTATTTTTTTGCTAAAACTATTTGATTAAACTGTTTAACTAGGTTCCAAGCGATAAACTGTTTGGACGCACTAAAGAGTTATTAGCTTTGCAAAGTCCTCAGTGCCATGGGATGGAAAATGAGAAGGGAACAAGCAGTGGCTCTTGTGAAAGAGTTAGTTGGTAATAATTTGATTCAAACAACCTGGCTGTTAATAGAGAAAAGAACGCCTGACAGTTACCAATTGAAGTTTAAGGGCGATTGGGATCACTGTTCGTTAGATGATTTTTTGAAGAACCGCAATTTATCGATTGAGGAAAACAAAGAAAAGCAATACTTAGTTATTTTCAAGCCATAGAAATTTAATAAACAGTCACGAAAAATTTTTTGATTATTTCAATGGAAAGTGCAAAAGTCTTAAGTACGTTCGGGTTTAATTCTTTGCTATGTCAAGCAAGCGAAAACTCGAAGTTGCTTCTCAAGAATTCTTTTGCAAAGACTCCATCTGGAATCCGTGGATTAGATGAGATAACTTTTGGCGGATTACCCAAAGGACGCCCAACCTTAATCAGCTGGCGGTCCTGGAAGCGGCAAAACCTTGATGTCTATGGAATTTCTTGTACGCGGTGCCATCGATTATAATGAACCTGGACTTTTTATGGCGTTTGAAGAAACTGCCGAGGAACTCGCCCAAAACGTTGCTTCTTTAGGATTTGATTTAAAGGAGCTCATTGCTGAGAAGAAGCTTCTTGTTGATTATGTCCGCGTTGAACGCAGTGAGATTGAGGAGACCGGGGAATATGACCTTGAAGGGTTATTCGTTCGCTTAAACTATGCAATCGATAGTATTGGCGCTAAACGTGTTGTGCTTGACACGATTGAATCTTTGTTTGCTGGGTTAGGTAATGAAGCTATTTTGCGTGCTGAACTTCGCAGGTTGTTCCGTTGGTTGAAGGACAAGGGTGTCACAGCCATAATTACTGCTGAACGCGGTGAAACCACTCTTACACGTTATGGGTTGGAAGAGTATGTTTCTGACTGCGTTATTGTTCTTGATCATAGAGTCCAAAATCAAATTTCTACAAGGCGAATACGTGTCGTCAAATATCGTGGCTCAGTGCACGGCACTAATGAGTACCCATTCTTGATTGATGAAAAAGGCATTTCAATATTGCCAATCACTTCGCTGACACTAAATTACCAGATTTCCACTAAACGTGTCTCAAGTGGTATACCCAGGTTAGATGCTATGCTTGAGGGAAAAGGCTTCTACGTCGGCAGCACCATTCTAATTTCAGGAACAGCTGGAACAGGTAAAACTAGCATTTCCGCCAGCTTCGCAAATGCAACCTGCCAGAAAAACGAACGTTGTCTGTACTTTGCATTTGAAGAGTCTCCGAACCAAATAATGCGAAACATGAAATCCATAGGCATCGACCTTGAACCATGCGTGAAAAAAGGATTACTCAAATTCCATGCTGTGCGTTCCACGTTTTATGGTTTAGAAACACATTTAGTGCAAATGCAAAAATTGATAGATGAATTCAAACCTACTTCCGTAGTGGTTGATCCAATCACTAACCTTATCTCTGCAGGAGACCAAAACGACGTAAAATCTATGCTAACACGTTTAATTGACTACTTGAAAGCTAAACAAATCACTACACTTTTTACAAACTTGACACATATGGCTGGCTTTGAGTCAACAGAATCTGAGGTTTCATCAATAATGGATACTTGGATATTACTCAGGGATATTGAATTGGGCGGCGAACGTAACCGAGGAATTTACATCCTGAAATCCCGAGGAATGGCTCACTCAAACCAGATCCGCGAGTTTCTCATAACAAGCAAAGGCGTAGACATAGTGGATGTTTACACTGGACCTGCAGGCGTTCTTACTGGCTCGGCAAGGCTTTCTCAAGAAATAAAAGACAAGGAAACCGAAGATTCACGCAAAGAAGAAATCGAAAAACTTAATCGTGACTTGGAACGCAAACGCAAACTAACGGATGCACAGATTACCGCTTTGCAAGCGGAATTTACAGCAAAAGAAGAAGAAGTAAAACAGCTAATCAATCAGGAAAAACGCCGTGAAATAGCGGTAGATGAAAACAAGAAAGAAATGGGTCGCATGCGCAAAGCAGACAACAAATAATTTAAGAATACTGATTTGGAAGATGAAAGTTAATGAGCTGAAAAAAACAAAATTCCAAAACAAACCCCAGAACAATCAGAGACTTGGGAGCTGCGGCTTTATGTTGCTGGTCAAACCCAAAATTCTATGAAAGCATTGGCTAATTTGAAAAAAATCGCAGAAGAACATCTCAAAGGCAAATATACAATTGAGGTTGTTGACTTACTCAAGAATCCTCAACTAGCCGCAGGCGACCAAATATTAGCCATCCCAACATTGGTACGAAAACTTCCTGAGCCAATAAGAAAAATAATAGGCGACCTTTCAAACACAGAACGAGTGATTGTTGGTCTTGATATACGCCCTAAACAATCAAGTTAAATATTATTTAATAATGACTAGAAAAAAGGGAGCTTTATGAAAAAAGCCAAAGAAACAGAGACAGCGGAAGAATTCGAGAAGCCCTTGCAAGTCTCAAATAGCAAAGAAAAATATGTTCTGAGATTGTACGTTACCGGGATGACTCCCAGGTCAATTAACGCAATCGAGAACATTAGGAAAATTTGCGAAGAAAACCTTCAAGGCAGATACGAACTTGAAGTCATTGACATCTATCAACAACCTGAATATGCCAAGAGTGAACAAATCCTTGCTGCACCTACACTTATCAAGAAGCTGCCGTTGCCTTTGAGAAAATTCATCGGTGACATGTCAGATAAAGAAAAGATTCTTATTGGATTAAACTTGGTTTCTAAGAAAGATACCAATAAAAAATAACCTCAGACGGTTTCCCTATGCAAAAAAAAGCCTATGAAGATTTGGTTGCCGAGGTTCAAGAGTTACATGCTCAGTTAGAAGAAGCTCAAGAAACCCTAAATGCAATTAAGCGTGGGGAAATTGATGGGTTAGTCGTTTCTACCCCAAAGGGCGAACAGGTTTACACGATTACAGGCGCCGAAAAACCTTACCGTGCTCTTATCGAAGACATGCGCGAAGGCGCAGTTATGCTCTCTGACGATAATACAGTGTTGTATTGCAACAATGGTTTTGCAAAAATGTTGACGACTCCTATGGAAAAAATTGTAGGCGCAAAAATAGAGACAATGGTTTGCCAAACTTACATTAAAGCCTTTGAAGAATTATTGTTCTTAGGTCGATCACGCAAAGGTGCGGTAATGAAGGAGATAACCCTTCAAGGAAAAGATATCTTAGTTCCAACACTTATGTCAATTAATTCTCTGCAATCAGATACGTTGAAAAATACTTTCCTTGTAGTAACCGACTTATCTGACCATATGGATGAGGAAGTTAAGCGTTATACAAAAGAGCTAGAGTTGGCGCAGATTGCTTTATCAGAAAGCGAGCAGCGCTGGTCCACAACCCTTGCAAGCATCGGCGACGCCGTCATCGCTACCGACTTATCTGGCAAAATCACATTCATGAATAATGTGGCAGAAATTAACTCAATGGTCATTAAATGACGCTTTGGGAAAACAAGTTCAAGTAATATTCAAAATCCTTAATGAGTTTACTCGCAAAGTTGTTGATAATCCAGTTTCTAAAGTTCTGGAAAAAGGAATGATCGTTGGCTTAGCTAATCATACTTTTCTAGTTCGGAAAGATGGAACAGAAGTTGCAATTGACGATAGTGGAGCACCTATAAGAAACAAGAAAGGGAAAACAACAGGCGTCGTTCTTATCTTCCGAGACATTAGCGAACGAAGGAAAGCTGAACAAGCCCTTTTTAAGGCTAAAAATCAAACCGAACTTGATAAAAAGCGTTTAGAAACCATTTTTGAAACCACTCCAGCTGCAGTAGTTGTTCTTGAGGCACAGAATGGCAAAATCTCATATATCAACAAGAGAGCGTTGCAACTTTATGGATTTAATGCAATTGGCCTTGATTTGGATGTGAGTATAGCAAAGGTTAAGCCAAGAAGAAGTGATGGTTCTGCTTATCCTCTTGAAAGCGGTCCAACACGCAGAGCTTTGAAAGGTTATGAAACAACTAACGAAGAAATGATAATTGAGAGGGCTGACGGTGTATGTTTTCCGATCCTCGTGAGTGCGTCACCAATACGTAATACTCAAGGAAAAGTTACTGCAGTCGTTGTTATCTTTCAAGATATAACCGAGCGCAAGCAGATGCAAACCAAGCTTGAGGAATACGCTAATAATTTAGAAAAGCTTGTTGAAGAACGAACCAAGCAGCTCAAAGATGCCGAGCGTTTGGCAACTATTGGACAAACTGCGGGTATGGTTGGTCACGACATCCGCAATCCATTGCAAGCTATCGTGGGAGACTTGTTCCTTGCTAGAGAAGAAATAAAGGATATTCCTAATCATGAAAGAAGAAAAGCTCTGCAAGAAAGTATAACAGAAATTGATATGAACGTTGATTACATTAACAAAATTGTAGCCGATTTACAAGACTTTGCGAGACCACTTAACCCACACGCAGAAGAAACAGACCTAAAACGTGTAATAAATGACTTGTTGGCTAAGAATGGTTTGCCCGAGAACGTTAAGGTAAGTATTAAAGTCGAAACTGAAAAAGTGCTCGCTGACTCCACATTCATAAATCGCATAATGTACAATTTAGTGAGCAATGCAGTTCAAGCAATGCCCAAAGGAGGCAATCTTGCAATACATGCTTTCAAAGAAGCAAACGAGGTAGTCATAAAAGTCAAAGATATGGAGTAGGCATCTCTGAAAGTACAAAATCCAAGATATTTACTCCCATGTTTACAACTAAAGCTAAGGGACAAGGCTTCGGACTAGTAGTGATTAAGCGCATGACTGGAAGCGTTAGGAGGCACGGTTTCTTTTGAGAGTGAAGAAGGCAGAGGAACAACTTTTGAAGTACGTTTGCCGTCATAAACGGTTAAGTCTTAACAAGATCAAATTTCATATGATTAAATAGAATAAATATAAGATCCTGTTGGACGTACAACATTTATTTCTTGAAAAAACAACGTTTTCTCTATAGTTTTTCAGTTATTTTGAAATCATCCTTATCTCTTTGCCCGCTATTGTTATATGTATCCAGATTTGGTTCGTTGAGCAGAAAGTTTTTCTCTTTTTGAAGGGCAGATTTGGAAAGTATGTGAATCAAATTGGATATTATGCGAGCAATAAAATTAAGAAAAGAACTTCAAACCACCAATTTTCCGCGGATGCAACTTCTTGGCACAGGGAAAGAGGGTTATTTGCTTTGTATTAATGCAATCTTGGTTACCGCTTTACTTCTTAGGCAGATATCCATAGTTGCTAAAGAAAACAAGTTATCCTTGATTTTTGAACAGGGTTACTGGATGCTTATCGGTCAAAGCAACTAGCAGATTACTTTGCGTTGCCGCTTAAATAGATTCATGAACTAGTTTATTAGATCATAATTATCGCAGTATTTACCAACTTAGCTTTGAAGTAATGAATAAACCAATTTAGCTTGGAAAACAAAACTCAGAAATTGAAAAATCACTTTAAATATTTTGGGATTTATATTTCAAAGAGACAGTAATTCGGTTTCGACTTAAACTTTTCTTAATTTCTTTGTTTATGCGACTATCCTCCTTTCCTTTGCTTGCATAACCATACCGGGTTACTTTCCAATTTTGCATGTTTCCTCTGATAATTTGAGGATTACTCGTAAGGATGTAAAATGGCATTTTTGTTTGAGAATAATAAAGATCTGCTATAAAATTTAGGAACCGTTTGCCTACGCCGATTCCTTGATAGTCCGGTAATACGACTAGTCGGCTGACGCGGTAGTATTTTGCTTTATTCTGGTGCATGCGACGGCTATGAAGGCTATGGGTTTGTTTTGGTAGAGGGCAATATAGCATCGAACACCAGCGCCTAACTTGCTATTTAGATAGTGATATTGCCGAAACATCTGCCACATTGAAGCGCCGCACCGATAAATGCTGAGGTTAACGGGCGGCCTGACTCTTTTTTTCGGCTAAACTCCATCGTGTCAGTGCAGAATACCCAGTCAGGATCTAACCAATCGACAACATCATAGTGGCAAGTTACTGCAATGAACTTCTTTCTTGATCTTCGTACTGCTTTGCTGATGGCAAAAGCACTAACTTTCGCAATTTCCCTATCGACAACTGAAGTAAATTCATCAAAGACAATCAGGGGCTTCTCTAAGCATAAAGCTCTGGCGATGTCAACTCTCATCTTTTCTCCTTGGCTAAGACAATCATACGCTTTAAGCCAGTCAGGAGGACTTGCAAAACCAACATTGCAGAGCATTTTTGTAATTTCTCCGGTTTCAAGTTCTTGGGGAAAGTCATCTAATACGCATTTGTTTGTGTACTCAAAACCTCGGATGTAATCATCAGGAAAAAGCTGTTTGGCTATGCTGGTTTTGCCGGAACCGCTGCGCCCAACGATAACGCCAACTTGCCAATCAAAATTCTCAAGCGGCAAGGACCCTCTGAACCGCTTCTCCAATTTAACATCTCTCAACATGTAGCTGCCCACGACGCTTTGAGAACGGAAACTATCTGCCTGATCCCATTTTTTTACAATGTCAAAATCCGTAGCTTATACCCCTCAGCTTTCAATTTCTCAAAATATTCTTTTTGCTGCGCCTCGCTTCGGCATTCAATTATAAGCTCATATGTTTCAGGAACCGAAAAAGAGACCTTTCGGTCATCTACCTCTATGGGGAGCTTTTCGCCGACTGATTGAAGAAACAACTTTAATTCCTCTTTCTCTCCCTCGTCAATTATGCGCAGGTACTCGGCGCTATCCATCTCCTTGTTATGCTTGCCCCGTAGCTTGTTCAGCACCTGCCGAAGCAAACGGCGATCAACATCCTTAACTGGCAAGCGAATGACGCTACACTCGGTCATGCCAAGCTCCTTCATAGCCGTAACACGCTGCTGCCCATCCGCCACTAAAAGCTCACTGTTGGTGACAACTGGAACAATGTCTCCCCATCGCTTAATTGAAGCTTTTAAGCGGTCAAGCTGCGCAAGGCTCATACGGTTGGGATTGTCTTGGTCAAACTTGAGCTCACTGATTTTTACTCGCTCCGACATAGGAATCGGAATTTCTTTTTCAGTTTCCACTGATTCTCTGCTAAGTACGCTCATATTTTCAAACTCTCCGTAATCGTTAGTTGGCAAATTTGGTTATTTTGGGATATTTTCTTAAACCAGTCGCACCTTTCTGCACATGTTGGACATTTCTCTTTAAGGTAACGTGCGTTACGTGCGCAGTCTCCGCGTTCTCCGCTTGTTCTTGCTGTTCTTCTAACTCGTCTTGCCTAGCTTGCTCTGGTGTCCTGTTAGCGATAAACTGTTGTATGTCCTCGGTTGTTTTGAAAACGTGATGTATGTCACAGAAGCGATTAAAACTCTCGGGAGTAAATAGGTCATGGTTCCAATTTGCATAAACGGGAGCTAAACGCCTTTCTTGTTCGCCTTCGCATAGTTCCCAATAGCCAGGCGTGTTGAAAACTTCTTCTTCCGCATCATACTGCTCTTTGAACTTGCAGGTTTCTTCTATTAACCAATAAAACCGCGTGTAGAACACCCAATTAGCCATAGGATCTTTTAGCGTTACAAAAGCATCTGTGAAGACTTGAAAAATCTCCAGTATCCTAGCCATAAAGCGACGGTTCGCTGGGTCCACGATTGCTTGGTCGCTTGGCGACAGCGGAGTAAAAGTTTTTTCTCCACGGTCTAATGCTTGCTGCATTTCTTCTGCGTGAGCCTCCAAGATTTGAGTGGCTCGTCTATGCAATTCGTTTTCGGCTCGGTCTAACTCTATGTCACCGTTTTCCCATGTTATTTTAGTTGTGCCTTCTTCGGGGAGTTCAGGTAACACATTTTTTTCTAATGCATGCAGTTTCTTGCTTACAATATTCATTTCTTCTTATCCTCTGGTTTGGGTATTAGTATGCTGTTCTTGAGCTTCTCCTCTAACGTTAACACCCGAAGCTCCAACTCCTCATCCTTTAGCAAGGGGCCGTAGGCTGAGACTGCTGAGACTAGAACTCTTGCCCAACCCTGCTTAGCTCGGTCACTGTTGCCGCCTGTATGAATTTTTTGGTGGGACAAGCTTAGGACGCCGTCTAAAACGCGAAATAACGTGTTTATACGCTCCTTCGTCGAACGGTTTGATGACGGTTTCTTATCGGTTTCAGCTTCAATTTTGCCCAAGTTGGACTGTGCCTTCCTAATTTGACTTTAGCACCGTGGAGAAGAGACAACAAAGCGAGTTGGCTGCCTAAGACAACCCAAAACAAGACAACAATCGCTATATTGTGTTTTTAGCAAATAAAACTTGTGTATTCTAAGCGTGTTTTACTTTGTTATTGCTCGAAATGAGGTGCAAGAGAAAATACCTATCTTATGTAGCACTCTTTGATATTGGCAATTATGCGATGTTAAACTGGTATGTTCATTCCGAGTTGTTGCTCCTACTCACTAGGTTTCCATTTAAGGGCGGGCCTGTCAAGGTTTCTATTGGAAGACCCAGCGCTTGTGCCATTTCGGGTTCCTCGAGGTAGGCAGCTCTTCCATAGGCAATTATCTTTGACATATCACTATCCCACATAATTTCATCCAGCGCCTTGACTATACGCTGATTGGTGAAGAGCTTAAAGCAGGCATCGCATTGACAATCCTTTATGTATTCTTTAGGTAAGAGATGATCAAAGCCATGCTCGCGAAGAATTGAGTAGAATCCGTAAGGTCCCCAAAGCCTTTGAGCATGCACATATGGATTATTTTCTGATCGGTCTAAGATGGTTTCCAAACTATTTTGACGCAAGTCTCCAAGAAGCATTGGATGGTTTGGGGGTAAGGCCACGAAGGCTCCGGTGCAACCTATAACCTTACCGTTTGTGAAGACTAGCGGTGAACTTGCTAAGCTGCAACCACCCCCAGCAGGCACGCTTTGCATAACGAAATTTGTGTGCTCAGTCTGGTTTTGGGCTCTGCCGACTGGCGCGGTGACTGTGGACTTTATATGTTCACTTTCTCCGTTGGCGTGAAGAGTTTCCAATAGCTGCAGAAAGGAAGGGTCATCCAAGCTTTCGGTACAAATGGCCAAATCATAGAGATGACCTATTTTACGTGCAGCCCACGCAGCGTTGATTATATTCTCTAAGGGGATTTGCTTTAGATGATGGGCATCTGTGCTTAACGAAATAAATTGGATACCCTGCATTCTCTGCAAAACTTCTAAGGCTCTCTCCTTTGTCGATGCCCAAAAAGCATTTGTCACAGTAGTAACAAAAAGCCCAAGCTGTCTTGCATATCTTGAAATTACCTCGAGCCTTTCTAGATCATAGAAGGGCTCGCCCCCTGTCAAACCCAGGCTTAGAATGTACTTGTTTCTGTAGGTGCTCACTTGGCTGATCCAATCTAATGCTTCCCCCAGTGCCATTTCTTTTCTTCGCTTTGGACCCGCTTCAACTATACAGTGGGGGCATGCAATGGTACACTTATACGTAAGCATAAAACCGATGTTTTTAAGAAAAGGAAATTTAGGTTGAGTGGACACTGAGCTTTCCTGTCAAGTTAATGCTAGAGGAACAAAGTGGAAGGTTAAGGGTGCTTTACTTCACCCTATCTATCGTGTTTCTTTCAATGTAACAGCAACGGTTCCGGTCTTCATTTTCTCTGCTTCATCGACCTTTACCGGTGTCATTTTCGAAATAGTAAATCTTTCTGAGAATTGAGGATCGTTTTTGATGCGCTCTAAAATAGCTTTATCTTTGGTCAAGTCTATTTGCACAACGTAGTTTAGGGGAATCTTACCATGAGGACCAATCGTCATGTAACTCCCTAATTTAACTAAATATTCTGGAAGAACAAGGTCTTTTTTAATATCTATTGGTTTTGACATAAAAATCATCATTTATGATTTAGTCTGTCGGCTTATTTAATATTTCGGGATTGCCTGCAAACCTAACCCAAACTAGACTTTGAACTCTTTATGAAAAAGGTAATACTTTTGATCTGGTTCTGAGACAAAAAAAAGGCGATAGCCGTGTTTGACGAATTGGTGATGTCGCAGCTTATTGGGGATTCAAATCCCACCCTTTGCAATTAACTACTCCAAAAGTAAGTCAGATGAGAATAGGTTTTTTGAACAATAGAAAATTAGAAAAGGTAGACGCAAAAACGCGAATTAGAAAGTTAATGTCGATGTCGACAGCAAACTGCTAGACCAAACTAGACTACGACCGAGCTAAACAAAGAATAAATTTATGTTTTCATAAGGAATTTGTCTTCCCCAAGGCTTTGAATTAGGCTCCAGCCGTCATCTAAGCGTTTCACAAGCTCGTCCTCGCCTTTTACTACGCTGTGTTTTCCAGTAACATTTCTATCGTCAGTTTGCGGGCTTGAGCTGTGTTTGGATTCACCTAAATGTCTAAATTCGGTTATAGCTTCATCGACGGTTTTTGCTCTTGCTAAAACATCCTCTAATTTCTGAAGTCTATTTTCGTCATAGCCTTGAAGTCTCGCAAAATCCAGAAGCATTTTTGACCTTAACTTCTTCTCTTCCATAGGGGTAGCTTGAATAGTTAGGTGCGGAATGGCCTTGCGATATTCTTCTAAATGTTTTTGTTCGTCTGCTTTGAAATAGCTCATGTCCAAATATAGTCCTTTATGGCCCATCCAGCGTTCTCTATAACTTGCGTCAACTCCTATGCAACTTGAACGAAAGTATTTTCTTAATGTGTGGATATGAAGCTCATACCATTTGTTAGATTTTTTGGCTAAGCCTGCACGCTTTAATATTCTTGCCCAGCATCTTTCGTAATCTTCCACAGTTGTAAAATTACCTTTATGATAGTTATCGCCTATGAGAGGCGATTCATTGGTTAAGATTTCTCCAGCGGCTTCACGTTCGTGAAAGTATTGGAGCAAAGAAGTTTTTGCTTCCGGTGTTATGAATGTGCAAAATAAACGTCCAACTGTTCCGCGCCTTTTACTGGTGAATTTTCTTCCTCTTTGTCGCTGGACTATTAATCTTGCCACGTCTGGGTAATTTGTGTCTAAATCTCCTTTCTTTAAGCTAAACAAGGTGCCTACCCTCAAGCCGCTGCTGGAGTCACAAAATATTATTGCCCGGTCCCTAGCTGTTCCATGATTAAGTAATCGTTTCAACTCATCTTTGGTTGGTGCTCGATCCTCTTCTTGAATTTCTGTGCTTGTGGGAAGTTCAATTTTTTTCCAATCAACTTTTACACCGTTTAGCTCAAACCATTTTTTGATACCAAAAACATTATTTCTAACGTGATTGTGAGCTTTGGCTTGTTCACCTAAGCCATAATCGATAAACTTGTCCACTTTCTCTTCAGGATTTACTTCACCATTCAACAATGCATAAAGAGCGGTCTCTGGGTCACTATATCCAAGGTACTCAACAAAAGATTTTATTCCTTTAACGTATGTTTCTACGGTTCCTTCAGAACCCATTCGCCTGACGCCCGCAATCGCTTCATAGACTTTAGCAATACTGGGGTAGTTTTGAACCCACTCTCTAGCGTACTTACGCATTTTATCGCCTAGGAAACTGTATAACTCAGTCATTATTATAGTTTCCCAGACGTTGCCGTCCGTGTAACTCTGAGCTATCATCTGATTTCTAGCTAATGCCTTCTCATCATCCGGCAGAAAACATTTGTCAAAGCGCAGATAAAAGCCTATATACTAGTCAGCAAGCTTCACAGGTAAGACTTTTATTTTCGGTTTCAAACTGCTAGTGTAAAGGTGCAAACCTATGAATTTTAACGGTAGTCAAACAGAAAAGAACCTCTTAGCAGCATTCGCGGGAGAATCGCAAGCACGAAACCGCTATACATTTTTCGCCAGTGTAGCCAAAAAAGAAGGCTATGAACAAATCGGCACCATCTTTGAAGAAACCGCAGCCAACGAAAAAGAACACGCTGAACTATTCTTTAAACACCTCAAAGGCGGCACGGTTGAAATAACAGCTTCCTATCCGGCAGGTGTAATCGCGTCAACCGCTGACAACCTTAAAGCCGCGGCTGAGGGAGAAAAACTGGAGTGGGGCACGCTATACCCCAACTTCGCTGACGTAGCAGAGAAAGAAGGCTTCAAAGACGTTTCTATGACTTTTCGCATGGTTGCAAAAGTTGAAACCTACCATGAACGACGCTACAACAAGCTTCTTGAAAGCGTTCAGATGGGCACAGTTTTCAAGAAAGACCAGCCGATAAAGTGGAAGTGCAGAAACTGCGGGTACGTGTTCGAAGGTACAGAAGTACCAGAAAAATGCCCAGTATGTGTACATCCGAAAAGCTACTTTGAGGTTTGGGTTGAAAACTACTAGCAACCCCCAATTTTTCTTTAGACAACAAAACTCAAAAAATCTTAATTCATCAGGTTTTAGAGTGTTGAGGTAGGTTAAAGTGAAACCTAAAATAATGATTTTCATTGCATCTATTCTTGGAGAATTGGTTGGGGCTCTTTTCGTAGCCGCAACAAGGCCCGGGTACGATTACTTCGTTTGGTTGGGACTGTTTGCAATTATTGGGATTGGCGCAGGCAATTTGGTGCTGTTGGTCTTGTACGAAATATTGAAAGGCGTAGAAGCAGAGCAAAAAGAAGAAATCTAAACGATATATTTGCCTGTTTTCTCGAAGTCCTTTACGATTTCCATGACTCTTCTAGGCGTGTTGAATGGTCCAAGAGGCATATCTTTAAGCAGAACCCAAGGGCTTTTGCGGGCAACTTCTGTGGCAATGTATTGTTCGCCGAAGCATTTTGTTGCTACTTCAACTACCGAGCGTCTGACGCCCGCCTCAGACATTTCGCCTAGGGCATGTAAGTACTCGTGCAGTAAAAGATTGTAAACCAAGGCGTTGACAGTTTGTTGGGAGCTCACTGATGACTCAACGACTTCTACGAGCGCCCGGTTCAGCACAATGTTGTTGGTTCCAACAGGGTAATAGGCGCCAAGCTGAAGGGGCAAATCATCCAAGAATAGCATCATACTCTCCCTCCTTTTGCTCAACGCAAACTCAACAGTGTCTTTCACTATTGGCCAAACTTCTGCATAGTTTTTGGCTTTATCCAATCTTGATTCGAAACCTTGATTATGAGCTTTGTCGCTCAAAAGGTAGGCATCCCTTAATAGATATGAAAAAATAATCAAGCCTTTAAATTTTCACGTAAAAAAACGTAGATTTTCCCGAAAAAATCAGGAAATTTTAGTTTTGGGTTTTCCAAGCTTCTTGTTAACGCATGCTTGTATGAAACCGAAGTATTCGGGTTCTGGTCTGCCAGGCCTGCTTTTGAATTCGCCGTGGAATTGGCTGGCGAAGAAGAAGTATTTGTCTGGAAGCTCTAAGGTTTCCATTCTTCTCCCGTCACTGCTCTTGCCTGTAAAGCACAGGCCATTGCTTTTGAGGGTTTCAAGGTAATCAAGGTTAACTTCAAATCGGTGGCGGTGTCGCTCGTAAATTTCTTCCTGCCCGTACATACAGTGAGCCAACGTGCCCTTTTGCAATACCACTTTGTGGGCGCCCAGCCTCATGGTTGCTCCTTTGATTTCTATCCCGCGTTGTTCAGGCATAAGATCAATTATTGGATGGGGGCATTCAGGGTTGATTTCTGTGCTGTTCGCATCTTTCAGATTGCATGCATGCCTAGCGAATTCAATGACTGCAAGTTGGAAGCCGTAGCAGATACCTAGGAATGGAATGTCGTTTTCTCGAGCGAATTGTGTAGCCAAGATTTTGCCCTCGGTTCCTCTTGGGCCAAAACCGTATGGGACAAAAATGCCGTCAAAGTTAGCGAGGTCTTTTATGCATTCAGGCTCCCGTTCCAGCTTTTCTGCTTCAAGGTAAGAAATGCAAACTCTCGCTTTATTGGCCGCACCTCCGTGACGCAACGCCTCAGTCATGCTAACGTAACTGTCGGTTAATCCCGCGTATTTTCCGACTAATGCGATTTTAACTTCGTATTCGGGGTTAATTGCTGCGTCAACGTACTGTTGCCATTGGCTGAAGTCTTTGCTTTCGCATTTTAGTCCCAATCTTTGGCAGATGAAGTCACCCATGCCCTGTTTGTCGAGTATTAATGGGACCTGATAGACTGATTCAGCATTGTATGAGCAAAAAACGGCGCTTTCAGGAATAGTGCCGAACAATGCGATTTTGCGAAGGGCTTCAGCATCAATCATTTTGGGGCTTCTAGCAACGATTGTGTCTGGTTGGACACCGATGCGTCTTAGCTCGTTAACACTGTGCTGTAAGGGTTTAGTTTTCATTTCTCCGGTAACATCTAAAATCGGTACTAATGCAACATGCACATAGAATGTGTTTTCGTAGCCTTCTTCTACGCGCATTTGACGTATAGCTTCCAGAAATGGCAAGCCTTCAATGTCACCCACGGTTCCGCCGACTTCAGTTAAAACAATCTCTGCGCCAACGGCTTTGCCAGCGCTCTTGATACGGTTCTTTATTTCGTTAGTTATATGTGGAACAATTTGAACGCAGCGTCCTAGGAAATCGCCTCGGCGTTCTTTTTCTATCACGGATTTGTAGACCATACCTGTGGTTAAGTTGTTCTCTTGTTTGAGGCTTAAGTCTAAGAAGCGTTCATACCAACCGAGGTCAAGGTCGGTTTCGCCGCCGTCGTCGGTTACAAAGACTTCGCCGTGCATGTAAGGATTCATGGTTCCTGCATCAACGTTGACGTAAGGGTCGATTTTTACAACCGTTGGTTTTAATCCTCTCGCTTGAAGCATTTTGCCGATAGAAGACGTTAAGATACCCTTGCCAACGGAGCTTAATACACCGCCTGTAACGAAAATGTACTTAACCATGCTTGTCCCCACAATTAGCCTACACCTTTCGAGCCGACTTAATATAACTCTTTTGTGTGCAGAGCTGCAAAAACGTGCAAGAAACAATGGTTAATTAGCATAAAACATTTAAAAAACTATGAAGGCTGCGGTTGCTTATACAGCGACTGCGCATCACCCAAATGGCAACAAGACAAACACCAAGTTTACCAGTGCAGCATGCCAGAAAAATCAAAACAATTCAGTAAAGCAGCCCAACTTGACATAATTATATTATGAAACGTGAACATTAGCCTTTTCTTCTTTCGCGGATTTCCCTAAAATGAATTATTGCTCGTCCAATACGCTCTATTAATTGCACTACCCTGCTTTTTCTAGCGTCCTCAAGAGTTGGGATTTAATTTCCCCTGAAGTTTTATTACATTTAAATTTCGTCAATCCATCTATACAATCATTATACTAAGACATAGAGTGCGCATTTAATTTTTAATCCACACTACTCTTTTTAGAAGAGTCGACTCATAAGATTTTCAGCAATTTTGGGCGGCAGGTTTTTTTGGGGAAAATTTTAATTAACTTAGCTTGTAATTATTCAAGTGGAGAACAAAATGCCTAGAGCTTTTGTATTGATAAATGTAGAATCAGGTACTGAGGAAGAGGTTGTAGAGCAGCTCAGAAAAATACCCGGCGTCGAGGAAGCTTACTATTCCTATGGCGTTTACGACATAATAACAAAGATAAATGCTGATTCCATGGAAGGACTCAAAGACATGGTTACACTAAAAGTCAGGACCATAACGAAGGTTCGCTCCACGCTAACATTGATAATGATGGAAGAGTAAAACGCCTCCACTCTTTTTACTTTGTTAACATTGCGCTTAGCCGCTTGCCTGAACACAGAATTCTGTGACACGTTTTAATAGCTTTGCTGTAAAGATTGTTTAAGCAAGGCTTGAATGGCATAAATGAGCACATCAAATAGAGCGGTAAGTCGAAATGTTATTCTAACTATTTTGATATCAGGTTTGGCAGCGTTCATTCTTTACTTTTACTTCTTCATCAACCCATCGCAAGTCGTAAACATACTTTCAAGCACAAATCTAACAGTTTACGCTGGCGCCTTTATCTCTTATAGCTTATTCACCTTTTTTTCCGCTCTCGTTTGGCGTGAACTACTAAGCAACTTGACTGTAATAATTAGCCTTCGGAAGAGTTTACTGTTTACATGGGTTGGACTTTTTTTTGAAGCTGTTGTCCCTCAACTTGGATGGTCAGGTGAAATATCAAAAACTTATCTGTTGTCAAAAGATTCAAACGCTGACTCGGGAAAGATTGGAGCTTCTGTGGTTGGACAAAAAATCTTTACTATCACATTGACAAATATCGCGTTGAGTATCGGGTTAGGGCTGTTGCTTGTCAGTTATCCATTGCCTTTGATCGATACCTTCTTCATCAGCCTAGTTCTGGCGCTGTCGATTTTATCGTTGGCAGTAATCTTATATGTAAGCATAAAACCAACAGCAACCAAAACGCTACTAAACTGGGGAATACGCATATCCTTATTTTTTAGAAAAAAATGGAACCCTCAGAATTTTCGCTCTAAAACCGAAGGTTTCCTAAGCAGATTCCATTCAGGCATAAAACAATTGGGCGCTAACCCGAAATCACTCGTTAAACCTGTGTTTTTTGCTATTGTAAGCTTTATTTTTGAGGTGGTTGTAGTTTCTCTAAGCTTTATCGCACTTGGTTACTCGGTGCCGCTTGATAAAGTCCTCATTGTTTTCACGTTAACAGGAACTCTTCAAACTGTGGGCCTAACTATGTTTGGCTTTACGGAGATAGTTATGACTTCGATTCTCACTTTCCTGGGCATCCCAGTAGATTTGAGTTTCTCAGTTACATTGCTGGCAAGAATGGTTACTTTGTGGTTCCGTCTTATCGTTTCTTACGCAGCTCTGCAGTGGGCTGGTATTCGGCTTATCACTAAAAAATCAAATTATTAAGCCCCCCAACATCTCTTTAGAATAGATAAAAAGCGGCTTTTTACCGCTGGCTTGTGTGGTTTATAGGAAACTTTTTAATGTGACACTAAACTAATCTGTTATTAGAGGATTGGATTGATATGCCAACAGCCTTTGTTTTGATAAATACGGAAATAGGTTCTGAAACAGACGTTCTAAAAGAACTCAAGAAGGTCGAAGGCGTCGAGGAAGCCTCGGCTGTTTACGGAGTTTACGATATAGTTGCACGAGTTAAGGCAGACACCATGGATAAACTTAAAGAAATTGTGACATGGCGCATTCGGCGACTAGACAAAGTGCGGTCAACCCTGACAATGATTGTAGTGGAAGAAAAGTAGGCCGCTTAACCCTTTTTCTTTTAGTGTAACTATTTTTGATACATACACAACGTTAACTCCAAAGTGCAACAAACGCTTAAGCGATCAGTATGAAAGCCCAAGCTCAATTCAAATGTCCCTGGTGCGGAACAGGCGTGAAAAGCGTAAAGGAACTTGACGCGCATGCTAAAGACCATTACCAGAACTGCGATATAATGTAAAAGAATAGTTTCTTAGAGAAAGCTAACTTGAGTGGTTAGCAAGCACTTGTGACTAGCAGGACACAGTCACATAATTTTAAATTTTTATTATCTAATTTAACATCCCTGTGCGTCGGGTAGTGAGCCAATGAATGGAAACATGCAAACCTACAATAATATGCCGGGGAGGAGCCAAAAAGAGGAAGTAGCCCTTACTACGCAAAGGCGCACGTACTTTTTTGGTTGGACGATGAGGTTTGGTTCAGCATTGAACCTTTTTTTGTTCCCCAAGAACAAGAACGAGCGCCCAAACCTCTGACGCCAACCACCCCTAAAAAGAAAGGAGAATGTAAAGAAAATGCCAACTGCATATATACTCTTAAACACTCAGATTGGAGCCGAAGGTCAGGTACTGAAAGCACTGAAACGAATTGAAGGCGTCGAAGAAGCCCACAGCTTATGGGGCGTTTACGACATAATCGCCAACGTGAAAGCCGACAACATGGAAGAATTAAAATCCATAATCACCAAAAAAATAGAAAAAGTCAGCCAGATAAACTCAAAACTAACCGTGATAATAAGTGACAGGCCACCATCAACTTTTACCGAACAAATAATGTTCGAAAGACCCCTGCTAATACAATAAACAGCCTAAACCAGCTTTAGGCTAAACAACATTTTTTTACTCTATCAGCCAATTCTCTAAACAACCCTGGAGAAAAGGCGCTGTGACTTCGCAAAAGGTAATGCACATAGGCTTAGATGACACAGACTCAACCAAAGGAGGCTGCACCACCTACCTCGCCGCGTTACTTATTGAAAAACTTGAAAAATTCCACGTTAAATTTACAGATTACCCAGCCTTAATTAGACTTAATCCCAATGTGCCATGGAAAACCAGAGGCAACGGAGCGCTTTGCATAAGATTCAACTACGATCCAGCCTTCGAAGAACAAATAAAAGAAATCGCCACCGCGCTTTGGGAAGAAAATTCAGCAATCCAAGAAAAAGGCACCGATCCAGGCATCGTGTTCTTCGTTAGCCAGGAAATCCCCGAGGAACTAACTATTTTCTCGAAAAAAACTGAAACGGGCATTGTGACACTCAAGGAAGCCATGGCTCTTATCAAAGAAATTTCATGCTGAAGCTTTGGGTTTTAACTCTTGCAGAGGTATCATCGGCGCCTTGGCAGCCATCGGCGAAACTCTCAACTGCGATCACACCTACGAACTCATCGCTTACCGAGCCAAAGAAAACTGGGGCACAAAACGGCAGGTTGATGAAACCTCGATTTTTGAAATGGATCAGCCAACTTGCTACCTTACACTTTTAACAATGTGGACGTGGAGAAGGGTAGAGTTATTATTACACCGCGGGGTCCAGACCCAATTCTGTTTGGTATCAGAGGCGAATCGGCTGAGGTAGTGAAGAAAGCATTTGGGCTGGTTAAGCCATTGGAGCCTGTTGAACGTTGGGTTATTTTCCGTAGCAACCAGGGCACAGACGCACACCTCAAACATGTTGATGCACTTAGTAAAGTTGAATCTTACAGCTCTGTGATTGTGCGCGGCGTTGTTTCTCAGAACCCTCGGATAGTGCCAGTGCGCCATGTTATTTTCCAAATTAAAGACGATCGGCAGAGGTGGATTGCGCCGCTTACGAACCAACGGGAGATTTACGCAAAATCGCAAGGAACTAATTGTCGGCGACAACGTTGAAGTATACGGCGCAGTCCATAAAGCAACAGCAAGCAAGCCCTTGACAATTAACCTTGAAAAAATCCACATCCTAAATCTTCAGTCAAAAGTTCAGTTGGAAAATCCGATTTGCCCCAACTGTGGAAAACGGTTGAAATCCATGGGCAAAAATCAAGGCTTTAGATGTGAAAAATGCGGCAGCAAATATTGCTGATTTACAAAAGAAAGAAATTCTTGTGCCTCGAACGCTTGAGGCGGGTTTGTATGTGACTTCCACTCGCTCTCAGAGACATCTCACTAAACCTCTTCGGCGTTACGACTTGGAAAAAAGCAGCTATATGCCTAAGGCATTAATTGAGGATTGGCATTCTTCGTTTGTTTGAAAGACGGGCGAAATTATTTAAATGCGTGAATCCCGTAACCCATTCCTAATCGCACAACGGAGCGCTTAAAAGATTGACTACACAATTCACAGAGAAAGATTACGCTCTTCCATTCTTCAAACAAGAAGGCTTTGTCCGCAAGCATTGTCCAAAATGCGGCGAATACTTCTGGACACAAAACCAGAGCCAGGAAACCTGTGGCGAATCCAGCCTCGACGAATGCGGATGCTACACTTTCATAAACAAACCCGCCACAAAACGAGCCTTCACCCTCCCAGAGATGCGGGAAACTTTTCTGAGCTTTTTTGAGAAAAACGGCCACACACGCATAAAACCGTACCCCGTGGTTGCCCGTTGGCGCAAAGACATTTACCTCACACACGCAAGCATCATCGACTTTCAACCTTACGTCACAGAAGGCATCTCGCCGCCACCTGCGAACCCCTTGGTAATTTCCCAGCCAAGCATCAGGCTAACAGACATTTCAAATACAGGCCCTACTTTTGGCAGGCACTTAACCATTTTCGAGATGGGAGGCGCTCATGCTTTCAATTATCCAGACAAGGAAGTTTACTGGAAAGACGACACCGTCCGATTCCACCACCGCTTTGCAACCGAGGCGCTTGGAATTAAGTCTGAGGAGGTTATTTACAAGGAAGGCGTTTGGGTTGGCGGAGGCAACGCGGGCCCAGACGTAGAATGCATCTGCCGCGGCTTAGAAGTTGGCACGCTCGTTTTCATGCAGTACAAGGTTGTCGGCGACGAGTTTGTGCAGTTGCCAATTCGCACGGTTGACACGGGCTATGGTATTGACCGTTTCACGTGGATTAGTCAAGGCGTTCCAAGCCTGTTCCAAGCAATTTACGGTAATCTCGTTGACAAAGTCCTAGCCATGGCAGGAATAACTAACGTTGACAACGACTTCTTAGCCCGAGTTGCAAAGTACTCAGGTTTAGTCAGTGTTGACAAGAATGCGAACCGCATGGTTACACGAAGACGCGTGGCTGAATTATCAGGCATAGACATAGCAACACTCGAAAAAGTCCTTATGCCAATCGAAAACGCTTGGGCAGTAACCGACCACACAAAAACCTTAAGCTTCATGCTCTCTGAAGGCGTGGTGCCATCCAACATCCAAGAAGGCTACTTGGCAAGGCTCTTGTTCCGCAGAGTCTACCGCTTAATGCGCACGCTAAACATGAATCCAGCCAAACTCTACGACATCGTGGATATGCAGGTTGATTACTGGGGAAAAGATTTCCCGCAAATCAAAGCAATGCAAAACGAAATTATTGAAATGCTAAAAGTTGAAGAAGAAAAATTCAAAGATACTCTACAACGCGGTGAAGGCATGGTTAAACGCATAGCGGCCGACCTCAAAACCAAAGGCACAGGCAAACTTCCCATGGATACACTCGTCGAACTCTACGATTCACACGGTTTGCCTCCTGAAATCGTGAAGCAAGCCGCCGAAAAAGAAGGCGTTGACGTGGAGGTTCCAGAGAACTTTTACGCCTTAATCGCTAACCGCCATATGCAGGCGACCAAAGCAACTGAAGAGGAAGAAACAGCAGCAGAACAAACGTTGGAGAAAGAGGCTGCTCAGTTGTCACCAACAGAACAAGTTTACTACGTCGACGTTTACCAAAAGGAGTTTGACGCTAAAGTCCTCAAAGTAATCAACGAAAAATACGTTGTTTTAGATAGAACGTGCTTTTATCCTGAAGGCGGCGGTCAACCAGCAGACCACGGCTGGCTGATCTTCGGAGACGCAAAATACGATGTTGTTGACGTCAAGAAAATTGGCAAAGTTATCGTTCACAAACTCGGCTCGGCACCAGCAATTCAAGGAAGGAATCACCGTCCATGGCGTTTTAAATTGGGATAGACGTTACTCACTCATGAAAGCTCACACGGTAACCCACCTGGTTAACGGCGCCGCAAGACGAGTGTTAGGCGAACATGTTTGGCAGTCAGGCACCCAGAAAGGCTTGGAAACTTCACGCCTCGACATTACCCACTACCGAAGACTCAGCCCAGAAGAAATCCACAAAATCGAGCTTCTCGCAAACCAAGCAATCGAAGCTAACATGAAAGTTGACACCACATGGTACCCAAGAAACGAGGCAGAATCACGCTATGGCTTTAGGCTCTATCAGGGCGGCGCAGTGCCAGGCAAAGACATCCGCGTTGTGAAAACAGGCGACTGGGACGTGGAAGCATGCGCAGGAACCCATTTGGGGCACACAGGCGAAGTAAGCTTACGTAAAAATCGTCTACACCGAACGGGTACAAGACGGCGTTGAACGGTTAGGCTACGCTGTTGGGTTGGAAGCGGTTAAAGCCGTTCAGAAGCAGGAGAGCATGCTGTGGAAGGTTTCAGAAGTGTTAGCAGCGCCCATTGATAAGCTGGATAAGACCGCGGAGAAAATCGTTAAAGAACTAAAGGAATCCAACCTGGAAAAACGCCGGTTAATCAAGGAGTTGGCAATAAAGGAAAGCGCAGTTGACCAGTCACAGGCATCTGAGGCAGCGATTGAAGCTGATGGAGTAGCAATTGTTAAACGCGATTTCGGCGAAATCATCGATGTTAACCGCATGGTGCAAACCGCCACCGAAATCATAAAACGCAACGAAGCAACCGTTACACTCTTTTACGGCTCTGACGGCAAAACCTGCAGGCTCATGGTTATGGCTGGTGAAGCAGCAGTGAAGAAAGGCGTGAACGCGGGTAACATTGTTAAAGAGGTGGCGCCAATTTTCGGAGGCGGAGGCGGAGGCAGACCAAACTTTGCTCAGGGCGGAGGAACAAAATGCGACAAACTGCCAGAAGCCGTAAAAACTGCTGAAGAAATTGTAAAAAAACAGCTTAAACTCCAGCATTAGTTTTTTCTTTCACTTTGTTATTAAATTTTTTGTCAATCATGTTTATTTTTTAAACAAATTTTGGTCCGTCTGTAAGCGGTAATATGCACTCAAGAAATTACGTAAAGGTCAAATAGTAATGGAGTAAGGGCTTGATTTGAGTAGTGAACATGTTTCCAGACTTGAACGTTATGTAACAGTACTTCAAACGTTAGATCAAAATGGGTCTTCTGCAATTATTGATTTGGAGGCAAGAACTGGGCTTAGCCACTCAGTATTGTTATTAGCGTTGAAATTTTTGAACCGGCAGGCATACGTTAAATTAACAGACAAAGAGGGTAATGATTTATACGAAATCACATCCAAGCGTTTGCAGATATTTCCGTAAAAAACCACAAATAACAAGTAATTGCTTCCAATGAATTCAGATTTTTGCGTGTGTTGTTGTGCAGCCACAGTCACATCATTATTTATCATTCATGAAGCATTAGTTTAGATTAACAGTGAGAAAGGTTAGCCTAAAAGCAGGCGAATTGATTCCCCCTCTCTCTCTTCCTGAATTTTTTTGCTTGCTTTTGAGTTAACCTTTCCTTACTCAAACACGCACGTTTTTCAAGGATTAATCAAACAAAAATGTGTTGTCATTTTACCGCTCACTCGCATGGATATTTCAAATCAATTTTTTAGAAGAGTTCAAATCAACACTAAACCCATTTGTTATTGGGTGGTTTGTTAATCTGGATATTTTGTTTAAGTTTGATGTTTTATTCTGATTTTGCCTTTCTGGATTCTTTGGATTTGTATGCGAACGAGTTATTTTTGGAAATAAGCGTTAACCTTGTTGGTATTTTGATTTATTTCGGGATTGACTGAGCAAAATACTTATAGGCAGGCAAGCACAGGTGTGCAATAGGTGAAGCGGTGCAAATACGCCCAACACAGGTGAAATAAATGCGCAGAAGTTTAACAGTAACGCCTGAAAACGACAAAAAAATCCTACTCACAAAAGGACGATTCCTAACAGGAGACCAACCCCTCGACATAGACTACACCACACTAGTCAACATCTTCATAGAACTAGGTCACAAACTAATGTCATCAGCATGGACCGACAGCGCAAACCCCAACGTCATCATCGACAAAAACGAAATAGTTGAATCTTTCAAAAAACACGCCTTCAGCTCGGAACTTAAAGAAGAATCAGTCGGAGACCAAGTCGCTGAAATAATATTCAAAAAACTACTTGAACAATCAGGCCTCGCAGGCACAACCAACCCCAATGTGAACAAACCCCTGAGTTGCCAACCCAACAACCAAAGCCTAAAGACACAAAAAAGGAAAAATACATCGCATAAAGTAAACCTTGAGGGAAATTCTGAAATGGTTGAAGACAAAGAGCCATCACCAGCTAACTTTGAGGAAGAACTTGAATGTGAAAAGAAGCGTTCAGAAGATTACCTAAATAGGCTAAAGTATTTGCAGGCGGACTTCGAGAACATGAAAAAAAGGTTTGACCGCGAAGTCGAGCAGACAAAGAGCTACTGCAACGAACGCATAGTAACACAACTCTTAGATGTCGTTGACGAATTGGAACTTGCGTTAAAAACGGGGAAATCTCCACTCAATCCACGGAAAGCTTACTCGAAGGCGTAGAGATGACACTAAAGAAGCTAAGAAAGGTTCTTGAGCAAGAAGGCGTCTCTCCAATTGAGAGCCCAGAAGGCAAAGCTTTTGACCCCTCAAGACACAACGCTACTCGCCGTTGAAACCGACGATGTAGACAGACGGCACGGTGATTGAGCAAATAAGCAAAGGCTACATTATGAGGGGCAAAGTCATGCGACCAACCATCGTCAAAGTAGCAGTAAAAACAAAAAATAAAAATAACCAAAATGGAGAAAAACAAAATGAGTAACCAAAATCAAAAAACCAATGAAAAAATATTAGGAATTGACTTAGGAACAACCAATTCAGCAGCCGCCATTTATGAAGGCGGACACGCCACTGTTATTCCAAGCGCTGAAGGACCAACAATGGCTGGAAAAATGTTCCCGTCAGTTGTAGCCTTCACAAAAGACGGACAACTACTGGTAGGTGAACCCGCAAAACGGCAGGCAACCACCAACCCAGAAGGCACAGTGTTTGAAATTAAACGCAAAATGGGCAGCGACTACAAAGCAACATTTACGGCAAAGAATACAGCCCCCAGCAAATCTCAGCGTTCATACTACAGAAAATCAAGAAAGACGCTGAAACCTACCTTGGCGGCACCATTACACAAAGCAGTAATCACTGTACCAGCACACTTCAACGACAACCAACGCCAAGCAACCAAAGACGCAGGAGAAATCGCAGGGTTCCAAGTTATGAGAATTATCAACGAACCCACAGCTGCATGCCTTCGCATATGGCATCGATAAACGTGCAACAAGAAATGAAGATTCTTGTCTTCAGCTTTGGAGGAGGAACCCACGATGTCACAGTCATGGACTTCGGACAAAGGACTTGGAAAAGTACTAAGCACAAGCGGCGACACTCAACTCGGCGGAACAGACGTTGACAAAGCAGTCATGACCTACATTCTTGACGAGTTCAAACGTCCAAACGGGCATAGACGTCTCAAACGACCGAATGGCTATGCCAAGACTAAAAGACGCTGCCGAAAAAGCCAAAATTGAATTGTCAACATTAATGAGCACAGACATTGACCTGCCCTTCCTAACTGCGGATGCATCAGGACCCAAACACCTACTCTCTAACACTAACACGAACAAAACTCGAATCACTTGCACAACCCATCGTAGAGCGAACCAGACCGACACTACTAAAAGCACTCGAAGATGCCAAACTCACCCACAACAAGTCGACAAAATCATCCTGATCGGCGGCATGACCAGAATGCCTCTTGTCCAACGATTCGTAGAGCAAATAGTTGGGTAAAGCTCCTGAACGCGGAATTGACCCAATGGAAAGCGTAGCCATTGGAGCAGCAATCCAAGCTGCAGTAGTACAGGCGAAGTCACAGACCTGCTACTACTCGACGTTACACCCCTTAGCCTTGGGCGTTGAAACCATGGGCGGCGTCATGACCAAAGTCATGGACAAAAACACAACCATACCCACCAAACGCAGCCAAATCTTTACCACAGCAGCAGACTTCCAAACCGCAGTCACCATCCACGTACTTGCAAGGCGAACGCAGCAATGTCATCAGACAACGTTTCATTAGGCATGTTCAACCTCGTTGATCTGCCACCAGCACCAAGAGGAGTCCCACAAATCGAAGTAACCTTTGACATTGACGCCAACGGTATCCTCAATGTTACGGCCAAAGATCTTAGGCACAGGCAAAGAATCAAAAATCCGAATCACCGCATCCACCAAACTCAACAAAGAAGAAAAAGAACGACTAATCAAAGACGCAGAACAATACCAAGAGCAAGACCGCAAGAAGAAAGAGGAAGCAGAAACCCGCAACACCGCAGACAGCCTCGTCTACACAGCCGAACGCACCAAAACAGATCTTGCAGGCAAACTATCTGCTGAAGAAACAGGCAAAATCGATGCAGCAGTAACAGAACTCAAAAACGCATTGGCAAGCAACGACATGGCGCAGATTAAAACCAAATCTGATGCTCTACAGAAGGTTCTGCAGGAAGTCGGAACAAAAGTATACCAGCAAGCAGCACAAGAATATGCCAGCAACAAGGACAACAACAACCGGGACAAGCCCCACCAGGAGGGGAACAAGGACCACAGATGCCACCAACCGGTGGTCCAGAAGGTGCAGGCGAAGAAAAAGTCGTTGATTCAGAAGACTACAAAGTAAAGTAGTCCTGCCCTCTTTTCTTTTTAACCCTTTTTCAATTGAATTTAACCAAAAAACGGCACCTGAATGCAGGGAAATGGTATAAATCCGAGTCCCAACAGCATACTGTAAGTCTAACAAAAATAATGCTAATTTAGCGGTAAATAGCCTTATGGCTGAAAAACGCGACTACTACGAAGTTCTTGGCGTAAAACGGGAAGCTTCAAAAGACGAAATCAAAGACTGCCTACCGAAAGCTAGCAATGCAGTACCACCCCGACCGCAACAAAGAAGCTGGCGCAGAAGAGAAATTCAAAGAAATCAGCGAGGCATATGCCGTTCTTAGCGATGACCAAAAAAGACAAACCTACGACCAACTTGGACACTCAGGCTTTGACCAACGATATATTCAAGAAGACATTTTCCGAGGCGCAGACTTTGACAGCGTTTTTCGCGACATGGGCTTTGGCGATTTATTCCGAACACTTGTTCGGAGGCGGCGGAGGCTTCGGCGGAGCAGAGCGCGTTAATCAGAGGACAAGATATCGGTTTTGATCTTGAATTAACCTTAGAAGAATGCTGCACGGGGCGTTGAGAAAGAAGTTGAGATTCCCCGAACCGAACGATGCGATGTCTGCGGCGGCTCAGGAGCGCTCCAGGAACAAGCCGCGAAGCTTTGCCCAAGATGCCATGGCGCAGGTCAAGTGGAAAATACACGGCAAAGTTTTGGCATGTATGTGCGCTACGTCTCGCCGTGCCCAACCTGTAGAGGAAAAGGCAAAATCATAGAAACTCCCTGCCGGAATTGCCGCGGCTCAGGCTTAGTTAAGAAACGCAGAAAAATTAGCGTTAAGGTTCCTGCAGGCATAGATGAAGGCTACCAACTGCGGCTACGAGGCGAAGGTGAAATGGCAGCTAACGGCGGCGAACCAGGCGATCTTTACGTCATCGTTCACGTTAAACAGCACTCGCAGTTCCTCAGGGAGGGCGACGACCTCTGGTACATCGCTATGGTTTCTTATCCTCAAGCAGCTCTTGGCGCGGAAATTGTGGTACCAACATTTGAAGGACCGACCGCCATAAGAATTCATCCAGGAACCCAAGTAGGCGAAGTCATAACCCTGCGGGGAAAAGGCATGCCACGGTTCAGAGCCTACGGCAAAGGTGACATGCTAGTGCGCATAGGCATTTCGGTTCCGCAAAAACTTACGGGTCCGCAAAAGGAGTTGCTTGAGCAGTTGTCAAAAGAGTTTGGCACTGATACGCAGGCGAAAAAAGGCAAATTCCGCCTGTAATCAAGTTATTTATGATTGCTTGTGTAAAATCAGGAGTTCAGGCAATGTTGGCTGGCTGAAGTCAACGTCAGTGTTTCCTTCATTTGCTCTATGAACCATTTGTCAAATAAGTTCTTGGAGGCCCAAAAAACCATGAAGGTTTCCTCAACATCGTTTGCCTCAATGTTAAGCAGCAACATATCCCCCATGTGCGTTGTCTGCAAGTAGCCCTGCTCCCGATGAACCCCGCATTCTTTTGCGCTCTCTCGCAGTCACTTTATTTTTCTTCTCTGATGAGTCTAAACATCGTTCGAATAACATCCTTGGTGGTCCTGGTAAAATTTGTAGGGCTAAAACTATTGATAGCATAAAAATCACTTATGATAACGAGCAGGGAATTGACTTATAAATTAAATTATAATTCAAAATAATGAAAAAAAGAAAAATTAAGAAAAGGAATAAAGGCAGTTTATTTGCTGCCGAGTTGTTTGCGTAGGTCGTTGTATGTTGCTTTGATGTCTTCGATTGAGCCTTCGTCTTCAATGGTTGATGTATCGCCCAGTGGTGCACCTGTGAGGACTGCTTTGAGGAGTCGGCGCATGATTTTGCCGCTTCTTGTTTTCGGAAGCCTGTTAACGAAGACGACTGCTTCTGGAGTGGCGATTGGACCGATAGCTGTTCTGACGTGTTTTATAAGTTCGGCTCTTAGCTCATCGGATGGTTGGAAGCCGCCTCTGAGAACCACGAATGCTACTGGAACTTCGCCTTTGACTGCGTCTTCTTTACCCATGACGGCTGCTTCAGAGACTGCCTTGTGAGAGACCAATGCGCTTTCGAGTTCGACGGTGCCGATTCTGTGGCCTGCTACTTTAAGGACTTCATCTGATCTTCCTAGGAGCCAGAAGTACCCGTCGGGGTCACGTATGCTGTAGTCGCCTGATACGTAGATTCCTGGCCACCTGCCAAAGTAAGTTGTCTTGTAGCGTTCTGGGTCTTTCCAGATACTCATTAGCATGCCTGGCCAAGGTGATTTGATTACTAAGACGCCTTTGTTGCCTGCCCCTACTGGCTGCCCTTTCTCGTCGAATATGTCTGCATTGACGCCTGGCAGTGGAAGGGTTGCGCTGCCTGGTTTAAGCGGGGTAAGCTCGATCCCTGATGCTGGTGAAATCATGAAACCGCCTGTTTCTGTTTGCCACCAGGTGTCGATAATTGGGAGTTTTTCTTTGCCTATGACGCGGTAGTACCATTTCCATGCTTCTGGGTTGATTGGTTCACCAACTGAGCCTAGTTCGCGCAGAGTGCTTAGATCGTGTTTATTGACCCATTCTTCGCCGAATTTCATGAACATGCGGACTGCGGTTGGTGTGCCGTAGAGAATTGTTACGCCGTGGGTTTCTATCATTTGCCACCAGCGGTCTTGAGCTGGGAAGTCTGGAGTTCCTTCAAATAGGAAAGCGGTTACTCCGTGGCTGAGTGGTGCATAAACGTTGTATGTATGACCGGTGATCCAACCAATGTCTGCAACGCACCAATAAATGTCGTCGTCTTTGGGATCAAAAGCCCACTTGTATGTCCAGTATGCCCAAGTTAGGTACCCGCCTGTTCCGTGTAAGACACCTTTTGGTTTGCCTGTTGTTCCTGAAGTGTAGAGAATGAAAGCTGGGTCTGTTGAATTCATGCTTTCTGGCTCAACATATGCGTTTACGCCTGCACTTGCGAGAGCGTCGCTGTACCATACGTCTCTTCCTTCTTTCATCTGGACTGGTTGGCCGGTTCGTTTGACAACGATGACTTTTTCGATGTTAGGCATGTTTGGCAGTGCCTTGTCAGCGTTGTCTTTGATGCCAACTGGTTTTCCTCTTCGGAAAGAGCCGTCTGAGGTGATTAGAATTTTTGCACCGGAGTCGTTCACTCTATCGGCTAAAGCCTCAGCGCTAAATCCTGAGAAGACTACTGCGTGGACTCCACCGATTCTAACGGTTGCAAGAAGAGCTATTGGCAGCTCTGGTATGACTGGGAGGAAGACTGCAACGCGGTCGCCTTTTTTGACTCCGTAGTTTTGCATTGCTTTTGCAAGCTTGTTTACTTCACGGTAAAGTTGATAGTAAGTGAAGGTTCTAACTTCGCCCATTTCGCCTTCCCAAATGTAGGCAAGTTTATTTTTGCGGTAGCTTTTAACGTGCCTATCGAGGGCGTTGTAGGAAATGTTGAGTTCTCCATCAGCGAACCACTTGAAGAAGGGCGGGTTGGAATCATCCAGCACTTTGCTAAAAGGCTTAAACCAATCGATGGCTTTAGCCCTTTCAGCCCAAAATCCTTGTGGGTCATTAATGGATTGCTCCCATTCTTGTTTCCTTTTATCACCGGAAGAAATTTTTGCAATACTTGGATAGTATTTTTCATTGAAAGGTAAACTATCTGACATGTTACTCGACCTTTGAACTGGTTGGGAATGGTAAACGATTGAGAATATAAGTTTTTCAGTCACTTAGATATAAAATAAAAAAAGAATTTAGTTATTTTCAGCTAGTGGGACAAATAGGCAAGATTGTTTTATGGTGCGCTTCATTTAAGACTTCAGCTATTGCAAGATATACTGCGCTCGCGCCACAGATGACTCCTTCAATGCCGGTGATTGTGTTGAACCATACTGGGTTGCCGAGAAGTTCTCTTATAGTCAGCATAAAGAACAATATCGCTAAACTCATGAAAACAAATTGCAGTCCACGATTTGCTTTTAGTGTCCCGAAGAACATCGCAAAAGTGAAAATTCCCCACATAAAGAAGTATGCTGCCATTGCAGAGTTATCAGCGCTTAAAATGGTGCCGAAAAAATACGTGCCAGGAAGAAGTAATAAAGCGACAAGTGACCACCAGAATAGGCCGTATGATGTGAATGCTACAGTGCCAAATGTGTTGCCTTTCCTAAACTCCATTACGCCAACTATAACTTGGGCCAATCCACCATAAGCTAAACCCATGGCTAGGATCATGCTGTTTAGGCCAAATAATCCGGCATTATGTAAATTCAACAGTACAGTTGTTATGCCGAAGCCGAGAAGTCCAAGCGGCGCGGGATTCGCCAATTTTGTTGCCAGTTCATTGCTCATTTTTGTTTTCTCCAAAGTGTTTTAAACCTTGATTGGGGTTGGTTTTGTTTTAAAGCTTTGCGGAGAATTTAGCTTGGAAGTTACATATTTACCGATTTCTAACGTTAAGAATAATACACATGCAAAGAGAACCGCTATGCCCCAATCAATAGCGCTTGGCGTTTGCACGTCAAAGAGACCTTGAACTCCTGGAGCGTAAAGCACAAACAGTTGCAGTGCAAAAGAGGAAATTACAGCCACCCAGAGAAACCTGTTCTTGAAAAATCCAACCTTGAAAACTGGAAACTTCAAGGATCTGCATGATATTGCTACAACTAACTCCATCATAACCATAGCTGTAAACAAAGTTGTTCGGGCATCTGTAAGATTGGATACACTTTCCCATGGTAAACGAGTAAAGAACGCTGTAAGTAGCAATGCTGCCATGAAAATCGGAATTATGGAAAGGTACACTTTCACCTCTCGGCTAAAAAGACTTTCCTTCGGCTTGCGCGGTTTGCGCTGCATTAAATCAGGGTCCCCTGGGTCCACGCCAAGCGCTATGGCTGGCAACCCATCAGTAACCAAGTTAATCCAGAGTATCTGTACTGCGGTTAGTGCGATTCCTGCGCTGCTGACCAATTCAACGTCAGGGTTGAGTGTGAATGCTCGGGCGAGGTATGGAATACTGAGAACAGCAATGAATATGACTAAAATTTCCATGATGTTGCATTGCAGGAGATACGTTAGATACTTCTTGATGTTATCGTAGATCTCTCGGCCTTCCTTGACTGCTTTAACTATACTGGCGAAGTTGTCGTCAGCCAACACCATATCCGCGGCTTCCTTAGTGACTTCGGTGCCTGTTATGCCCATGGCAATGCCGATGTCACTCATCTTTAGAGCGGGCGCATCGTTCACGCCATCGCCCGTCATGGCAACAACCTCGTCTTTGCCTTTCCAAGCTTTAACTATCCGCATTTTGTGTTCGGGCGATACTCGGGCATAAACCGCAACCTTTTCCACCACATCAGCAAGCTGCTCATCGGTCATTTCCTCAAGCTGTTTGCCCGTTAACACGCGGTGATCTTCTTTTTCACCAAGCAAACGCAACTCCATAGCCACTGCTGTAGCAGTGAGTTTGTGGTCGCCTGTAATCATAACAACACGGATACCTGCATTCTTGCAGATGGCAATTGCATCGCGAACTTCGGGGCGTGGCGGATCAATCATACCCACGATACCCAGAAAGATAAAGTCGTGCTCAAGCGTCTCGTCAAACTTGCCCATGTCTCTCGGCAATTCTCTGTAGGCGAAACCTAAGTTCCGCAGGGCTTGAAGCGCCATGGCCTCTGTGACTTTGAGGTATTCGGCAATGGTTTCCTCGGTTAGAGGCTGAACTTTCCCATCGAGATAGATTTTGTTGCAACGCTCAAGAACCACTTCAGGAGCGCCTTTCATGTAGGCGACTTTTTTGTCCTTAGCCTCATGGATGGTTGTCATGCGTTTGCGCTCTGAGGAGAAAGGATTTTCGGCGATTCTGGGCTCTTTCCCCTCAAGCTGCTCTTTGACGATGCCCGCTTTTCTTGCAACAACAACCAGTGCCCCTTCGGTTGGATCACCCTTAACACTCCAAGAGCCCGTCTTTTCATGTTTTTCAATGTTTGAATCGTTGCATAGTGTGGCTGTTTTTAGAAGGGCTTTGAGGTGCTCGTCGGGGGTTACGGTTTCGTTTTCCTGTTGGAACTCGCCATCTGGAGCATATCCGATTCCTGTTACCTTTAGGGTTTGATGGTTAACGTAGATTTGCTGGACAGTCATTTCGCCTTTGGTCATAGTTCCTGTTTTGTCGCTACAAATCACGCTGGTGCTTCCAAGCGTCTCCACGGCGGGTAAGCGTTTGACTATGGTGCTAACTTTTGCCATACGATACATTCCAATAGCAAGTGCACCTGTGACTATTGCAGGCAAAGCTTCAGGAACGGCGGCGACGGCGAGGCTAACTGCCCAAAGGATCATGTCAATGATTGGGCGATGCTCAACAAGAATACCCACCACACCCACGCTTACGGCTACGGTTATGCAGACTATTCCAATCCATTTACCCACGCCAGACAGCCGCTTCTCCAGTGGAGTTTGCTCTGATGGCGCCGCCTGAACCAGCTCGGCGATTTTGCCAAACTCCGTGCCCATACCCGTTTCGGCTACGACGGCTTTACCCCTTCCGTAGGCGATGTTGGTTCCCATGAAAACCATGTTACGCCTATCGTTGAGCAATGTGTGTTCAGGAATCGACTCCGAGAACTTGCCCACTGGCGCCGACTCCCCAGTCAATGATGCTTCATCAACCTTCAAAGCGAACGCTTCAAGAAGTCTTGCATCTCCAGGTACCTTATCGCCAGTGTAAAGCAAAATGATGTCACCTGGAACCAGCTGATCTGCTGGAACTTTGACTTCTCTGCCGCCGCGAAGCACATTAGCGGTAGGCGCCGTCATTTTTTTAAGTGCTTCAACCGCTTTTTCACTGCGGTACTCTTGGCTGAAGCCTAAAACGGCGCTGGCAAGGACAATGGCAAGTATGATGGCGGCGTCAGTGGGTTCTCCCACGGCGAAGGAGAGGACGATAGCTATGAGTAAAATAATCATTAAAACATCAGTGAACTGCTCAAGCAGAAGTTTTAGGGGCGATTTTCCTTTCTGTTTTTTGAGTTCGTTGGGTCCGTAAACGGCCAGGCGTCTTTGGGCTTCCTGGATACTTAAGCCTGCCGCGTCAGACTCGAGCTTACCCAGTGCTTCTTCTCGGCTAAGTGAATACCAATTTTTCTGTGATTGCGCCATTTGCCTGAACCTTTTGTAAAGTATAGCTTACGGGGTGCTAAAGTAAAACTGGCTTATAAAATAATATAGCCACAAAGTTTATTGTAACCGTAATTATACTAGAATCAAGCTTTTCTGTGAGTGACATTTTCCATGAAGTTTGAAACAAAAATAAACGAAATCATCTCGAGAACCGCTGACGTGAGCAGCTACAGGTTCGCCAGACCAGCCGAGCTTGATTTTAAACCTGGACAATTCTTTTTCACAACTATCAAAGTAGGCGAAAAAGAGCTAACTCACCATTTCAGCTTCAGCAGCAGCCCGACAGATAAAGATTTTTTTGAGTTTACCAAAAAGTTCACCGACCATGAGTACTCTTTGGCGCTGAAAGCTTCAAAGGTCGGTGATTGGGCAAGAATAGATGCGCCTTATGGACAATTCACATTTGAGGGCGAGCATTCAAAAATCGCGTTGCTGGCAGGCGGCATAGGCATAACCCCATTTATCAGCATATGCAAAAACGCCACTGACAAGCAGCTAAACTCGAAAATCACGCTGTTTTATGGTTGCCGAACAGAAGGCGACATCGCCTTCCACAATGAGCTTGAACTCATCCAGAAGCAAAACAGGAATTTAAGAGTGCATCTTGTTGTCATGCAAGCCAGCCCTGAATGGAAAGGAGCAATAGGCATAATAACCGCCGATATGATAAGACAGGAGCTGCCTGACTTCAAGGAAAACGTGTTTTACACATGCGGCCCTCCACCAATGGTGAAAGCGATGGAAACTATCATTGCGAACTTGGGTATCCCTAAAGAACAGATGAAGCAAGAATTCTTTACAGGCTATTAACAGCTTCTGGCAGAATTATTTTTTATCGAACATTCTTTATTTTTCTCTTCTCGCGATTATTTGGGATTAGTTGCGATTACTGTTGCAGACGAATTAAGCTTAGATTCAAAAAATCAACCCAAAACAACCTTATCACTGCCACACAAGAAAGAGATCTTAATACAAACCCTGATACGTGATTTCTCAATTGCTAAATGAAATGGGCTAATCTTGCGTTAAAAAATTAAGTAAGCCACAGCCCAAACCTTAGCCAGTACAGTAATTATCGTCAATACACTTAGATTTATTATATCCACGATTACAAACAGAATCAAAACCAAGCTCTTACCCATATTTACCACTCTTCAAAAAGAAATAGAAGATGACAAGAAATGTTCTAAGCCCTTTCAGATTCCATTTTTCTTTTTTTGAACAGGTATTTGGGTTTTAAGGGTAGAATCTGCGGGTAGTTCTTGGGAATGGAATCGAGTCCATAATGTTATCAAGGTCAAGCATCCACGTTACCAGTCGCTCCAAGCCCATGCCGAAGCCAACATGCGGCACCGTACCATAACGCCTCAGGTCAAGGTACCATTCGTACTCTTCAGGTTTGAGTCCTTGCTCTTTCATGCGTTGGATGAGGATGTTCTTGTCTTCTTCCCTTGCGCCGCCAGTGCTGATTTCGCCTATACGCGGCACCATCATATCCACGGACATCGCCAGTTCGGGGTGATCTCGGTAGGTTTTGCAGTAAAACGCTTTGATCGCAGTCGGGTAATCGTAAACAAAGAACGGCTTGCCAAAATCCTCCGCTAAAATCTTCTCGTCTTCATAACCCAAATCGGAGCCCCATGTCAACGCAGAGTTTTTGGGCTTCAGTCGTTCGATCGCTTCTTCATAAGTTATACGTGGGAACGGAACCTGAACCGCTTTAAGCTTGTTAATGCCTGCGCCTAGCTCCTTGAATTCTTTCTCGCATTTGTCGCCTATAGCATGGCAAACATGCGCCATTAAGTCCTCCTCAAATTTCATCAGGTCCTTCATGTCGGCAAACGGCCATTCGCCTTCCATGTGCCAGTACTCGGTTAGGTGCCTGATGGTTCTGCTTTTTTCAGCACGGAACGAGGGCGCTATGCAGTAGACGTTTTCCAAGGAGTAGATAAGAATTTCAAGATATAGTTGGCTGCTTTGTGTTAGGTATAGGTCTTGGTCGAAGTATTTTAAGCCGAAAAGTGTGGAGCCGCCTTCAACTGCTGCGGAAATAAACATGGGCGGGGAAACCTCGGTGAATGTTTGGGCTTTGAAGTATTCACGAGCTGCCTCAAGCGTTTCGGCTCTGACCTTCATGACAAGGTTCATTTTTCTGCTCCGAAGCCAGAGGTGGCGCATGTCACGGATGAACTCTTCACTTTTATCCTTTGAAATTGGGAAGGTTTCTGCTAAACCGATTATTGTAATTGCGTCCGCGCCTATCTCATATCCGCCGGGTGCACGCTTGTCTTCTTTGGCGGTGCCTTCAAGAGTCAGGGATGATTCGATGGTTATTTTTTGTGCTTCAGTCCAGCTTGAACTTGTTTTTTTAACTGTACACTGGATTACTCCTGTAGAGTCGCGGATTAGCAAGAAGATGAGTTCTTTGCCTTCACGTTTACGGTAAACCCAGCCTCGAACTGATACTTTCTGGTCTTGGCAACATCCCTCTAATACATCACGTATTTTCTTGAAAGCCATGGTTAATCAACCATTTCCAGTTATACTTAATTTTCAAACCTAAATGCCTATCGATTGAACATTCGACAGAATTCCTAGAGTTACTCCATAACGGTTAAAAGCTTGTTTGAGCATCAAGGAGTTTGCTGAGACACGGGCGGCAGCATTTAAGGAGATTATGCAAATTTCTAAACTCGGAAATAAGTTTATCGCCGGAAATTCTCAGCACTAACTTTCCATAATCTGCTATAGGAAAGTCGGTTTTTAACAGCGACAGTTTGTATTGAAAATAAATACTTAACAATGTATGTCTGCAAAAACAGACTTTTCTATAAGAATTGTTCTTATGCCTCTCGAGTACTCGGCTCAAAAACCTTAAGAAAAACAAAAACTGACAGCGGAACTGCTGCACCTGCTAATATGAGGAACGGAAGTGCCGGAGATACATAAGCGTAAAGGAACCCAACCAGCACCAAAAGAGCAGCCTGGGCTATATACATGAAAAATTGGATGCAGCCAGTAACCGTTCCCCGCAAGCTTCTAGGCGTCAAATCACCGATCAAAACCTGGTACCCGTTAAGCTGTAAAAGGTTGCCTAAGCCGAAAAAGAAAAACGCGAACAACAACTGAGTGAAATCTGCGTTGATGAAAAGTAACATACCAGGGACATAGAGTAAATAGCCGAGGATCATGATGTTTTTTCTTCCAAAAGTATCCATGCTTAGCCCCGCAAGAATGGCAGGAATTGCTATGCTTAGATACTCGAAAGTGACAACTATCGCCCACTGTTCAGTGCTTAAGCGTAAGACTTCAGTGGCGTAGACTACGAAGTAGGTTTGACAGCTAACCACCAAGCCGTTAATGATGATAACTGCCAAGAACAGGTTAAACGCTGATTTTGGGACCTTGCGCCAAACATAAACGCTTTCTTTAACGGAGCGCGGATAAGTTTTGATCAGCGCAAGCAAGCTGGGGCGTCTTTCTTCACGGTTTGGCGGCAAGGTTTCCTTAAGCTTTAGCCTTACCGCAGCGGCCGCAAAATAACCCACCATCATAATCGTGTAGGCCACTCTCATACCTAGGTCGAAGTGAAATACGAAAATCAGGTATTGAGCGATAAGCGGGCCAGGCAGAAGGACAAGGCTTGTAACAACCGATTGAAGACTGTAGGCGCCGCCGCGGTTTTCCGGGGGCAGAGAGTCGAAAACCATAGCCATCAACGCAGGGCCATAAATGGCGCAGATGTTTTGGACTATTAAGCCTATAACGATGAAATGCCATGAGGGTGCAAATATGAAAAATAATGTGCCCAATGCTAACCCAAAGGTCATAGTGGTTACAAGCCATCTGCGCCCATGCTTATCCGCTAAGTAGCCACCTGGAAACTGCACAAACGCAAACGCAATTGAGCCAGCGAACCCTATGATTGAGAGCAGAAAGTTGTTGGCTCCTAGATGCAAGTAGTAGAGGCTAGCAAACGTTGCAGGGATAGGTTGGGCAGTGAACATTATTATCCAGCTTATGGTGATTAGTAAAAAGTTGCCTCTAAGAATGGCTGATTGCCCTTTGAAAAACGTCGACAGCTTCATTGTGCCACACTTCTAGTTCGTTAGCTTATTTAAGTTACGAGCTAACCTGAGCGCTGCAACGTGAGGCATGGTGGAGCATGAATTTTAGGGGGCAATTCTTAAATCGCCCTTAAAACGAGCTATTGTTGATTAACTGAGATGCAAAGCCAGAAAAGTCAAGCTGAAGCTAAATACAAACTCAGAACGCTAAAGATTTCAGCAATCGCAATTTTCAGCGTCGTGCTTGTTGAGGTTTCAGTAGGCTTAGTCGTTAACAGCTTAGCGATTCTCAGCGACGGCTTACATGCTCTCCTCGATGCCGTGTCTACGGTTATGTTGTTTATTGCGGTTCGTGCATCACTCAAACCCGCAGATGAAGAACACCCTTATGGTCACGAAAAATTCGAAACCATCGGCGGACTCATCGGCGGAATAGTCCTAATCGCTATAGCGTTTCTAATCTTTTATGAAGCAGCCACCCGACTCATTGCGCACTCACAGGTTGTGGCAAGCGCGGAGCTAGCAGGATTCATCGCCATCGGCTACGCGCTCTTCATTGCCTCGTTGCGGGTAACCGTTTTCAGAAAAAGTCAACATATTGAAAGCCCCTCAATGAAAGCTGGATTCTACGATGCCATATCAGACCTGAGTTCCACCCTCCTCGCACTCGTAGGCTTCGGGTTAGCAACAGTAGGCGTATTCTTCGGTGACGCCATATCCGCAATATTCCTTGGAATCATGCTAACTTACCTAAGCTCGAAACTTGTTCGTGTGAGCGTCATGGAGCTCAGCGACACCGCCTCAAAAGACCTTGTGGAAAGAACCCGAAAACTCATCGCGTCACACGTAGGCGTGGCTAAAACTGTGGAACTCAAAGTACGCAAGGTAAGCTCTAAAACCTTTATTGACGCATCATTGCAGGTTTCAAGTCATATGAGCCTTGAAGAAGCGCACGCGCTCGTGTCCCAGATTGAAGCGGACCTTAAAGCAGCTTTGGGCAATGTGGACACAACTATCCACATTGAACCATCTGAAAGAGACGCAAAAATGGACGAGCTAGTCGCGAAACTCGCCACTGTAGACGGAGTCAAAGAAGTACATGAAATATCCACCATCTACACCGACGGCAAATACTACATTACATTGCACGCTTACGTAAACCCTGAACTCTCCATTGAGGAAGCCCACAGAATAGCGGAAACTATTGAGGCGAGAATGCACTTGGAAATTAAGCCTCTCGAAAACATCACTGTACACATCGAACCATCAGGCGTGGGAGTTGCAGTCGCCACCCAAGCTAACGAGGCGCAGCTCCGCAAAATCGTCACCGAAGTAGCAAAGGGCATTACACCCAACTTACGCATTGATAGAATTGTTACTTATGCGGCTGAAGGGAAACGTTACATCAACATTGACTGCTGCTTTACAAAGCACCTTCAAGTTAAAGAGGCGCACCGCATTGCGTCAATGGTTGAGAAGGAAACCAAAGAACGGTTTGCGAACGCGGTTGTTACAGTGCATATGGAACCCGAAGAATGCATCTAAATCTTATTTTCGAAAACTCTTTAACAACTTTCTTTTATCCAAATAGCTAATTAATAGAATCATTATGAAAATGAGCAAAATTGAAGCTAAAACTGTCGAGAAAACCGCCAAGTAGATATCAATATCAATTTTCAAAAAAAAGTATCTATAGTAATTACTCACCGCTCCAAAAATAAAGAAAGCTTCTAAAGCTAAAATTCCAACCACTGCCTAGTCGGTCTTTAGTTTTTTGATTTAGTTGCTTCATACTATTTTATTCCAAGGAAAAGAAATATGGCTAGGCAGGAGTTTTAAATTTTATCTTACAATGAAGCTCAAGTAAGGCAAAGGAGCGTTTTTCTCGACTAGATTTATCCTAAACTTGTAGTGGTTCGGTATTTGAATTTACTATTTCAGATAAGTATGCTTATGGCGTTACATTGATACTGCTTTGGGATTCGTTAGCTTTATTTATGGTTCCGAGTAATTGAGAGAGCAGAACAGTGGGGGTAATAATGGCAAAAAATCCACAAACAAAGGATGATGCCCTTGAGGCATTAGACTTCATCGTAAACGTGCTCAAAGAGCATGAAAGAGACTTGGACAAACTCATAAACGAATTAGCAACAGTAACCGAACAACTAGGCGACACGGGAGCGTTAAACGGCAAAGTAGAAAAAGTGGAAGAAAAAATCAATGGACTCCAAAAAGAGGTAGCAAACCTGATTGGTTATTTATCAAATCAGCCAAAAGAAATGGTGCCAGCCGCAGCTAAAGAACAGACAAACCTATCTCAAACCCAAGCTGTGCCCGTAGCGCCAGCACAGGCATCGGTGGTTTCGGGCGGTCCTTCCGTGACTTTGCGTTGCAAACAATGGGAGGATTTCCAGACTTTGGCATTGCATGCTCAAACCTTGTCTTTTAGCTATAAAGAAGATGAGAAAGTTTTTCAGGCTGATGCACTCAAAGGAAACCAAATCATCACTTACACCGGACCGCTACCGAAGTTTTCGGTTTTAATGAAGTCTGCTCTATCTAAGCAACTTGATGTGCCTGAGAAAGCCATTTTAGAAGGCGTTTTAGCGATAGGTTAAGTGAAGTCTTAACCTTAATTTTTAACCTATATTCTAAATTCATAATGCTTAATATCGTTTTGGGGCTATCTTGCTTCTTGTTAGTGATTGGAGGATAAGTTAAGTCGAAGGCTGAATCGCTTATGCCAAAACAACTTTTTCCGTTTTCGAAGCCTTCTCCTTTCTCCTCGATACGGATGGCTATGAGCAAGCCAACCACCAAACTCGTCCTCCACCACTAGCACGTCTGCCCTAAAACTTGGAATACTAACACTCCATAAACAGGCAAAAGAGTGATAACCCTTGAGCCTTGCTGTGCAACCATGAACTAACGAAACAGTTTGGGCAAATAAAAGCTCTCGACAGCTTCACCTTCCACATAAAACAGGCTGCATAAAAAAAACCAGGCGATAAAACAGCTTTTCTCTTAAACCTTAAATGTCGTTTAAGTCTAAGGAGTATGTAGGCTGATGGTTTGGCAATCGATTTTGAAAAAACAAAGAAGCCAAAACTCCTAAAGAGCGAAGATAGATCCTCTTGGAACTTTCAATCTGTGAGAATTCTGATATAAGTATCTGGGTAAATGCTTTTTGGGTTTGTTTTGAATCACACACGTTTAAGTTTACGGCTCAATCAACTTAGCAATGGAGAGACCCATTTTTGTGGGCTTGCTTAATTGTACGCTTTTATAAGTTTTCGTTTTCTAAGGATAAAAGCATGGTTCAGTCACAGAGAGTGCCCCCTACGGGATTTGGTAGAGAGTCTAAACAAAGAAAAGAAGAGTAAGGGGTGTATGAAATGCTGCCCTTGCGTGTTACGGCAAGACAGTGCTTAGCAAGTTTACTTTGGCGTAGTTAAGTACTTGAGATGGAACGGTTTAATTGTGATTCCAGTCTTTAAATCAGCATGGAAAGTTTGACTTTCAACTACCCACTCGGACAATTCAGAATCATGCGCCCGTATAAATTCGGCAAAATTAGAGAAATTTTCGTGAAGCGAAATACAGACTGCATCCCAACCCATTCCTCTTCCAGCTAAAACCAAAATCACGTTGGGTTGCTTCATGTACCAATCTCTCATTTTTTGCATTGCTTTGGTTTTTTCTTCGCCTGTTTTTGTTTTGAGTTTGCTTTTTAAAAACGTCATAGCCGCTATTTCGAAGCCGATTTGGCCGAATTTCGGTATGACTGTATATCCTTCTATGAAATTTTCTTCAAGCATAGCACGCCTTCGAGTTACTGTGGGCTGTGAAACTCCGAGTGACTTTGCTAGTTGCCTATCGCTTCTGTGTGAATCCTTCATTAATTCAAATAGTATTTTGTAGTCAATGGGTTTAAGTTCTTTCATTGTGATCAACTTTTACTATCCACTAGCGTTTTTTTTATCATATATAAACTTGGTCTTTGATTTTGAAGAAAACCCTCCCAACATACAAGTATACAGAAGAGATACTCTTAAGAGAAAAAACATCTTAGACAACATGAGGAGCCCTAAAAAAGTTGACCCCGCCAATTCTGAAAGAAATAGAGCCAGAAATAACCAATTTACTGAGCAGTTTAATACGTTTAGACACAACTAACCCTCCAGGCAACGAAGCACAAGCGGCAACATATATAGCAAAATACCTAGCCAAGGAAGGATTTCAGAGTGAAATCATCGAGTCAGCGCCCGGAAGAGGCAGCGTAATCACAAGGCTGAGAGGTTCAGGAGAAAAACCAAGCCTACTCTTGCTGTCCCATTTGGATGTGGTTGCAGCTAATCCCAGCGAGTGGACTGTGGCACCGTTCGAGGGCAAAGTAATGGATGGCTACGTTTACGGGAGAGGTGCCTACGACATGAAATGCATGACAGCCATCGAAATTTTAATCATGGAACTCCTAAAACGTAACAACATCAAACTTAAAGGCGATGTAGTTTTAGCTGGCACAGCAGATGAGGAACAAGGCGGCGAAGCAGGTGCAGGCTACCTTCTACGAAACCATAAAGAGAAAGTTTGGTGTCCCTACGTGCTAAACGAAGGAGCAGGGTTGGCTACAAAAACCGAGAAAGGCAACGTTTACACGGTTCAAACCGCTGAAAAAGGGATTCTATGGCTTAAAATTAAAGCGAAAGGTACTCCCGGTCACGGCTCAACACCGAATACCGCTGACAACGCCGTTTTACGCATCAACAGCGTGATCGATAAACTGCGTGATTATAAGCCTCCGACCATTTATGTGCCGACACTCAAGCAGTACCTTGCTGAAGTAGCCAAACACAATCCCGAGCTTAACGAAACGTTCTCCCGTTTACTAAGCAACCCCATGCGCAGCGAGGAAATTCTTGACGAGTTAGCAAAAAAAGACCGCGCGTTGGCTGAAGAAATCAGGCCTCGTACCAAAATGACAATCACTCCAACAATCATTCATGGCGGCGAAAAAGAGAATATTATCCCGTCAGCGTGCGAAGCGGTTTTTGACTGTAGAATCCTTCCGGGGCAAAATGTGAATGAAACAGTCGATTTAATCAAGGGTTTACTCAAAGATGTTGGTTTGGATAAGTTAAGTTTCGAGTTTATTCAAATACATAATGGCTCTGAATCAACAACAGATACGCCATTTTACAGTGCCATTACAAGTGTAATGAGAGAGTTTGAACCTGACTGTGGAATAACACCAACCTTGACCACGGGTGGCACTGACTCGAGGTTTTTCAGGGAGACAGGCAGCTTTTGTTATGGTTTTCAACCTATGATTCCTGATGAGCCAAACGACTTGTTAGAGAAGCGTATGCATGGCATTGATGAGCGCATAACGATTGAGAACCTTGTATATGGCGCAAGCATACTATATGAAACCGTAAAACGGTTAATGACTTAAACCGTGGACCCTACCCTTTTTCTTTTAACATGGCATGCTAAATTATTTATATCGAACGAGCTCATGTAACAAGCAAGGTTCATCAGTCTTGGTGTCACCATTAAATGACCAGCGAGCAAACGATCGTTAACAAACCAGCCGTTAACTTTGAAGCATCAAAAATCATTGGTTTAATCTCTGACACTCATATCCCTAAAAGAGCCACTTGCACTCCTCAAAGAGTTTTTGAGGTTTTCAAAAATGTTGACTTCATTATTCATGCGGGCGATTTAGTGGAGCTAACTGTAATTGATGAGTTGGAGCAGATTGCACCTGTTTTGGCGGTGCACGGCAACATGGATGTGCCTGAGGTCTGCAGAGGTTTGCCCAATTTGGATTCCATGAAGGTTTTTGATTGGAAAATAGGCGTTATGCATGATCCAAGCATTCTGCATGGCACAGAAGAAATGGTTAAAACATCTAAACAATATGGGTTTAACGTTTTTGTTTATGGGCACACGCACAGTGCGAGAATTGTTTGGGAGGAAAAAACACTTTATATTAATCCTGGAAGCCCAACGGACCCCTCAATTAGTAACAAGCCGTCGGTTGGGTTGTTGAAAATCACAAAAGACGCGATTGTGCCCCAGATAATTGAGCTTTAACCAATCAGAGCGGCCCAATAGAAAATACCGTACAGCGCCATGCCCAATAGCAACGTGGAGAGCCAAAGTATCATTGTTATGAGCATTAGTTTTCTTCTGTTAAAGCAACCTTTCAAGCCTTTAAAGCGCCAGGACACTGCCAACCACAGCCCTAATGAAACTGCTACCAATCCAGTCGGCACATGAACCAAGCTGATAAGCGATATAACTCCTCCAACGTGTTTAATGATGTATTCTGGAATGACTGCTAAAACAAATGAGGGAACCATAACGGCAAATATTGTTGTTAGATGCAAAACAGTTGCCCAAGCCATGACACGGCCATGCCGCGGAAACATCAACTTCCTCTTCAGCCAGTAACCATAAACCAGCAGAGCTAAAACAATAACTTGAATTGTCAAGCCGATGGTTGGAATAAGCACATAAGGGTTAGTCAGAAAAGACATATCTTGCAATTAAGCAGTAAAAAACTAGCGTATAAAGCTTCACTTCAAGCTACCTCTCCCCTCTCCCCAAATGTCGTTTAAGCATTTGCTTTAAAAGCAAAAAACGCCAAAGGCGTTGCTATGAGGAAAGAAAATGGAGCATTGTAAAAACCCTTGGAACGATCTTTGCAGAAGCGAAAACATCAAACTATACATTCAGTTGAAAGGCGAAACACTGCCGATATGTCAGCAATGCTGGAACAAAATAGCTGAACAAGAGCAAGAGTGGTGATTGGATGGAAAATTTTAGCGTTAATAGCGCCAAATCATTCATTGGAAAAAACGTCAACCTGCACCTGAAAGATGGAGCCGTCATAGTAAACGTGCAGCTAAAAGCAATCTTGAAAGGCGCAGGAAAAAATAGCTTGCTCGAATACAGTACCTACGGAAAAAGAGCCAATTGCATACCACTGCGAACCATCGCGTACGCTGAAATGATAAATTCAAACTTGCTGTTATCAGCATCCTAAATTACATTTAGGATCGGATAAAGGCAGAAATACAAGAAAAGCGCTTCAAGACGTATGCGCTGTTCACGCTGCGGAGTTTGTTGCACAGAAACCGAAATGCTACTCTCTGAAAAAGACATTCTTCGCTTGGTAAAACGGGGCTTTGACAAAAAATGTTTTGTACATTTTGACAGGCAAGGATATGCCTTGCTCAAGAACATGGACGGTTACTGTGTTTTCTACGACCGAAACAAGCACCGATGCAATGTTTATCGTGATAGACCTAGAGGCTGTCGTGTTTATCCTGTTATACTTGATGAGGAAGTTGGTATAATTCGGGACGAGCTTTGCTCGGAGAAGGGAACTATTTCTGATGAAGAGAAAGGCGTTAAGGGAAAATGGGTAATTAACCTTCTAAGAGAAATTGATAATGAAGCAGCTAAAAGGCGTTCTTTAAAGAAGAGTTAATTCATTGTTTTTTGTGTTGCGCATTTGCATTGCCAGCAAGTCACTGTTTGACTCGTTTTTGCTCCTACTTCTTTTGTAGGTATTAGGCTTGTGCGTACTATTTTGTTGCAGATGTCGCAGATGAATTGTACTTCCGCTACGCGGTCGTTGTATTGAAGCACTTTAATAGGCACGCATCAAGTTCCTTCTTTTGCTTTGTCTTTTTCAAGTAAGTACTCAACATATTCTCTCAGGGTGCGGTTGGCTTCCTTTGCTTTCTTCTTTAAATCCTCATGTACTTTGTCTGTAACCGTTATGCATTTGTATCCTTTTCTTGGCAAAAGTTTCCTAACCTTCCTTCCGTACTTTACGGTACTCACAGAAATATATAATTAACGGTGAATCGCGAATCTTGTTAAAACCTTATATAAACGTACGTCCGCTAACTATGCTTAAGAGGGGAACAAAATGCCGAAAAAAGGCTACAAAAGCATCACTGTGAAGGCTGAGGTCTACGACTACTTTTTCAAAGAGTGGATCTACGTCAAAGAAGAATACGGCATAAAAAAAGGCATTAGAAGCTTCTCAGCCTACGTAACCTACCGTTTATCCCAACTAATCAACGAAGATAAGAAACAGAATAATGAACGCAAACCGATCTAAAAAGTTCCTACAACTTTAAATAATTCTTGAGATGAATCTTCAAGCGAGGATGCATAGATGCCCTGCACAATAATTGTTGGAGCCTTCTGGGGAGACGAAGGCAAAGGAAAAATAATCTCATATTTAGCTCTCAAAGACAATCTTGATTTTTGTGTAAGAACTGGATCCGTAAACGCGGCACACACCGTCTGGTATGAAGGCAAAAGGTATGCCTTACACATGGTGCCCGCAGCCTTCATAAATCCACACACGCGTCTCCTCATCGCGGCAGGAGCAAACGTTGATGTGAAAACCTTCTTTAGCGAAGTTGAACTAACCAAAGTCCAAAGCAGAATCGCAATAGACCAAAGTGCCTCAATAATCGAGGAAAAACACGCTGCAGCAGATAAGGCAAGCGCCGTCAACAAAGGCATTGGAACCACAGGCAGGGGTGTAGGACCAGCGATTGAAGAACGAGTCAGACGCACAGCCAAACTTGCCAAAGAAATCCCTGAACTTAAACCATACCTTGCAGATCAGGTTCAGGAAGTTAACGATGGCTTAGACGCCGGCAAAAAAGTCCTCTTGGAAGGCACACAGGGCTTCATGCTTTCACTCTTCCTCGGCGGCGGCTACCCATACGTTACAAGCCGGGATACAGGAGCATCAGCGATCGCTTCAGAAGCAGGCGTCGGACCCACACGAGTCGACGATGTCTTGATAGTGTACAAATCATTTATAACAAGAGTCGGCGCTGGACCCTTACCCGGAGAAATAACCAAAGAAGAAGCCCAGAAGAAAGGATGGTTCGAGGTCGCCGCTGGAACAGGCAGAGACCGACGCTCAGCACCTTTTGACTTCGATCTCGCAAGAAAAAACGCTAAAATCAACGGCGCCACCCAAGCTGCAATGACAAAGCTTGATGTGATTTTCCCAAGTTGCAGAGGCGCCAAAAAATATAATGACTTACCCGCGGATGCTAAAGCGTTCATTAAAGAGGTTGAAGACAAAACGGGCATACCTATAACCTTAATTGGGACAGGCCCAGAAGCGCTGGAAATTATCGACCGCAGAAAATAGCAAGCCTTATTTCCCAAACAACAAACACATTGTCGGGGGAAAAGAGAAATGTTGCCAATACCACCGCCACCACCTGACAGAAAAAAAGTTACCGCTAGCCTATTAGCTCTGATTTTTGTTGCAGGCTTACTTGTTGGTGGAATAGGAATTTACGTAATTTCGTCCAGCCAAATAAGCGATTTGAATAATAAAATGTCAATTCTGGAAAGCCAAGTTTCAGATGTTGTAGGCTTTCAAAACGCAACTTATCAAGCGATCACCATAATGCAAAACGGCACATCCCTTCAAAACATCTATAATAACATTCATAACTCCGTTGTTTTAATAACTGGAACCACCAGCAGTGGTGGCGTGGAGGGCTCTGGTTTTGTCTATAATTTCGCAGGCCGAATGGTAATTTTAACTAATTATCATGTTGTTGCAGACGCTTCAGGATTAAGCGTCACCTTCTCCGATGGAAATGGCTACGCGGCAACAGTTCTCGGTACAGACCCATACTCTGACTTAGCGGTTCTCTCAGTTAACAGCGCACCTGCATCAGAGTTCAAGCCCGTTACCATTGTAAGTTCATCAACTCTCACGGTGGGTGAATCAGTCATCGCAATAGGCAACCCCTATGGTTTAGTCGGTTCATTAACAACGGGCACCGTGAGCGCACTTGGAAGAACAATAACTGAAGACACCGCGGGACAATATGCGATCGCCAACATTATCCAGACAAGCGCACAGATTAACCCCGGAAACTCCGGAGGACCCCTCCTTAACGCGGTCGGAAACGTCGTAGGCATCACCGCAGCCATAGTCAGTAACTCTCAAGGCTTAGCTTTCGCTATTCCATCAGATACTATACTGCGAGAAGTAAACGCGCTGATAACAACAGGCACATACAATGGACACTCATATTTGGGCGTCGTTGGTCAAGACATGAATTATGATTTAGCCCAGCAATATGGCGTCAACGTCACCTATGGTTGGAGACTTGAATCGGTCACAAGCGGCGGGCCATCAGACGGCAAACTAAATGTAGGCGACATAATAATTGCTATGAATGGCCAGGCGATTAGAAACAATGATGATTTAGCCAGTTACTTAGAGCAACATACACTGCCAAGCGACAGCCTAACCTTAACAGTAGTAAGAGACAATGCACAGACACAGGTTACCGTTGTTTTAGGGGCAAGACCTGCAGCAACTTAAGCTGCAAACGCTTTTATTCTTCAAGCAAACGCCAAAAGAGCCCGTAAATACTCGCCGCTGTCAACAAACAAATTATTCCTACACCGGGAAAGGCTCTGTTTTTAGCCAGTTAAAAACTTACCTCACGTTTGCAGTAGTAAACATATTGGCCCTTGTTCCTGCGGCAATCGGCGGCAGAATAAAGAAGACAAAAGGTGGACCAGCAACTGAAGGATAAAAGTTTAAGCGCTAGCTAAATAACGGAATACAACAAAAAAAGTAAGATGAATTTATGGCACAACCTGGTTTAAGGCTTCTTTTTTTGGCTTTATATCAGAGTGGTCTCTCTCAATAGCCCTGTTAACCACCAAGTGGACATAACAGTCAGTGCAGTAAAATTTCTCGTCGAGTTCATAAAGAGTGGTTGATATTACTCCGATTGGATGGTTGCATCCTGCACAGTGAGAAACGCTGGTTTTGTCGGTTGCTTCCCCAGGTAGTTGCTCTTTCTTGCGAAAAACGTTATTTTTTGAAATAAAAAAACCGTAGTCCCAACTCATGTTTCGTTGCCTCCGCCCATTGAGACAATCATTTGCTGCACTGTTAGCGTAAAAAGCTTTGCCAATTCCGCTTGAAAACCAAATTTCCCAAAAAGGGAAACACAAGCAATTGAAACATGCTTGGAGAATTTGTTTTTGAGTACTGATTAATTTTGGAAAAGTCTTATTTAGGCATAGATTTCAATATAACATAATGAGAACTAAGCAGCCGACTCTTGTTCTGATTCTTCTATTGATGTTGCCGCTTTTTGTAAACCTTAGTTTACCCGCTAAAGCAGCCTCAGCGAATTCCTCAGGCTTGTACGTGGGCGTTGATGTTGCTTACGAGAGCGTATCAGCAACTGAGGAAATGATCGACAAGGTTAGCTCTTATACTAACGTTTTCATTCTGGGCTGCAGCGGAAATTATGATTCAACAAGACTAACCACACTTAGTCAATACGTCTATGACAAAGACCTAACATTTATTGTTTATACAGACTCCCGAAGATATCCTTCCCAGCAATGGTTCGCAGATGCAAACACAAAATGGGGAGACAAGTTTCTGGGAATTTACTATTTTGATGAGGAAGGCGGAAAACAGCTTGATCAGCAAAATTACCCTGCTGTGACATCTGCCGACAGCTATGCTGACGCGGCCAACCAGTACAACAGTGTCATAAACACTTGGCTACGGGGAAGTCGCTCAATCACCCAAAGTTTTGCTTATCCCAATCAGTATAAGCTTTTCACTTCTGATTATGGGTTATATTGGTATGATTATAAAGCGGGGTACGACACTGTCTTTGCAGAATTCGGCGCAAACTACAGCAGGCAGCTTAACGTGGCGCTTTGCAGGGGAGCAGCAGCCGCTTTTAACAAAGATTGGGGAGTCATGATAACTTGGACTTACAGGCAACCGCCATACATTGAATCAGGCGCTGACTTGTATAGTGACATGGTGCTCGCATACCAGAACGGGGCAAAATACATCATTATTTTTGACTCAAACAAAGACTATAGCCGAACAATTCTTCAGCAGGAACATTTAGACGCTATGAAACAGTTCTGGCAGTACGTTCAAAACAACCCTCGAACAATCACGCCGATGAGCAGCAGAACAGCATACGTGCTTCCGAAAGATTACGCATACGGTTTTCGGGGACCCAATGACAACATTTGGGGTTTATGGGGACCAGACGCATTAACGGCAGGCATATGCATGAACGTTTCTTCACTGCTAATTAACTTTGGAGAGAACTTGGATATGATTTACCCTGATGGACCGCAACTGATTCAATCGCTGGGCTACCAGAACGTTTTAACATGGAACGATCAGCAACTATCAGATAAAACAACCGCATCCCCAAGCAGCCAAACCCAACAGCAGATAACCTCAAGCGATCCTCAAAAAGGCATTTCCCAGTCAGAGCTTTACGTTATCGCCATTGCAGCAGTCGTTATAACGGTTGTTTTAGCGGCGGTTGTCTTGCGATTTAGAAAAAAACCAGTCGAAAACCCTATTCAAGTATTCTAAATAAAGGCGCGTTTTCAAAGTTTAATAGAATTAGCTCTTAAGCTGTGAGTACATGAGCGGAAAAACAATCTATTTTCAACATAGCTTCCTCTTCTTTGCGGCGCTACTGGTTTTGCTGTTTTAGTCGTTGTCCTCTGCTCGTTGGAGCTGTAAGAATCGCTTTTCAAAATATTGGTTTTACACCTCTGATAATTTTTTTAATTTTGATGGGCTGCTTGATTGGAAGCTTCATTAACATTCCATTGCTTAAGCTCAAGACCAAGATTTCAATGGTTCATGATGATTATGTTATCTGGTTTGGCGTGACCTACCGTATCCCAAAAGTGGAGTCGCCAATAGCCGCTGCCGTAGCCTCCTTCATTCTTATGCCCTCGCAGCCAAGAACGATAGCTTACGTTGTAGGTACACTTGGAACATTAATATGTGCGGATTTGCTGAAATTGAAGAAATCTCCAAACTTGGCGCTCCAGTAGCAAGCGTTGGTGGAGCAGGCACTTTTGACGGCATTTTTTTAAGCAGTATAATAGCTGTGCTAATAACTAGACTTTAGAGCAGACAAAACGCTTGTGTTTAGCCTACAGGCAATAGTAGGTTTCTGGGTCTTTATGATTGTCATTAAGCTTCTGGAGTATTTGCTCAACAAAATCCGTGGTGCAGACACTCATTCGCTCACAAACTTCGCAAAACCTAGGCGTAACCGTATTTTGCATCTTCGCCAGTAATGCGTCTAAGAAACTCCACTAAAAACCTTACCTTATTCAAAATAATTTAGTTTCAAACACTATTTATGTGATTTTTTTATCGCTCTATTGATTAATTACCCAAAAAACGGCTTATTTTTCACTATGGAAAAATGGTTTTGAATTGCATCAAAAATAGCTTTTTCTCTCACGACGTATAAATACTAAATTTTGATAGTCTCCATACCTGACTTCTTGATTCCACGGAATACCTTCTTTGCAGATCTGGAATCTTTAATGAATAGTATAAAAACGGGTGTTTTTGATTGGTTGTGATTTAACTTATCAATTCAAACACTTTTTTATGCGTCGCTCATAAGTGAGACTTTGGGGATAACAAGCTTGGTTAAAAGTTTCGGCAGCCGATGGAAAAGCAAAGAGAAAGACGAATCAGTGGTTTCCAAAATCACAAACATCGGCAAACCTTCAGTTAGTCTAAAAGATCAAATTTCAGTTGTAAGTCAACGTTTAGATCTTCAAACAAAAACATTAGACGCAGCGGTCCAACGTTTTGAAATGCGTGACGCCGAAATTTTCAAACGGGTTATAAAAGCGATGTCAGACCGGGATAACGCACGGGCAAACATCCTTGCGTCTGAACTTTCTGAAATACGCAAAGTAGAAAAAATGCTAACGCACGCCTCGCTTGCTTTGCAGAGTGTTTCTATGCGGCTTAATACTGTTTCAGAAATGGGTGACCTAGTAGCCATTCTGAGCCCAGCGAAAGGCGTGTTGAATAGTATTCGCACTGAAATGTGCGGTATTCTTCCAGAGGCAAGCCAGGAGCTTGGGAGCATCGGTGGGTTACTCTCAGAGATAGTGACAACGACAAATCAAGGCACAGACATTCCTATGGACAATGCAAGAGCAAGCCCCGAGGCAATGCAGATCTTAGAAGAGGCGGAGTTAGCTGCAGAGATGAAACTTAAAGATCAACTGCCAGAAATAAATGACGCAGGGCAAATCCAACAAAAAAGAGAAAATAGAGAAACCCTATCTTAGCTTATCTAAATCTTTTTGAGTTTTGTAGAAAAAATGGTGTATTTCATTTTTGAACCAACACAGCTTTATTAGATTTTCTTTTCTCCCCTTCTACGGTCAACTGTAGTTTTTGAGTCAATGTAGTTTAACAGTTTTATGCAGGTGAATCTGTGGTAAGGATAATTTCTTATGTCTAGGATGAAGCTGCCTATGCCTATGAGTAGGGTGAAATGGGTTGCCAGTGAGGACAGCACTGAAAACGCGGCCAAAAAAAACGTGGGTGCCAAGATTCAAAAATAAGCCCTAAAATAAAAGCTATAAAGAAGGAATAAAAGCTTTCCAATCAAACGAAATAGGCAAACAAACATTTATTGCCTTATGATTGGTAGTTATTCTAGGAGACAATCTAATGTTTTGCCCTTTTTGCCGCAGACAAATAAAGGATAGCTCTGTTTTTTGCCCATACTGCCACAAAGCATTACCACAAAAAGGTTCATCGCCTGTAACTCAAACTATTGAACAGATAAAAACGACCCCCCAAAGCACCCGTGCTCCAAAAAAAGGAGTGTCAATGAACGTACAAAAAGCGATAGTTACAGGAATCGCGATTATTGTACTGACTCTTTTGGTGATACAGTTTTATTACCCTGGTGTTCTCCCTTGGAACTGGTAATCATACTTTTCAAAATAACGGTAATTGTAATAACCGGACGAGGGGTCTGATCCGATGTTTAGGTAGTAACATGCTTTACTGATTGCTGATTCTATATGGTCTATAGCTAATTATTGGAAAATCGTTAAATCAACAGAGACTATATGGTTCGTTTGGAGTGAACTATTTGTCTGAAACATCAATAGTTGCATCTGAAGCAGCAACCAGCTCAGCTAGTTGCTATAGAGTGAAGTTTGACACTGAAAAATTCCTTGAACTTTTAGATATAGCAAAACCCAGGATTGTGTATCGCAGAAAAAACATGTATTTCTTTGCTTTCGATGGTTTTGTAATGTACTGTGACCAATGTGATAGCAAACAAATCTCATCTAGAATACTCGACGCTATAGAGTTTTCTAACTATCAATGGCAAAAATAATAAATCTTTTTTTTTCAAAATATTTATTTCATGGAAGGAGATGTGGCGCCGCTGAAAAGAAACGCTACTCCAAAAGAACTTTTGTATTGCCAAAAATCCTTTTTAGAAGTTGACCCTGCGGTCGTAGTCTAGTTTAGTTTTGCCCTTCGTTGTCGATAGACACTGGCTTTCGCGTTTTTGTGATCCCCTTTTTATTTTTCTACAGGGTCTCTACAGAAGTTTAGTGCGAAATAATTTTAGCGGGAATACGAAATTACCGAGATTGTGCAAAAATTATGTCAGAATTGCTTCAAATAAAAGAATATTAGAAGACAAGTTAATGTACCCGCGGGGTAGGTCTGCTAGTAGGTTCGATCTTGAGGCTTTTTGATCAATATTTTGAAGAATACATCAAATCCTGATTTTAACAAAAAAAAGGGATTGATTGTTGAGCTGTTATTCACCTTTTCTTGAACGTTAGGACTATTGCTACTCCGACTATGACAATTACTGCTATTATTGCAGCTGTAGCGTACATCAACGGCGTATTGTCATCGTTTAACCCTTCACCTTGCCCTGTTGGCGTTTGAGTGGCTACTGTTGCAACTGCGCCTACCGATAGCCCGCATGCTGCGTTAGAGCTGCCGTATGAGCTGTCACCTGCAAATGAAGCTATTATTGTGTATTGGCCCTCGTTTGGCGGAGTCCACATATAATTGAAAGTGCCGTAGTAACCGTTGGTTGTTACTGATGCAACGTCGATTACGTTGCCGTTTTGGTCGATTGCTGTTAGAGAGACTGGTACGCCGGTGATTGTTTCATTGTGCCATACTCCGTCAATTGGCTGTTGCTCGTATAGGTATGCCATTTGTGTGGTCATTGAAGCCGAGTTTACACAGGGTACTGTGCCTGATGCGGTCGGAGAGTCTAATGGCGCTACTGGGTTTGTTTGGCTGCCTTGGTCGCCTGGTGACTTGTCCATAACGGTTCCTTGGATGGTTATTGCTGTGCCTTTTGGTACAGCGGTGTTTGGTGCGGTGACTGATGTGGCAGTTTTGCCCTTGCCGAATACGTACATGTATCCATCGTACGAGTTAGAGGCTGTTAGGTATCCATCCGCCATTGCTCCCGGACTCATTGGTCCAGGCATCTTCCATATTAGATTACCGTTGGTTGCGTTGATGCAGTAGATTGACCATCCTCTGGCGATTGGTTGGCTGGGTGTGTGCTCACCGGTATAAGCAAAGATCTTTCCGTCCGCTTCTTTTACACCTGTAAAGAATGGATAAGTACCGTACGGTTCTTCAAATGCTGGAGCCATTTCTCTGAATTCCCAAAGTATTTTTCCAGTATCCCAATCGATAGCGTATGTACCGTCATAAGTGCCAGCGATGATTGCGCCTGTGGTCTCGTTTAAGTCAATGGATGCTATGTTGTAGCACCACCAGTTACCCCATGGATACTGTGTCTGTTCACTTTCCCAGAGTTTTGCTCCAGTTTTTATGTCATAGCAATTAAAATGCATGTTTTGTGCGCCGTAGGCGAACTTTCCGCGGTCAGCAACAAACGTTGATAATGATTGAGCGGTTTCCTTTAGCGTATCATTTGTCACTAAATGGTAGAGAACAGCGCCTGTGTTTAAGTCAACACCTGTTATGTCATGTCCTATACAGTATGACCATTGGAATCTAGATCCATATACAACTACGCCTGCTTCATAGTCTACTGCACCGTCTGTTCCCTGCAGATTGACAGTCCCTCTTGGGAAACCGTTCATTGGCCAGGTAATGTTGCTAAGTATTCTAGTCGTGAAGTTCGCGTTATTTCCTCTTGCATCCCACTTGATTAACCGGTAAATTCCTGCATTGCCGTCTATTGTTTGCAAACTGTAGACTTGGGTATAGTTGACTAAAGCTCCATAGGTCATTCCCGGAGGCAAGCATGTTACGTTTAGAGAGACAGCCCCGGTGTATGGGTTGTACTTAATTAGTCTTCCCGGGGTGTTTCCTGAGGGGTTTGTTATTGCTACAAGGTTTATCTGCCAGCTAGATGCTGCAAGGCCTAATGCTTCCTGGTTTGAGGATACCGGTTCTTCACCGACGACTAATGTTGGTGGCGCAACGATTCCTGTTTGGTCCCAATAGACTTGCCCTGTTCGTAAATCATAGCATTCCCAAACGCTGACGGATTCTTGCACATTGCTGCCATTTATGGTTGTTAGCATTGGTTTTGTAACTGTTTGGTAGCATCGTCCTTGGAAGACAATAGTTGGAGTTCCTCCACCTGAAGTGTATGACATTTGGCCCATGTCTGCTCCCATAAGACCGCCTAGTGCGCCTGATCTACGCCAGACCACGTGGGCAGTGTTAGGAGCTTGCACGTATGGTGTATATTGGTAGTTGCTTGGGTAATACATTCGTCCGCCTGGATAGAAGTATATGCCATTCCATGGGTAGTACCCCATTATTGACGCCCATTCTCTGTTCATTGGTGAAACTGGTTCTCGCCAATAATCGTTCGGCATTGCTGCTGCCGGCCATGATGAAACCATGTCAGCTTGTACTGTTAGGTTTTGCCAATCAGTGCTTGATGGGGTATAGTAGATTGATTTGGCAAGGTAGTATGTGCCGTTTGGGTACATGAGTTGAACTACAGTGTTTTCTCCATAGTAGCTGTTAGGACCGCCGAAACTTAGGTTACCTGCCAGAAAAGAACCTTGAACGCCCGGAGACCCTGGTTGGCTAATGTACGATCCTCTGGGAACGTAAGTGCCTGGCTGTTCAAACTTGAATCTCCATGTTCCAACTTGGTCGGGAGCGAAACTTATCCATGCTGTGTCATCCGCAATGTAAGAATTGAATGGCCCGATTGTATCTTGGGTTCCATCTGGTTTCTGCACTGTTATCTTGTATCCTGACATGTGCATGAAGTTTGGTTGCCCTGGTGTAACCCAGACGTTGATGAGAGATAGCTGTCCTTTTCCGATTGGGTTTGGTGTTATGCTCATGTAAGCGGTTGTTTCGGTAGCATAATCAGGTGTAACTCCAGATGGCAAAGTTCCGAGTTGGGGGTAGCCATATACAGTGGTGGGGGTGCTGTGGATACTATAGTCGGTTGCTTTTACTGTTTTTATGTCAGAGGTTATTGCTGCTGCAGATGCAATGAAGATTGCTACTAAAATTGCAGCTGAAAATTTACTTGATATTTTATGCATTCTTGGTTTTCTCCTTGTTTAAAGAGAACGCTGGAAAAAAAATTTACGCTCTCTCAGAGTCTTCTTTGAGAAGTTTGTTAATAAATCATTGTTGAAAGAGCACTCTTGGAACACTTTCAAACAAATAAAAAAATGGCTAAAAATGCTTGGTTATCGTTTGAAATTTCACGGTTTTAAAGGGGTAACTGGAATGGCGCCGCCGAAAGGACTTGAACCTTTGACCTACTGATTAACAGTCAGTCGCACTACCTGGCTATGCAACGGCGGCATACCAACGCTATCCATCTTTTCAGTTCCAATATACTATTTAAGTTTAGCCGTCCCCCCAGAAAAGACTAAAGAACGAATCCGAAATTTAGAAGTTTTTAATTACTTAGGAGGTGTTACCTCATGACCAAGATGACTGATGTAATAGATTGGGCTAGAAGCTATGCTTCTTTAAGCTAAGTTGGCAAACACTTTAAGGTCACAAGGATTCTTGAAATTTATTCTAATGACTTAGAGCAGTACTGCAGGGCTATCGGCAAAACTCCTGATGAACTGATACCTTTTTCTTTATTTCCAAACACAAATTTTCAGTTTTGCTTAAATCGAAAAAATGAGGTTCGAAAGATAATGTACAAGCCTAATAGACGCTCTGGTCTTGCGCTAGGTTTATGTTGAGGAAAACCTGTTTGTAGGACGAGCGATTTTAGCTTTGACACAAGACAGCGAATGTGAAGACCATCAAACAGAACAACAAACCAAGGAGAAAACACTTGACTTCAAGTTTCCGATGCTAACAATACGGACTAAACGGTTCTCACCTATCTTCGACAAGTTAGGCGCATTGCGTGGTGCACGTTATATTTCTTGGCTGTTTCTTGCTCTGGTACCTTTAGTAGCTGGAATTGCACTCTACTTAATCATCGGCAGTCTAATCAGTTTGATAAATAACCCTGCAGTGGGCCAAGTTATCAAAGAAATGGGACCAGGGGCAATTTTGATGCTGCCTGGAATCAACCCAATGCTCCCTATAATCTATGGGTGGGTAGCTATTGTGCTAGCAATTGCGCTACATGAAGGAGCCCACGGAATTGTCGCTAGAAATAACGGTTTCAGTGTAAAATCAAGTGGTTTACTATTTTTCTTAATAATTCCTATAGGTGCATTTGTAGATGTCGATGAAGAGCAATTAAAGACGGCAAAACCCCGATCCTCCCTAAAAGTTATGGCTGCAGGAGTTGGCGTAAACATGCTAGTAGGCGCGGCTTGTCTGCTTTGCCTTATAGTTTTAGTCGGCGGTTTAACTCCAATGGTTAACGGTGTATACGTTAACGATGTTACAAATGGCATGCCTGCCCAAAGCGCTGGGTTGCTGCCTAAAGATGTGTTTGTTTCAATTGATAATGTATCGGTTGATAATTCGGCGGAATTTAGGAAAATTCTGGATAATAAAACTGCGGGTGATATATTACAAGTAACTGTGGCAAGAGGAGACAGTTGGCAGGACCGATTTACGACTACAATTAACTTGACCATATCGGATAACCGGACGGTTATGGGAATTACATGCTTTGACCTATTGACTCAAGAGCGATTAGATAATTACCGAACATTCTCTATAGAACGCCTCTCTATGCATATGGTGCCGCCAACGCTAGCTTCAGGTCTAATACCCTTTTCCGACACCTTAGCGCCTTTCTATGCGAGTTCACTGGGGCAAGCTTGGTCAATTCTTGCAAATTTACTTTTCTGGGTCTGGTTTGTCAACTTCAACTTGGCTATCTTTAATGCATTGCCGATTTATCCGTTGGATGGCGGCAGAATCTTTAACATAACTTTGAAGAGGCTTGGGAGTAAACGGATAAGTGAGAAACGTACCTATCAAATAACGGTTATTGTTGCAGTGGCTTGCTTGGGTCTTATTCTAGCAGGCTCTATCTTACCTTTCATCTTATAATAGCCGGAAAACTCTTTTGAACAGTTACGTGTGTTCAAATAAAGGTTTAAAACCACACCTTTCCACAGCTGCCAGAGATAACTAAACATTCGTTACAATACAATGCTTAGAATTAGCTAGATTGGCTGGATTAATTTTAGTCCCACACACCCGCTTTAACCGTCACTCTCTATAGAACTTGCGTAATTATAAGGAATGGTTAAAGACATAAATTTCCGTTTAAATACTAATTGAAATGAGGGAAGCCGGTTGAAAGAGGAGAAAATTAAAGTTTTAAAAACGATGAGCGAAGCTACAAGCCGTATGGATCTGAACATGTTTGCTAAGAAGGTGAATTTGAATCCAAACCAAACTATGCAGCAGATCCAAGAACTAGCAAAAGAGGGCTTTCTGCAAAAAATCGGAAGCGGATACGGTATAACTGAAAAAGGAAAAACTGCCCTCAAAGCGTTAACACCTGTTCCAGAAGAAATTGGTTTCCACTTCTACTTGGGCAATAATCAGCCCGCAAACTTGCACTCGCAGACGCTTGAAGAGTTTTACATGGTCATAAATCAGGTTAGCGCAGTTTCGCTTGAATTTCACCTCTACAGGGGCGATTTTGAACTCTGGCTAAAAGAAGCCTGCAAAGAGCCCGAGCTCGCCAAAGAAATTGGAGGCATTAAAGCTAAAGGTTTAATTGGCGAAGAGCTTAGAGCAGAAATCTTGAAAGCGCTAGATTCAAAATATGGCATCGAAGAACTGATATAAACTTAAGAGTTCTATTTTTGACTTAATGCAAGACTTGAGTCTGACAAGCAGACAATGAACGAAGCAATTCGGTTGGTTTTTAGGGACTTAATTTATTTATAGGCATCTGAAACTACAACATAATAACCGATTTTTTAGAAGGAAATAATTAACTCCGCCAATTAGGCAAAACAACTGTTTGGACTATTCTCATATGGCTAAAAATTAATAGCACGGGATTTTTTCCTTAGTTTCTTACACTCTTAATCGCCGTTTGGTTTGGCACTAATTATTGGACGACAATTTGGCAGATAGGGAATAGAAATATAGTTATTCTAATAACTGAGCGATTGTGGATTCAAATTGTTACAACATCATTTTATATTCTTCTAAAGCCGTAATTGGTTAAAAAGAAGAAGCTAAGAACCAGTGATTGTTGAGCGGGTTCGGCTGCTAATAGACGATAAGGTTCCCCCCTCTTATCTCTTTTTCCTTATCCATATTAGCACTCGGCTAAATCCGCTAAACACTAATTTTAGCTTCTAAACCCAGTCGTCTTGTGTAAAACAATTGGTCTCAGAGTCATTGTTGAATTAAGCCGCCAAAGAAATAAGGCTGGTGAAGCCTACTAGAGGATATGGGAACTGCGAGTGAAATTCCCCGGCACATTGAGGGTTCAAATCCAATGGAAACCTATATTGTTTAAGGTGCAGAAACTTTTGAAATCAAGTTCATGTTTTCACCAATAACCAATAACAAAAAACATAAATAACAAAAAATTATTTTAAGGCTCAAATAATTGTTTAAAAATAACCACAAATAAAAAGAAGCTCAAAAACAAACAGAAACTCCTAATCAAGAGCATTCAAGACTTGAAAAACAATAAGAAAGCCCAAAATTCAAACTTTTCAACCAACAAGACAGCAAACGCGCCTCAGGAAAACGGTGATTTGCCTAAAGCTTGGCATGCCTTAAAAGTTGGAGATGCCCTGAATGAACTCAACGTTGAAGAAAACAAAGGAATGACTAAGCAAGAAGTTCAAACCCGACTCACAAAATATGGTCCAAACGAGCTTAAGAAAGAAAAGGGCAGATCACCAATCAAACTCTTCCTCTCACAATTCACAAACGTTCTCATGGTTATCCTACTCGTAGCCATTGCTCTCTCCATAGCCGTCGGCGAAGTAATTGATGCCATAATTATTCTAGTCATAGTACTTGCCAGCGCCATTTTGGGTTTCACACAGGAATATCGTAGTGAAAAAGCGGTTGAAGCGCTCAAAAAAATGACTGCTCCAATGGCCCTAGTTCTAAGGGAAGGGATAGAAGTCAAAGTTTCTACTAGTCAGCTTGTACCTGGCGATATCGTCCTTATTTCTGCCGGTGATAGGATTCCAGCAGACGCGCGATTAATTGAAGAACATAGTCTAAAAGTTGAGGAGGCCGCCTTGACAGGTGAATCTGCAGCCGTTAACAAAAACAATTACCTTCTGCCCAAAGATACCCAACTGCAAGATAGGCGCAACATGGTCTATAGTGGAACGGTCGTCTCCTATGGCAGAGCCAAAGCCCTTGTTACCACAACCGGGATGCAGACAGAGTTTGGCAAGATTGCACAAATGGTTCAAGCTACAACTACTGAACAAACCCCACTGGAAAGACGGTTGGCTTCAGTTGGCAAATGGATAGGTCTTCTGGTGGTAATAGTCGCAATCAGCGTAGCAGTAGTGGGTATACTTGTTGAGCAACGCGAACCCGTTGAAATGATCCTTTGGGCAGTTAGCCTCGCCGTCGCCGCCGTTCCTGAAGCTTTGCCTGCAATAGTCACAGGTGCACTCGCTATTGGCATGTACCGTATGGCAAAGATGAACACTGTCGTAAAACGCCTTCCAGCAGTAGAAACTTTGGGTAGCACCAGCGTTATCTGTAGCGATAAGACCGGAACGATGACTAAAGGCGAAATGACCGTTCAGCGGATCTACACCAATAGCACTGCAATCAAAGTCACTGGCGTGGGCTATGCCCCTGAAGGCGAATTCGAAATAGAAAAGAAACGAATCGCCCCCGATAAACAACTTGAGGAACTATTAAAAATCGCAATACTTTGCAACGACTCAGCACTCGAAAAGGACGAAGAAACCAAAAAATGGACTGTTAAGGGTGACACTACTGAAGGCGCACTGATAGTCGCTGCAGCTAAGGCAGGCATCTCAAAACAGGCACTTGACCAAGAATTTCCCCGCGTAGGTGAAGTTCCTTTCAGTAGTGAACGCAAGCGCATGACTACTATTCACGATATAGGCAACAAGAAAATTGCTTATATGAAAGGTGCACCCGAAGTTGTTCTTGATAAATGCTCTAAAATTCTGCTTAATGGTGAGGTTGCCGATTTAACCCAGAAACAACTCATTGAATTATCCAAGGTTATTGAAGCGATGTCTCTGCAAGCACTACGGAATTTGGGTTGTGCTTATAAAGAGTTACCGGAAACCTCTAGTAATTTCGATGAAACAAAGGAACAGGGTTTCATTTTTGTCGGAATGATTGGAATGATCGATCCCCCACGCGATGAGGTGAAGGATGCTATAGCTGTCTGCCGACAAGCAGGCATTCGCGTAGTTATGATAACTGGCGACCACGAGCTCACTGCAACAGCAGTTGCCAAGGAACTTAACCTATTGGGTGAAAACGACGAAGCACATAGAGTACTTACGGGCTCTCAACTCGAGCAAATGACTGACACGCAACTGTTAAATGTAGTTGAGAACGTCGTGATCTATGCCCGAGTTGCACCTGAACATAAGATGCGTATAATTAATGCTTGGAAACAAAAGGACCAAGTAGTCGCTATGACGGGCGATGGCGTGAACGATGCGCCTGCCCTAAAAAGAGCTGATATAGGCATTGCCATGGGCATAACAGGCACCGAAGTCACAAAAGAAGCCGCTTCTATGGTTCTTGCAGATGATAATTTTGCAAGCATAGTTAAAGCAGTTAGAGAAGGCCGAGAGATCTACGATAACATCAAGAAGTACCTAACTTATTTGCTGCAATGCAACATCATGGAAGTCTTGGTTATGTTTGTAGCTGTGGTTGCTGTGCCGTTCCTTGCACCCATTTTAACCCCCGGCGAAGCCCTTCCAACTTTAGGCAGCGCAGCCATTGCACTAACTGCAGTACAATTGCTTTGGATGAATTTGGTTACTGATGGGTTGCCAGCCATAGCACTTGGCGTGGACCCAGGGGACCCAGATTTAATGGAACGTAAGCCACGTAAGCCAAAGGAAAGTATATTCACTGGTGACGTCAAAGCCTTCCTGGTTGGAATCCCGTTATTAACATCAAGCCTACTGCTGTTTGCGTATTTGATGCATCAACCTTGGCTTGGCGAGTTTCAGTTATTGGAGGCTCGCACACAACTCTTGACTGCTATGATAATGATCGAGTTAGCGATCGCCTTATCGTCGCGTTCACTCAAGCATCCAATCTATAAAGTTGGCGTCTTCAAAAACAAATATCTATGGTACGCTATACTGGCATCGTTCGGATTACAGCTTATTATTCTTTATGTGCCTGGTCTACAAACCATATTTGATGTCAATGCACCTGAACTGATCGATTGGGCAATAGGTTTTCTACTTGCAGGCATAACATTCGCTGTTATAGAGACAAGCAAATATTTAGTAAGCAAACGCAGGAAAGCTCCTCCTGTGTATGCGCTGCCGGCAGCTTTGAGGAAACTACCAGTCCCATGAACGCAAGCGCCCAAGATTTCATTGTTTGTTAGGATTGTTAGTGCTGCGACGGCTCCAGCAACTGCCAAAGCTACGTTACCAAAGGTTATCAGCCAAAGAGGGCTTGAACTATAGTCTGAAAATTAAACCAAAAGTTAAACAATTACTAGATAAGCCTAACTTTTTATTATTAACGCCAATTATAGTCATAAAAACAGACAACGCCTGCTTGGAATAACCCCGATCAAAGAGTTCTTTAGGGAATGTCTTCATTGAGTTGAGCGGATTCAATCTAACTGAAGCGTTTTTATTCTATTCGGGGGACAAGACAAATTAAGTTTGTCTTTACCAAACCGCGCTTTAATGTATTTTGCCCACTCTATACCGCGCTATAGCTGAGAAGCCCTTGTAGAACTCTTTGGTTACGCTCTGGTACCATTTATCTGAAAACGACAAGTCGATTAAGCTGTCAACCCATCGGAAGTCTCGTTTGGCGCATTGCAGGAGCAGTTTTCGGTGCAGTTCATTGAGTTTGGTGTTGCTAAACCAATCCTTATTCTTCAACGTGCCCAACGGAACGAAAAACAGCGGCACGATTAGGCTTCGCATATCTTTGAGGTCATCGATTAAGTCCATTGTTTCTAAAATATCAGATTCCTGCTCGTCGGGCAACCCGACAATCACCGTACAGGCAGGCACAAGCATGTTATCATGCATTATGCCCATGCCTTCAACTACTACTTCACGCCATTTTTCAGCATTAAATGGATGAGCTTTCGCAGGCATGATTTTTTTAGCAATCTCCGATGAGCCTGTTTCAATACCTATTTCTGCTCCCCACCAGGTCTGGTTTTGCAGAATAAGCTCCGAGAGTCTCGAGAGAAGTTTAGGTTTTGATGCTACGGCAGCTATAGAACAGTGGCTCCAACTCAAGCCGCCGCTTTTTTTTGTCACTATTTCATGTAGTTTGACCAGCTTTTCCTCGTTTGGGGTGGTGTCCGTTGACCCGTAAAGCATAACATCTTCGGCGTGCAAGCAGGTGCCTTTGTTGCCTGCATTTATATTAACGCTTAATTCACGCTCAATCTTATCAAGTGGGTACCAACGCAAAGGTCTGAGTGTAACATTACAGAATTGACAACCTCTGCAGCAGCCTCGACCAATCTCCACCAACCCGTTAATGGAAGGCTTAACAATGTCGGGAATCTCATCTATAACAGGGGCTTCTCCAACGCCGATTTCAAGGTGTGCCGGAAGCTCTTGACCCTCGATTGTGGCTCGGAAAAGTTTTCCGACAACATTTTCTGCTTCTCCCTCGACTACGCAGTCGATTCCTAAGTCTTTAGCTGCTTGTTCTCGATACTTGAACTGCCATGCCCCGGGTCCGCCAACTATGACTTTTAACCCGTTTTGTTTGGCTTTTTTAACTGCTGAATTTTTCAGTAGCGCATGGAAATGTTTTGCGAGGTAAGGTTCTTTTTTGAAGAGCGCGGCAAGTGTTGTGGAGGCTGGGCCCAATCCGAAGGGATCCATCACATGGATACCGAGGACTTTTGCGTCTTTGAGGTATTTGCCTAGGTGGTTAGGGCTTACTGTTTCAACGTTGAAGCCTTCTTTTAGCAGTTGAGCCTCTGTTTTTCTGAGCCCGTATGGCGCTGCAGTTAGGTGTCCGCTTTTTGATTTCAGTGGCGGAAAGAACATGTAACTGAAGAGCCATTCAGGGATAAAATTAGGTGGTGCACAGGTACCGAACCCAAGAAATTCATTGTTGTGGTAATTGCTCATTAAAGTTCTATCTGCTGTTAGAACTACGTCTGCCAAAGCCTTCACATCTTCATTTTGACCGTCTAAAGGTGATAATGGTAGAAAGTACGTGGCAGATTTAACCTTATTGCTTGCGTGGATAATGCATGTTTAGAAAACACCCCGAATTTGGCTTGTTAAGTATGTTTGCAACGCATATTTTGTCAAGCTTTCGGGGGTGATTTTTTACATTAAACAGGAAGATTAATACTTTCACAGGAAAATGTATATCAAGGTATTTGACTATTAAACTGGAAAAGTTATACAGGGGAAAGAGGGAGATTACTTGGAAAAAACAATGGTGGAGTTTAGATGGCATGGTAGAGGCGGTCAAGGAGCCTGGACAGCCAGCGAACTTTTGGCAAGAACAGCCCTTGATGAAGGCAAGTACATTCAATCATTCCCTGAGTTTGGGCCAGAAAGAATGGGTGCACCAGTTACTGCCTTTACAAGAATAAGCACGCAACCAATACGCTTACATTGTGCAATTTACAACCCAGACGTCGTTGTAGTTTTAGACAACACTCTTTTGAAATCTGTCCCAGTAACATCTGGATTAAACCGAGAAGAGAATTGCCTAATCATCAATTCTAATGAGGAACCAGCCAAACTAAGAGAGAGCCTAAAAGTAACAAAAGGCAAAGTTTGGACCGTCCCAGCAACCGAATTAGCCCTTAAAATTTTAGGAGCACCAATAACCAACACCGCGCTGCTTGGATGCGTAGCAAAAGCAACTAACATCGTCACCTTGGAAGGCATCCATAAAACGTTGAAAGGACGCTTCCGACCTGACTTAGCAGAGAAAAACTTTGCAGTAATCAAAGAAGCTTATGCGGAGGCAAAAACTGAATGAGTATCAAAGAGAAAAGCTGGAAAGAAATCAGTATAGCTGGAATATGCTCTAAATCCAGCGTTGGATTCATGACCGGCGATTGGAAAACTTACATGCCGGTCCGTGACCTTGAGAAATGCACTACTTGCTTAACCTGCGTTATGCTTTGCCCTGAAGGCGCAATCAAGTGGAGACCTGAAATGGGCAAAATCGAGTTTGACTTTAGCTTTTGCAAAGGCTGCGGAATATGCGCCAACGAATGCCCCACTAAAGCAATAACAATGAAAATGCCAGATGAGGATGAATAAGATGAAAACAGCAAAACAGGAAACAATGCCGCTAAACGGAGACGAAGCAATAGCGTTGGCTGTTAAACAATGCGATGTTGACGTTGTTGCCGCCTACCCAATCACACCCCAAACAATCATTGTGGAAAAATTCAGTGAATACGTCGCCAACGGCGAGGTTAAAACCGAGTACGTCTGCACTGAATCAGAACACAGCGCTATGACTGCTTGCCTGGCAGCGGCAGTAACGGGTGCACGAACTTTCACAGCTAGCGCTTCAGCAGGTTTAGCTTTGATGCATGAAATGCTTGGTGTAACCTCAGGGTTTAGAGTTCCAGTTGTTATGGCTGTAGCTAACCGAGCCTTATCCGCTCCTTTGAATATTCATGGCGACCAATCTGACAGCATGGCTGAACGAGATAGCGGTTGGATTCAGATTTACGTTGAAAACGCTCAAGAAGCATACGACTCTATTATTCAAGCCTTCAAAATATCCGAAGACGTCGGCGTTTCATTACCTATAATTGTGGGTTTAGACGGCTTCACAATTAGTCACACACTTGAAAACGTGGATGTTCTTGATGATGACTCGATAAAAGAGTTCATTGGAGAACGCCCACTACCCTTGGTGGTGACTCATGAGGGCAAAACTGTTCCTTACAAGCTTGACCCAGCAAACCCAATGACTATGGGACCGAACGCCTTACAGAATTATTATTTCGAGTTCAAGAGGCAACAAGAAGAAGGCATGAAGAACGCCCTCAACAAAATCCAGGAAGTCAACGAGCAATATGCAAAAATGACTGGCAGAAGCTACGGCAATGGACTTATCGACGCTTACCAGCTTGAAGACGCTGAAGTCGCAATAGTCTGCGTTGGCTCAACAGCTGGTACCTTAAAAGTCATAGTTGACGAATTAAGGGCAGAAGGCATCAAAGCAGGCGTTCTAAGATTGCGCGCCTTTAGACCCTTCCCCGCTGAGGAACTGCAGAAAGCTCTACAAAACATCAAAACCATCGCAGTTATGGATAAAAGCCTAAGTTCCGGAGCCTTTGGCGGCGCCGTCTTCAACGAAATCAGAAACGCCCTGTACGATTCAAACCAGCATCCGACGATCGTAAGTTACATTTTCGGTTTAGGCGGCAGAGACTCAAGCCCACGGGATCTACGAAGAATCTTCGAAGACCTCCTACGTGTTAACAAGACTGGTCGGGTTGATGCTCAAGTGCATTATTTCGGATTAAGGGAGTAAGGAGACACAAAAATGACGACACAACAAGAATGGAAATTCACAGCCAAAGATATCGCCAACAAACCAGACCTATTCCTGTCCGGCCACCGGGCATGTGCAGGATGCGGACCAGCAGCCGCACTACGTATGATAATGAAGGCTACAAGAGGACCAACAATCGTGACACAGGCAACAGGCTGCATGGAAATCGTAGGCTCAATTTACCCGTACACTTCATGGGCGCTCCCATGGCTACACACCGCCTTTGAAAACGCAGCGGCAAACGCGTCAGGCATCGACGCTGCATTGAAGGCAATGCAAAGGAAAGGCAAACTCAAAGAGCACATAGATATCATCGCCTTGGCTGGCGACGGCGGAACCTACGACATAGGCTTACAAGCACTCTCTGGCGCGGTAGAACGCGGACACGACTTTCTATTTGTCCTCTACGACAACGAAGGGTACATGAACACAGGCATACAGAGAAGCGGCGGAACTCCCTTAGGAGCAGCGACAACAACAACACCCGCAGGCAAAGTTAACCCGGGAAAACTTGAGAAGAAAAAACCTATTACTGAAATCATGTTGGCACACGACATGCAATACGTCGCCACTGCAACACCCTACTATTGGAAAGACATGCTAACAAAGGTTCGTAAAGGCATAGAAGTCGACGGGCCAGCATTCCTTCACATATTCGCGCCGTGCCCAAGAGGGTGGAGAACTGAACCAGGCAAAACCATGGAATACTCAAAACTGTCAGTGGAAACCTGTGTGTTCCCAATTTGGGAAGCAGTCAACGGCAAACGCCAACTCTCCATACCAAGCAAACTCATCCAGCTGGCACCACAAAAGAAAAAGCCCGTCACATCATACCTTGAAGGACAAGGTAGATTCAGACACCTCTTCACGCCACAAAACAAGCATGTAGTTGACGAAATACAACGCTACACCGATGAACGCTGGCAACGGCTCTTGCAGAAATGCGAGACCCCCTAATCTTTTATCCTCTTTAGCTGATGACGATGAAGATTGCAGAAGTTGAAAGGTTTTTTCGAAATTTGTAACTGAAGATTTTAAAGACTTTTATTTATGATTGGTTGCTTCAAAAGGAAAAGCCCCCGGTTTTCTTGCCTCATGATGGGGAAACAATTGCTGGAGTTGATGGCACCGCTTGATTGCGAAAAACAAGTTTTAGAAAAATATCCAAGCTTTAAACAAAAGTTTACAATAACTTTGATGAGCGTTAATAAGGGCAGGAAAAGATATACTCTGACAAAAAAACGAGAAAAACTATGGAATTAATGGTTGTTTTCGCCCAGTTTTGCGAGGTAATCCAGAAACTTTTCCAGTTCAACTTTATCCATAGTTGCCAATTCGGCGCGTTCAGCTTTAACATATTTGCGAAATGACTCCAAGCATTGACTTGAACTCACGTTGTTTTTGGTTGTTCGAATTTGATCACGCTCAATCTTGATCCTGTACAGAGTTGCCAAAAAAGTTGCTAATACAACCATTGTGTTGCTTACAATAACGATTAGGGAAAGGTCAACCAATGCCCGTGCCACCTATAACCTAAGGATATTAAAGGATGGGTTATTTTCCTTTTCGCTAAAAACAGTAAAAGGAGGAAAAGGGGTTTAATGGTTATTTTCTGGGAGAATTTTTTTTGTGCGCAGGATTTTCTTGAATTCTTCCTCTTTGAGTGATGCTCGTCTGCCGTTTGCATAGATTTCTTTGACCCGCTCCACGACAGCCGCGACTGTTTGGTCATCTGGCTCATTGCCTGCAAGCTCTGTGATTTTGTACTTGATTATTCCTTTTCCTGACTGTTTTCCTATAGTCAAACGTCGTTGGTTGCCTACTAATTCAGGCGGGTAGGGCTCATATGTCCATGGGTCGTTGATGACGCCGTGAGTGTGAATTCCAGATTCATGTGCAAAGCCGTAGTCACCAACGATTGCTTTGTTGGGTGGAACGATATAGCCAGTGGCTTTTCCGATGTAATCTGCGGTTGCTTTAAGTTTTTGGGTTTTGCCCTCGTATTTTTTGACGCCGTAATGCAAATAGAGGTTTAGGAGGACTTTTTCTGTTTCAGCGTTTCCTGCCCGCTCGCCAATGCCGAGGTATGTTGTGCTTGCATAAACTTTGTCCCATACGCCTGAAGCTGCTTTAATCGCCGCCATAGTGTTTTCAACGGCGTTTCCGAAATCGTCGTGCGCGTGAATTTCAATTGCTCGCATTCTTGTTTGATTTTTGATGGCGACTACTTTTGCGGGTATGCCGTTTGGCAGGGGTGCTTCTGCGTCTGATAAGCCTATGCCGACTGTGTCGCAGATTCGGTAGCATTCTGCACCGGCGTCAGCCACGGCGTTAATGAAGTCTCTCTCGAAGTCCCAGTCTGCCCTTGTGCTGTCTTCGCCGTGAACGAAAGTTCTAAGCCCACAGGTTTTGGCGGCGTATTCAACTACGTTTACGACGTTGGCTAGGATTTGATCCCGTGTTTTTTCTGGCCATTTAGCCTTGAAATGTAAATCTGAGACTGGGTGAGAAATGCCTACTTCTTTGAAGCCACATGCCACGGCGCTGTCAATGTCTTCTTTTACTGCTCTGCACCATCCTGCTACTCGAATGTCGAGGTTTAAGTCACCGATGAGTTTTGCTGCTTTCTTGTCTGGTTCTTGGTAGTGGAAGAGTTCGATGCGTTCGATTCCGACTTCTGCTAAGAACTGGGCGATTTTTGCCGAGTCTTTGGGTCCTGTTGCTAGGCCTGGCATTTGGATGCCGTCTCGTAGTGTAGTATCGTCTATAATTGGGTTAGTTTGTAAAGTTGGCATTTTGAAAAAGTAGTCTTTTAAGTCCATTTCTTTCACACTCTGTCGCGTTTTATATGGTTCTCCCTTACCAATGTGTAATGGTTACATACGCTTGTGAGTGGTTGATAAACATTTCTCCACTACTTTTGCAAGATTGTTCAATAAAACCGTTACTTAGCTACAAAATGTCTTGTCAAAAGCCAAGCTAAACTTTACATAAAACGTAAAAATTCTATCTCGCGCGCTCAAACAGTGCTTTAAGAGTACCCGAAACACATAAAACATGCACAGAAGCAGGCTGCCCAGCCAAACTTGTAACCGTAGCCAACGACGCTCTCACCACACCCAGAGTAGCCAGCGAAACACGAATAACCGCAATCTTTTGTTCCACGTCAAAATCAATCAGGCTCATACCAGTTGTGCTTGCCCCAACTTCGCCATAAAGCTTCGTAACAGCAACCCAAACCGCATCAATAAACTCACGCTCTGTGGGCAACACCTCGCAATCAAGCTGTATAGCTAAGTAGCGGCGTTTAACACGTTTCACTTCGCTTTGCCCTCCTTGACTACAGTGATTCCTGGCGCCACGAAGCGGTTGCTGAGTTTTTCTCGGTTACGCTCAACAATCGACATAGGGGTGGTGGAAATTGCGTCCAACGCCGAGGGCTCATATAACCCAAAAAGATAAGCGATGCTTGCCAAATCCCTTGGATACCGCACGAACCGTTCCTCACCAACCCCGCTGGAAACCACTAGGGGCACATGAAATTCTTGTGCTAACGCCACTTCCCGGCGAAGACTCATCAGCAGACGCACGCGAGGCGGACCCTCCATGACCAAGAGCGGTTTCACATCAACTTCCAAACCCGCCAAACAGTTACTGGCTAATTCAGCTTCGGCACGGTCAAAAAACCGTTTGCGAAAATCAAGACTTGAAAAGTTTAACAAGTCAACGCGCCTATCTTTAGCCGCTTGCCTCGCAACCTCCTTGTTGTCACATGAGATGCAGATGATTTCGAATCGGCGTCGGAACTTGCGTAAAAAATGTGTCAGGTCATTTTCCGTTGTTGGGTGGTAATCGGCTCTTGAAACAAAATCAATGCCCGCTTGGCCTGATGCGGCTTTTAGCTGGGATAGTTCGGGCTCGTTAAGTTTGTTGGTGAATGGGATAGATATCATTTTGTAGCCGAAGCGGGCAGCTTTAGTGATTAGCTGTTGTGTGGCTTGCGTGTCTTTGGGGTTTACGCGTAGGTGCAAATCACAGAAGACCCGTTTCATGGAAGCAGCCCAGCAGTTTTGCAAATATCCTCAATTTCAACAGCGGTTTTGTTTTTGAAGTGCACTTTGATATGAATTGGGTCTGTTTTTGTAAATTTAACGTTACCCAAGTAGGCTGATTGCTTGTCAAACCGCAGGTACAAATTGCTTTTTTCTAAATGCAGGCTCAACTGATTGCAGAACTCTTCCTTTTCCAGCGAACCTAGTGCCTCCCCCGATTTTTTCCAACGCCTTAGGCAACAGTTTTTTGTCTGTCAAGGTGGCTATGAAAAGCGATATAGGGTTTCCGTAATGCCCTGTTACAGTTGTTTTTTCAAAAACGATTGTTTCCGCTAGCTCCTGCGGTAGCAGGTTGCGTAAGGCTGTTTGGACTTTCTCGAGGTCTTCGGTTGCGTGTGCGAATACTCGAATTTCTATGTACGCAATCGGTTTGGTGATGTCAGCATTTTCAGGCATAACTTTCCCTTTTTCTTTTTCTTCTAACACCTATTAAGAGTTTCTTTCGGTTGAGGCGCTCAAGTTGGTAAAAACTCTCCTTTCTTTATTTTTTTATTCAATTTTAATTCAAAAGTAGTTTTTGTTGTTTATGCCAATTATTTCTGAAATTTTGTCGCAAGAATATTCTTGCGACTCTCTCTTATAAACAAAATCGACAATAAAGCATAATCATTGAGAAAGTGAGGGAGCAGTCTTGCTTATCTCAATTAAAAAACAAAAGTGAAAAAAAAATGAAAACAAAAAACTTTAAAAAAATGCAATCATCGGACTCGCTATCTTTCTATTGATGGCTTCAACGCTCATTGCAATATCGCCCACTGCTAAAGCAGCTTCTGGAGTGGTACAAATCGGCGGTTCACCTAAAACTGGCGTAGATGGCATGCCAGTTCTTAAACCATTACCTGCAGGTGTCACACCCCAATACACCATTGAGACAAGAGCGTATCTCAGCTTCAGACCCAACCCAATAGGCGTTGGCCAGAATCTTCTGGTTAACATTTGGACTTCACCTGGACAATACCATTGCTTCTATATGTGCGACAACATTGTTGAAATACAAAAGCCAGATGGAACAACAGAAACAGTCGGTCCATGGAACACTTATCTCGGTGATGCAACAGGCTGGTTTGAATACATTGTTGACCAACCAGGCGTTTGGAGGTTCAAATATTCGCAACCAGGAACCTACCTACCCGCTGGAATATATGACGACAGACCAGGACTTGCACCCGGAGTAGGTGGATTCACAACATCAGACGGCTTATGCCGATTAGGCGCTTCAGTGCTCTATACAGCTTCAGAGACGGACTGGCAAAACCTGACCGTTACCGAAGACATGGTTTCATCATGGCCTTATGAACAGCTGCCAACTGACTACTGGACAAGACCAGTAAACCCAATGCACAGAGACTGGTACTCAATTCTAGGCAACTACCCATTCACAGGTGGCCAATACTGGTATTCACAACGTACGCTATACCCTAGTAACTACAAATACACAGCTTATGTTCAAGCACCGAACTCTTGCCACGTAGTTTGGAAACGACAAGGCAATAACGCTGGCATGATCGGCGGAATGGCATACACATACTCAACAAGCGGCAGTCCAGGCACTCCAAACATTATCTATAACGGTCGATGTTATCAAACTATTACAAAGCCAATGTTGACACTGGTTAACGGCACATACAGGACATTACCTGTAAGCGTTTGGGAATGCTATGACCTTCGCACTGGCCAGGTTTACTGGGATTTAACAGATGTTACAGCACCTACAATGATAGAATATAACCCACCAGGATCCGGAGAAGTTCCAGGCGCAGAAGCAGCAGTAAGCTATTCAGCAAGCTTAATGGCAATCAGCGGCGGACGAATCATTAAATATAATCCATATACTGGCGCAGTTCAAAGCAACGTTTCAATCGCTCCAATATCATGCTACATACTATATGCCACAATGGTGCATGAGCGTACAGGACCTCGGTACCTCCGCAGGTGCAAATAGATACCATCTAATCAACTGGACAACAGCCGGAACAAGCACAAACTTTACCTCAAGAATTGCACCTAGAACTGACGGCTTAGGCTACCAAGGCTTATGGAACATAACTTATGAAGGAACCAGCTTACCCTCCGCAGTGGATTGGGATGAAGGAATCGGAGGCTCAGCATCCTGGAATACACCACCTGGTCCTCAATGGTGCATCGGCGTAAACATAACTATGTTCGACTTGCACACAGGAAAAAGACTCTGGACATACACGACAAACGATACCCTTACTGAAAACATTCAAAGCGGCTCAACTTTCGTTGTTGACCGTGGAAAATGCGCCTTTGGCGCTCATGCACTACACTGGAGTTGCTGGGATGCAAGGACAGGACAAAAACTTTGGACAAGTGAAAAGACAGAGTATCCGTGGGGTGCTTGGTGGCCATATAACACTGCATCAATGGATTTAAGCGAGGAACAAGGAGCAATCGTTGCAGTTACATACGAAGGAATCTATGCTATTGACTGGGCTGACGGCAAAATATTATGGCACTACAGTGACGAAAACTCAGTACCATTCGAAAGCCCCTATGACGCAACATCCTTCTTCACCGGAGTACAAATTGCTGATGGAAAAATCTTTGCCTATAACGGTGAACACACTACAAGCCAACCACCATCCAGAGACTGGAAACTATACGCTATTAACGCGAGCACAGGTGAATGTGTCTGGAAGATACTGAATCCTAGTGTGCCAGGCGCAATGGCGGATGGTTACCTAACAGCCTCTAACAACTACGACGGCTACATGTACGTCTACGGCAAAGGCAAGAGCGCAACAACCATTACCGCACCTGATATTGCAGTAGCAAAAGGAGCTAAGCGTTGTCATTAAAGGAACCGTACTTGACCTATCACCAGGACAGTTGAATACACCATGCGTCTCTAAAGCATCAATGGAGACACAAATGGAATACATACACTATTCGCTACCTGTCGACGGCATTTGGCACAACGAAACAATAACGGGCGTACCAGTGGTCCTTACCGCTATGGCAGCTGACGGCACAGTTACCGATTTAGGGACAACTACCACAAACGGATACTACGGCGATTTCGGCTACACATGGACTCCGCCAAATGAAGGCCAATACAGAGTCATAGCTAGCTTTGCAGGCGATGAATCATATGGCAGTTCAGCAGCAAGTACAACACTTTCTGTTGGTCCAGCAGCAACATCAGCGCCGACACAGTCCCCATCTACAGCATCACAAGTTGACTACATGCCTACATTAACAGGCATATTAGCAGCTGTTGTAGTTGCGATCATTGTTAGTGTAATTGCTCTAGCAGTCGTCCTACGAAAACACGCATAAAAACTGAGGGAACAAAATTTTCCTCTTCCCTTTTTATTTCTCTTGGAAGCAAAAAAACGGTTGAAAAGGCTTGGGGGATAAAATCAAACTTTCGATTAGCGTTTAATTTCTCCTTAAATGTTGCCCTCAAACCTCAGCAAAATTATTCAAATCTTAAAGCACCTAGTTGGCGAACTGTGAAAAAATTGAAACCTAGAAAGTTGTAAAAAGCGTTAACATCGTAGACACAAAAAGTCACCTTAGATCCAAAAAAAGCCATTTTTCCTTTTGGGTGTTAAGATCACAACAACAATTGAAGGTTTTATGGTGTATAGAGAGTTTAGCCGTAAGACGGTTAAGGACTAATTAAAAATAAAATTAAAAAAGGGAAATAGCTGGTTTCATATTAGCTTTTAGGCTGATACTTTTGCTGCTTTTGGCTTTCTTTCTGGTGTATGCGCTTTGAGCGTTGCTACGTTTACGTCATGTCTGGACTTGCGTTTGATATCCATTGGTATTCCGATTTGTTTTGCGTCTTGCATTGTCAAACCTGCTTCTTTAAGCTCGCTTGGGCTAAAACCTTTGCTTTGTTTTGTTTTGCCGCCATGCTTTGTTATGATTGCTTTGATATGGTGCATTTTTTACCACCTTTGTTTGTTCGGGTATCGTGCGCCTCTCTGATGGCTTGGTCGAGCTTTTTCTGAGCCAATGCCTCTGTGGCGTAGTCCTCTCACGCTTTTGCCTGCGCTAGTCATGCTTCTAAAGACGCGGCTTGTATGCTGTGGTTCTGCTATCCAATTGATGTCTTTGTCTGATTTGATGCTTGGACATTTAGGATCAACCAATATAACTTCGAACCATTTGTGTCGTCCGTCTTCGCCAACCCAGTAACTGTTGAGAACTTCCATGTTTGGGAAATGCTTTGCTGTGCGTTCTTCAGCGATTAAACGTATGCTTTTTCCTGGCTTGAATTTGGCAACACCCATACGTTTGGGTCGTCTGCCTGAGCGCGGTCGCAGTTTGCGTAATCCGCCTCTGCGCACTCTTGTTCTTGCGACTACGAAGCCTTGTTTGGCTTTGAAGCCGAGTTTGCGAGCTTTATCCAACCTGGTTGGGTGCTCTATGCGCAGGGTAACTGGCTGCTTGCGCCATTGAATCATGCGTTGCCTGTTTAAGTCTTCAACGAAGGATTTTTCGCGGTCTGCCCATTCTTCAGCTATGTATTTGTATGCCATATTTTTTTCCTCCAATGTGTTTTATGCTTACGGTTCAGCCCACTTGGGGCCACATCCCAACGGACATGTTGTCCGCCAGCAATTTCACAACAATAAACGAACCAACAACATAAACCTTTCCAGCGGAAACTAGGCTCACGTAAACGCAACAACTAAACAATAGCCGTTACCAACTCATAACTAGACAAATGGGTAAAACAATTAAAGTCTTAACTTAATATGCCAACTATACAAATTTTTGTTGGGTGCCATGATTTTTGGGAAAGAGTGTCAGGCAGCGTATTGGAAAAGGAAACGAAGAGAACACTTTTCGTTTTAACAATTGTTTTAATGACAATGGTTTGCAATTTTTGTTTCTCCCGCAAGCAACAAGGTCGTTAACTATTTTGTCAGATAGGGGGTATCTTGACATTATTGATAATTATTGGGTATGGGGCGAATTTCAGAAACTTGAAAGCTTTCTAGGTTAAGATGCGAAATATAATGGCTTTTCATTTCAAATAGGGCCAATAAACGTTTTTTAAGAATTTTTGCCATTAGGTTTTCTTAAAATACAATTAAGAGGGCATTTTCCAGGGTTTGGAGATGGTGTAACAGTTTGCCTTATATAGGTACTATTATTAGGCGGCGCCCCCATTTATTTGCACCCTCATGGAGACCTGTTTTGGCGCTCAAATTAATGAAGTTCAAGACCGATTCAAACGGCGACAGCAACTTTTTGCAGGCCAATTACCGCTTTGCAGTAGTTGACTCCGCTAAATCTCAGAGTTACCCATCAAACTTTGTCTGTATGCTTCCTATGAAGATAGGGGAAGGCAGCGCTTTTGTGAAGTTTTTTGGCGATAAAAGCCTCGAGCAAGCTCAACAATTGCTAACTGAGTCGTTGAAACGTGAGGCAGACGGAGAGGTTAAAGCCGAGATTGAGAGGCGCCTCAAACTGCTCGAGCCAAAGCAAAACAACCCCATCAAATGCAGCTACTGTGGAAAAGTGTTCCAGCCCACAGGTATGAGGCGTTACAAACACCATTTCTGTAAGGACTGCCTGCATAAAAGCTACGGCAAACGCTAATAAAATCGTACTCACTTGCTTTTCTTGAAAGCATGTTTTACATCTTCAATTTGCGAGCCCAAAATTTCGATGTCATCGATGTTTCCTATGCCTTTCTCGCTGGCTCTCCGGATATGCGATATTTCGTGGGGGTCGAATCCGATGATTCTAGCGGCTGTGGCATCTGTGGAGACTACGTCTTTGCCCGCTATTATCAAGTCGGTTTTTACAGGGGTTCCGTCTGTTGGACCTTTGCCTTCCATACCTACAAATCCGTCGATAACGGTGAGAGCGGGCTTTAGGACACTATTAATGTCTACGATAACTTTGCTGATGCCATTTACATGGTACTTGAATTTGTATTTATCTGGCAATAGACCGAACATATTTTTCATACCCAAAGTAACTTTAGTTGCCACATGAGTTTTTAGTTTAGCCGCGCTAATAACTGCTGATTCAGCTACAATGCGGGGCACAGTTATGCTAGCCAGGGTTTCACCGTTTGGAATTGGGATTTTTACGGTTTCCTTAACATATCGGAGGTTGAGAAATTCGACGCCATTACGCTCACACATCTCCTTCATACCTGTAAACTTGTAAGCATTGTTGGCGTTGGTCATCGTTGCGTCGGACTCTACAACTTTAACTTCGACAGGCAGGTGAGCGAGACGTTTGATTATTGCTTCAACCACAATAGGGTCCGTTGTTGCGCCACTATCCCATGTTTTAACGGTAATAAAGTTGATTTTTATTAGCACTCGCTTTTGCCCTGCTAGGCAGGCTTTGTAATCTACTAAATCAAGCGCTCTAAAAACGGGTTCATGGCCCCTCTCGCCTTTGACGACTGCAACTGTTGATTTCCCCACTTAAAACACCACTTTGGTAATCCAGAGCAGACTTAAAACATTTTACTTCGAGAACGTAAGTGATCTCAACATAGAATAGAGCTGAGATAGCCTTCATCTTACCCAATTAGTCAACAACTTAATATCCCTTAAAGTCTTTTTCAGACATCTTGACTAAGCTGCTTGTCGGTAGATACTATACATTAGCCAATATCTGGGACTTCCTGGATAGAAATTGGGGCTCAGTAGATAAGAAAAAAGATATGAAATTATTAATTTTAGCATAAAAGTGTACATAAGAAAGCGGGGCACACACATAAGGCGCAACATCCTCCCCTCTCCCTATCTTTTTACAGCTAACTCCCAAATGTAAAAAGCAAAAAAGAGACATCGGTGAACCAAATAACTAAGGAGTGAAGATTTTATGGTGGTCACAAGGATTTGAACCCCTGACTTTTAACTTGTAAGGATAGGGATTCCATTAGTTAGAGAAGCGGAAGAATAACCAGTCCAGTAATTAATCCACCTGCAAGTCCAAGCATGATTGGAAAAGGCAAGCCTGGAAAGATACCTCGGCGTTCAAGCATAAAAAACGTAATAATTGAGCCAATCATGATTCCGACAACTGCTACTATACAGGGCAAGATACTCGGCAGAAAACTAAAGAACATGGCACCTGTCAACATTGAATAGAACACCAAGTCACCCAAGCCCATCTGGACATCTTTAAAGCTGAAACTTAAACCTCGAAGATCATCAAGTCCTCCAGACGACTCCGCGATCTTGCCTACTGGACCTCGATATACCGCGAAAACGTCATAAACTGCTAAGAACGCCAAAATTAGAATGGCACTCCAAAGAGGAATCGCAAAACCAAAAAAGATGCCTAAAGCGCCTCCAATGCAGATTACGGCGATATTGCGGACTATACTGTGGAAGCGGAAGATCGCCAAATCGAACAGAACTGTAATAACAATTGAGAGCGGGATTAGGAGAATGTCAAAGGCTGGATAAAATGAGAATAGCGCGGAGAGGTAAACTAGAGATAGGAGTAGTGCGGCGGTGGTCATGGCTACGACGATTAATGCCTTGATTATTCTTTTGCTTCGTCGCTTAAGCAGAATATAAAAAACGAATGCGCTGATTGCCACCAGTAAAACAAAGTAGAGAGCGTTGCCGACAGGTGCGCCAGGAGTGGTCTCAGGAATTGGTGTGACAGGAATTGTTGCGGGTTGCTGAGGAGACAAAATGTAAGCGCAGCCCAAACCGAAAATTAGACTTGCCAGTATTGGGGCTAAATACACAAACTGGAACTTGAAGCGGTCCAGCTCCTTGCTTTGTTCTTTGTTGGTTACTTCTCGGTTCTCTGGTTGTGTCAATGCCGCTCTATCCTAACCTGTTAATAGCTAACGCTGCTTGCAAGTAACATTGCCCACAGAATAAACTTTGCTTTTCGTCGGTGTCAAAAATCGAGTTAGAAAAATGCATCACACACAAGCTACGGGGACAATGCTGAAGCCCCAGCGTGTGCCCTATTTCATGAACGGCTTCTTTGAGGGTTCGCAGAAAAAGCGACTGCGAGCCAGAGGTTTCACCATAAAAGTCAGGCTTAAGACGCCAAAGAGAAATTAGGCCTGTCTTGCCAGACACATAAGCCTCCCCAAACACATAGTTAAGCCCGGATGAAAAAACATCAACATCAACCACGCCCAAAATACGCTGAAAATCCCCGCGCTTAGCTGCGAAACCGCGGATTTCGTTAAGGATTAAGCTAGAATTGTATTGGTTGCGTTTCTTGTCAAAAGCTTGTCTGGGAATAGGCAGTGCTTCTTTTAGAATTTGGCAAACGGTGTCGGGGAAAATCTTACCTAAGCCCTGCTCGAGCTCCAAAAGCACGTCGGAGGCTACTTGCCCAACCGGTAAAATGCCAACCTTCATAATTTTAGCCTATATTTGATAGGTTTCGCCTGTTCGGGGCGCAACAGCATCTAGGCCCAGTTCGGTTTTTGCCCAGTTTGCAAACAGTTCACAGTTACCTTCAGCGCCGTGGACACAGAAAACTTTGGGTTTGCCGCCAAGCCGCGTTAAGCCTTCTTTGAGTTGGCTTGCGCCACAGTGGGAAGAGAAATCAAAATGCCGATACTGCGCCTTAACCTTGCGCACTTTCCCATCAACCAAAGTAACACCCGTATCCATCAACTGCTTACCAGGCGTACCTGGAATCTGATAACTAACTAGTAAAAATCGCGTTGGTTGCTTTTTTAGCGATTTTGGAAATATAGAATTGTGATGGACCGCCTTTTAGCATGCCTGCGGGTGAAATAACAACGCCTGGATCCTTAGCTGCTCTGCGTCTATCTCGCCAGCCATCTACCCAATCTAGAGAGTGCATAGCATTCATAAAAAGCTTAGGATCCCTTAAAAATTCCTTGTAGTCCATCATTATTCGGCTAGCTTCCCGAGCCATACCATCAAGGACTATTGGGAACTCAAAATGATTCGCTGATAAAACACAAGCAATCTCCTGCGCGCGACCCACGCCGAACGCTGGCACCAGAACCGTTCCACCTCGTTCAACGACTTCGGTTGCTGCCTCAACAAAATTTTTCTCAAGCTCAGGCCGCAAAGTATGATCTTCACTTGCGTAAGTGCTCTCAGTGATAACGGCATCAAAGTCACCATAATCCATCGTTGCGCCCTTGAGCATTTTGCTGTCTTCCATGTTGTAGTCGCCTGTGAAAAGGATTTTTTTGCCGTCGGCTTCAACTTGCACTTGAGCGCTTCCAGGAGTGTGGCCAGCATCAAACAGTTTAATTTTCATGTCGCCGATGGTTTCTTCTACGCCAAAATCTATGTGTCTGCTGTTATGCATCATAGTGTTGAGTTCAAGGTATTCAAATGGCAAATAGTAACTTGATAAGTGGATGAAATCTTGAATTAGAACCTGTGTTAACTCTAAGTTAAGTTTGTTTGTGTAGAGTGGTTTTTTGTCGTTGATGTAGAAAATGGGTATAGCGCCCGAATGGTCAAGATGGCTATGGGTGAGTATTACAGCGTCGAGGTCTTTGGGTGGAACATGCATGGGGAACCCAGGCTCACGGTCAAGCATGACACCGTAATCTAACACGACTTTGCTTTTCGCTGACTTAACAGTTATGCCTATTCTTCCAACTTCGCGGGCTCCACCCAAAAATCCAATTTCCAAGCAAACCAATCCTTATTTAATATTTAACGTGTAAAAATGAACTTATAACGGGGTTAAAAATGTATTGACCCTCGTGATGCCTGAACAGATACTAACCCTTTCTTAATCGCTTTCAGAACCGAGTCAACATTTAATGAAGCATCAATCTGACAATTCACGCTGAAAAGCTCGGACTGTTGATGTGCATCGCTACCTGCAGTGCCAGGCAAACCTATACTCTTTGCAAGTGCCTTAGCCTCGTCGTTTGCTGCCGCCGAGGAACCGCCGTTTAGCACCTCTATTGCATCAACCTTGTAATTTCTTGCATGCTCACCCATGCCGTACAGCCGATAAGGATGCGCAATAATAGAAACTCCGTCTATGCTTTTCGCGTAATCAGCTACGTTTTCTGGATTCCATGGTCTTGGCGGCAACTCACTTGTGCCCAAAACCAGCATATCGCCCTGCGGCGTGGTGATTTCGACGCCTGGAATAATCAGGATGTCAGGGTAAGCTGAAGCCAACTCAACCGTAGCTCGGCAACCCCGAACGCTATCATGATCTGTCACAGCTGCCACCTTAATGAAACTGTGCGCTACTAACATGTCAACAAGAGTTTTGGGTTGAATAAGAGAATCAGAAGAATAAACAGTATGAATATGCAAATCAGCGTTAATCAAGGTTTTTCGCTCAACTGTTTACGTAAAATGTTCTCTAAACGCGCTAAAATCTCTTTGCTTCCAGCCACATCTGTGTCAACTGAGTCAAACGCTAAGCCCCTCGCTTTACAGGCTGACCTGCAGGCGCATAGAACGATGTTTTTCCAGATTTTAGGATCATTGAGCAAAGTCACAGCGGCATAATGTGAGCGGTTTATGTAGTCTGCTGTTTGGGTTGCCACAGAATTCACTGTTTCTAGGTCAAGCGGCATGGCTGTTTCATGCTGACTCAAAGGGTAAACTTCATCAAGCTCCAACGGAACAACCCCAAATGGCGCCGCATAAGCGCAAACATGAACCTGAGAGGCCAACTGCTCGCCCATTTTTCGTTGAAGCTGTCGTATCTTTTTGAATTCCGGCGCCTTATGAAATGGTTTATTCCTCGTTTGCGGCACAAGAAACATGACCCTTGCAGCTTTGGGTGGCTCAAACCTGTTTGTTAGATGCTTGCGGTAATGTGTTATTTCTGGACGCGCAAGTCCAACTGAATCAAAATAGAAAAAGCCACTGGACTTAGTTATCGGACTGTAAGTCTCTAGCAAATCGGTGTAGTTGTGAAGTTTTTTGAGAGCCGATAGCAATGAGGGATGGTTGTGGACTCGCATTTCCGTGTGCTCCCACAGTCTGCCTTCTCGTATGGCTTGCTTGATTCGCCGCAGCTCTGCTTGGCAAACGTACAGGTTGTGCTCCGCTAGGAAAATTTCCCGTTCCTTCTTAGACTTTTGCACAAGTTCATCGGGCGTTTCAGACGCGCATTTAGGGCAACTGCATGGGAAATAATCAAGCTCTTCAAGCCGAGAGGTGCCGTTCTCAGTCATGTAACGGTTCTCTCGAGCATACAAGGCGTAGGCTGCCGAGTCAAAAAGGTCGCAGCCCAAAGCCACAGCCAACGAAAACATCGCAGGATGCCCAGCACCAAACAAGTGCAATGGTCGCTCAATGGGCAAACCTTTTTTGGCAGTCAAAATCATTTCTGCCAGCACATCATATCGGTAGCTTTCCATGACTTCCGTTGGGCTTCCTAAGGCGTGAATTTGGAAGGGCAATTTTCCCATTTCCACCGCGGAGGATGCAACCAAATCCAGATGTCTTCCACCTTGAACAGGACCAACCCACAAAATATCATCACGAGATTTATCCTTGAAAAATTCCTTAGCCCTCCGAAGAGTCTCAGCCACTGTTATTTTGGCTTGTTCTTTGGTAATTTTCCATCCGGTCGGTATGTCAAGCATAGTACCGACGTCAACACAGATATCTTCCTGGTAAGCCACGATTTCTTTTTGGTTGTATTCCATATCTCCATAGACGAGGATTTGGTACGCTCCCGAATCCGTCATGACCGCACCGTTATAATCAAGAAACTTGTGCAAGCCTTCACAGGCTACTTTGTCGCCGAAGCGTTTTTTGAGTATGTAAGAGTTAGTTATAATTGCTTCAAAACCAAACGTTTCCTTTAGCTTGCGTGGTGTGACAAGCTGGATGCTTGGGTTGATAACTGGGTAAAGCAGGGGCGTTTCCACTGTCGCGGTTCGGGTTTTTAATTTGCCGATTCTGCCCAAGAGGTCTTTTTCTTTTATTTCGAAACTCAAAGCTGAAACCTAAACAACAATCAATATGCACTTATAAAAAACATTAGCTCAGGCAGGCTCTATGAGGCATCCTTATATCGCATAAATTGTCTAATACCCACAAAGAGATGCTTACGATGGTTTGCTCAATAGACATCAGCGAAAAACCCACCCTCAACGACCCAATCCTAATAGAAGGCTTACCAGGCATAGGATTTGTCGCCAACATCGCAGCCCTACACCTAATAAAAGAACTCAAAGCTAAAAGGTTCGTCCAAATTTTCTCTTCAAGCTTTCAAGACTTCGCCGTAACCACAGGCGACGGCTCAGCACTCTCACCCATAAACGAACTCTACTACGCCAAGCGAGAAGATGGCGGACGAGACATGATTATTTGGTATGGCAACACTCAGGCGCTGACAACTATTGGGCAATACGAGCTATGCGGTAAAGTGCTGGATTTGGCGCAGGAGTTAGGCTGCCGCTTCGTAGTTTCAATTGGCGGCTTCAAAAAAGAAGAGGCTCAACCTGTGCCGGGAATTTACAGCACTGCAACAGATGAAGAAACCATGCAGGTAGCGCTTGATTTAGGCACCAAAGTGATGGTTGGCCATGTATTTGGCATCGCTGGCTTATCAGTTGGCCTAGCAGGAATCCGAAGCATGAAGGGTTTCTCGCTTCTGGTGGATACGCCTGGAATGAACCCTGATGTTAACGCGGCAAGCTACGCATTGATAACACTTGGGAAATACCTGAAGCTCCAAATTGATTTGACACGGCTCGAGGAAAGCGCTTCTGAAATAAAGAAAATTTTAGAATCATTTGGCATAATTCGGAGCATAACAGAAGAAAAGAAGAAAGAAGAGCAGCAACTGCGTTGGTTTATTTAGGGTTTAACTTCGCTCATGAATTGTTCGTAGACCCGCTGGACTCGGTCGGCGGCTGGACCTGAACCTTCAACGACGCCTCTCTCAGTCAGTTTCACTTTATCCATGACCCAGATGAAGCCTTGGTCCTCGTAAAGCTTAACCATTGTTGGGAAAACTTTTTCAAGTCTGTTGGCTAATGCTTTGAGATCGAATGGTTTTTCTGCGCTAGCTATTTGAGCAACTGTACTTCCATTTAAGATAACCCGGTGCAGATTGTTTCCGGATTCATCTTTAACGTCTGCTAGACTTAGGCTTAAATTGTCAGGGTTAATGCCGATTAATGTGCCATTGAATGTTTTTCCAGTAGTGGTAACCACAGACACAGTTTTATCTGCCAACGCTGAAACTTCAGTGAAATATTTTCTTTGCGCTACAGACAACTTTTATTTCTCCATTAACGTACGAAATTGCACTCCCAGTATTTATCTTTGATTTAAAAGCAGCACTAGAAAACGGTTGAATGATTGATTTTTCCGTGCAAACGCTCATATCTCTGGTTTTTCAGGGATATATTTCTGTGCGACTTTCCGCCGGGCGTAAGTGCCTTTTTTTGATTAGTCTTTTGTTTCTGTTAAAATCAGGGTAAGTAGTTTCAATAAAATGAATGCGAATTGTTTTAAAAGCTGATCAACTCTGACTGGTCACCCTGGCAAGATGTGAAAGGGAGTAAATGTCGTGGCAAGTTGGGAAGTTATTCATGTCATGCCAGCGTTTACCCGTCAAGGTTGTTTGACCATTGTTGAAGGTAGCTGCCTTATCGGCAATTTTATAGAATAAAACCAGAAAATTAAGAGTTGCACAAATATAATATTTAGAAACATACAAACGGGATTTCTACGTGAAAAAGATTATAAATTAACTCGGCGTTCCACAACAACTATGTACTATGACACCTTCAAATGTCCAAACTGCAACGCGCAATTTTCCGACCCTAAACAACTTCAAGAACACAGCATAAAAACACATAAAGGGGTAACGCAAAACAAAGCGCACAATTAACTTTTTTTATTGAAGGGCTTTTTTTCCTTTATTTCTATGTTCTGCTTAAGCGACGCAATGCTATTGGCAGGCAAGTCTCGTTCCACCATGAAGTTTGCTCCGACCCATGTGTTGGCGCCCACTTTGACTCCTGGCATAAACAGCGACTTAATTCCCGTCTTCACATTGTCGCCAAAGATTGCTCCGAGTTTGCGTCTTTCAGTGTTCACCATTTTATCCTTAATCATCATTTTGATTTTGCCCTCGTCAAGCCGTAAATTCGCCGTTATGGTGCCTGCGCCTAAATTGCATTTTTCGCCAAGAACACTATCACCAATGTAGGATAGGTGCCCTATGTGTGTGCCGTCCATGATTACGCTGTTTTTTATCTCGCAAGCGTTGCCCACGCGCACTTTTTTGCCAAGGCTTGTTCCTGAGCGGATATAGCAGTTTGGCCCAACATCAGCTCCTTCATCGATGAAAACTGGGCCTTCTATGTAGGCGCCTGAGCGGATGCGGGCTGACTCAGCAACATATGCATGGCCGATAAGATGTGCGTTTTGCTCAACTGTGCCTAGGATCCTATGTTCCATACGTTTGAGAGCCCAATTGTTGGCGTCAAGCAGATCCCATGGTCTGCCAACGTCAAACCAATCATCCTTCGACAACTCAGCTGCCAAAACAGTTTTGCCTTCGCTCGCCAGCAGGGTTATAGCATCGGTGAGTTCCCATTCGCCACGAATCGAAGATTGAGTTTGCTTTATTTTGTCGAAAACTTCGCGGCTGAAAACGTAGACTCCAGCATTCGCCAGGTTGGAGGGAGCTTGTCTAGGGGCGGGCTTCTCCACGATGCGTTTTACCCGTTTGCCTTCGTCTTAGCTCAATTATGCCGTAGCTTTCGGGCCTATCAACCGGCACCACACCCATGACAGCAGCTGTTTTGCCTCGCTTGTATGATTGCAGAACAGTTTTTACTGCGTCTTGACCGAAAAGCAAGTCACCGTAAATTAGAATGAAGTCGTCGTCTACATATGGCTCAGCGACGCTGGCAGCGTTTCCCGTACCAAGCACCGCTTTCTGCTCAACATAACTGATTCGTAAGCCAAGTTCTTCGCCCTCGCCGAAGTATTGGCGGATAGCTTCTCCCATGTAATGGGTAACGATTATTGCTTCTTCTATAGCTGCGTTTTTTACAGCCTCGAGACAGTATTGCAAAATTGGCTTTCCAGCAACTTTAATGAGGTGTTTCGGTCTTGTCGCCGTTAAGGGTAGAAGCCTGACGCCTTCACCAGCAGCTAAGAGTACAGCTTTCATATCAATTCAGCCTCAACTTGCCTATGTATTATTGCTGTCGCCTTTTGAGTTATATCATTTGCCTCTGCAACAGATTCACCTTCCACTGTTAAGCGGATAAGTGGTTCCGTCCCTGAAGCCCTTATCAGTAGCCAACCTCGTTTTAGCGCCAAGCGTACACCATCAATTGTTGAATAATCAGTAAAATCTTTGAAATCGGCTTTCAGAGCGACTCCAATTTTGTTAACGACGCGATATTTTTGTTCGTTCTTGCAAGCAATATTCTCACGCCTTGTGACATATATTGGAACTTCAGAAATGAATTCGCTTAAGCTCTTGTTTTCAACTTCAAGCGCTTTTAGCATCAGCGACGCCGAGAGCGGTCCATCAGGACAATAGTGAAGTTTTGGATGTACCCATGCGCCACAGGGTTCGCCGCCAAAAACCGCATTCGACCGCTTGATGGCTTCTGAAACGTAGATGTCGCCGACTTTTGTGCGAATCACTTTCCCGCCATATTTTTCAGCCATAGTCTCAACACACATCGAGGCTTCAACGTTTGTGACTACGATTCCGCCGCCGGAATATTTGAGAGCATAGGCACAGTATCCTGCCAGCGAACGATCAAAATTAACAAAAGACCCCTTTTCGTCAACAAAAGCCACTCTGTCTCCGTCCCCATCAAAAGCGACACCTATGTCAGCGCCAAGTGTCTTAACAACGTTTTCCAAATCCGTCAAAGACTCTGCGGTAGGTTCGGATTTTCTTGCTGGAAAATGCCCATCTGGTTGGGCGTTGAGAGCGGTGACTTTACAACCCATCGCTTTTAGCATGTCTGGGGCAACTTTGAAGGTCGCTCCGCATCCCGGATCAACCACGACGCGCCACTTCTTTTTGAGCACAACAGCTTTTAGCGCCATACCAATATAGATTTGTCCTGCATTTAGCGGAATGGTTTTGCCCAACCTGCGCCAATCCGCCAACGCAAAAGATTGTTCCTTTATATTTTTTTCGACGGCTTCTTGGTCTGCATCAACGTACGATAGGCTATCTGTTCTGAAGACTTTGATACCGTTGTATTGCGGTGGGTTATGTGATGCAGTGATCATGAATCCAGCATCCGCATGCATCGACATCGTGGCATAAGCAAGTATGGGCGTTGGAACAATGCCAGCCAAATAAACATCGGTTCCGCTTGATAGAAGCCCTGAAACCAAGGCTTCCTGTAACATGCTACCTGAAACTCTAGTGTCTCTGGCAACAACAACCGTTTTAGCTTTAGCATATGCCGCCACTGCCAAGCCGACTTTACAGGCCAGTTCCGGTGTCAAATCAACGTTTGCCAATCCTCTCACGCCTGAACTCCCAAACAGTTTAGCCATAGTTGTACAATTCTCCTTCAAGGTAAATCCTTGTTGTTACTGATGCTAGTTGAGTGTTGCTTAAAATTATTTTCCGTTGTTGCTTTTTTTGTTTACGTTTTTTGTAATATTAATGTCTTCTGCCGCTCCATCTATCTTCGATGAAAAAACAAGAGTTCACACACATTCCAAAACCCACCTATATCAAAGTATTTGCTAAGACAGTCAACATACCATTTCTCAAAGATTTTCCTAAACGAAGTAGCCTATCCGAGATTCTTTACCATTTTCTCGCGATGGTTAGGGATGGTTTGGGACAATTCGCGATGTTTTGGGATACTTTGGGATGGTTTGGGATGACTGTTGCAGACGATTCAAGCTTTAAATCAAAAAATCAACTCAAAACAACCTTATCACTGCCACACAAAAAACACTTGTCATTTAGGCTATACGATTTAGCATCAAAACTAATCTCACCCTATCTATTTTTGACTCCGAAATTCAACCAACAAAGAGCGCAAACTACTTCTAAAAACTAAGATAACTATGGTGCCGTTCAGGCTGAGTTAAAAGTGCTGTTGAAGAAATACTGATAATTTGTTCCATGTTGGGTGCACTCCGTAGGGGTCTGAGAGGTAGCAGGCTGAAACTGCATTTGCGAACATAAGTCGGCTTTCATCTGAAAGATTGTTAAAGTCGCCAATTATATTTCCTGCTGTCCAAGCGTCGCCTGCGCCAGTTGCCCGAAACACTTTGATCTTGAACGTGGGAACTACCAGTTCTTGTTTACCCTTTAGAGAGGCGGAGAAAACAGTCGTATGCAAATCAATTCTTGACTTTAAGCTTTTAGCTAAAATTCTTGCTGCCTGCATTGCCAATTCGGAAAAATCAACCTCTTCCGCATTAACATTAAACGAATTGTCAAGCACCGAAGCATAAATAATTGCCTCATTCTCATTTACTGCCAAAATATCTATTTTGCCCGATTTAAGCACGGTTTCCACCAATTCAGGCACGGCAGCACTGTTTGGCGAAGGATCCGCCGTATCATAGTATGTTTTACCCTTGCCTGCTTTTGCCTTTGCAAAAACCATTTGGGCCAATTGCGTTCCAAACTTTACTGTGCCAGCCCAGTTAAACAGGCACGTATAATCAGAATCCTCAATCAAGGCCAAATCGCTTTCACTAAGATTTTGCGATCCAAAATTCGCTAAGGAACCTAAGTCCCTAATCATAACGTTTGTTTTCTCGTGTCCTTTCTTAAACTCCAAAGCAGTCGTCATTGAAGCTTTATCATGCACTTTTATGTGTGAAAAGTCAAGCCGTACCCCTTTAAGGTGATATTTGATTTGTTGCAGTCCAAATTCACTTGTGCATATAATCGGCGTGACTTTTGCGTCCAGATTTGCGAGCGCTGATGCAACATTTATGGCGTTTCCGCCTCGCAAGTCAATTTGAGGCACCCCATCAATGCTGCCGCCTTTCCGTTTAGCCACGGCAATAAGCAAGCTTGAAAAATCCTGAGCGGTCCAATCAAGACTTATGATTCGATCAAGAAAGAAATCAGGCATTACGATAACTTTGACTTGGCGCTTTTGGCGTTTTAAGAAGTCTTTGAGTTCTTGTTTGGCGCTGGACATGTATGTAAGAAGGCTCCAGTAGATATATTTCCAAAAAGCTAAAATAACCTTTTGATTTAAAAGGATAAGCTAAGGAAGGGGAGAACAAGAAATTGAAATTTAAAATGGAAGTCTGCCTACTAGCGCTCTCAATAACATTATTTGTCGCCAGCGTATTCTTCTACGGTTACCAAACAGGCAACGGAAACGTCAGCATAAACTGGGCAGCATACCCATACCGCGGATACGCACTTGCATTCGTCGGTTTCGGCTCAGCTCTAATGGTAACCGCATCGCTCTCCTATCAAAAACGCAGCAAAAACCTGCTTCAATAACCTTCAATTATTAGCCAACAATGAATTTGACTAGTAGCCAAACTACATCTCCGAAGAGCAAGGCAACAATTAAACCGGCAGTTATGAAAATCAACATTGGCAACCCAGGCGTCGCCCAAACATAACTGTCAATTTTGCCTGACTCTACAGCATTAGATAAACGTTCAACCATTTCGTTCCTTCCTTCTTCATGAGGCACGATTACAAGTTTTCGTTTAATCATTACTTCCTCTTGGTCGCTTACGTCTTCCATTGGAAAAATATGCCATTTCTCCTTCAACTTGCCAATTGTTACTCTATAGCCTGTTATTAGAACAAGAATTTTCTTCCCTACAGATTCTGTAGCAAGGGTGCCTGTAAACATTTTCTTGCCGTTTCTTCTATGCCAAACAACATTGCGCACTAAAATGTAAATTATGCTCGCCGCCGCAAACAAAACAGCGTTGCCGAAAATAGTTAATGGGAAAATGTACTGTGCAATAGGTGACAGGCTTCCGTTTACTATTGGGGTGATCAGGACTAATGGAGCGAAAGGCAACGCCACGGCAATACACATAAGCGCTTTGGAGTCTGCACCGCCAAATCCACCTGAATAAAACAACAAAAAAGCTAGCCCAACAGTAAACCCTAAGCTAACGCCAAAGAATAGGAGTTTTGAGGAGTCGAAAAAAAGCAGATCTACAAGCGAGAGCACGGCTGCAATTGGCAAATAGATTACCCAGACGCGATTGCTGACTTCTCTACATTTATAGTCGCGCCAGGAAGCGTAGATAAGGATAGCTACTGTAATTGCCACTTGCGCTCCGATGATTAGTGCTTGGTAGTTCAAGGTTATCCTCTTGGGATTGCTTGGCGGCTAGAAAAAACCGTTAGCCTCTATTTATCAATAATGAAAGATAAATACTTAATACAAATAAATGAAAAAAAGACTAGTTGCCAACGGTTACATCTATAGTTGGCGGCAACTCAGCAAGTATCCACAACCCCGGCTGATTATAACCAGCATAAATTGGAGTTGAGGTAGCATCAAAGGTTGCGACCGCACCTTGCCATGTCACGTCAAGAGCATTTTGGAAGGAAACAGAGTTAAATGTCACTGGCAACATTGAAATGGCATGGGCTGAAGAGTCCGCTTTCAATGCACCTCGAATAGCATGGGTTGCCGTCATGTTGTCAAAGAAGTACAGCATACGATTTCCTTGGTCCGTAAGCATTATTCCGGTGCCTTTTGTGCCGTCGGTAAATTGGCTCCAGTGATGTATTGCCGAATCTGACGCGTTGAATATTTGTGAGCCTGTAGCAAAGACAGGGTCGCTGCTTACCGTTCCGTTCTCTGTCTGCAAGTCGCCAGTTGTAGAGCTCAGTGAGATTGGGCATAGGCGGTTGATTGTTCGTGTTTGCGTTGAATCCATGAACAGTAGGTTGAGTTGATATGTGAAGTAGGTTGCGTTTGCGGGCAATGTCAGCACGATGTTTGCGTAGAGGTTAGGACAACCGCTTACCCCGCCGCCCCATTCGGCTTCTTGCTGTATAATGTCTCGAACAACGCCATGGTGTATAACGTATGCTTCGCCTGCACCGTAATTGCTTGCTTGACCGTTAATATTCATGAAAGAGGTTGTACTTACGCTACTACCAATAGTTGAGGTCACCGTGAATTTACCTACGTCTGTAACTTGAACCTTCAAATGTCCATTGTTTAATGTGTGCGTAGATGGGTTATCGCTAGTGAAATATTTGTTAGTGAAAGCTAACGACGTCTGAACAGCTTGGTCACTTCCGTCCCACCATAAGGTAAAGTCTGAGACATGAGTATTAACTAGGAAAACAATCATCTGCCTGTTGCCAAAAACCGTTGTGTTGCTCGATAGACCTAATGGAACAGTGTAGCCGCTTGCCCAATCTTCAATTTGGAACGGCACCTGCTGATTGACTCCGTCTATGGTTACGTTGACATGAATGGATTTAACAGGAACTGGCGGCACAGGAATGGCTTGAGTTGTGAATTTGAGGTTTTGTCCTATCCAACGCATCGTTCCGTTCTGCAATAGCTCGACGGCAACTGTTGCTGCTGGATTATCTAATGCCAGGAAGAGTTCTTGGTCAGATTCTGGTCTTAGAAGAGTTGCATCTATTGTCCAAGCCGTCTGTGTGGCAAGGTTGCTAGCCCTAAGTCTGATTGTAAAGACACTTGAGGATAAGTATGAACTGATTGAAAGGTTGTTCCAGCCGCTGACTAAGGAGTTGGAGAGTTGATGCCATGCGCCGTTGCTCCAAGCGTCAAGGGCCAACCCTGAAGGCGTAGAATTGCCCATGTTAATGCAGAGAACTGTGTGAGGATGAAGATAGGTCGCGTTTAGGTCTGTCCATTGTTCCTGTATGTTAAGCCTGTAGTTGGGCACGTCTGGGCTGTATTTCACCAAGTCAAGGTTCAGGGTAAATGGTGTGGTGGAGGACTTGATGGCGGTAATCATTACTTTCCAGTAACTGCTAGTATTTAGGAAACTTGAGGGACTAGTTGTTATGGTTTGGGTAGCCAGCGAATCGCCAGTGCCCAAAGTAGCTGCTATATACCCATCGCTTCCGGCAGTGCCCGGGTACCCTCCGCCGGCTCCCCATTTGTAAAGTTGGAAAGTTGTACTCACATCACTGGTTGATGTAGAACTATCAATTGACCAAACCAAGTCGTTCCAAGGGGTAGGTGAGGTTGAGCGCCCAGTTAACTCACCTGACACAGTAAACTGGTCTGCAGGTGAGTATGTGCAGTTGATACTATACTTGTTATTATTGTTAGTAAAACTTGGAGCAGAAGGCCAACTGCTATAACCCCAATCTGTTCGAGAACCCTGATTGGTACTACCTGAATTATAATGTATCAGAATGTCTCCGGTAGATGCTGAATTAGCCCATGCAACCAAAATATAAACTCTGTTTGCCGTGAAGACAGGTTTTTGTCCATTGAAATTGAAAGTATACCAGCCGCTTGAAGAAATTGTTATTTCCTCAGTACCAGCGATGAGACTACCAGTGTTAGAATAAATAGCCGTTTTAACTTGTCTACTTGCCGCTCCACCTGACAACTCTAAATATACAGTAATACTTTGAGCCTGCCCGTAACCTGGGGCAGTAAAAGATGAGCCTCTTATGGTATTTTGAATGCTTCGACTAGAACTACCCAAGGTTGAATATCCAAAACCTGCCAATCCTGAAAAATGAGAACCGTAGGAAGAAATACTCATGTATTCTTGGTTGTTGCTTTGCAAGTCATTGGTTGTGCCGCTAACATCTGTTGACAAACCTGTGGGGCTCCAATATAAGGGGTAGCTGGGTTGTGGCAAGGTTCCGTCAGGCGCCTGAGTAATTGTGTCGTATATTCCTTCTGGACCCTGTGCCTGCGCACCAAAGTTACTATGAGAGCCGAAATCAGACACCGCGTCAATGCTTGAATTGAATCGGTCAACGTAGTCTCCACCGCTCAATGTGGTGCTGTTAAAAGTGATACCTGCAGTGAAGCGGCTAAATGAACAGGCCGCCACATTGATCCCTCGGGTGTCAGTTACTTGGATGGCGTATGACTGCGGATTTATTCCTGCTGGCACATCTATTATGTAGGTTCCGTTGCTTGATGAGACGGGCTCATCAGGCGGGTTTACCATACCCCAAGTTGAATTGGAGTTCCGATAAAGATAAAACTTAAAGCTTGACGTACTCAATCCGACCACTGGCTCGTTTTCGTCTTTTGTGACTGTTAAGTAAACTTGGTTGTCTGATGTGGAAGGGGAAATTTGTGCGTCAAGGCGACAGGATGCCGAGTAGGCTATGCCGTTTATGCCAAGACCTGTTAGCCCATAGGTTATGTTTAGGGTTCCTTGGCTGTAGCTAGCATTCGTAAACCAGTAGGTTCCCAGCGATAATGAGGTGACGTTAAAGGAGGTGCCCCATTCAGGTCTTATGTCAGCGACATTTTGTAGGCCGCTATCGAGGTATTTTGTGGCAAGTGAATGGGCATACGTGGAGTTTCCTGTGACTTGAAGAACTGAGCCGTAGTATCCTACGGTGAAACCCAATAGCTGCTTTAGAGCCAAGTTGGTTTCGTCAATTGCGCTTAAAATTTGAGGTTGACCCTCGATTGTGTTATAGCGGATGGCAGAGTAAGTTGTAACCACTGAAGCAATCAAAACGACCGCAACCAATAGAGCTGCAATAATTGAAAATTGGCCTTTATTGTTCATTTAGCTACCTCCTGCCAAACCGAGCTGCAATACCACAAGACGCGAAGTTCCCTGTGTATTGAATTCGGATGGGTAAAGGCGCGGATGATAGTACGAAAGAAGGCTGACGGCGGTAACTCGAATATCTGGTGTTCGTGTTAAACCGATAGCTAACAGGGATCCACTGGTACTGTTGGAGCCTACTGAATGATGGTTGTAAAATGCGCCTGGCAAATAACTATCGACTTGATTGAAGACATAGAGTCCAACGGAAAGATGGTAGCTGGATAGTATGGAGGTAGAAAGGGCTCTTGTGGAAGTTTGATATGGAGATGGGTAAACGCCATAGTAATTGCAGTAATCTATGACTGTACTGTTTAGTGTAACACTGTAGCTGCTTACGCTTGGAATAACGCTGGCATCGTTGTATTGATAGGTTTGATTATCCAAACCTTCCAGGAACGCTCTTACGCCACCTTGACTAGTCTGGTTCATGCCATATAATCCAAAAGTGTTATCTTGATTGGCAAAAGCCAGAGTGTTGCTGACATAGTAAAATGGATACCCAACAATGCTTGCCCAAGTCCAATTATAGAGTCGAGTAAGGGCCCCTAATGTGTGGCAGTACTTTGTGTACGCATGAGTTCCACCTGTTGCATTATACCCTAAGGTCTCACGAGATTGACCCTTAGCGTATTCATTGGGCATCGGTATAGATTCTCCGAACGTGTTAATGATTACGGCGTTTTGCACTCTTTCAGTTGAGGAGCCACTAATAGTCTGGTTATCTAGCAATTGCCTTAGCTGCGCCGTATTTTGAACCATAATTGTATTGATAAAGTAAGGTGAAAGCAAGTTGTAGAGATCGTGGGCTAAGCTTTGAGCTGAGTAACCAGTAATCCACCAGCCGTTAGCGTCGCTACAATTCAAAATATAAAGGGTTCCACCATCCCCATTTTCACCTATTTTTTGAGGAGTCACATTGAAAGTGACATTGGAGGAAGCCACAGTATATGTAGATACGTCAGAGGTTAAGCCAAGGCTTTGAGCGTTTGAGATGTTAGCAACTGGCTTGTAAAGGAGTCCGCTTTCCTGATTCACGTCATAAACGGTTAAATTGTATATTACGTTAGGCGGCAACGAAGCAGAAAGAGCTACCTGCAAATGACTTAACGCGGCAGGGTCATCAGCTTCGAACGCAGCTTTGCTCAAGTCGTAATTAGAATCAAGCATCTGCAAGGTTGTCAAAGAGAGACGGCTAAGGTTAATCGGCGAAACCTGCCTGGGTGTTGGCAAAACAGCAAAGTAAGAAGCCGCTACAAAAGCGCCTGATATAATAATAATTACTAACAACACTTCGATTGTACGCATCATTAGTTGTTCACCTGATAGCCCAGACTCCACAGGGCAAGTTTTGCCTGGTAAGCTACGCCGCCGATCGTTACTTGACGAATGTCAGTTGCAACCCATTCTTGTCCACCTATGGTGCCTCCAAAAGTTACTGGAAATGCTAGGGAGCTAACGCCCCAAGGCATCATTTTTACGCCGCTTTGACCTGAACTGTTTTGATAGGTAACGATGAGAATCCCTGTTGTGCAAGATGGCATGGTAATGGAGGGATAGGGGTTGCCGCTGCCGGATGTAACGATGCCAAATGAATTGTCGGAGCCAATTGATAGTTCTCTAAGCGTGTAGTCTTCTCTGGAAATCAATAAAGTGGAGTTGTAGTTTAAGATAGAGCTTGATGGACCTGAATTATTTAGGTCGTAGCTGTGTGCTAACGCGACTCTCTGGGTAGCTGGATCTTCAACTATGGGGATTATACTTTGATCATTCGTGAGGCTGCGTGTGAAGTAGCCCACTCCAACGACACCATTCAAATGGGCATACGCAATGAAGGCATAAGCCTGATTTGCATTGCCTACAATCGGAAAAATTATGTGTTCAGTTATACCGTTGGTATTTGTTGAGATAACGCCATTTTGAATAGTGTACGATGGGCATTCACCTGGAATTGGGCTAGCATTAACCAGTATGAGACAGTAGTTTACAATTGCATCCGCAAAGGGAAAACCTGTTCCATAGGCAGTCACTGATAAGCTCAAAGGCGAAGCAGCTTGGTTTTCTACTATTGACACAGTGATAGTTGGCGTCAAAGATAACTGAAAACCATAAGTGCCGTTTATTCCCAACAGCTTGGATACAGCAGAATAGTTGAGTTCCTGCGCTATAGGTGTAAGCAAAGAAGCGTCCACGCCTACGCTTGCTTTGTTATAATATATGCCCTGAATGCTCTTGTCATATTCCACTGTAGTTCCCGTTGAAGTCAGCCGCATCAGCGAAAAAGGGCTCATCTGATACTGAGTGAACTCAGGGTCTTGAATGCCAAAACCAGTAGGTGCATTGTTGCTTTTTGCCCAATCATTGGGTAAACCTGGATTCAAGAGCATAGTATCCAAGAGGTCGCTTGTTTTTGTTGCCAGCGCCCTATGGCGTTCATAAGTGATTGCTGTTTGATTGGTTTGACTGAAAAGCCCAAGAAAAATTACTATGGCAGCGATAAAAACGATGACCGATACCATGTGGTCGATTGTTGAACCGGCCATACTAAGTGTCTCCAAATCCCAGCCAGATGGAACTAGGTGTTTTAGTCGCGGCTATACCGTCTAAGCTGCTACTAACATACGTGGAGTTGTCGGACCAGTCGGCATTTGGACCCAAAGTGACAATTGTTGAAGCGTCTCCGTTCCGTCCTTGAATGTCAAGCACTATTTTCATTATCTTTACATCGTTGTATGAGTTGGTTGCGTTTTGGAACGTTATGGTGTAATTGTAAAAGTTACCATAGCCATCGCCGATTAAAGGAGGGGTACTGAGCTTAGCCGTTAGTGAACCACTAGAAATCGACGCATGATTCATAGAGTAGTAAAGTTGTTGAATTGAACTTCCTAAATGTCCGCATATCTCGCCAAGCTCTAGTTCCATGTTAGAGTTAACCCAAGAGTCCCTCATTGTTACAGCCAGATATGGGAAAAGAATAATCTGCGCAATCATGACGGGAACCATAATCATGTATTCAATAGTTATATGAGCCAACTTTTAGCCTCCATATGTTATACCTGCCCTATTGCAACAACTACGTCGCTGACGTAAAATTCAACCACTGAATTTGCGGGCAGATTCATTGTTTGAGTGATCTGGTCAAATTTAAAAAAAGACGAGTCAAACCCCGCGCTTTGTTTGGGGAAGTCAACTGTGACTCTTACTTGGTCAACGTCACTACACGATAGTTTTGTAATGCCGCTTCCAGTCAATGTTACAGATTGGGATCTGTAAAGGTTCGTTCCGTTGGAAAGAAGAGGTAAATAAAATTTGTAATAGCCTGTAGTCTGCAGTGTTCCTGTTATGGATGAGTTCAGTTCTCTTATCGTTGGAACCACAACTATTCGAGAGCAGGTTCCATCACTCATGGGAATTTTTTCTTCACAGAATACTTGGCTTACAGGTGCTGATGAGCCAGTTTGCAAAAAGGAGCTGTTGGCGTTTTGCGGCACCCGTGTAAAATAGTTATTACCAAGAGAGTAAGAGGAAGCGGGCATTTTGAATTGAATTATTCCTGTTTGCAGTGGGGCAGCTAAGTTTTGCCATCCCGCGTTGGTGTGAACTTGGATTGTGTATTCGAGCGCTGACGGTGTGAAATTTAATGAGCCATATTTGGCTGAGTAAGAGACTGTTTGAGTGCGTCCCGTAGTCCAAGCTATGTCGTCTATTTGCAGCCCAGTAGTTTGCATGAACTGTTTATTTCCGTTAAATTCATTCTCGGCAATACCTGAATTCAAGAAATTATTTCCGTAACTCATAACGACCAATAACATGACTACAGTTGTCGCGGTTAGGATAATTGTTGAAATCGCTGGGCTGACGGCTCGCTGATTTTTGCGTAAACTTGTGTGATTGTTCCCCATGTTATTGGCTCCTATCCAATTTTAACGAATTGTGGAATCAGCTTTGCAGCAATAACTGAAATCAACACGAGGATGGCTGCGTGCTTGAAGCCAGCGGCAACTGATTCTTCACTTATCTTTCCTGCGACAATTCCGATAAGGTAACTATTGAAGATGACAGCGGTCATAAAGACTGATTGCATCATGCTAGCGCCTGCAGTGGTTGTTGTGGTAGCACCTGATGTATCAACGCCGATGCCTGTGGTTAAACTCATCATCATTACGGTTGTTGCCACCAGTAGAATGGATGCTAAATACGGCATCATTATGTAGGGGCGAACATTCATTTTCTTTTCTTTTTCCACATCTTGAGTTAAATTGTTGAAACGAGCAAGAGAGTCAATCATAGCGATTGTCCCGCCGCCAACGTCTATGGTTTCAACCAGAAGGAACATGACTATCTGCACCATCCAACTATGGGTTCTATGCAGAAAATCCATCATTACTTTTTTTATGGGTATGCCCCAGGAGATTTCAGCGCTAATTTTTCGTATCTCCTTACTAAAGGCACCATAGTCACGTTTTGATAGATTTTCAATGCATTTTTCAGGCGAGAGGCCTGTTTTTCGAACCTCAGTAAGGTCGCGAAGGAAACTAGAGACTCCTTGTTCCATGCTGTTTCTAACTTTTGACAATCGTATGTGCACAATAGCAGCTGGTGCGGTGCTTATGAACAAGGCAACAGCTATAGCAACGGGTAAATCAACGCCCCATTGCTGCAGAGTTGTGAAGACTGGCAGTTGGGTTGCACCCATGAAGTTTGAAAGCAACAGGAATACGACTACTCCTATTACAGCGCATATGCCGAAGACTTTGTAGGGACGTGTTTCATACGTTGGAGTTTTTGGCTGCATGCTGTGGGCAAGATAAACGAACATCGCTGATAGAAGCGGCGTGAAGAGGTACGTGTACATTAAAATGCCTGAGTATGATGAAACATCTGAAGATGAGCCTGCTCCAGTCTGAATGTTTTGTACAGCAAAAAGTATGTAGAAACAAAGCGACATCATTACCATTACAATAATGAAAGTTTCAAGAAGCATACCGAGCCGTTCAGCCGCAGCTTTGACACGGAGAGCTCGAGTTTTAAAAATGTCCTCGGCTTTGCGTTCAAGAAAATGTCCGATGTCACCGCCAATAATTACAGTTGAAGCGTAACCCCCTAGAAAATCTTGGAAGGTATCCAGAGGCGTCTTTTTTACAGCCTGCTCAAGCGCGGTTAATGGATCAACACCGAACACTTCAACGTCTTTCATTATATCGCAGGCTTCTTTACGCATAGCCGGCATGAGGTCCACGTCGGTTAAGCGTTTGAAACTGTTATATGGCGCTATGCCACCCGACGCCATGACGCTAATGTATGCGGCGGCAAAAGGCATCTCCCTCTCTAGGTCTGAGGATCTATTACTGGCGTTATTCATAGGGATAACAAGAAAACCGGCAACCACAAAAAGCGGGGCAAAAACCAAAACCAACAAAGGCAAAAAATGTGTGGTTATAACAAGCGCTACACCAAGCACTGACACTGGAAGGGTTAGGAGAGCAAATAGAAACATCATAGAGATGTATGTTTGGGGGTAAATTTTCACTCTACCCTTTTCCAAGGTGCCTTTGAGTGTTTTAAAGAATTTGGTCTGGAAATAAGCTGCTAAGCCGCCGAAGAGGCGAAATGAAAGAGCCTCAAATTTCTTTAGAAGCGGCAATTGGTTTTACTCCTTCCTCTTCAGTGAGTTTTTTGTAGAATTCTTTGGGTCTTGCGTAGTATTCTGCGATTATTTGTGCTACTTCTTTGTAGCTTCGTATTTTTTGTTCTCGCATCCACCGCAAAACGTCGCTTCGCCGATGCATTTCGCTGATTAGCTCCTCGCGTGTTATTCCAAGACGCTCTGCGATGTTGGTAAATTGGAAGCTACAGTCTAAATCCATAGTTTGCTGGTCTTTGATGGGGTCCCATTTGAAGGGGTTCACGTATTTTTCAAATTCGATAATTTCGTTAACTGAGAGCATGCGACGATAGGCTTTCTTTTCACCGTTTTTGACAAGGTGAACCCGCTGCACTGACATTACAATGTTCATTAGTGGGATGTATGCTGGAGAAATGTCCATTGGTTTCTGAGTAAGACGTTTGACAGCTGACACCACGTTTTCGGCGTGCATAGTGCACATACCACCGTGGCCTGTTGCCAACGCCTGGAACAGGACATAGGCTTCTTGACCACGAACCTCGCCTACAATCATGAGGTCAGGGCGGTGTCTCATACAAGTTTTAACCAAATCGAAAAGCGCAACCTCACCCACGGTGCTGCCGCCTAAACCATAACTCTGCCTAGCAATTAGTGAAACCCAGTTTTCATGTGACAGATTGAGTTCTGCGGTTTCTTCAATGGTCATGATCTTGCTGCCTGGCCTAATTAAGCAGCCAAGCGCGTTTAGAGCGGTGGTTTTGCCTGCTGCTGTGCCGCCCAGAACCATGACAGAAGCGCGGTTTTCAAGGCAAATCCAAAGGTAAGCAGCCATATCCTCGGTGAATGTGCCTATGTTGATTAAATCGATGATCGAGTAGGGGTCGTCACGGAACTTTCGAATAGTAAAAGCTGTGCCAAAAGGCGTAATTTCTCGTCTATAAGCTACAGCGAGACGGTGTTTTCCTGGAAGTGAGGCGTCAACTATGGGGAAGGCGCTGCTGACGTGTTTGCCCGCCATGTGGACAAGTTTGACGACCAGGTTATCGAGGTCGTCGTCGTTATCGAATTTGACGTTGGTTTCTATGCTTTCAAAAGACCTATGCCAAATGTAAACTGATTTGTTTACTCCGTCGCAAGAAATGTCTTCTATGTTTGGGTCTCGCATCAACGGGTCAATTTTGCCAAAGCCGACCAAATCCCTTTCGGCGTGGTAGAGGATTTTGTACCATGAAACATCAGGAAGCCAACCAAGGCTGATTCGGTATTTATCCACGATTTTCTTTGCTTCTTGGGCAAAAAACTTGCGTGGATCAGCGATTTCCTCTTTGGGAGATTCGATTTCTGCGAGCAATATCTCTAAAACTCTGTTATAAATGCCTCGCTCAAAAGTATCAAGCTGCAATTCGTCTAGAACGTATTTGTACTCGCCTGTTTTGGAGTCTTGAACTATTGCAACTTGCGCAAAAGGCTCGTAAAGGGAATATTTGTCTATTACTTTGAAGGTCTTAGGCAAGGCTTTTGGAACAGTTGGCAACTCTTGCTCAACAGTTTTCTTTTTCAGCGAAATCTTAGGGAAACTGAATTTCTTCTTTTTGTTACCGTCTTGTTGGTTTTGCTGAGGCTCTTTCTTTGGTTTTGGTGTCTCAGATTTAGTTTTTAGTTTGAACTGTAACTTGGTGGTTCTGTTTTTGAGTTTTTGCTTAAGTTGAGTTGGTGGCATGTTGGTCTGTAGTTAGTTTCTTACCGAAGCCTATTAAATCTTATGTCTTACTATACACTAATAACTAACTGTCCAACACAAATACAGTAAACACCCGTTGCAAGCGACCGCTTAATCAAAAACAATTTTATACCTACAAGCAATGACATCTCATTAAGGCACATTAAAGAGGCGTAATAACTATGAATCACACTACAAAAATCATTGCTCAAGCCAAAATCGAAGGCAGAGTTGTTCTCCTGGAGCCTGAAGCGAAGACGATTTGTGTTGAATATGGCATTCCGGTAACTAAGTTCAAGGTAGCATGCAATGAGGTAGAAGCCGCTGCTTTTGCGGTTGAAATCGGTTTCCCAGTAGTTTTGAAAATCGTTTCCCCCGATATTATTCACAAGTCTGATGCAGGAGGTGTGCTGGTAAACTTGAAAAACGCGACTGAAGTCACTTCGGGCTACCGTAAAATCATGGAAAATGCAAAAAGTTATAAGCCCGATGCCAAAATCGTGGGCGTACTTGTTCAGGAAATGGCGCCGCAATCTACCGAGATTATAGTGGGAGCTATGAAAGACCCGCAGTTCGGTCAAACAATTATGTTCGGTTTAGGAGGTATCTTCGTGGAAGTGCTAAAAGACGTAAACTTCCGCATCGCGCCCCTCACTGCCGACGACGCGAAAGAAATGATAACTCAGCTTAAAGCCTATCCGCTCCTCAAGGGCTTCCGTAATACGCCGCCCGCAGACATCAACGCGCTCATCAGCATTCTTTGTAGCACATCACGCCTGGTCATGGAGCACCCAGAAATCAAGGAACTGGACCTCAACCCAGTAATGGCATACCCGAACGGCGCAAAAACAGTAGACGCGAGAATAATACTGGAATAACCCAAAAAAGGTATAGAAAGCAAAATAAAGCCTAAAGGCTTAGAACTATTTTTTGGTCAGTTCTTCTAGGATTTCTTTGGCTCTGTCTACTCGGACTTTGCGCTCTTTAACCATCTGTGCCGCAACTTTTTCTACCATGTCCTCTTTAGCCCCTGCTATGACTGCGATGTTTCTTGCGTGCAAGTTCATGTGTCCACGTTGTATGCCCTCGTTTGCCAAGGCTCGTAGGGCGGCGAGATTTTGGGCTAAGCCTACTGCAGCTAAGACTTCAGCGAATTCGTTGGCTGATTTCACGTTAAGGATTTTCATGGCTATGCGCGCGATTGGGTGGGTTTTAACTGCTCCGCCGATTAAGCCAACTGCCATGGGTAGCTCAATTTCGCCGTCTAAGTCGCCGTTTTTATTTTTGGTCCATTTTGAAATTATGGTGTATTTGCCGTTAAGTGCTGCGTATGCATGTCCTCCAGCTTCAATGGCGCGGTGATCGTTGCCAGTGGCCAAGACGACTGCAACTATGCCGTTCATTGCTCCCTTGTTATGTGTGGCTGCGCGGTATGGGTCGGCTGCCGCAAAAGCGGAAGCGTAAGCGATTCCGTCAACGACTGCTTCTCCACCAAGCGCCTCTTTGGGAATGGTACACCAGGCTTTTGCAAGCCGTTTAACAGCCAAATTCGAAATAATTCGCAGATAAACATGCCCTCCTGTTAGCTGCTCAATCAATGGTGCGACCGCTTCAGCCATGGTGTTTACGGCGTTTGCACCCATTGCGTCTCGGCAGTCAACGTACAGGTGTACGATGAGCATTTGCCCCATGGTTGTGTCAATGACTCGGGCATCCAGATCTTTTGCGCCGCCGCCGAAACTGTTGAGAACTGGATCTTGGTCGTTGGCTTTTTTGAGTAGGTCAACTTTGGCGTCTAAAACTTGTTTTTTGGCTTCTTGAGCGTCTTTTAACTTGACAGCTTGGATTTGCCCAATCATGACGGGGGTGGTGCTGCTGGTGTGGAAGCCTCCGCCGTCGCGAACCATTTTTGCGGCATAACTGGCAGCGGCAATGACGCTTGGCTCCTCGGTTGCCATTGGGATAAGATAGTCTTTTCCGTTGACTTGAAAATTAACTGCCACTCCTAAGGGCTCGGGAAAGACACCGACCACGTTTTCAACCATGTGGTCCGCCACATCAATGGGCAGCGAACCCGTGTTTTCTAAAAGTTTAATTTCTTGTTCGGTTAAACCCGCGAAGTCTTTAACCATTGAGAGCCGCTCTTTGGGCGGAAGCTTGTAGAACCCTGATATTACTGATGATTTGGCCATGCTGATTCCTTATTTGCATGTAAATTGACTCTTAATTCTAATCTTGGCTTTTAAGCTTTAAGCCTTATAACCGTAAAATGCGCTGAGCAATCCATAGTTTACTTAAAAACAAAGAAAACAGCGAATTAACAGGCTGATGCAAGGGTGTTAAGCGGTGCTTTGCTTTAGTTTGCCAAACGCTAAAGCGCTCTTAATTAGGCGTTGAAATGTTTCAAAGTCAGTGTGCTGCAAGGTTGTAGTTTCCGAGCTTACGTACTTGTTATTTTTTGCTTGAGTTACAAACCTTTCAAACTCTGGCTCTAAAATGCCTTTAGTTAGAATAGGCTCGCAATTCAGCATCCTCAGATCACATTCAAGGCAATATTCGAAATTAAACTTTAACATTCGACCCTTTGAGTTGCCCTCGCCAAAATACTTGCTGTCAATAGCTAGCCTGGAGGTCAAAACATCGTCGAATTCAATGAAGGAAACGTAGGTTTTTTTTATGTTGTGTTTGTGGCTCAGGTTAGGTTCCTCTTAGGGGTTGTTTTGGCAGTAAATTATGACAGTGTCAGGTTTATCTTTATTGTTGGATCCTTTGTTTTCAAAGATTCTGCCAATTTGATAGGCTAACTGCCACTTGATGTCCGTTATTGATAAGGAATGTTCATCTAAGCCAGTATAGTTATCAAGAAGCTCCTTCGAGAACCGATCTTTCTTCTTACAGTTTCAGAACAATCCGCCGCCAGTCGACTAACTGATAAGCCTAGACCAATAAGTTAAGCCACAACATTCTCCCAAGAATATTAAAAGCTCTAAGACTTTATTGCTTAAAGCGTGGTTTGACCCGTTGACCGAGGCATCGCAATAGCGGAAACTCCCAGGCGCTTGTGGATTTCTTTGGCCAACACAGCGCCATGGCTTACGCGGTAGTTGTCTGTTATGATTTGTTTGGCTTTGGAGCGTTTTACGTATTCGACTAAGCCGTCGAAGTCCGAGTGGTCGCTAAGAGCTACGAGGTATTCTCTGTCGCCGATTTGTTTGCAGGGTGTGTTAAATTCCCAGCCGCTAACGGTGATGCGCGCGTTTTTTAGGCCTGCGTGGTTGCGGGCGTTCATGTGGTAAAAGGCGACGCATGGAAGGTTGCTTTCCAATAGTTCATGTCCATCCGATTCGTTGGAAAGGGTGGCGTCTCCAAGTTTCATGCCGTGCTTTTCGCAGACTTTAGTTACATCATACATGCGCTGGGGCATAACAAAGGGCACTGAAACGTCCGCTTGGCGTAAGATCTGCATGACTTCTTGGAGCTTGCCATAGTAACCGAAGACATAGACGGCGCCGCCTCGCAGACGCCTCTCAATCATCGAAACCAGAAGCTCGCGAACGTCCACATCAAAGTTGCGCCTACACGAAGGGCTCCCATAAGTGGCTTCAACAACCAAAACGTCGCTTTCAATGACGGGTGTGTCGTCAATGCGAAAGTCACCTGTGTAAGCAATGCGTATCCCACCTGCATCCTCAACAAGCACCTGAGCTGCGCCCAAGATATGATCAGCCTTCGAAAGCGTGATTTTTTCATCGCCGTAGCTGAGGGTTTTGCCATACTCCAACGTTTCAACACAAGAGCCTTGGAGTTTTAGAGTTTCGTTGAGGGTTTCAGCAAGATCACGGGTGGCTTTTGTCATCAAAACCTTTTGACAACAACGTAAGCTTTTCCTAAGCCCTCCAAGGTGATCCGCATGCGCATGGGTAACAATCCGCAAGGGACGCTTGGGATCAAAGGCGTCGCAGGCTACGCTGTCACCAAGCAGCACCGCGCCGTTTTTTGAGACCTGAGCCCTCGCAGACAAAAGTTAGCCTTACCTTTCAGATTTTTCCGCAAGCCACTCAACTAGCAGTTGGGGGTTGTCGGCTGTGATGGTTACTCTGATGGGTCCCAGGGGTGATTCGGCTGTTTCCTCGCAGAAGCTGATGTGGCCCGCGGAGGCGACTTGCTTGTTTAAGCAGAAGTCGATTATACTGCCTCTGATGTTGTGACGAAGTGCGCGTCTTGCGGCGTCTCGGATTCTGTCGGAACGCAGGGTAGTGCGGAATTTGTTGAGGGCTTCTTGTCCGGTGGCATCGGCGGTTAGGAGGCGCACTTTGCCCTCAGGCTCCACTAAAATTGAAACGCTGCCAAAAATACTGGCAACTGCCGCTTTGACTTTGTCTTCGCTCTCTGTGGGGTAAATCTCGGTTTCTACATGAACGGTTACTTGATCCATTTCTGCTCTATCCTCCGCAAACAATCCAGCACTTGCCCCTTAACTTCTTGGGCGCTGTCCTCGTTAATTATCATTAGTTCGGAGAGGGCAATAACGTTTCCTAAACCGACGCTAAGCTCCCTCATGTCACGTTCATGAAATACTTCCCAGCCTGAAGAATCATCGCTACGGCGACGGTTGGAAAGACGGCTAAACCGTGTTTCAGGACTCGCATGAACCGCGACAACGCTAAAACGCTCAAAATAAATCTTGAAAGCCTCCACTTCAAAATGGCTACGTAGGCCGTCCACAAGAACTTTGCCGCTTGCTTGCTCCTTAATTTTTGGGATACATTTCTGCGCCACTATTGTGTTGCCACCGTCAGCTCGCAATTGCAGCATAACTTTGCCAACGTTCGCCGGCGTCAAATCCAACCCACGCTTGGCAGTTTCCTCACGGATGACATCACCCATGATAATTACAGAGTAGCCAAGTTCCCGTGCGGTGTCAACAACCAGAGATTTGCCTGACCCAGGCATCCCAGCCAATCCAACAACCAGTTTATCAGCGTTCATAGAGTACCCCTTTTTTGGTTCTATATCGATAGGTTGCATTAAAAAGTATCCATAAACGTGATGAGATTTAGGTGAGTGTAAAAACAGCGACACACCGAACCTTAAGTTCAACATAAGTGTAAAGATTTAGCAGCGCCAAATCAATGAGAATTGCAGGGATACTGACATTCCTTCTTATAGCATTTGTAATAGTCAGCTGTGAAAAAACTTTACTTGTTAATGAACAAAATGTAGTGACACCAAATGACTGGAATACAGGATGGCGACAGAGCACCGGATCCTCAACTAATGCAATGAACAACCAAGTTACGCCTAAGCCAGCAACGTCGCCTTCACCATTTCCAACATTACCTATAATTATTGCCGCTATTGCAATATCACTTTGTAGTGCTGCATTCATAACACTGAGAAAATTCAAGAAAATAATCGAGGCCACCTTCTAAAACGGATAATAACTTGGTCTAACACAACAAATTTGTCAGCGTTAATAATACTACCCGGTTAAGTCTTGTGTGCCTATCTTAGCTACGCTTTTTACAATGCGAATTTAGTTGTAAAAAGATAGGGAGGGAGGAGGTAGGTGTCGTATGTGCTGCATTTGTTTTAAGTTGGTTTTTTGTTTTGGGGCTTGCTTTGTTTGCAGGTTGCGATTCCTGCCGACTATACGCGATTCCCTGCGATTATTTGTGTTTCTAAGTGGTAGGATGCAAGAATCCGCTTCTTTTGGCGGGAATCAAAGGATCCAGAAAAAAACCTTCGCATGACGGCTGATGTAAACTATCGCAATTTATTGTTTCATGTTGGTTGTAAACAAGTGGGAAGGGGGGTAGGCTGTGTGTTATGCAGTTTTGGCAATGCCTTTCAGTTGGAGGTTACCATTAGGTCTTATTATCTGCGGCCTGCTTAAAGGATTTATGTCTGTGCCGTGTAAAAATACTTTGAAGTGACCTGCAATGTCTGAGCGTCTAAGGAGCTTTGTCGCGTTTGATTTGGAAAGCCGAGAGGTATTTACCAAGCTGGCGTATGTCCAGAAACTTCTTGTTGAAACAGGCGCGGATTTGCGTCCCGTAGCGCCCCAAAATATTCACGTAACAATGCGGTTTCTCGGCGACATTAACCAACCAATGGTGGATAAGCTGCATGAAGCCATGAAAAACATCAAATTTACACCATTCACCATCCAAATCAAAGGCATGGGAGTCTTTCCCAGCCTCAACTACCCCCGTGTGGTTTGGGCAGCCATAACCGAGGGCACAGAGCAGCTCAAAAGCATCTTTGGTCAGCTTGAACCGCAGATTAGGGCACTTGGCTTTGCCGCTGACCAGTACGGTTTCAGCCCACACCTAACCATTGCACGTGTAAGGAGCAGCAAGAGCAAGCAAAACCTCGTCGAATTTGTCACCAAAAAGGCGGATTACGAGTTCGGAACCATAAAAGCGGAATGCCTAAGGCTGAAGAGAAGTCAACTCTCGCCAAAAGGACCAACATATACAACTCTCAGAGAAGTTTGCCCAGAAAAGCAGCAATGATACCCATGCCAGACCTCCAAACCCTAACCCAAAAGATTCTTAAAAAAATTACCCCCTCCAAAGAAGACCGCGCTACTGTTGAAGCCATAACCCGAGAGCTAGAACGGAAAGTAGCAGACGCCTGCAAACAAGAAGGCATAGAGGCAAAAGTGCGGGTTGAGGGCTCTGTGGCAAAGGACACATGGCTGGCAGAGAACCTTGACATTGACGTTTTCATGCGCCTGCCAACCAGCACCCCACGCAAGAACCTGGGCGAAGTAGGTTTAAAAATCGCCAGAAAAGCAACGGAAGGTTATGAGCAGCTTGAACGCTTCGCTGAGCACCCCTACCTCGAAATCTGCATCAGAGGTTACCAGGCGGACATTGTGCCATGTTATGACGTTAAACCAGGTGAATGGCAAAGTGCAACAGATCGAACACCCTATCACACCGACTATATCCAAGCACACCTAAGTGAAGCTTTGCGCAGTGAAGTACGGCTGATAAAGCTGTTCATGCAGGGGATTGGAGTTTATGGGGCAGAAATTAAAGTCGGCGGCTTTAGTGGTTATTTGTGCGAGCTCTTGGTGATGAATTACGGCTCTTTCGCCGCCACTGTAGAAGCTTTCGCGCGTTACAAGGGTAGAGTAGTTATTGACATTCAAAAGTTTTACGTGGAGAGGCAAAATGAGCTTGCCCTGCTGTTTCCTGAGCCACTGGTGATTGTGGACCCTGTAGACAAGGGCAGAAACGTAGCATCCGCTGTTCAACCTAAGAAGCTTTATGATTTCATTGGGGCAGCCAGAGCCTTCTTAAAAAACCCCACGGAAGCCTTCTTTTATCCACCAAAAGTAGAACCTTTGCCGGTTGCAGAACTGAAACATCAGTTGGAAAGCCGCGGTTCAGCTATAGTTTTTCTTGTTATAAGCCAAATTGAGGCTGTTCCAGACGTGCTCTGGGGGCAACTCTACAAAACCAAACGTGCTTTGCACAAATTAATCGAATTAAGCGATTTCAAAGTTCTAAACGACACGATTTGGAGCAACGAAAAGAGCCTTAGCGTTTTTGTTTTTGAGCTTGAATCACAATTTTTGCCAAACATCAAAAAACATTTCGGACCGCCGATTTATCGGGAGACTGAATGCGAAAGCTTCTTAACCAAATATTCGTCTAACCGAAGCGTTATTTCCGGTCCGTACATTGAAGATGGACGCTGGATTGTTATGTTGCCAAGAAAATCAACGGATGCAGTCGAACTTCTTGTAAGAAAGCTCGCGGATGGCGGCAAAAACGCGGGCGTGGCTGACTTGATTGTCAAGTCTATCCTGAAAAGCTTCAAGATAGCGGTTAACAGTGAGATAGCCGGCATCCATGAGGAAAACGAAGAATTCACTGCGTTCCTGACAGCTTTTCTTTTGGGCAAGCCGTTTTGGCTTTGCCTGAAATAGATTTGATTTTTGGGTTAGAGGGTAGAGGGTCTATCAATTTAGCAATGAACGTCTGAATGTAAAATTGATGATAAACTAAGACAAGAAAAGAGGAGGGGACAGCCCTTTTTTACATGTTCGCTGCCACTGTGGTTAAGTCTGAGAGATCGATTTGCGAGTTATGGTTGTAGTCTAAATCAGGGTTATAGTTGCTAAGCCCTGGTATAGCTCGGAAGCATCCCATAATGTTCTTCAAATCGCCAAGGTTCGGTGCAAGGCCTGCGCTGTTGCTAAATGGACTCGTTGGATTAGTGCTTGTCACCATTGAGATTTCAATGCCTTTTAACGCATCTACGCCGTCAACTTTCAGGGTGAACTATTTCCAGTCCGAAGTGATAAGGAGTTGACCTGTTGCTTGCACAGCTATCGGTGTTATTTCCTTTATGGTGTTGATTGGAGCGCCGTTTTGGTTGAACTGAGTTGTAATCTTAACTTTGTTTATGTTCCAGAGTCCGGTTACATTAACAATGAAATCATCATGCTTTCTGATGGATAGCAACATTACCAGTCTTGCGTTGTAATTGGTGAAACTGTATTGCCCCTCTCCTGTTGGTTTGGTTTCTGGAAACGGAAGCTGATTTGACCAGAACGCGTTCCCAGTTACCCATGGCTTAAACACTGAAGGGGGCGCTTTTGCTGTTTTATCGTTTACTGTTATGGAGCCTTTGTAGGATTCGCTGCCCCACGCTGTGACAGCGCCCTGATAAACGCATCCATCGAACAGTCAGTGGTGGTGAAGTGGTCGGCGGATTTGTTGAATCAGATGATTGTGCGATTGCCTGACCTATTAAGATAGAGAAGCAGCTGGCTGCCAGAAGTGAGAAATAATTCTGCCCTTAGCAGTGATAATTTTAGCTTTGGCGATTGCGGTCTCAGCGTTCATAATAAATAGAAGAAAAAGGGTACGATAAGCGCGCCTTTACTGTGTTACTGAGTGGTACCAGCTGATGATGTACTCAGGCAAGTTCAAGCCACGTTGACCAAGCCTCTCGGCTAACTTCACAGGAACAGGGCTCAGCACGTAGGCTGCTCTTGTGTAAAAGCGTCTTGGAGTAAGGGGTTTAGCCTCTTCAGGCAATATAATTTTTAAGTCGGCTTTCTTTGCTAGTGTCGAATCTTTGTTGCTTGTTATTGCGAACACGGTTCCTGCGAATTTTTTTATTACGTCAGCCCAGATAATGACTGGTCTGGTTTCGCCTGAATAAGACATGAGAATTTCTAGGTCACCTGCACGTGGATGCGGGGTGTTGACGCCTCTTGTAATGTAGACGTTGTCACCAAGGAAGCTCTTGATGTGGAAAAGCCGCACGCCTGTCATTTTGGCAATTTCGTTTCCAGTGCCTTTACCGCCTAAGAAAACGTTTGTACGTTTCTCTAGCAGGTCAACGAGTGCGGTGTATGTCTCCGAGTTAACGTTGCTGTCGATGATTTCGCCGATTTTTTCGAATTCCTCAGTGCACAGCGAAAAAACATCGTCGACTTCGAGGTTGCGAAAAACGGCTTCAACCATGCTGTTCATAAGTTCGAGTGTGCCGAGCTCGAAAATGTCGCCCATCATACCTGTTTCGCTGTATTCTGTGCCAGGCTTTGATTTGCCTCGTCCTTTGAGTTCGACAACGTTGCCGTATTTGTCAACGATTTGGCCCAACGGTGAGTCGAGTGCGGAAGTGAATAGGCCCATGGAGAAGTGGTTACTCTTTTTTTCTTCAATGTATTTGGCTAAATCCTGAGCCATAACCAGCGGGTCATCCGAGTAGCCACTGCCAGAATTAATTAGAAGGAGGGTCTTTTTGTAGCGCCGTGCCAAATCAGCCGCTGCATCATACATGCTTTTGCCTGGGAACCCAGGGTCATCAGGCGTCAGCACAACCTTGTTTCGCCAGCCAACCTGACTTAGGGCGATTTGGCTTAGGGCGGCGTTAAGAGAATATAGTGAGCGACCTGAGCCTCCGCAAATTACACAGTCAGCCGCTTTTAAATCTTCAAAAAGCGGTGAGAGTTCCCTCCGTTTTATGGCGGAGATGTTTTCTTGGATTTTGTTAACGTACCCTATGCTGCTGATTTTGCTTTTCACGGCTACGGCACCAAGGGAACCATGATTTAACTATTAAGTATATTATTCTTGTGCTTGCCAGTATTCAAAAGACATCAGCTACTCAGTCAAGTTTTCTCTAAATTGAGAGAATGTAAGTTACTATGTTGGCAAAAGCTAAATAACTATATGTTTTAGAATAAAAGCGAATAACAATGAAGCTTTTGCTTGATGAAATGTACGCAGGCTTAAAAGAGTATTTTGAAACGTTAGGATACCAAGTGCAAACTGCTCAGGAATCCGGTTTAAAAAGTGCAAAAGACAAGGACATCGTCGAATACGCCGGTAAACATGGATTGATTTTGATAACTCAGGACCAAAAACCTGCCGAGCTGGCTGAATTGCAGGGTATTAAGTGTGTATTTATTTCTAATTTGATGATTGCCAAGCTTGTTGACGAAAAAATCCGCCAGTTACCACTTTAAACATGAATGTGACGAAGGTACTTGTTCCATAAATATGAAGCTGCATAGCCCGACACGCCACCTGTAACCGGACCCATAAACAGCACCATTGCATCAAGCATAGTGCTTCTTTGAATGAATAAGCCCACGCCCAGTTCTTTAGCAAAAGGAACAAATTGTGGGAACACCGCGAAGGCGGAGTAGCTGATTATCCCAATTAGCATCGTGCTCACCGCCATGGCAAGCATCAACCGAGTACGGTTCACACCATCAGAGGTAGCGTTTATTCTGAAAAGAAACATGAAACCGTCAACTAGAACACCGAAGAGAAAAGCAAACAGAAACGTAAATGGACCCAAAGCGGGGCTTATTAATGCTGTTAGTAAGCCGCCTACTGCGCCTGCGTAGGTTGCGCCGACTTTTTTGACGAAAAGTCCGCTGACTGCAAGCAGGACTGCTTGGACTACAATTAGGATGTAGTTTAGCGGGGGCGGCAGAAAAGCGTTGACAACAAATATTATTGAGCCGAACAGAGCAGTTACAAATAACATGTTAAGCTTCTGAATTACTCTTTTCCCCCAATTTGATATAGGAGTCGCAGTTCTGTCTAAAAAGTTTAATGCAACAAACGAGAAAAGCCCCGCTGAAGTAATATTTTCCTGTGTTAAAATGCCGAGTGGATTTAAACAGAAAGTTATAAATTGAATACCTGTAATATTAAATTAACAACCGATTATTAACTGATAAATGTAAATGGGAGAAGAAACTAAGTTGAGCACTCACGCAGAAGATTTGAAACTAAGATTAATGACAATCGAACTCCTACGAACAGCAAAATACAAACGAAACATCACCTACCGCGAACTTGCCTCAAAAACAGGTCTGCCAGTCACCGTCCTTAGCCGCTACGCCAAAGGCCATGTTCTACCAAATACAACAAGAGCCAAACAACTCTGGCGAGTACTCACAAAAATGGTCGGCTTAGAAGCAGAATTGCGCAGCAGAATAAAATTCGATGAAATCGGTTATTTTGACAACACCGAAATCGTTGGAGATTATAACATTCTGCAGCAAGCAGCTAACCATGCGCTCGCAAACTTCGCGGGCAAGAGGGTTACAAAAGTCTTAACCGCAGCCGTCGACGGCGTCCCATTAGCCACCATGGTTGCCAACGCCTTAGGCGTAAACCTAATAGTTGCAAAACGCAACAAAGAGGTCGGCGTAAAAGCATTCTTGGACGAAACCTACATTCTTGGAAGAGACTCAGGCGTAACCGTTACACTTTACATTCCCAAAGAAGCAGTCAAGAAACGCGACAGCGTCCTAATCGTTGACGACATGATAAAAAGCGGAGAGACCCAAGAAGCCCTTGTAAACCTTGTCAAAAAATCCAAAGCGGAAGTTTCAGGTATCTTCTCGCTAATCGCTGTTGGGGAAGAATGGAGAAAACGTCTAAAGTCAGGCGAAGACTCTCCAGTTGAAGTTGTCACGGCACTTAAATCGCCATTTGACGCATCCGCTTAAGAAAGGTTTAAGCCTTAAACTTTTTCTTTCCTATCGAATTCTATGGACCTACTGTTTTGCCTAAAGATCAGCTTGACTGTAAGTTAAATTTTGTTTTGCGGATACTGAATAAAAGCGGAAAGCATTTGGCAAACAGGCAGGAGACCAAGCTTTTATGACCCTACAAACGATGATTGCGATTTTCAAGTTATGAAAGAGAGGGGGTAAGATCTTTGGTGAACCAACTGAGTAGATGTGGGGGCATCGAAGTAGTTTTCGAGGACCTTTACGGCAAGCTCTACGATTTAGTTCAACGGAAATATCCCGTCAATAATCGAAACTTTTTAAGCAAACATCAGCAACAAATAAGCCAATAGAACCTCCTGAGGCTAAAAAATGCGCATGATCCAATGGAAAGATGGAAGCGTAATCACTCCAGATCAAACAAAACTGCCCCTCCAAGAAGTCACATTGGAAATCAAAACAGTTGAGCAGATGGCTGAAGCCATAAAAATGCTCCGCGTTAGAGGCGCCCCATTGCTGGGTGCGGCGGCCGGTTTTGGCGTTGCATTGGCAGCGTATCATTCAAAAGCCAAAACCAAAGAAAAACTGTTATCCGAACTGGAAGATACAGGCACAATTATCAAACGCCAGCGCCCCACTGCTGTTAACTTGTTTTGGGGAGTAGAAAGAGTGCTAAATAGAGCCCGAAATATTTCAGGCAATATTGAAGATATTAAAGCTGCCGTTATTGAGGAAGCACAAAAAATCGCTGACGATGATGCAGCACAGAACCACGCAATCGGCAAAAACGGCTCGGTACTCATCGAAAACGGCGACACAATTTTGACCCATTGCAACGCAGGAGAATTGGCAACAGTCGAGTATGGAACCGCGCTGGGTGTTATCCGCGCAGCTTGGGAAGAGGGCAAAAAGATCAAAGTAATAGCTGACGAGACGCGCCCGCTTTTACAGGGGGCTAGGCTTACCGCTTATGAGCTTAAGCGCGATGGAATTCCAGTGACTCTAATTACTGATAACATGGCAGGTTACTTCATGAGCAAAGGCCTAATCAACAAAGTTATCGTGGGTTCAGACCGAATTGTCCAAGATGGCGTCGTAAATAAGATTGGCACTTACTCAGTAGCAGTTCTTGCACATGAAAATAACATACCGTTCTATGTTGCAGCACCAAAATCCACCTTCGACCTTGCCCACAAGGCGGCTGACGTGATTATTGAGGAGCGCAAACCTGAGGAAGTCACCCACATTGGTTCGGTGCAGATTGCTCCAAATGGCGTTAATGTGTTTAACCCAGCCTTCGACATTACACCTTTAAAATATGTGTCAGCAATCATCTGCGAAACTCAAGTTTACTACAGCAAAGACTTTGGTTTATTTAAAAGATTACGTTAAGTAAATCACACCGCTGTTTCAAGCCGTATTCCGGCAAAAATAAGGGGTGCTATTTTTGGGGTATTCGCTTTCTTACAAATAAAATTGATGGAATTGCTACGACAATAAATGGCAGAATTATCCAAGGCTGCAAATCTGGAATCGGTTGTAAGTGTGGTGATATATGTGTTGTTGTCGGAGTTAGAGTCGGCTGAGTTGAAACGGTACTATTAATTGTGAATGAGTAGATAGTGGAACTAAGAGTTAAATTCAGCCCAATATTGGTCCGTTTCTTGCCAAACGTAGTAGTGGCTGAAAAACTGGAGAGTGTGATCGTCTGATTCCGTGATAGCTGGAATTGTTACCTGCCAAGTGTACCAGTCGCGAGCGACAGTATCACCGTTGACCACTTCATCTCTTATGCCTTGAAAAGTCATCGATATGAGTGGTCCACCATCAATGCTTACCAAAACAGTAGTGTTAGTGTTAACTGCACTAAGTTGATATGTGAAATAGTCGATGGCCAAGTATGTGCATCCTTCTCGGGGATAGGCATTCGCCAGCGCAATTGACCCGCCACTTGCATAGACAAAGTTGGACGACGCTGTAAACAGGGTTAGCAAAATTGAGACCACTACTATAATTGCGGTAACTGGTTTTTTGAGGTTTTTTTCGAGCATTTTTATGGATCACCCTTAGTTTCTGTCGCCGAGTACCCAGTTTGGTGTATCCAAATTTGTTTGATATGGAAAAACTCTTAAACTATATCTAAAGCCGCAATATGTCTAATCTTTTCAATTTTTTTAGGATAAATTAGCTCTATAAGAAACAACGCAACAAAATGATTACCCTCTACCTTATCTAGATCTGTACCTCAAGATCGCGGCAAAACCGCTCAAAGCCGTAAGCTTGGCTTTTTCCGGCGATTCAGTAGATATCACTTCAACTCTTGCATTTGTTATTGAAGCCACATCTTCCAAGAGGTCAACTATGTCCTTCTCGACCACGGCGTATTCGACCCCGTTGCATCTTTCGCATGGAAGCGATACCATTTCTTGAACAGCCGGAACCTTCTTTGCGGCATGCATTATCTTCGCCTTTGATAACCCACAGTTTTTGCATGTTACAACAATTTCTAACATGTCTGTTGTATCAGTTACGAGCGCGACTTCTGCTTCACCTTTTTTAAGCGAGTTTAAAACGGGGTCTAACCCGTAAATCGCCAGACCGTCTTGCTTGCCTATAGCTGCCAGAAGCCGCTGCATGATGCTCCGCTCCTCTGGCGCACACATATTCTGCCGTTCCTCAACTGATTTGTCAAGAACTTCTTTGACTGCTTCTTTGCCAGCCGATTGTGTATCAACGGTGCTCAGAAGCGAATTTTGTAGTTCATAATGAAGATAATCGCCTTTTAGAAAATCCTCTTTGGTTGTGCCTGGTCCTCCGATTACTATAGCCGCGACTTTATGGTTCTCAAGAAACGTCTTTTCCGCGTGGTCCGCAACTCTGTGGAAATAACCTGTGAGCGCCATGTCACGTTCTCTTTCATATCGTCTTTGGCTGGAGCCACCTTTTTTCGATTTTCCTTGAACCCCTGACGTGATATTTTCGATAATTTCGAGGCGTTCTCCATTGAGCAATCCGAAGCTGGCTTCTTTTGAGTCCAAGGCGATTAGCCCCACGACTTTTTTATTTCTAAGCATATCTCTTAGCGGCTCTAAATGGAAATGGTCATCAACTATGAAAAGATAGGCAGTGATTGGTTCTATTGGAACGATTTCTTCCAAATTAAATTCACTTTCAAAATCATTGGAAAGGCTATAGGTACCAGCAAATATGGCAAGACCATTCTCAGGAATTTCTTTTTGTTGTTTTAAATATTGAATGACATTTTTCAGAGTGTTTTGGAGACAATCCCTATCAGCACATTCAGGCGCCTTTTTGAGATATGCGATTAACTCATCTATTTGTGTCTCTCTCGGTATGTAAAGCGATACGAAATCCTTGCCCAACGTTTTTTTGTTTGACAGGCACGCAATGAGCTTTCTGAGTTTGTGCTGTTTCACGGAATTAGTGGTTGCGATCTGGCAGCCATGAAAATGTGAGTTTTGAACAACCAAAATTAAGACACCTTAACAATCATTACGCTTGAAACTAATTTATTGGTTTCCCAGAATTAGATAAGACGCCGCTTGTTCATGTTGGCTACTATTAGCACAAACGATATGCATTGAAGCATAATGTTAAAGAGGTAACAAGTCCAAAATGAAGCCTGTCACGGTTGATTTAATTAATGAGTGAAAACAAAAAAATGCAGCCTCCTGAATTTCGAACAAACGGAACACTCACGACAAAAGGTGTTATTGTAAGTGACAAAAGCAGTATTGACGCACTCACCTGCAGAGGATACGGCACGCTGGGGAACGAGGTTTTCAGGCTCACCTTCTATGAGGTACTTTATCTTATGGAAAAGGGCATGCTTGAAATCAAAGACGAAAGTGGCAAACCCGTTGATTTTCAGGGCACATTGCACTGCTATGAGGCAGTTAATAATAATGCCTGGGTCAGCTATCTGGTTTACCGTGACCTTAGAAGCCGCGGCTACGTTGCTCGTGAAGGTTTTGGCGGCAAGATTGATTTTCGCGTTTATGAGCGAGGAGGCTACGGCAAAGACACAGCGCCCTATCTGGTTCTAAGTACTCAGGAAGGCAAACCACTTGGCATAAACGATTTGGTAGACGCTCTGCAACAGTGTCAAAGCCAAAAGAAAGAACTAATATTAGCCGTCATGAACCGCAGAGGCGAAATCGTTCATTACTCAGTCTCACAGTTAACTTTTAACAAGTAGGCAAACAATGGCAAACCCGAGTTGCAACTGGAACGCTCAAGACTATGCTAGAAACAGCAAAACCAGTTACAATGGGCACAACAGCTAATTCCAAAACTCAAACTCCAAGGAAACGAAGCTTTTTCTGGATATTGGGTGTGGCAACGGAAAAATCCCTGTTGACCTTAAGCCAAGGTTCGTCAAGTTATTTGTGGGCCGCTATCTCCAAAATCACCCAGCAGACGGAGATGGCTTAGTTCATGTTGGAATGATCCGCATAGAAGTAGAAGCTTACAACCATAAAGAGCCTTTGCGCCTAGTATTTGTTGACTATTCTCACTAGAAAACACTATGAAATAGGATCTCTGCGTGCTCTTCTTGATAGCTTAATCTAGCCTATCGCCAAAAGTCCTAGCCTATTGCCTATTTACACTGGAATTTTGTTGTAAATAGTATACCCCTCCTCCCTCCTCAGCGTACAAGGTAGGCTTTCAGGGCGTGCTATGTCTATGTCTAAATTAATTCTATAAACAGTTTGCACCTGAGAAAATTTGGCGTTTATTAGTTATTCTTTTTCGTTGAAGAGGTTGAATAGAGCCAGCTCATCGCCAGTTATACCCACTCGTCGCAGTTGGGCTAAGCAGGCGTTGTATTGTCTTTCTGTGAACTTAGTTAACTCAATGAGCTCGCCACTTTTTGAGTTGGTAAAGTGATAGGTTTCCTTGCAGGTTTTTCTTTTTTTGAGGGCACTGCGTTGCTTCTTGAATCGGGTAAGTGCTGGACAATCTTGGGTTTGCATGCCAAACGCTGTTTTGGGAAAGAGGCGACAGCCGACAGGTCGAATCTCGTAAATCGAGCAGGAGTTGCTAACAAGAAATGGGCAAGGAGTGTGGGCTATATAATTGTTGTATTTTGCTTTGTCTGCTTCCCATATTTTGCCAATCTCCTCAAAAAGTGCTCGGTTTTTAGCGTGGACTTGAGGTTGCTCTTCAGGTTTGGCGGTTACTTCTCCAGCGGTTAAAAAATCCTCCAGTGTGCAGCAGACACCGCATTTAGTGCATAAGAAAGGTAAGTTAATTGACCAATTGCCATTTTTGTTTTTTAATTCTAGATGCAAATAAAATGTCTCAATCATTGGTGTCAGATAGACTATCATCTATGCGTTCTGCTTTCAACCTTTCTGCTGAAAAATAGATGAAAAGTGGAACAATGGAACAAGAAAAGTGTTAATGCTTTTTTTTAGGTTTTGTTAGGTGGGCGAGGATTTAAAAGAATAATTGCACAGTCTTAAGCAAGGAGAAAAACTGCATGCCTGCTTTCCAAACCGTCCGCGGAATGAGAGATTTGCTCGGTGAAGAAGCCCAAACCTTCACATTCATCATTGCAAAAGCACGGGAGACTGCTAAACTCTATGGCTTTAAGGAAGTAATTACGCCAGTTGTTGAGCCACTCGAGTTGCTCAGCGCCAAGTCCGGCGAAGAAATCCGTCAACGCATGTTCATCTTCAAAGACCTCGGAGACCGCCAAGTGGCACTACGGCCAGAGTTCACGGCTTCAATCGCACGGTTAGCTACGACATCTTTGAAAAACGAGCCTAAACCCCTTCGAATTTTCTCAGTTGGCACAGTTTACCGCTATGACGAACCCCAGCGAGGTCGCTACAGGGAATTTTGGCAATCAAACTTTGAACTCATTGGTTCAGCTAAGCCAGAAGCTGACGCTGAAATCGTTCTGGTAACTAACAGTTTTATGAAAGCGTTGGGTTTGCAGAATTACGCCTTCAAAATCGGGCACATAGGAATCATACGCGGAATCCTCAGCCACGAGGGCGTTGACGAGAAAACTCAAAATGCGATTCTGCAGCGAATGGACAAAAAAGAATATGATGAAGCGTTTAAGCTGGCTCCCACTGATAAGTGCCGCAGTATGCTTGAGGGTTTGCTTAATTTGAAGAGCAGCGAATGCTTTGAAACGGTTGAAAAAATCAAAGTGTACGTGGCAGGTTACGAGAAGGCAAAAGCTGCAGTTGACAATTTAGGCGAGGTCCTTAGGCTTGTTGTTGAAAGCGGATGCCCTATTGAAGCTGTTGACCCCGCTTTTGCCCGTGGCTTAGAATATTACACTGGAATGATTTTTGAAATTTACATTCCTCAGTTGGAGATTGCATTGGGTGGTGGGGGCAGGTATGACAGGCTTATTGAACTATTTGGTGGTGAAAAGACGCCTGCAGTTGGCTGCGCTCACGGAATAGATAGAATAGCAATCGCATTACAAACCCAAAAAGCAGCAATTACTAGTGAAGAGGAAAAAAGAGCACTTGTGCTTGCTGTTAATGAGACTTTGAAAGTTGAAGCGTTGAAGGTAGCGCAAATGCTTAGGCTGGCAGGTGTTGCAGTTGAGTTTGAGGTTATGGGCAGAAAAATGGCTAAGGCGCTAGAGGATGCCGACAAACGAAATGTCGACTACGCGGTTATCGTTGGAGAACGCGAGCTAAAGGAATGCGCAGTTATGCTAAAAAGTCTATCAAAGAGGGAGCAATGCATCGTGCCCATTAAAGAGTTAGCTAAAAAAATCGTGGATTAAAAAGAAAAAACTCTTAGACCCACGCCCAAACTACTTCAATTCTACAACAAGCAAATCAATCACTGTGTTGCCAATATTGGTAGCTTCATGGTTCTGCGCTACTAAGAAAATAGCTTTGCCTTCCTCCAAATTCAAGTCTTGAGTTTTTCCTTCAGAGGTTAGTCTCATTTTTCCGCCCTTTAGTACATAAACCATATGTTGGGGGTGATGATGCATTCTAGCGGTGCTGCCAAGCGGGAACGATACTTTAAGCACTCTAAAACGGTCGTTTTCATCTATAAACGTGTAAATATTTGATGCGGCAACTAACGGATCTAGCTGTTGATTTTTCAACAAAAAATTCACCTCTAATAAGGCTTACGCTTGCATAAAAATAAAGCTATTGTGACTACAGACTGAAACAAAAAAAGAAAGATGAGCTGTTTTGGCTTAGAGTCTTTTGATGTAGCGGTTGACTTCCCACTCTGTTACTTGAGTGCGGTAGAGATCCCATTCGCGGCGTTTTTCACGTAGGAAATTTTCAAATGCTGTTTCGCCTAGTGTTTCGCGCATCAAATCGCTTGTTTCGAGTTCGTCTAATGCTTCTTTGAGGGATTCTGGCAGTGAAACAATGTTGCGTGCTTTGCGTTCCTCGTACGTCATGTGGTAAACGTTGAGCTCTACTGGGTCGCCTGGGTCAATTCTGTTTTTGATTCCATCTAAGCCAGTTGCTAGCAGTACTGCGAATTGTAGGTATGGGTTTCCAGCGCCGTCTGGACAGCGAATTTCGCATCTTGCAGCGTTCTTTCTTCCGCCAAAGTTTGGCACGCGGATAAGTGGTGAACGGTTTTTGTGTGCCCAAGCAAGATAGACTGGTGCTTCGTATCCTGGGACTAAGCGTTTGTAACTGTTTGGCCATGAATCAAGGACAGCCGCCATTTTTCTTCCATGTGCTAGTTGTCCTCCGATGTAGTTTCTTGCAAGGTCTGAGAGGAAACCGTTTTTCTCATCGTTTGAATAGAAGAGGTTTTGTGTTATGTCTTTGGTCCAGAGGCTCTGGTGGCAGTGCATGCCGCTACCGTTGATGCCTTGGAATGGTTTAGGCATGTAAGTTGTTACGTAGCCTGCTCGTGCAGCAACGACTTTTCCGCACATCTTCATTGTTATTGCGCGGTCGGCTGTTTCGATGGCTTCTCCATATTTGAAGTCAATTTCGTTTTGTCCAAGGGCAACTTCGTGGTGAGAGATTTCGATTTCTATGCCAAAAGCTTCAGCTGTGTCCGCTATTTCGCGTCGTAAATCATCAGTTAAGTCACTTGGATGAAAATCAAAGTATCCTGCCAAATCTATTGGTTTGGGCAATTCGCCATTTTCGCTTTCTTTAACTATAAAGAACTCAAGTTCTGGAGCACAAATGAAGGTATAACCTGCTTTTGCGGCTTTTTCAACCGCACGTTCTAGAACATAACGTGGATCTCCATCGAAGCGTTTGTTTTGCGGAGTGTAAATGTCGCAGATGAGTCGGGCGGAGGATTTTTCTTTTGGTCTCCACGGCAAAACCGCGAAGGTTGTTGGATCTGGATACAGAACCATATCGGATTCTTCAATGGGTCTGTAGCCTGTGATTGATGAACCGTCGAATGATTGACCGTTTTCAAAGATTGATTCAATGTTTCTTGAGCTTACAGCTAAATTCTTTAGCATACCATTGATGTCGGTGAATTGTAACCTTATGAATTTGATATCTTGTTCCTGAATTTGCTTAACTACTTTTGTCACGTTCTCTTTCCAAGTTGCGTCTTTGAAGTTTTTCATTTTTTTCTCTCCTTTTTTGCGTTTGATTTTATCTGTATTTCAACTGTCTACTTAATGTTATTTCTGCATAAATATTTAACGTATAGCGAACTTTTTAATGGAAATTGGACAACCGTTGATTGCTTGATGTTAGCGAGTTGAATGATTGAGCAAGCTGCGGGCTGCTTGAGTCGAGTTACCTATACAAACGTTTAATTTTGCTCTCGAACCAGTGCAAAGCTTTTGGGCGGCTACTTTTTTGCTCATTCGCTTACGTCCCACATACTTATGTTTTAAAAAAAACATTAGATATGAACATATTTAAAGTTATCTAAAAAATATCTACATGAATGTTCATCAAAATGGCGATGTATTGAACGGTTGGAAGTTAAACCATCGGCACTAGACACCATACGGCAAAACTAACTTCTTTTTTCCCTCCGCAAAAAATCGCCAACATCCAGCACGTTCCGAACCGCAACTTCGCCTTCAGAACTAGCCAACCCGTCCATTATGTTTCCAAAACCAAGGCATTCCCCAAACTCATTAAGCACCAAAGTAACATCGCCCTTATGCTTAGAACCCATAATCTTCACCACGCCCGAACGAAAAACATCTCTGCCGCAAATGAAAAGCCAAGCTGCTTTTTGGTCTATGACAATTTTGTTCGCTACGATAGCGATAAGCATATTTAAAAGGTTGAAACTTGGAAAGAAGCCCCCGTTTGGCCCTATTTTGCCAAGATATAAGCCACCATAGTAAAAATCTGCCTGCATTATCTTTTTTAGTCGAGGGTTTAAGAGATAATAACGCTGATTCATTTCTACAATTAACTCACTGTTGAAAGCGATTCTAACGCCAAATCGTGAAGCAAAAACTTCATATGGCCTCATGATGCTTGCACCTTTTTCAATTTGCTCACAAAGAAGCCCTGAGTTTGGTCAGGCCAGATTCTTTTACAGTTTGCTACTTGAGAATCAAGTTTTTTGCCGAAGACCTCCGTCAACCCATCCACGCCTATACAGTCAACCTTTTGAATACACAGCCCAAGATTTTTGACTGCCCAATCCATGTTCAATTCATCTTCCTCAGGCTCCAGCGAACAAGTAGAATAAACCATTTCACCATTTGGCGACAAGCACTTTACGACTGCGGATAGGATTTCTTTTTGCACTTTAGAGTTTTGCTCTATGTCGGCAAGGGTTCTTCGGCGAAACCATTGGTCGTCTGAGGTAAAATTGCCTGAGCAGGGAACATCAAGCAAGATACGGTCGAAGTTGAGATTTAGCGTGTTAGCTTGTCGCGCGTCAAGGTTGTAGATTGCTGTGTTGCTGATGTGGCAACGCTCAAGGTGGTTAGCCATTGCAGTTAACCGCGTCTTGTTAATATCTAGCGCGATTATAGAGCCACTGTTGTTCATGAGGTCAGCGAGTTGAGTCGTTTTGCCGCCTGGAGCAGCACAGGCATCTAGCACCATTTTTCCTCCTAAAGCGGTAAAAAGCAGCGCAGGGATCTGAGCTGCCGCCTCCTGGATCGAGTACATGCCAAGCAGGTACTCAGCGGTGGCTCCAGGTGAAACAACAGATCTTGGAATCCAGTACCCCATGGGCAAAAAAAGAATTTTCTCCGTATCAACACCTAATTTCCGAAGCCTCACTGGCAGGTTTTTGGCTTTAGCGTTGGTTTGGTTTATTCTGATTGATTGTGTAAGCTGGATTTCCTCGAACTGCCAACCTAATTTTGCATAACGGTCGATGAAAAATTGTTTACCGGACATTAACCTCTACATTGCACTGTTCTAATAAAAACCTTTCAAGCTATACGGGCTTGTTTAGGTGTGGTCGTGGGCTTGAAGGGCTTCAGGGGTTGTTTTGCTGAATTTGCGGCTAAAGAACTTTCGAATTTCGTCAGCCAAAACAACGATAACTGCTAACGAAAGCAGAAACACCCAGTCCATCCAGCCCAAGGCAACCGTTCCAAAGATTCCCTGCATTAATGGAACGTAGATTAGCACTGACAAGATACCCAATTGAGCAATTATACCAAAGAATATCCACCGGTTTGTTTTGAGATTTGTTTTTAAGATGGATTGTTTGCTGGTTCTACAGGCTAAAACGTTGCCGACCTGCGCGACTACAATGCCGGCGAACATCATTGTTACTCCTTTGAGGTAAATCGGGCTGCTAACTATTCCAGGTCCGAAATGCCAGTCAGATGGAACGGGCATGCCAATGTGCCATCCGCCTGCTGCCCAAGCGTTAAGGCACCCTATCATGGCACCTGCCGCAATTATTACACCTATGAACACTGAACGCATCAAAACCCGCCTTGTAAACAGTCTTTCTTTGCTGCTTCTCGGCGGCTCCTCCATGATACCTGCTTCAGGGGGTTCTCGGCTCAAAGCCAATGAGGGAATAACATCTATTACTAGGTCAATGGCTAAAACTTGCAACACAAGCAGCGGCAAGGGGATTCCTAAAACCGCATAGAGCACGAATGGGATAAGTTCTGCCCAGTTGTGCGAAAACACGTAAACAATAAACTTGCGAATGTTCTCATAAATAGCCCTTCCTGACTCAACGGCTTTAACAATGGAGGCAAAGCTGTCATCAAGCAAAACAATGTCCGCTGCTTCGCGAGCCACGTCAGTGCCAGAAGCACCCATGGCTACTCCGATATCTGCTTCTTTGAGCGATGGAGCATCATTTGCCCCGTCGCCTGTTACCGCCACGATTTCTCCACTGTTTTTGAGAGCTATCACTATGCGGAGTTTCTGCTCTGGAGAAACACGCGCGAAAATAACGTTGCCTTGGCGCACTTCATTGATGACGGCTTCGTCGCTTAAGTCATCCAAGTCAATGCCTCTGATAACTTGGCAGCAGTCGCGGTCAACGATTCCAACTTCTTTAGCAATTGCTTCGGCGGTTGGACCATAATCGCCTGTAATAATAACGGTTTTTACTCCTGCCTGCTTTGCCTTCAAAACGGCGTCTTTAACTTCCATTCTTGGAGGGTCACGCATGGCTGCTAAACCAACGAAAATAAGATCTGATTCGGCACTGTCCTTGTTGTATTCGTTTTTAGGTATTTTCTTGTATGCCACTGCAATGACTCTTAGGCCTTGATTGGCGAAGTCGTGGAGCGTAGACTCGATAGTCATCAGGTTTTCTTCGTTGCATGCCACAATCTTGCCGTTCACAAGGACTTTAGTGCAAAAATCCAAAATGTTTCTTGGAGCACCCTTGGTGTAAATGAGCACATCGCCGTTTAAACTGTGGACAGTACTCATGCGTTTGCGCTCAAAGCTAAACGGTAAAATGTCAATGGTTGGTTTTTTCGATGATTCTTCCTGAATATTAACGCTTGATTTCAACGCCGCAACAAGCAATGCGCCGTCAGTTG